>NZ_JAKNBL010000040.1 GCF_022410535.1 Pelotomaculum terephthalicicum JT
CGCTTCATATAGAGGCGCCTCCTCAATCTGGTTTTGTGCCTTTCTTGTCGGGATCAGCACATTACCATTGTATTGATGGGCGTCTCTTTTTTCAAAGGCCGTTTTCAATAATTACAGGAATGCTCCTTATTTATTTTTAAAGCTGTTCATATAATGGAGCAGAGCCGATGATACTGCCTGCTTTAAAGTCGTATTATGCTCTTTAGTAAACATTTTAAACTCTTTGAAAACCTTTTGGCTTATATGGATCGTTTGAGGTTTTATATCGTCAAAAACATTGTTATTAATACTATTAATGCTATTGATACTATTATAACTAATGCCTTCTTCTTCAACTACTGTCATTAATTTGTCTTTTATCTGAAGCAGTTCTTTTAGTTCCATTATTTCACGCACAGAAAAAAGAGCAGTGTTATACTCATTACAATCAGTTGCCTCATGTTCTTTTTCAGTACGGGCTGCTAAATTTTTGCCAGTGCTATATTCTTTATCTGTAAAATAATTTTGCTCTCTTTGCACAAGTTTACCTCCGGTAGTAATAGTATTACTATTACTCATATTATTTATAATAATGTATTGGTTGGATATAGTCAATACTTTTGGGATATTTGATTATATTTGTCAGGTATAAAAATTCCTTTACTGGCAGTTCTTTAACTCAATGGCAACCTCACTGTATGATTAGAATATGATAACCTTAGTATTTTTCATAACAATTATGCTATAATATGACAGAATAGTGGCTGAAGAGGTGGAAAATGTGAGCCGGCAAGATAATATCACAGCAAATATTAAGCCTTCTATTGCAATCCGGCACGACTATAATTCATTTTCTAAAATATGCCATGAGACACAGTCCCCTGTTATTGTGATTAAGAACGGCGAAGCTGATCTGGTGGTAATGAGTTGCGAAGCCTATCAGAAGATGATGGCGCGCCAACGATTGGGGCGGATGTTGTCGGAGGTTGACTGCGAAATTGCCGCAGGCACGCCTATGCGGGATTTCGAGGAAACGTTTGCAGCTATAAAAAAGAGTATAGACAATGCGTAAGAGAATCGAACTATCCGAGGCTGCCTATTACGACATCGACAGCATTTTTGTCTACATCTCCCGGCACAGCAAGCAAGCAGCCAAGTCTCTTTTAAAGCTAGGCGTTGTTAAGGCTCAGAGACCAAGTGTTACCTGGTTGTTGAGCCTTTTCTACACGCAAAACTACCGGTTGCTGCCTTAAAAAATCCCCTTGCCTTTGCTAATTTTAGAAACCATCCGCAAGTTTTCTAAGTCTAAATAGTAGGACCAGAAAATAGCATGGGAGTTATTTTGCCTATTTAACGTTACATTTTGGATGCCGGCCCGTCTATACGGTAGACAGGCCGGTCGGAGAAATGACCTGAGATAGTATAGTTTAAGCAGCACGGAGGGTTTGCGGGGGAGTGTTGTTGCATGGTAACAAAAATTGGGCTGGAGCGTGTGCGTGTGCCGGGAGGGTCCTTTGAGGAACTCTACGACCAGCATTTTGACGCGGTAAACCGGTATTTGCGGTACCGGATCAGCAGTTCCTGGGATGCCGACGACCTTACCGCCGCGGTTTTTTTAAAGGCGTTGGAAAATTTCCATAAGTACCGGGGGGATGCTCCTTTCGCGGTATGGCTTTTCCGGATAGCCCATAACGCTTATGTCGATTACCTGCGGGGGCGCCGGGAAAGGCCTTGCGCGGAGGGTGACATGGTGTTTTCCGGTTCCACGCAGACCAGCCCTGAGGATGAACTGCTGCAGGACGAAGAAGTAAGGCTGCTGCGGGACATGCTGGGGCGGCTTCCTTCGGAACAGCGGGATGTGGTTTCTCTGCGGTATGCCGGAGAATTAAAGTTTGGCCAAATAGCGCAGGTATTGGGAAAGACGGAAACAGCCGTGCGCATGATGCACTACCGTGCGCTGAAGGCACTGCGCAATAAATATTTCAGCAACGTAGAGGGGGGTGAAAGGATTGAGCGGGAAAATCACTCCATTGGACGCGCAATACAACAAAGATAAAAACCGGGTTCAGCCGGACATTGCGTCCGGCGGGAACTCTCTGGACGAACTTTTGAGCCATATGCGGCGGGTGCGGGAGGCTGTTCCGGTTAACGAGCGTCTGCGAGAAGAACTGCGGGCGCGTTTGGCCGGGATGCGGATGGAAGGCGGCACGGACCGGCAGCGGCCTGTTACGGTGTTATTCCCCGCGGGCGGCCGGAGCAGGCGGCCGGTTTTCTTCTGGCTGATCCCGGCGGTGCTGCTGCTTGCGGCAGTGTCCTGGATATGGTGGTCGCTGATAGCGCCGAAGTCTTTGGAGGCCGGGCGGTTTAAAGAAATAAGCCGTTTTTGGCTGGAAGAAAGCCCGCTGGATTTTACCTGCGGAACGCTGGGGCAAGGTTTTATCGCCGTCAGGGGTGGAACTCTGCAGCTGCTGGACCAATACGGCAATCAAACCGGCACGGTTGAGCCTCCCACAGGTCAGTCCTATGATTCACCCACTTTCTCCCGGACAGGTGACAAGCTGGCGCTGGTACGGCGTTACGATACAGGCGGCGAGGAAATGATCATGGCGCTTATGCCCCCGGGTCCTTTGGGCACCGGCGCCGCGCAGCAGGTGGAAGCAGCTTTGACGAAAGCTGAGGTATTGCTGGCGGCCGGGCAGGGGAAAGAATTTTCCGGACTGGCCTGGTCGCCTGACGGGCAAACCCTGGCCTATGTCCAGGGCGAATCCGGAGGACGGAATGAGGTATACTTGCTGACAAAGGGCAAGGAACCGGTATCCTTGGGCCCGGGAAATCATCCCGCATGGTCTCCGGACGGTTCCCGGCTGGTAGTGGAGCGGGCCGGAGAAAACGGGCAGCCGGAGCTCTGGCTGACTGGTCCCGGTGACAGTGGCACGGTCTTTCTTACGGAAGGGGAACGGCCGGCGTGGGGAGCGCGGGGATACCTTGCTTACATCAGGTCTACAACCACCGAACGGGTGCTCACCTACAGCCCGGACGGCGATCCCCTGTTCACAGTACGGCAGGAGCAAGGGGAAATCAGAACAATCAACCTGGGCCGCAAAGGCGATATCGCTTTTAAACAGCCCGGCCGGCATGCCTGGTCCGGCGACCGGCTGCTATTGGCTACGGACTCCAGAAATGGAGCGGATGAGTTGAACTGGCTGCGCAATTTGGCGGCTGAGGGTGTGCGGGAGCCCCGGACACTGCTGCTGGATAAGGTAAATAATTACCAGAAAATTGGTTTCAGCCAGTCAGGCAAAACCTTGCTGGTGGCCCGCCGGGAAGGCGGGACGGTGGCGCTGGCGCAAGTAGATTTACAGGAAAGATTGACCAGGGGGGGTGAATGGTTATGAAGAAGAACTTTCTGCCGTACGGTAGCTTTTTAATTTGCGCTGTCCTGGCTATGGCACTGGTGTGCGCGGCTTTGCCGTCTTGCGCCGCGGCGGCGGTGGGAATGAAGGTGCGGCCCGGCCTGGGCGGTTTGTATAAAACCGAGCAGCCCCTGGAGTTGACGGTCACTGTGGAAAACTCGGGGCCGGGGTTTGCCGGCCTGCTCAGGGTAAGAAACTACGATGAGCAAACAGATAGAAGTATGCCGGACATGTTCCGGTTCATCGTTGATGTTAACGTCCCGGCGGATGCTTCAGCGCAATACCGTGTGGTGATACCGGGCGAACTGGCCGCGGCGATGCCGGTTGTTGAGCTTGTCTCCGGCGATCTGGTGCTGGCCAAGTCGCGGGTGGAAGGCGCGGCGGTAAGCGGCGGCCGTGTCGCTCTGGCCTTGAGTGAGGAGATCATGGGGAGCGGCCTGCAGGCATGGTTGTCCAACAGTCAGGGCGCTCAGGTGAATTTGAAGTATTTGTCCCCCGGCGAGTTGCCTGCGGACAGTCTTTTATTGAACGCCGCGGACATCGTTATGGTTGATGCTTCCAGCGTGGCGGCTTTGACCGACGGCCAGATCCGGGCGCTGAAAGATTGGATATACACCGGCGGCACGCTGGCGCTGTTTGGCGGCGCCGGGGCCGGCGCGGGCGGGGGGTTCGCGGAAATCAGTCCGGTTTTGGTCACCGGGCGGGAGACGGTCGGCGGCAAAATGGCCGGCCTGCGTGCAGGCGGGCCGTTGGAAGTGGCTTCCGGCAAATTGGTGGCCGGAAACGCCCTGGCTATGGATGACGGCGTCCCGGTGCTGGCCGGGCGCGAGCTGGGACGGGGGCAGGTGTTTTACTGCGGAGCCGCCTCGCGGGATCTCGGCGGCGAGGCCCGGGGGGTCTGGTCGGCCCTGTTTGGCACAGCTTCAAGCAAGGAAAATGCCGCCAGTCAAACCAAACGGTCTTCCATGCCGTACTTGAACGGTCAAGACAACCTGACCGAGGCCAGTGCGTATATTCCCGGGCTGGCAGGCCCGCCGCTCCCGGCGCTGGCGTTGCTGTGGCTGGTTTACGCGGCGGCTGTGGGACCGCTGCTGTACTTCCTCCTGCGCCGCGCGGACCGGAGGGATTGGGCCTGGGCGCTGGTGCCCGCGGCGGCGCTGGTTGTCGCCGGTGGTGTCTACCTGCTGGCGCCGGGCAACCGGCTGCAGAATTACCTGTCCCAGACACTTGCCACAGTGGAAATATTCACGCCGGAGCTGGCCGAGGTCCGGGCGGGAGCCTCTGTGGTGGCTTCCAGGGGCGGCGATTTTGTGCTCAACGTCGCGGACAATATGTATGCCTTGCCGGCAGGCAACTACGGCAGCCCGTCCGGCGTGCCCGCCCTGATCCGTCAAGGTGAGCGGAAGAGCAGCATTGACGTTAACGGAGTCAAATATGGCACTTTAACAAGGGTATCCGCTTACGGGCTGCAACGGGGGTTGGGCAGTATTGAAGGCAGCATTTACCTCAGCGGGAGTACCGTAAAAGGTGATTTGGTCAATGGAACCGGCCTGGACTTGCGGGACAGTGCGTTGCTTTTAGGCGGACGGGTGGTGAAAATCGGCGCGTTCCCCGCCGGGGGGACGGCGCACATTGAAGAAACGCTGGAGAGGTGGAATGGCATATCCGGCAGCCCGCAAACGCTTTTGTTCGGCATGAGCGGCGAAGGCCGGGCGACGGACCCGTTTTTCCGCGAGCGCCGGATGATCTCCGGAGATAACAGCCGGGAATACGGCAAACCGGCCGGCATTCAATTCTTGGGGTGGCATGACGGGCCGCCCGGAGTTTTTGAGGTAGCCGGCAATCCGGGCCTGAAAGAGGACCACGGGCTGGTCTTGGTAAAACAGGTGATTAACATGGAGCTAAAAGGCGAGTTCCGCCTGCCCGCCGGTTCCATAGTACCCTACTCCGCGGGCAGTAACGGCAGGATAGAATACGGCGCCGAAGGAAAAATGACGATGATTGGCAAATCTGCCGAGCTGATTTATGATCTCAGGGACGCGACGATCGGGCTCGGCTGCCGGATTGACGCCCTGGATTTTCAGTCTGTCCAGGGGCAGGTGCCCTACTCGGTGGAAATATACAACCGGCAGCAGGACAAGTGGGAGCCGCTTCCCGGCGAGGGGAGAAGGATTGCTGCCGATGAATTATCGCGGTACCTGGACGGCTATCAGGTAAAGGTAAAGTTTACACGGGTAGGCGAGATATACGAGCCTTATCCGGCATGGCCGGGGCTGGCGGTGGAAGGGGTGTGTCCTGATGATCGAGTTTAACGGGGTCAGCAAAAATTTCGGAGCCACCAGGGCGCTGGAGCAATTCAGCTTAACAGTTCGCCAAGGCCTGGTTTACGGGCTGATCGGGCCCAACGGCGCCGGCAAGACCACGGCCATGAGCATCCTGGCCACCCTGCAGCTGCCCGGCGCGGGCACTGTCACGGTAGACGGCCGGGATGTGGTCAGGGAAGCGGGGGAAGTGCGGGGCAGGATCGGGTATATGCCGGACTTCTTCGGCGTGTACGACGACCTGCGGGCCGCCGAATACCTGGAGTTCTTCGCCGCCGCCTACCACATCCCCGCCGGGCAGCGGTCCCACCTGGCGGCGGGGCTGCTGGAGCTGGTCGACCTGCCGGATAAGGCCGGCGTATACGTGGATTCCCTGTCCAGGGGGATGAAGCAGCGGCTGGCGCTGGCGCGCTGCCTGGTGCACGACCCCAAGGTGCTCATTTTGGATGAGCCGGCTTCCGGACTTGATCCCAGGGCCCGGGCGGAAATGAAAGAAATTATCAGGCATTTAAAGCAGATGGATAAAACGGTGTTGATCAGTTCGCACATTTTGCCGGAACTGGCGGAGATCTGTGACGAGGTGGCCATTATGGACAAAGGAAAGCTGGTTGCCTGCGGCACAGTGGCGGAAATAACCGCCGTCTCCCGCGGCGCCAGGCAGATGAGAATAGAGGTCCTGGACAGGGCGGAGGAACTGGCCGCCTACCTGGCTACCCGCCCCGGTATCAGCGATTCTCATGCGGACGGGCCGTCGGTGCAGTTCATTTTCAGCGGGGAGCAGGCGGAGCAGGCCGGGCTGCTGCAGGCAATAATCACCGCCGGCTGGCCGGTGGCTGAGTTCGGCGAGGTTAAGCGCAACTTGGAAGAGGCCTTTATGGCCGTAACAGGGGAGGAGGCGGCAAACGATGGCGGAAATTAATCCGGTTTTGCTGAAAGAACTGCGCCAGCGGTTTCGCAATAAAAAAGCATCATGGCTGCTGGCGCTTTACCTGGTGGTTATCGGCGCCTTTGTCCTGGGCTTTACTTATTTAAATTGGCGTAACGCGCCGGGGTTTTATCAACCTTCCCGCAGCCAGGAAATCTTTATTTTACTGAGCGTTGCCCAACTGTTCCTGCTTGCTTTCGTCACACCGGGGCTGACCGCCGGCGCGATCAGCGGGGAGCGGGAGCGGCAGACGCTGAATGTGCTGCTGACCACCCGGCTGACCACCTGGCAAATCATCTGGAGCAAGCTGGTTTCCTCAAACGCTTTCGTGGTGCTGCTGGTGGCGGCCACCCTGCCTCTTTACAGCATTGTTTTTCTGTACGGCGGCATCTCGCCGGGCCAGGTGGCGGGAGTGTTTGGTTTTTACCTGGTGACCATGTTTCTGTTCGGCTGCATCGGCGTGGCCTGCTCAGCCTTTTTCAGGAAAACGGGAGTCAGCACCGTCACAGCCTACGGGCTGACCTTCGCCTTGTCCGCAGGCACTGCGCTGCTCTCGGTATTCCTGATTGAACTGGACCGCTCCTACCGGGCGGGGGCATCGGCGGCATCCAGCCTTCCCCTGCCCCCGGACTTCATTACCGGGGTGGCGCAGTTTTTGCAAGAAACCAACCCTATTTTTGTGTTGATGGAGATACTGGGGACAAATAGTATATTAAATGACTTTAACTTCGGCCTGCCTTACTGGGGCGTATACACCGTTTTATACCTGGCTGCCGGCGCCTTGTTATTATTTTGGAGCGCCCGCCTGCTGTTTCCCAGGAAGAATAATTAAAGCAAATGACAACCATCAGCCAGAACATTGTGGCTCTATCCAAAAGAAAGAGAACTGCTAAAATGAACTTAAAAAATGAAAGCCACATGAAAACCTCATAAGTTGTGGCTTTTTTTATCGTCCTTAAATAACAATGCTTGCGGAAGGAAATTTGGTGTGAAAGGTAGAAGTAAGCAAGCCAGTCATCCCTTATCATTAAAGGGTAAGTGCCATGTCGTTGCCCAATATAGTTACAGTCGATGAAACTAATATCGATGCCGCAATCATAGAATAATATCCGCAACGCTTTGCCTCACAAACTTTTTAACATACACTCAGCCAGAGTGGAAAATGTGATTTCCTTTAATCCGGAGGTAGCCGCTGATGACAGAGAAAAAGCCATGGTTAAAGAAAGCCGGCATTGCCCTGGTTATTCTTTCTTGTGCTTTCTACGGTGCTTTATTGCTCGTACCCTTTACTCCTTATACAATCGGCGTAAAAGTAATAATATCTTCAGTGCTTGTTTTTTTAGGTGAAGCGTCATTTTGGATTGGTGGTTTTATACTTGGCAGAGAAATAGTCATGAAATATAGAAAATACTTGAACCCATTACAATGGTTTAAAAAAACCAAGTAAATGCCGGGCACTCTTGTCCGTATTCAGTCGGTTTACGGATTATCGATTTATCTGGAGATTATGCTTATGCCAAATTTGACGAAGAAACCGGTCCATTATTCTTCTTCTCTTGCCAGGTGAATGGACCAGGAAGATATTTTGCCGGCTGCATTGTATAATACGCCTTTGCCGATATACTCAGATGCACATATTTGGGTCAAAAATTCGGAGCCGAATAGATCTCCCTTTTCAGTGCTGAACAAGGAAATAATTGAATCGTCAATGACCACGAATCTTCCTAACAATGTTCCCAACTCCGGGTTTAAGGCTTTCCATGCAGTAAAGTCTTTGACGAAGGGGACGATTTCATAGTCGTTTCTCAATTCTACCGGGTTTTCTCCTGAAAGAGTCAGACAGCTAATATTTAACCATAAATCCTTAAGGTGGGTTATTTGGGACTGCCCTTCAACATTTAACGGATTACCGTTTTCATCATAATAGATCCCTTTTGCGATCCATATGCCTTCTGAAAATAAATAAGTATGTTTCATAAAAGCCCTCCGGGAATTTAAACTATCGACAAACATAATTGTGAACGAACGCTAAACACTTTTTAACATGAAATTAGTCAAAAAGCAAGATGAACGGTGAAACGGGGAGGGGATTTTGCATGAGTAGTGAAATTCAAAAAAAGTTCGACCATATTTCTATGGACTATGACCGTCAAAGGAAACAGTTGATTCCTTGTTTCAATGATTTTTACGGTGTTGCCGTATCATTGCTCGAACCGGTGTGCGAGAAGCCGATTGTTTTAGACATCGGTGCCGGAACCGGACTTTTCTCTTCATTCCTCTTGGGCAAAATCCCTGAGGCAAGGTTAACCTTAGTCGATATTTCAGAAAAGATGCTTCAGGCTGCTAAGGAAAGATTTAAAGATGTTAGTGACGTAGAGTATATAGTGGGCGATTATACTAATTGCGTTCCATTCCGGGAATATGACATTATCATTTCGGCTTTATCCATCCATCATCTTAGCGACGAGCAAAAACTCAAGCTATACAAGCAGTGTTACCTGATGCTCAAGCCAAACGGGATATTCATAAACGCCGATCAAGTGCTGGGAAATACGCCATATACTGATTCCGTCTTCAAGAAACATTGGAAATCAAGTGTTGAAAGCAGCGGGCTCTCAAAAGAAGAGATAGCATCCGGCTACGAGAGAATCAAGCTGGATAAGGAAGCAACTCTTCCCCGACAGCTAAGCTGGCTGGCAGAGGCCGGTTTTTCGGATGTTGACTGTGTTTATAAGTATTATCATTTCGCAGTTATGTTCGGAAGAAAGCCGGCCTGATATAATTGCACGTATGTGGCAGACAGATAACAGTATAGGCACACTTTATGGTTTTTTCAGCAATTCGGCCAGGGGTTTAAACAGCGTCTCGATCGGCGCGTTGGGCTCAAATGGCCGTATTCCGTATACTTGCGGGATAGTAAGAGCCATGCCGATAATCAGGAAGACCGAAAAAGCCGCCAATTCACGCCACATCTTTTTCTTTACCAGGCCAGGTGCCTCAAGCCAAATAATAAACGCAAAAGCCAGCAGTACCAATGCTATCATAAAACTTGCCAACTCCCTTTTTAGAGTAAGTGCGAGCATGTCTTTCAACCAGATCGGCAGCTTGCTCAATTAATTCTGCCTCCTTCAAGCAGCGCAGCCTGCCGCCTTCAATGTCGGGTTTTTCTTGGTCCTCTGAGCATGGCAGCAATCAGAAGCAGGAGGGGGATGCACGCCTGAAATACTATCCAAAAAGGGAGCGCGGACGTAGCCAAGAAAGTATATAAACCAAGAATACTTTCATGGGCCATGATGGACAGAGCCAAAATGATTACCCCTACCGGCAAAACCAGAGGTTTGTAATCCTTCAGTTCCAGCCACTGGGCGCTGCCCAGCACCGCTGCCCAGTAAAAAATGCTGATTTTTACCATGCCCCCGGCCACCCATACGAACATAATAAGGGCTTCCAGCCGTTCGAGGAAATTGGCTATATTGACTATCCTGACTTTGTTCAAGCTTGGAAAAATCCACCCGTCCGCGGCTTCGGGACCATACAATGCCATGCTGTTGACATATGAAAAGATTAAAATGCTTCCGGTAATTAAAGTGGCTGACGCAGCCACCCGGTAAGCTTCTTTTGCTTTGTTCAGATAGGGGATCAGCACGGCCATGACGACGATCTCACCAAACCAGACAGAAGGCATAATTGCGCCCTTTATAATGGGCACAGCTCCATTGTCGATATAAACCGGCAGTAATCTTTTTAAGTTCAATTCGGGTACAAGAAGAATATTTACAATAAAAACCATCGCCAAGATGATCGGTAAGAGAATCTCATTTACCCGGGTAAAAACCTCCAGGCCGTTGCGCACGGCATAGGCAGCTATCACCGTAACAAGTATTTCAAAAACAATAATCGGTGTTTCCGGCATAAAGGCGGAAACCATAAAAGAACCAAACTGCCGGAGAATTTCGGCATTCATATGGATTAACCACCAGATATACAAAAAGGCGACAACCTTGCCCGGCCACCTGCCCAGGATTACCTCTGCAAACTGAAAGATGGTCTGGCCCGGAAAACGCAGGCTTAGATTAACCACCAGCCAGGCGATCAGCAGCGCGGCAAAAACGGCCAGCAGAAGTGAGATCCAGCCGTCCTGTTTGGCTAGATGGGCAATTGCTGCGGCCATGAAAAGAAAGGCCGTGGGCAGGACCATGCTCACCATTAAGAAAATGGCCTGTCTGCTGCTGATTTTGCCTCCTTCAAGCATGGCCGCTCGCACCTCCACACCTTCATTACTATTCCCGGACGCGCCGGAGTTTTGTTTAAGCTATTCTTTCTCGCTTGTTCTTTTAGTCTCTAAGCCGCTGCGTCTCAAATGCGCCTCCACCGTGATGTTAACCCCGGAGCCGGCGAATACCTCATCCCAACTGTCTTTCAGCTTAGGCCACACTTTGGGGTACTTCCGGTGGAAACTTTCCCCGAAATTTAAGATGTCTACCCTGTATTCCCCCTGTGCCTTCTCCAGAGCAAGCCTGACCTTATCTTCCACTTCCCCGGCCATTTCTTCCTCTATGGCCTTACGGACCTGCCGTTCCGTTATCTCCTCGCCGGACTGCTGCTCCTATAAATCACCTTCAATAACTATTTTCACATCAAACCATACCGACTCCCCTTCATATTGCGGTTGTACTTCCGTAGCGCCGCGGATTATATTTATAGACATTTCTTTACCCGGTTCGGTCAGGGATGAGACACTGATAACTCCTTTCAAGGTCTCACCCCTGAGCCAGAGCAGACCCCGGGTTTCCGATTCGTCCAGAAAACCTGCCAGCGTTTCGTCATGAAACACAGCTGTACCGGTAAGGGCGGCTCCCTTCTGCATTACACTTTTGGCCCGGGCCAGTCCCCCAGAGTTAATGCTATAGTCAATAAGGTCAATCCGGGAGGCAATGGGGTTGGTTCCCTGGTTGGCCAGCATAATGGTAAAATCCTTCAAATTTACGGAATAGCCCGTTCGGGACCTGGCCAAGTTAGCGATGTCCTGCGCTGAAGTGTTTTCCATTTCTGAACAGGTTTCCAGGATATCTTTAGCTTCCCCGTTAGCCACCATGATCCACATAGTTTCACGGGAATACGGCGAGCGGAGGAAGAAGTCTATATACCGGCGTATTCCGTGGCGGGCCGCTTCTTCCCCGAAAACCAGAATAGCGCTATGTGCCCAGTAAATACTGCGGGAGATCCGGGTGGCTAATCTTTTTTGGGCATCAAGGACGGTTTTGCCCGTCCCGGAAACCACCCAGGCAGACGGTTCTATCCCCCTGGCCCCGCCTCCCCATCCGCCGGTAATAGTGCTGGGTTTGGCCAGCTGCAGAGTCAACATGACTTGACCATCGGGAGTGCGGTCAATGCCCGCTCCCAAAACAATGGCCAGTTCGCTGAGTTCTCTGCGGCTCCAACAGCCGCTTAAAATACCGGCCATAAAAATGAGCAACAGTAAACAGCTTAGCGGTTTCTTCATTGTCTCACTCCTCCTGTTCCCTGAGCATAGCGACGGCCGATAAAAGGAGGGTTAAGGTTACCTTTTTCCCCGAGTTGGAGGAGGAGCAGGTTTAAGCCCCCTTGCCACCCGCTGCGGATTCGCCATGCCGACCAGCCTGGGGCGGCGCAGCATGGTCCACCAGGGCATTCGTACGGCCACATCTTTCAGGCCGTCTGTATTTAGCGGCGCCAACGGAGACAGGTAGGGAACACCAAAAGAACGCAGGGTGGCCAGGTGCACCAGAATGGCCAGCACCCCGCAGATCACTCCGTACAGCCCCAGGGTGCCTGCCAGCACCATGATGGGAAATCTTAAAAGGCGTATGGAAGTACTGGCGTAATAACAGAAAGTAAAGGAGGCAATACCTGTCAGGGCTACCAGTATTACCGTTCCCGCGGCGACAAGCCCCGCTTGCACTGCGGCCTGCCCAATGACCAGCGCTCCCACGATACTGACCGCCTGGCCAACTTGCCGCGGCAGGCGGATACCGGCTTCCCTCAGGATTTCAAAAACAAACTCCATCATAAATGTCTCGACAAAGGCCGGGAAAGGCACTGTTTCCCGCTGAGCCGCCAGACTTAACAGCAATGCCGTGGGCAGCATCTCGTGGTGGAAGGTGATAATGGCAATATATAGTGAAGGGGCCAAAAGGGAAATGATCATAGAAAACCAACGGAGCAGCCTCATCACCGAGCTGAACATCGGCCGCTCGTAGTAGTCCTCGGGAGATTGGATAGCTTCCACAAACAAAAGCGGTACAGTCAGCACATAGGGAGTGCCGTCCACCAGGATGGCCACCCGCCCTTCCAGCAGCTGTGCCGCCACTTTGTCCGGCCGTTCGGTGTGGAGGACGGTGCAAAAAGGGCTCAGGGGGTTGTCCTCGACCAGCTCTTCAATGTACCCGGTTTCCAATATGGAATCAATATTGATCCTGTTTAACCGCTCCTTGACCTCGGTAACCACTTGCTCATTTACAATGCCTTTGATATAAACTATCGCTATGTCGGTTTTAGTGATCTGCCCCAGCTTCATGGCTTCGATTTTCAGGTTGGGGTTCTTAATCTTGCGGCGTATCAAGGATGTGTTCACCCGCAAGGTTTCGACAAAGGCCTCACGGGGACCCCTTACTACCAATTCCGTCTGGGATTCTTCTATACTCCTGCTTTCCCAACCTTTAGCGTCGTTGATGACGGCGCACGCGCACCCGTCTACCAGTAAAACGGCATCCCCTGCCAGCACAGCGTCAATGACCTGATCTAGATTGTTTGTTTCCTCAATCTGTTGTATGGGGAGAAGCCTCTTTTTGATTATTGCAAACACCCGGGTCCTGGTGAATTCCTCACCCTGTTCCACCAACGGGGCATCAAGCATTAGACTATGCATAATCTGATCGCTGACCCGGGTTTTATCGACCATGCCGTCTAAATAAACAAGGGCCAGCTTGATCCGCTCGTCCTGGGCAAAGTCAAACTCGCGGTAGATCACATCGCTGCATTCACTCAATATTGCTCTTATCTGCCGCAGGTTGGTTTGCAGATCAGAACTCAAATCTTGATTTCGCGGCTCCTGGTTTGCGGTCAGGTTTTCTTTTTTTTGATTTTTGGAGCCATTATCTTGCTGCCCGGAATCTGATTTTCTGCGCCCGGACATACCGCGCCTGATGAATTTGATGAATCTCATCAAAGGAAAAAACCCCTTCAAAATTATAAAATTTACCCTGATGTTGAAGATTGCATATTATTATTGCCCTTAAATGGAATTATATTTAATTAAGATAAGAGTCTTATTAATAAAAGGCCCAAGAAGTTGTGAAATACTTCCTGGGCCTTAAATCCAACCTTATTATCGAACAGACTCCGATGCCGTTTGTCCCCATTTGCCGTCTATAAATCTTTCTTCGCATAGATTTTCAGGGTGCATGTAAAGGAAACAGCCAGAACAATAAAAGTGAGAATGACTGCCGCCAAGTATACCTGCGATACGTTTTCGCTGAAATATTGGATCAAGTTTATTACCACCGGCTGTTCCCGGTTCTCCTTAAAATAATCTAAAACCGTACTTGGAATAAAACATAGACAGGTATTTGGAAGCTACTATTTCGCTGCGCCTAACGGGCAGGCTGTTCAATATGACCATGGTATTGTTTTTAAAATCAGCCTGCAGGGCGGTCAGGATGAGTATATACGATATTCCCATTGCCCCCATGCTGTAGATACATTGCGAAAAAGGAGGTTTTGAAAAAGCAAAAAAGATAAAAACGCCATATAACAAGGCAAATATTATAGTCCTTTTTTGTATCAGAATATCTTTCAGTATTAAATTAAGCATCCTCCCGGTTCCTCCTTGTCGTGTAAAGCATGATGTCATCAAGATCCGCTTTTTCAAGCAAAATCCTGTCACCTAATTGTGATTTAAGCCTGGCGGCATCGTTGCTGAGAGCCTGAAAGCCGAACTCGTTTTCCCTTAAGCCGATGAGAAGCTTGCGGCTCTCTTCTGTCAGAAGGTCCTTGCTGCCTTTAACAATAACGTATTTGCCCAGTATCTCATCCTTTACACCGCTGAAAACGATTTTGCCCTTGTCAATAAAGCAAACATAGTCGGCGATTTTATCCAGGTCCGTGGTTATATGCGTGGAAAAGAGCACTCCCTTGCTTTCGTCCTGGAGCAAATCCCGCAATATTTCCAAAAACTCATCTCTGAAAACAGGATCGAGGCCGGATGTTGGCTCATCCAGAATGATCAGGCCGGCGTGGTGGGACAGGGCGACGGCCAGGGAAAATTTCATTTTCATTCCCCTGGACAACTCTTTTATTTTTTTCTTGGCAGGCAGGTTGAACCTTTCCATGTATTGCTGAAAAATCCGCTCATCCCAGTCCTGGTAGAAAGGAGCGATGATCCGCTTCATCCCCGTTACGCTGAGTTCCTCGTAATAATAACACTCTTCTTAAACAAAGCCGATTTTTTGTTTTATTTCCCTGTCATAGTGTTGATGGTCCCGCCCGAATATCCTGATTTCACCCCCGTCCTTTTTGACAAGATCCATGATTAGCTTGATGGTGGTTGTCTTTCCCGCTCCGTTTGCTCCGATAAAGCCCATAATATATCCGTAAGGGATGGAGAAGGAAACATTATCCAAAAGAAAGCCTTTGAATTTTTTGGACAGGTTGTTCACTTTCAGTATGTTTTCCATTGCTGTTAAGCTTCCATAAAGAGCAAATCCAGCATCTCATGCAATTCAGCCAGATTAATGCCCAGCAGTTTGCAGTCATCCACAACTTCAGCCAATTTTTCCTCTATTATCCTCATTCTTTTCTCCTTAAGCAGTTCGGCGCTTTGTTCAGAGACATAGGAACCTTTTCCGGGAACAGTTTCGATGAAGCCGTCCCGCTCCAACTCTTCATATGCTCTTTTGCTGGTAATCACACTAATCTGCAGTTCCCGGGCAAGCGTTCTGATGGACGGGAGCAGCTCGCCGGGCTGTAATTCTCCAATTATAACGCTGTTTTTAATCTGCCTGTAGATCTGCTCGTAAATGGGTTCCGGAGAAGAGTTGGAAATAATTATGTTCAATTATTTCTGACCTCCATGTTATTAAAATATATAATGTATATATTGTATATACACATTATATATTGTGCTTTGTTATTTGTCAATTAGGAATTAAAATGAAGTCGCATCTTGACAATTTTTATTTGTCAGGGTATAAGTAATATTGAGTTGCAAATAAGAATATATATTATTTAGGAGGCAGTCCGGTGAAGGAAGACTATGTGATCGAGCAGTTTCGTAAAAACGGCTATAAGATTACACCGCAGAGGCAGGAAATTTTGAAGGCTTTCATGGGGAATAACGATAATCATCCGCTTAGCGCCGAAGAAATTCACCGGAAGGTGGTGGAAAGCTATCCCAATGTCGGCATTGACACAGTCTACCGTAATCTAATTGTTTTTTTGGACTTGGGGATTATCAACAAGTTAAACTTTCGCGAAGGTAAAAGCAGGTACGAATTAAATTCGGGAAAACATCACCATCATCTTGTTTGTTTAAACTGCGGCATGACGGAAGTGATTGACTATTGCCCGTTTAAGACACTGGACCGGGAGAAGATTGAAGAAGAGAAAAAGTTTGAAATTAAGAAGCACAGTTTTGAGCTGTTCGGCTACTGTGAATTGTGCAGAGAAAAAAAAGAAAAGGAAGGTTCCAAAAAATGCGTAAGCCTGCAATCCTGTTAATAACCGCTGTTTTATTGGTCACTGGATCTGTCTTTTTGTCCGCATGCCAGGGACAAACTCAAACGGCACCGGATAAATCAGCAACGGACAAAACGTTGACCATTGTTACCTCGTTTTACCCCATGTATATCGCGGCTATTAATGTCGCCAAAGACGTACCCGGCGTAAAGGTGGTCAATATGACCCCGCCTGTGACGGGCTGCCTGCATGATTATCAGCTCAAACCTGACGACTTGAAAACTCTGAGTGAAGCTCAGATATTTGTTGTAAACGGCGCGGGAATGGAGTCGTTTATGGACAAGGTGGTTAGTCAACTGCCTGATTTGAAAATTGTCGATGCGAGCAAAGGCATACCGCTCATTAAAGGTGATGGAGAGGAGGGCGACAACCCTCATTTATGGGTGAGTATTTCGAATGCCATACAGCAGGTTAACAATATAGGATTGCAACTGGCCGCGCTTGACCCGGAACATGCCGCGCAATACAGCGCCAACACCACTGCTTACGCGGATCAGCTTGAGGCGCTCCGCGTCAAGATGCATCAGACACTTGACGGTGCCCAGAAGCGGGACATTATCACGTTTCACGAAGCTTTTCCCTACTTTGCCCGGGAGTTTAACCTCAACATCGCCGCTGTGATCGAAAGAGAACCCGGTTCTGAACCGAGTGCCGCCGAGTTGGCCGACACCATTGAGATCATTGAAAAATCGCAAATCAAGGCGCTCTTCGCCGAACCTCAGTATTCGGCGACGGCCGCGGAGACCATCGCCCGCGAAACGGGTGCGCAGATATATATCCTGGATCCGGCTGTGACAGGCGACATGGAGCCGGATGCGTATCTGAAAATAATGGAGACAAATATGAAAACCTTGGAAGAGGCGTTAAACTAAGATGTCTAAGGTTAGTATTATTCAAAAAACACACAGAGAATCTTGCGGGTTGTGCCATACAAAGTTGAAAAACTTTGGGGTCACTATCGGTAGAACTGAAATATTGCGTGATATTGATCTTCATATTCAATGCGGCGAACTGACAGCCCTGGTCGGTCCGAACGGAGCAGGCAAGACGACGTTGTTAAAAGCGATTCTGGGGGAAATTCGCCATACCGGAGAATTGTCTTTCCTTGATGCCGGGGATTGCCGGAGGAATCCTGTTGTGGGTTACGTTCCCCAGCGGCTTGACTTCGATCCCGGTTCACCGGTCAGCGTGTTGGATTTGTTCTCAGCCTGCTTGTCATCCTGGCCGGTTTGCCTGGTCCATTCCCGCCGTCGTCGGGAACGTGTCTCCGCCGGCTTGGCCAGCGTTCAGGCAGAGCACCTGCTGGACCGGCGACTGGGTGATTTGTCAGGAGGGGAACTGCAAAGAGTGCTCCTGGCCATGGCTCTCGAGCCCAATCCCGACCTGCTCCTGCTGGATGAACCGGTGTCAGGCATCGACGTGCAGGGCAAAGAAATATTTTATGATTTGGTTTCAAACCTGCGTAAACAATATGACCTTTCCATCATACTGGTTTCTCACGATTGGTCTTTGGTGTCCAATCACGCGGACCGCATCGTCCTATTGGACCGGACGGTGCAGCGCTGCGGTACGCCGCAAGAAGTTTTCTCCGATGAAAGAATACTGAGGACTTATGGACCGGCCATTAGTAAAGATACTGAACAGACCTTTTTAAAGCCACGACTTATTCATAACGGAGGTGTGCGTGCATGATGGAAACATGGTACGCTTTAGTCAATCATTTACTGCCGTTTGCCTGGACCCAGCACACCTTTATGAAGAACGCGCTTCTGGCAGTGCTTCTGGTCAGTCCGTTATTCGCCATCATGGGTACGATGGTTGTTAATAATAAAATGGCCTTCTTTTCCGATACAATTGGGCACTCTGCCCTTACCGGCATTGCTATCGGAGTGCTTCTGGGCTTCCAGGACCCGCTGTGGATTATGGTGATATTCTCTGTCCTCCTGGCTTTGGCAATCTCTGTCTTAAAGACTTTGACAAACGCCTCCACCGATACGACTATCGGAGCCGTTTCCGCTACCATGGTGGCGCTTGGCATTGTCATTCTCTCACGGGGCGGCGGTTTTAACAAGTTTTCCCGGTTTCTGGTCGGCGATTTATTGAGTATTAATCCTGACGAAGTGCTATTGCTGGCTTTTACCCTTGCAGGCGTTGTCATCCTGTGGGGAGTGATGTTCAACAAGTTTTTGCTGGTGAGCGTAAATCCGTCCTTGGCACATAGCAGAGGTATCCCGGTTCGCCTCATTGACACCTTGTTTTGTATAACAACAGCGGTCATTGTAACAATTTCCATTCAGTGGGTGGGTATCCTGATCATCAATTCACTCTTGATTTTACCGGCCGCGGCCGCGCGCAACATATCGCGCAGCATGCGGCAGTACCACGTGGCTTCCTTGCTGATAACCTTTACCTCCGGGATAGCGGGACTGCTCATGTCGTATTATTGGTCAACAGCCACCGGGGCGACCATAGTTTTGTTCGCGGCGCTGTTTTACCTGGGAACGCTTCTGGTGAAACCCCGGTTCGCTTAAGAGAGTAAAGAGAACAAACATTGAGAGCGGGGTCTGTATTTTTTGAATACAGCCTTTTTGATTTTATTGTACAGTAAAAGGTTATACTGGGAATCTTTGATTAGGTGGGACGGCCCGGCTTGACAAGAAGTATATTTATGATAGGCTTGTTGTAGGAAAGTTTATACCGTAAGTAAGGAATAATATCGACAGGATAAGTTTTTCAGTATGGAGGCGACGGAAGTATTATGTCCCCTGCTTTAGTCAACTGGCTTGCCTTTCTTGCATTTTTGCTGGGGTTGATCGCATTTTTGCTGGAAATATTCGTTTTTCCCGGTTTCGGCGTGGCCGGCATTGCAGGTGTTATCCTGGTGGGGTGGGGGATATTTCTGATCGCGGTGGATGTCACCCAGGCAACGGCGGCGCTTGTTCTGGCCGTTGTCGCCACTATAGTGATTTTAATCGTGGGCTTGCGGCTGATGTCCCGCTATAACATGTGGTACAGGCTGACTTTACAGAACAAACAGCAAAATGATGAAGGCTATGTCGCCCCCGCGCCGGAGTTGAGCCTCTATGCCGGGAAGGAAGGTGTCGCGCTGACTCCTCTTAGACCGGCAGGTTCGGCGGAGCTTGACGGCCGCCGTTTGGATGTGGTGACTGAGGGGGAATTTATCCCCAAAGGCAGGCCCGTTAAAGTAATCAAAGTTGAAGGCACGCGTGTTGTGGTGAAGGAGATTTGAATATCTGAGCAGGGCAAATTAATAGAAGGAGCGGTGAAAATGGGTTCTGGAGCTATTGCGTCGTTATTGTTGTTTTTTTTGATCTTGATCGGTGTGGTTGTAATTTTTAGCTTTATTCCCGTGGGACTGTGGATTTCAGCCCTGGCAGCCGGGGTTAGAGTCGGTATAGTTACCTTGATTGGCATGCGCTTGCGCAGGGTGCCCCCGGCCAGGATTGTCAACCCGCTGATTAAGGCCGACAAAGCCGGTCTGAACATTACCGTGAACCAGCTTGAAGCGCATTACCTGGCCGGAGGTAATGTGGACAGGGTGGTGAACGCTTTAATCGCCGCGGAGCGGGCGGCCATACCGCTGCCTTTCGAGCGGGCCGCGGCTATCGATCTGGCCGGCCGGGAAGTATTTCAAGCCGTGCAGATGAGCGTAAATCCCAAGGTGTTGGAGACACCCCTGGTGTCGGCGGTGGCTAAAGACGGCATCGAGGTCAAGGTTATCGCCAGGGTAACTGTACGGGCCAACATTGACCGCCTGGTTGGCGGCGCCGGTGAGGAAACCATTCTCGCCAGGGTTGGCGAGGGAGTAGTCACAACCGTCGGCAGCGCGGACAGTCACAAGCACGTCCTGGAAAACCCCGATATGATTTCCCAGACTGTTTTGAGCAAGGGGCTCGACGCCGGTACGGCTTTTGAAATATTGTCGATTGATATCGCGGACGTTGATGTCGGGCGCAATATCGGGGCGCAGCTTCAGACCGACCAGGCTGAGGCGGACAAGCGGATTGCCCAGGCCAAGGCGGAGGAGCGCAGGGCCATGGCGGTGGCCAGGGAACAAGAGATGAAGGCTTCCGTTCAGGAAATGCACGCCAAGGTGGTTGAAGCAGAGGCCCAGGTGCCCCTGGCGATGTCCGACGCCCTGCGGGAAGGTAAAATCGGAGTGATGGATTATTACAACCTGCAAAACATCCTGGCAGACACCCAGATGCGTGACGCTCTGTCGAAGATGGGCAAGGGCAGTGAAGCCAACGGACCGATATTGCCTGCCAAGTAAATTTGCTTAAAAGGCGTGTTGACATGAAATATATATGGTTTTTATTGATATTGTTTATTGTCATAAGGAGTATCAGACAACTGAGGAAACGTTCCGTTTCCTGGGACAAACCTGATGGACCCTTTGAGGAAACCGCCTGCGAACGCGAGGAAATTCTTTTTGACAGTTCTCCTGTTGATGAGCCAGGCAATAATGAGTTAATGTTGGACACGCCGGAATATCTGACCGGAGAGAGCAGTGAACCAACTACGGAAAACACTGATATTGCTGCTTGCCGGGAACATCAAGGGCGGCCTGATCAGTCTGAACCATTTGACGGGATAATCCGCCCCGGCGAATTTGTGAAAGGATTTGTTTGGTCTCAGATACTTGGTCCCCGCGGCGGGCTGCAGGCAAAAAAACACTATAACTCACATTTCCCAAGGGTAAAGATGTAATAAATTGGTCGTCGAGCAACGCGTCGAAGCCCATTGTCGGGTCAAATGATATCTTTTGACGCACTCTCCATAGCAGGCGCCGGGGTGCCGCGCCTGCTATGGAGAGTGCTTATTTTTTTCTTCATATCGTCCAATAAGGTATAGATGACTGGTACAACCACCAGGGTCAACAGGGTGGACGTAATCAAGCCGCCAATGATGGCGTGGGCCATCGGCGCACGTCCTTCCGCGCCTGAACCTAAACCAAGAGCCAGCGGGATCATGCTGACGATCATGGCCATGGACGTCATCATAATCGGTCTTAGCCTAATTAGGGCGGCCCTGCGCAGGGCTTCGTTTCTTTCCACGCCCTTTTTCCGCTGTTGTTTCGTAAAGTCGATGAGCAGAATCGCGTTTTTGGTCACCAGTCCCATCAACATGATAATCCCGATCATAGACATGATGCTGAGTTCGCTGCCGGCCACCAGGAGGCCGAAAATGGCGCCGATGATCGCCAGCGGTATGGAAAGCATGATCGAAAAAGGATCAATGTAGCTTTCGAACTGTGCCGCCAGGATGAAAAATATGAATAACACGGCTGTGATTAAGGCCAGAAATATATTGGTAAATGTATCGCCCATCATTTCCGACTGACCGCCGGCGAAAATGCTGTAACCTTGCGGCATCTGCAACTCCTGCTCGGCCCTGGCCGTAAAGGCGCTGTTAAAACTACCGAGGGATGTGCCTTCCAGGTTGGCTGACAATACTATCTCTTTTTTACGGTCGAAGCGGTTGATCTCACTGGAAGCCGTGGAAAAGACAGTATCGGTTACCTGGTTCAGCGCGATCATCTGGGTCTGCCCGGAACTGCCGGCCGCATTACGGCTGGCAAGATAAATGTTATTCAGGTCATTCAGGCTGCCGCGTTGCTTTTCGCCTAAAAGGACACGCACGTCGAAGCGGTCCTCACCTTCCTCGTACTGGCCGACCACCACCCCGTTGAACAGGGTGCGCAGGGTGTCGGCCACCTGTGCCGTGCTCACGCCCAGGTCGGTGGCCTGGTCGCGCTTGATCAGCAGTTTGCCCTCAGGTGTGCCGGGTTTGTAGCTCATGCCGACGTCTACCGCCCCGGGTATCCCTTCCATAATCCTCTGAGCCTTCTCGGCATACACATATAGTTCGTCCAGATTATCTCCAAGCAGGCGGAATTGGACTGTTTTTTCAGAACTGATGCCTCCCTGGAGGACGATGGACGTCCTGACGCCCGGCAGGACATTGAAGTCCTGCCGCATATCAGACGCAATTTGGTTAATCGTCTTGTCACGAAGTTCTTTGCCGGTGAGCTTGACGAATACGTTCACCTGGCTGGAAGTCACAGTGGTATATATGTTTAGCGTCTCGGGGTATCCTTTGACTATGCCCTCCATCCTTTCGGCAATTTTTGAAGCTGCCTCCAGATTCAAGCCGGCGTCCAGGTCGGCGCTGACCGAAAGCTCGCCTACGTCTGATTCGGGCATGAATGTTGAGCCGAGCATTTGGGTTAGAGACAGGCTGCCCACGAACAATAGAATAGCTACCATCATGGTTATCAACCGGTTTCTTAAGACGGTCATCAGAAAGCTGGCGTATATCCCGGTCAGGCGGTCGAATCCCCTGTTAAACCAGTGCAGGAATTTTTGCACAGGGCCTTTGGGTGTTTGTTCTTCCGGTTTAAGATTGCGGGAGGAAAGCAGGGGCACCAGAGTGAAAGAAAGCAGCAGCGACACTAATACGGCGCAAACTACCGTAATGCCGAACTGTTTAAAATATTGTCCCACGATACCGCTCATAAAGCCGACCGGCGTGAAGACCGCCACCACGGTTAAGGTAGTTGACGTTACCGCCAGACCGATCTCGGATGTAGCATCTTCGGCTGCTTCGAGAGGTGTTTTCCCGGACTTCATATGACGCACGATGTTTTCTATAACCACGATTGCGTCGTCAATCAGCAAGCCGACCGACAGGGACAGGGCCATTAGCGACATGAAGTTTAGAGAAAAACCCAATATCCGCATGGCGAAAAAGGTTGTAATAATCGAGGAGGGGATTACCAGGGCGGTGATCAGGGTGCTGCGCCAGTCCCGTAAGAATAAAAATACCATCAGCGCTGCCAGCAGGCTGCCTTCAAACAGGGTTTTTTCCACGTCACGAACCCCGTCTTTAATATATCCCGAGTTATCTCTGACCACATCTAAATGAACACCAGGCGGAAGCTCTTTTTTTAGATCTTCTATGGCTGTTGTGACTTTTTGGGCCACCTCCACGGTGTTGCTGCCGGACTGTTTTATAATATCAAGGCCGATTGCGGAGTTCCCCTGGTAACGGGATATGTTTTCGCTTTCCTTGGTTCCGTCCACCACCGTGCCGATGTCTTTCACAAAAAGCTGCACCCCGTCACGGCGCGCCACCGGCAGGTTGGTGAAATCGTCCACCTTGCTGATTTGTCCCGTGGTGCGAATTGTCAACTGCAGGTCGTCCTTTTTCACCTTGCCGCCCGGCACGTTCAGGTTTTCCGCGCTCAGGCTCTCCAAAACTTCAGGAGTGGTCAGGCTATAAGCGGCCAGCTTGTTTTTATCCAGTTGGATCTGAATTTCCCTTTCTTGTTTGCCGTATATTTTAAGCGAACCCACACCATTTATAGTCTCAATCCGCTTTTTGATCAAATCGTCGACGATGGTTGTCAGTTCCCGCAAGGACGCGTCCCCGTAGACAGCCAGGGAAAAGATGGGGTAAGCTGTCGGATCGAACTTGCTAATGACCGGTTCCTCAATATCCGCCGGCAGATCCCCCCGGATGCTGCCTATTTTGTCCCGCACATCCTGGGCTGCCACATCCGGCGCAGTATCCAGAGTGAACTCCGCGTAGGTGATGCAGACGCCTTCTTGGGCCATGGTATAGATGTGCTTGACTCCGGCTATCTGTCCCAGCGCTTCTTCCAGCTTCAGGCCGATTTTGGTTTCCACCTGTTCGGGGGAGGCGCCGTTTTGGACGATGGTCACGCCCACATAAGGGAATTCCACTTCCGGGTAATCGTTGATGTTCAGTCCAAGATAGCTGATTATGCCGAGGGTGACCAGCGCCAGGATAGTTACTGTGGCGAATACCGGTCTTTTCAGGCTGAGGTTGGTAATGTACATCGGTCCGTCTCCTCCATTAGTCGGAGATTTTAATGCTATCCTGGTCTTTCAACTTATTTACGTTGGTAATAATCACTTTTTGACCTTCAGTAAGGCCGGATTTGATTTCAACCAGTTGCTCAACCACCTGGCCTATTTCCACTTGCCGGCGATTGGCCTTGTCCCCTTCAGCGGTGAATACAAAAAACATGCCTTCCTTTCCGGTCAGGGCATTTTGGGGGACCGCCAATATTTCCCCTGTCTTGCCGGTCTTTAATTCGGCTTTGGCGAACATGCCGGGCTTTAACAGGTTATCCTTGTTGTTAATCCTTATCTTGGTCTCAAATACCCGTGCTGATTTATTGGCGGACGGGTTGATAATTTCCACTGTTCCGGTAAACTTGCGGTCGGGATATGAGTCCAGGGTAACGACCGCTTCCATGCCTCGTGTTATGCTGGCCAAGTCCTTTTGTTCCACACTGATAATCATGTGCACGTCAGATATGTTCTTTATCAACATAATTTGTGCGCCGGGTGACAATACCTGGCCGTTCGATACGTTACGGTCGGACACAACGCCGCCAATCGGCGAGTTTACCGTGCAGTTCCGCAGGGATTCCTCGGCGTTGGCCAGGGAAGCGGCGGCGGAACTGACTTCAGCTTCGGCTAGTTTTAAGGAGATTTCAATGTCTTCGAAATCTTTTTTAGATATCGCTCCGCTTTCATATAAGGTCTTGTTCCGTTGATAATTAACCTCCACAGTGGACAGGTTGACTTCAGCCTTTTGCAGGAGGGCGCGGCTAATGGTAACCGCGTTGATGTATTCCTGGCTTTCCAGGGAAACCAGAACAGCGCCGGATGCCACCGCGTCACCGTTTTCCACGCTTACCTGGTTCACCCGGCCGGCTATTTTGGCGCTGATCACAGCTTCATCAACCGCCTCAATGGTACCCGTGTATGATAATGTTTCTTCTTTCGTTACTTTTGCAGCTTCTTTTGCCTCAACCGTTTGTATTGATAAATTACTAGGTGCGTTAACTTGCTTGTTATTCTTCAAGTAATCACTAAATTTAAACAAGCCTAAGGCCAGGCCCAGCAATACAGGAATCCATAACCATTTTTTCCAGCTGCCTTGCAAAACAAGAATCACCCCTTGCTGCTGCGCTTATCTTCTTAAAATCCCGTATAATAAGGTGTCTTTCACTGCTTCCATGGCTTGTTTTGGGGTAAGGTTATTTTCTGTTAGAAACCCTTCTTCAAGCACGGCATCCATTGTTCGCTCAAATACAAGTATGGCTACCGCAGGATTCAGGTCCGGGCTCACATCACCGTTTTGGAGACCGGTGTAAATTAATTTCCGGACCTGCTCTCTTTTAATTATTTTGACTCTCTCTGTTTTTTCCCATACTTCCGGAAAATACAGTTTTAATTCCTTCATGTGCTCCAGCAAACGTTCCGGATCGTACTTGGGTATATAGCTAAAAAATATATCTTCAAGCTTTTCCAGCCAGCTTCGTTGGTTGTTTGTTATGTTTTTCACGTAATTACTTAATATCTCCAGATGGTAGTCAACTACAGCGTCAATAAGCGTTTTTTTGCTGGTGAAATATTTGTACACCGTTTTTTTGCTGATGCTTAAATCCGAAGCAATGTTGTCAATGGTGAATTTCCTGAATCCATATTTTTCTATTTGACTGGAAGCGGACTGAATTATTATTCCTCTCAGACGGTTCAGCTCCCCTCTCTAGGGAAACCATATTGGTTTCTTGAGTTTCCGCATGATTAAGAATAACAGCCGTATTGAAATATGTCAATAAAAAAACTGTCATGAAGTAATTGTGTTTTTATTGTCTGTTTGAGAAAAAAAATATAATTTAAACCAGCGGGAAGCATATAATCAATGCAGGAACTTTAACGATAGGTTGAGGATGAGATAGAACGAATATTTCCCCGAAGCATCAAAATAGATGATTGTAATGGCAGCAATGTTTGTGGTATACTGATTTTAATATAAAATGTGAAAGTCAATGAAGGAGAAAAGTAGACTGGTATCAGTCCTCCAGGGAAGGAATGTCGTTGATTGGAAGCATTCTCAGGATATGGCCAGTTGAAGTTCTCTCCAGAGAAGCCGGCTGAAACCGCTGCCTGCGGCAAGTAGGTTTGGACGTAATCTCCCGACGTTATATGGGAGGGGGTATCGGAATGTTATTCCCGTACTCTTGCCAAGGGGGTATCATGGTTTTACCATGGACCAATCAGGGTGGTAACACGGAAAGCGTAGGCTTCTCGTCCCTAATGGGCGAGAGGTTTTATTTTTATACACGTGCAATAGCATTCCCGTATCTGATTAGAGAGGGCTATTATGGCCAACTAGGGTGGTACCGCGGAAACCTGCTGCTTTTCGTCCCTTATTATGGGAGCGGCAGGTTTTATACATTTATATAAATTGAAGGAGAGGTTTTAGTACAATGGTAGTAGTTATGAATTTGACAGCCGGGACGGAACAAATTAACGCTGTTCAACAAAGGCTTGAACAATTCGGCTTTGAAATTCATATTATCCGCGGGGTAAACCGTCTGGTTATCGGCGCTGTGGGGGACCGCCGGATAATCAGTTCCCTGGGCTTGGAAGCCATGCCCGGAGTGGAAAAAATCGTGCCGATTATGAAGCCGTTCAAACTGGTGAGCCGGGAGTCTAAAGGACAAAGCAGTTTAATCAAGGTAAAGAACGTAATCATCGGAGGAGATGACGTAGTCGTAATAGCCGGTCCATGTGCGGTTGAAAGCAGAGAACAGTTGCTAACCGCCGCGCGGATGGTGCGCCAGGCCGGGGCGGTTATTCTCAGGGGAGGCGCTTTCAAACCCAGAACCTCGCCGTACAGCTTCCAGGGGCTGGAAGAAGAAGGTTTGAAATTGCTGGCCGAGGCTTCTGCCGAAACAGGATTGGTCACGGTAACCGAAATAATAGATGAGGCCAGTTTGGAGCTTGCGCGGGATTATGTAGACATGATCCAGGTGGGAGCACGGAATATGCAGAATTTTCGCCTCTTGCGCGCAGTGGGGCGTTCGGGTAAGCCTGTCCTGCTGAAGCGCGGTCTTTCAGCTACTATCGAAGAATGGCTGATGGCGGCGGAGTATGTGATATCAGAGGGCAATGAAAATGTAGTTCTATGTGAGCGGGGAATTCGCACCTTTGAAACTGCTACGCGTAATACCCTGGACCTGAGCGCTGTTCCGGTTGTTAAAGGGCAGAGTCACCTTCCGGTAATTGTGGACCCCAGCCACGCAACCGGGGAGCGAAAGCTAGTGGCTCCCATGTCCATGGCGGCATTGGCGGCCGGTGCTGACGGCTTGCTGATCGAGGTCCATCCGGAGCCCGACAAAGCGCTGAGTGACGGCCCACAGTCACTTACTCCTGAAGATTTCAGTTCTTTAATGGCGGAACTAAGAAGGCTAGCCCCCGCAATAGGCCGGCGCATCAGGTGAAATATATACTTTCGTGATACTGATTACTCAATACTAACAACCCGTAATACTAACCCGTAATACTAACACTTGCTTTCAAAATGTCTGTCTGTTATAATATCATCTGCAAGGTCACTTGTGTTTATTTGTCGGAGTGGCGGAACTGGCAGACGCGCACGTTTGAGGGGCGTGTGGGCAACCGTACGGGTTCAAGTCCCGTCTCCGACACCACAAAAGTCAGTAATGACAAGGGTTTGAGCCGAACGTGGATTTTATGAAACGTTCGGTTTTTCCTCTTGGAACGTATCCGGGATACGTGTGGGGGAAAAACGTGTCCGGGATTAATAATATTCCCGGGAAAACACATGAGATGTCCTGTAAAAAAAATTTACAGGAGGCTGAAATTTATGGCAAGGCACCGGAGAACCACTATGGAAATTGAGGAAGGCACCCATACCCCTAGCCATCCAGGCGGAGACAACTGAGATTTTTGCGTGAAGGCGTTCATGGAAAGCTTGACCCAGCGGAATTTATCTTACTATACAAAAAGGCACCATAAGCTTAATTTCATAGGGGTTCACAAAATTCTAACCTCGCTGAATTACCCCACAGCTCCTATAAAGATAACTACCGATTATTTAAAAAAGACTATACTACAGAGCCTTCGAATTGAACTAAGTCCCACTACAATTAACCATTATATTAGAACCATACAACAATTCTTTGCTTTTCTTCTGGAAGAAGGTTATCTGCTTGAAGACCCGGCAAAGCCATTGAAAAAGGTTAAAGCTCCGAAGGTAATAATTGAGGCTTTTACAGCAGAGCAAGCAAAAGAGCCTTTGGCTATGCCAAACAAAAAAACATTTGTAGGCTTCCGGGATTACTGTATTATGCTGGTTTTACTTGACACAGGCTTAAGGCTATCAGAATTACTAAATATCCATCTGGATGATATTGACCTTCATCAACGGAAAATTAAAGTCATGGGCAAAGGAGCCAAGGAACGTTACGTCTTTTTTAATACAACAACCAGGGATGCCTTAAAAAAATACAAGAATGTTCGCGGCAGAAGTTTATATCATTCTTTCCTGGATAAACCGGGAGGATGGCCCCTTAAAACGCGAGACAATACAAGGCAGATTAACTCAATATGGACAACAGGCCGGATTAAAAAATGTCAGGGTATCACCTCATACTTTTCGCCACACGTTTGCCAAACTTTTCATTCTTAATGGCGGTAACACCCTTGCTCTTCAAAACCTCTTAGGACATTCTACTTTAGAAATGGTCCGGCATTACGTTAACCTTTGGGGTACGGACTTACAGGCTATGCACCGGCAGTTTAGTCCGGTTGATAAACTCTTCTAAATCTTAAAAAATATCTTTATGTCTACGATTTCTTATTGGAAAAAGTCCCCAGTGTAACCGTTATATTGATCGTGATAGAGGTTCTATACAGGATGGGTA
>NZ_JAKNBL010000041.1 GCF_022410535.1 Pelotomaculum terephthalicicum JT
CATAAATTCAATTTAGCAGAAGGGCCATATCCAGTGTTCAACTTCTTCGGAACCGGTGTTCAGTTTCAAACGGGGACACTGTTTAATCTTAGCGGTCAAACTGTTCAGTTTTACCCGGTATACTCAGCCTGGGCATCCCGCAGGGCGCTTATTATTTTTGCAGGACAACTTTCCAGTTGGCCCCGCCATCTTCGGTTCTCACAATGTTCAATTTATTACTCTGTGTGGATTTATTAACAATAACACCCCAGCCCAGTTGCTCATCGACAAAATCAATCAGCTTATTTGGAAATATATTTCATACCATTTATTATAGATTACTCATCCTTCTCTTTTTATAAGACAAGAAGATGAGGTTTTTGCAACAGGTTTTGTAAAAAAATCTTTAAATTTTAGTATGTTGCGAAAGTGTCTTTCTTGCTTCTACTACACAGAAATAACGACCATGGCAAGCACCATACAGCTTATCCATCGCACGAAATATGGTTTTGCAACACTCTCCAAGACTTTCGTTAGCATAACAGTGTGCATACAAAGAACATTGTGAGGAGGGTTAGCTCTACTCACAATGTTGAAGATTTTTGTCAATAAAAAATGTCACGCTTCATTTATGGATAAGCGAGACCCCTATTCCAAGAAACAATTGTGATAATGTTTTACCCCATCTTTAAACGGTACTGGCTGGTTATTCAGATGGTGGCGGACTATTGTATTGAGCAGCATTTGGCAACCATGTCGGCCCGCATGCCTCCGGCCATGCTTACCTTGCTCAAATCCTTCGGCAGCAGGCGGTATTCCAGCGCGTAAACATAGATAGGGGCATCCGCAAGATTATCAGATTGCGCAACCAGCTTCCAGACGGGTTATTTTACTGTCGATTATTTCAACTTCGGGGTTCTGTTCATAATGGGCAACGGTCAGTTTTCATCGAGCTTGGTTGTAGTTTGTCAGTCTGATGCGGCTTCGCCTTCTCCCGTCCGATAAGTGAAAATTTCAATATGGGCAGTATCGCTTTACCCTCCGCTCATTACAACTTTAAAAGTATGGTTTGCGTAAGCCTCTCGCGGTGTATAGATAAACTGTAACCGCCCGGCACGCCGGGTATCCAATCAATCGGCTCTCCCGTCGTCACATTGATGATGGCCCAGTTGACCTGGGGCATTTTGTCGGTGGTCTCCTTGATGTCTAGGCCAGGCTTTCACCGCTCCCGATCAAATAGGAACTTCTTCCCAGCTGTCGATGGCTGCGGCTTCGTCTGCTCCCGTCCGGTAAGTGAAAATTTCAATACTGGCCGTGTCGCTTTCCTCCCCGCTCATGACGACCTTGAACGTATGGTTTGCGTGAGCTTCTCCCGGCATATAGATAAACCTGTAGCCGCCCCGCGCGCCGGGATACCAATTTATCGGGGGCTCGCCGGTTGTCGCATCAATGATGCCCAAGTTGACCTGGGGCATTTTGTCGGTGGTCTCCTTGATGTCTATGGCCAGGCTTTCGCCGCTCCCGATCACAAAGCTCTTTCCCAGCTGTCCCCCTTGATGGCCGTCGATATTTTTCGGTATGACCGTTTTTTGATTGAAGATATCAGTAATTTTTTCCTTTTTATCGAATTTTGTCAGTATTTTCTGGCCTAAAAAATCTCCGTTTTGTCTGCTAATTATACGGGGTTTGAAATTTTCCGGCGTGACGACCTCATTGATGACATAGGCGCCGCGGCTGATCAGCTGGTTGATAAACGCCTGATGGTCATAATGATCGTCATGATAGCTCAGTTCAAAAGCAATCTGGTTTCTGATCATTTTTTCGATCACTTTATCGTCCCGGTAGGCGGCGGCCTTGCCGGCAAATGCGACGGTAACGTCTTTTCCTTCGATGGACAGGGTTTTTGTGGTCATGGTTGCAATCGCGGAATTTTTCTCTTTCCACTCCTTCTCCACACCGTAATAGGGGTTGGTCCGGTTATCAATATCTATTTTCCGTCCGTTGATGTCAATATAGGTTGTGCCGGGGCTAGGAAATGTCTTCCATGCGAAACCATCTTTTATATCGGAAAGCATATCCAGTGTACTGAGCACATTGTCTTCAAGAGTTCTGTGCCACTGATAGTCGGTTACAAATGCGCCGCCGTATTGGGACAGCGGTTTTAACTCCTCCGCAAACACCAATGACGTCACCGTTACGGAACCCGCTATCATCACCGCGGCCAGCACAGCGCCTAAAAATTTTCTGCTTTTTGTGTTTGTTTTCATAATAAGTTCAAACCTCCTGAATAATTGTTTTTTATTTCTGGCCAGGCTGCTGCTTAAAGCGGGGGAGGCGTTTGAGGCAAAATTCAAAATCATATCGCTGTAGCGTTTCTTTTCCTCCCATTCCATGTCCCGCGTTACTTTTTCATCACATGCGTATTCACAGGCCTCACTTATATTTCTCACCACGAAATACGTAACCGGATTAAACCAGTGCAGGGAATTTACCAATACGGCCAAAAGCTTGAACCAGGCGTCTTTTTGGGTGTGATGAGTCAGTTCGTGCCTCAATGCCAACTGATAATCATAGGCGCCGATTTCCGCCTTCGGGATCACAATTTTAGGCTTGAAAAACCCTATCAGCATAGGAGAATGAACATAGCCGCTTACAACAACATCCAAATTTTCCACCCTGTCCATGGGACTGTTTTGGGTTACCTTCTTTTTAAACCTGAAATAGCCGAACAGGTATCTGCGAATCATAAAGACAAAACCCGCCGCCCAAATTCCCAACATCCATTGTCCGGCGTCCGGAACCGGCAGATGATGCTGGACAGCCGTTTGCGCCGCGGCTGCCGGAACAGCTTCCGCCGGGGATGGAGCGGTTTCGCCGGCCAGGGCGGCTTGCTGCACGGGCGCTCTTTCCTCGATGACTACCCGCTGGGGCATAAGCTCCGCTACATTGACTTGTATCGGCACAACAAACAGCGCCAGAGAAAGCAGGCATATGTAATAATACCAAGTGCCGCCGCATTTTTTCACCAGCCTGGTTTTAAGCAATATAAGAAAAAGACTGATGATGCTGCCTGTGAGAGAAGTCATGAACAGCATTTCAATCATCGCTCTTCACCTGCTTTTCCATAAAAGCCCTAAGCTCTTCAATATCCTCTTTCGTTAAATTTTCATCCTGAAACAGAGCGCTGATCAGACTTTTGGTGGAGCCGTTGTGAATCGACCGAATAAAATTCCGGGTCTGCATTTTCTGATATTCTTCTTCGCTGATTCCCGCCCAATACTCATGGGCGTGAGAGCGACCGAGCTTAACCGATTTCAGCACACCTTTATTGATTAGCCTGCCGGCCAGGGTCAGGATGGTCGTTGTTTTTTTGCCGGGCAGTTTTTCCATGATATCCTTTGTGGTCACTCTTTCGCCACTGTCCCATACGATGCGCATAATCTCCATTTCTGCATCTGTAATATTCACCATAGTAACATTTCCCTCCGTTTCTACAACTTGTTTTTATTTTACATCTTGTAGAAATGAAAGGCAATAGGTATTTGAAAGTGTCTAAATATAATATTTTTGTGAACAAATACTTGCCAATATGCGGCCTAACATAAAGCACCTGTCCACTGAACAGCTTGCGGTAAACCACCTGTCCCTTTGAGGATGAAGCGACCGTTTGTGTCGTGACTAAAGAAAACAAGGTCGTTGGAGCTTACGGTCAAACCGTTGTCCACATAATATTTTCCCTGTGCCGCCGTTGTACGGGGGATGGAAATGCCCACTTGCCGATAATACCACTGCACAAGGTAGCTGCAATCAGTGTAGTTGCCCTTGGCTGGCTGTAGGGATCTTCCAATCTGGAAAGAGCCAGTTTGTCGGCTTTGCCTCCCAATTCCGCGACACGGCGGTATCCTCCTTAATACCGCCGCGTCCTTAAAGAGGGGCGAACTTAATACACCCTCTGCTATGCTATTTTTAAAAAAGGAAAACAGCGGCCTTGATTTTTATTTCAAAACCGCCGTTTGGCATTGAGGATTTTTATACGTATGATTATTACCGCCGAAACAACGGTTTTTTTGTAGCTTTTAAGATGTAAGCCCGTGTGGTGCTGCAAGAGGAAAACCACTCCTACCCATTGTAAAATTCAGGGGCTGTCTCAAAAGTGACAGCCCCACCAATCATTTAACTCCCGGCCTATTATAAAGCACCTGCCCGCTGCTGAACAATTTGCGATACACAACCTCCCTTTTATTGATATTCTATGGAAATGTCGTCTGTCAAAACCTTTCCATCCTGGGAGCCATCGGGAAGGCTTAGCACGATCGGAGCCTCCCCCACAAAAGCGGGTACCTCAATCTTGACCCTGTCGTTCTCCACCGTTGCTCCTGTGTCGGATAAGTCATCCAAGTTTACCACATCCAGCTCTACAGGAAGCTGTAGCAGTTGTAGAGGAAAAACCGGTGAAGGAACAGGTTGGGAAGCATCTCGCGCCGCAAAAGCAGCGGTGGCCGTTCCAACGCCGCCAATCGCAAGGATTGCTGCGACAGCAAGAACTGCCATATGTTTTTTCATTTTTTTAGCATTCAACAACATCGTCAATCTCCTTTCGATGTGCTTCCTGCTCCCACCCATAGAAGAACAGAAAGCGGTTTCAATGCCGGCGCTGATGTCCAGCGTGTTTAAGATGGTTTCACCATAATGTTTTCTTTCCGCCTGGGACATTTCCGCTACCAGAGCCTCGTCGCAGGATAATTCTCCCCAGGTATTCACATCCTGGCGGAGAATGTGGGCCAAGGGATTGAACCAATGCAGGGTTCCCGCCGCCAAAGCGAGCACTTTCACCCATAAATCTTTCCGTTTTAGGTGCATCAACTCATGGGTTAACACCAATTTCAAATCAATTCCCCACATGTTTGAGGTCGGCAGCAGAATCACGGGATGAAGCAACCCCACCAGCATGGGGCTGGTAATTTTACCGTTTTGCATGAGCATTACTTTCCCACGGATACCCAGCGCCCTTTGGCACGAGGACAGCAGAAGCGCGGCTTCGGCCTCCTCTGCTACGGAAATGCTGTTTGCCCGAAGCTCTTTGGCAAATCTGCGGTAGCAATAGATATGCCATACGGCAAAAACCGTTGCTCCCACAAACCAAACGAACGAAATCGCTTCCATCACTTCAACAGACAGATGCTTTCCCATTAAAGCATCCATCATATCCCAAAAACCGTTTATTTGTGATGTTTCTTGTACAGTCGTCAGCGTTTGGGGATAATGGTTTAAGCTAACCAATTGGGGCGAGAGCCAAGAGAGTTTTCCGATAACGAGAGAAACCGGCAAGAGAAAAAAGACGATCGCCATTTTCCCGATTCGGTATTGCCAATCGGCAGGGAAAATTCTTGCCGTAACAGGCCGCAGCAGCAGCATGACCCCAATCACCACGCCTCCCACAGCGGACATGGACAGCAGGTTTGCAAGCAGGCTACTCATTTCAGCTCACCTGCCTTTCAACCATTGCTTGAGCTCCGCCAATTCATCCCGGGTCACCTTTTTGCCGTCATAAAGCGCCGCCAAAAAGTTTTTGACGGAACCCTCATACATCATGTCCAGAACGCTTTGCGCCTCCAGGCACCTGTATTCCTCCGGGGAAATACGGGGCGTGTAGGTGTTGGCGCGGCCCTGTTTGGCGGAATTCAGAACGCCCTTCTCAACCAATCTCGCCAGAAAGGTTGCTATGGTTTGCCCTTTCCATTCCTTCCCCTTGCTCCGGGCGAAAATGTCGAGCAGTTCACCGGATGTGACGGGATGGTCGGATTCCCAGATAATCTGCATCACTTCCATTTCTGTTTCAGATAGTTTTTGAAACTTGGTCATGGTGTACACCTCTCCGTTCCTTACCGCACGTCTACGGTAATTTCACTACATTTATGTAGTGAAATTATTCTACTACATCAATGTAGTTCATGTCAAGAGAAGAACTAGAAAAATTTGCTGGCTTATAAAACTTTACTCAAAAACGGAAGCTACTCATTTCAAACACCCGGCCTGCCATAAAGTATCCTACCCTTTGAACAGCTTACGGTCCCTTTGAGGATGAAGCGTCCACAATGTAGCCGTCTCCGGCGTAAATTCCAACATGGGTTATATTCATAAGCTGCCCGTTGGTATCGTGGCTAAAAAAATCAGGTTTCCTTGGATAAGATCAGCGGGGCTTATGGTCAAGCCGTTGTCCATGCAATATTTGCCCTGCGTGCGGGGGATGAAATACCCACTTGGCGATAGCACCACTGCGCAAGGTAGCTGCAATCGGTATAGCTGCCCTGCCCGAACTTCGGCTGGCTGTAGGGATCTCCCAATCTGGAAAGAACCAGTTTGACGGCTTTGCCTCCCAATTCACCATCCAACAAGTTAAGGAAAACGGCGGCTTTGAATTTCTTTATTTCAAAACCGCCGTTTGGTTATATCTATCTTTCAGAGCGTATATACACCACCACCGAAACAACGGTTTTTTTATTTCCGTCGGACGGTATGTCTCTATTTTCTATTCAGATAGTTAGTTTCATCAAGGTCAATTGTTGTTTGTCTTTTGTTTCTCTGCAATCTGTCTTCTGTGACGTTTTGCCAACATGGCCAGCGAAACGCAATTCATCAAGAACGTTAGTATTGAAGAAATTGTAAATTTTGGGTTTACGCCAAGACCGTTGATGTCAACATAATCCACCATTGACTGCAAGGTAAGTTCGGATAATATCATAATGGTTATACTTACTGCTACAAGAAGAAAGACCTTATCATCAGAAATCTTTTGGTTTTGAATCAAGAATGAAATCACCGCCACTGCGATAGAAACGATAAACATGACTAAAATGATCGTGTAGTGAGGAATGTAGGCATTCTGAAATCCATTAAATACCCCATAGGCACTGATATCTCTTGTCGTAGCTTGATTCAAAGAAGAATAATAAAGTGTTATACATATAAATAAAAAATCCGCAGAGCAATAAAGAAGCTATCTTATTTTTTCCCATAACAAATACTCCAAACATCACGGCCAACCAAATAAACACTGTTATTCTTAAAGGTAGAATAGACCATCTCATGCCGCTATCAATGGCCGAAATGCAGGCAATTAAAATAAGAACGCTCAATAGAGAGACTACAGACACTATGGCTACATATTTCCATCGTGCGTTTTTAGCGATTACACTTTTTGTCGCGGTATCAGCATATTGAAGTGTTGCTTCAACTATAGCATCTACCTCCGGAGCAGATGGCTCCGCTTTTTCACCGTTTAACAATTCACTTGTTGTTACCCCTAATACATGAGAGAGTTTTGACAATAGCGAGATGTCGGGGCAACTTAACCCGCGTTCCCATTTTGACACAGCTTTATCTGTAACCCCCAATTGTTCCGCTAATTCTTTTTGGGTCAGCTTTTTTCCCCTCCTCAATTCAAAAATGAATTGTGCCATTTTCGTAAAATTCTCATTGGCCATTTCGATTACGGCCTCCTTGCTTATGGGTTCATAATACCTTTTTTCAATCCTATAAACAACCGACTCCTGGTTGAATGATATAAACTAAACCAACAGTAGAGTAGTTGTTTCAATAGTTTAAGATGTTAAAAACTACCCAATGTACTATTTTGCATCGCTTAGCTTTTGTGGGGTGACTTGTAAAATGGTATAGGGTGATATGATAATGCGCAACAAAGGTAAATACGACTTTTCGGCTTTCGGTCAGGCCATAAAGGAAGCGCGAGAAAGCAGAGGCTGGACACGGGAACGGCTGGCGCAGGAAGTAGGACTTGCGCCCCGTTATCTTATGTCCATTGAAAACAAAGGACAGCATCCGAGCTTTCAGGTTTTTTATGAGCTTGTCACCTTGTTTCACATATCGGTAAACCAGTTCTTTTTTCCAGATACCGGTGCGGAAAAGACAACGCGCTGCCGCCAGCTTGAAAGTCAGCTTGACGAATTGGAGGAAGCGGATTTAATTATCATGGCGGCTACCGCAAAGGGGATACAGGAAGACAAAGGAACGGGGGAATAAAAGGCACGGTTTAATAGGGAAACTTACTGAACCATACCCCAAACCGATACGGAAAAGCAAGAGAGAGGCGTTATCTCGCAAGGGATAGTGCCTCTCTCTTGCTCGTTATGAATGTCCAATTGGTACATCAATATGGCCGATGGCTACACAGACACCATTCTTAATGATATAGCATTCAACATAATGTGGTCCATAAAAGTTAGTGGTTTCTTTTCTCTCGGGTTGGTTGGTTTTCAACAGATTGCCTCTAATACAGTTCCTTCTTTCAGCTTCAGCGCCAACATTTCTAACTTTCCACCATATATCATACGGCTTCGGGACATTGCATTCTTTTATATAAAATCTCAGGCTTAAATTATGGGGCAAAAACTTTTTTAGAACTTTATCGATATAAATACTGATAGGGCCTGTTCTAAAACCATTCCCAGAAGCTTCGCAGTCAATTTCAACTTCATAAATTTCATTAACATTAACTTCATCTTCGATGAATTGTTCAGTATTTGAAAAAGCAACTGTTGTACTTCTTTCAAATGCACTTTTACTTAAAGAAGCAGATTCAGTGACGGAATCGGGATTCCAAAAGTCATGATTGAATACCTCGTGCCATGCATTGTATGCATTGGACTTACTACAATTGCTATCAAATAAAACATTAAGTTTCTCCAAATAAGTATCGAGCCTACTCTTTAAATTCTCCATTTTATCGCGATCACTTTGTTTCAAGAGGAGTGATACGGCAGTATCTGTCGGATTATAAACTTCAATGTAGACATTAAGCCTGTCCCGAATATTTTTCATCAAATAGTAAAATGTCTCATCTAAACGGTCATATCCTGTATTTATTTGTTCATCGCAAAGCACTGTCTGTATTAGACCACCAGGCATAACCCATGAAGAACGTGATTTACTAAACGTTTTGAGCAAACGAACACCTTTGCGCAGTTTAGCCCCTTTTGATCTTATTTGGTCACTGAACCAATTTGATATGGCTTTGGGGTCTCGGCTTCGCCAAGCACTTCCGCCGTGTTCATAGCTGTATGTACCATCGCTATTTTGTGTTCTTCTGTAAACAGCGAAATCGACATGATATCCATCACTATATTTTATCCTTACACAGTTTGTTTTAACTTCAGGTTCTGTACCAAGATTTCCCTTTTTACGATTGATGGCATCTGCGACTATGTTTCTGACGGATAATGGACCTAAATCGTTGATATTGTCTGAGTCAAAAACAATAGCGACATCAATATCAAAGTCATTAGAATCATTTTGAATAACAGTATGCATTGCAATACTGCCCTGTGTGAAAGTCTCGGCAACACTATATGAAGTCTTATGCTCATCATTGTACTCCTTGAGACCATTTTTGAGCCTCCTAATATTTGTGTTCCGTTTGGCGCGAAGGTCATTTTGTGCATCCTGCGACAAAACTACTTCATCACAATAAAACTTTTCAAATTCTACAGATAAATCAAACAATGTTACACAACCTTTCAAACAAAATCGGCCATATCGGCAATCATAACCGAAATTAGCAACTCATTGCCCTGCAACCAGTTAATTGTTGATTACCAAACGGCCTTTATTCTCGCCAGTAACTACTATGCCGTACTTATATTTCGGCGTAGCTGTTGCTACATAGTGGTGAACCACAATCTCGGGGAATCTATTATCTAAATGGCCTAGCTTGCAGCCAAGATCAAATGCATAACAACTTGATACAGCACTGACAAAATTAATCCGCTTTAAGCTTGGGTAAATACTTTTGATTTTAATTATCAATTCATTAGTCTTATAAACATAATCTCTTAACTGCATAATGCTGGTTATGGCATTATCTTTTGGTTTATCGATTCCAAGCCTTATTATAGGGTAGTTAAATTGCGTCAAATCAGAATCCTGCACTGTCTGTGTTATAGATACCGCAATAACCACCTCAGAGGAATCGTCGCCTGTCAATACTGTCTCTGTCAGAGCAGGTATTTTTTTATTTTTTATCCGCTCTATCGGGCTGAAAATATGCTTATGTATTAACTCATAATAGGTATCCGCGCTTCGCTTATACTCGAAGAATCGTTTTATCATACGCCCAGCCATACATGTTCCAGCGTATACTTCAAAGGGGATCGGAGCCATACCGGTAAAGCAAACTGTAGATGCATCAGAGCGAGCAGAAAACTCACTAACATATTCTTCAATCTGTGCTTTTGCTTTTTCCCATGTCTGTTGGTTAACATCGTTTGCTGCCCAACGCAAATCGAGCACGGTTTCTTTTAATTGGTAATCCTTAAGCTTTAAAGAATTTATAGTTTCGACGTCGCTGATTTCGTGTTTGACTTTTCCTAACATGTTCAAAACATAGACTCTTGTTCTGATTGAATGCCATAGAATTATGCCGAGAATTATGAGAACAATTCCACATGCTAATAAAACGTAATTCGTATCCGGGCTTTTTATATAGCCGAAAGCAGCGCCAAATTTTGTATCGATATTCAGGGAAAAGTCAAATTCAAAGCAGCCAAGAATGCCGCTACTCAATAACCCGATTCCCTCATGAATTAAAAGAAGCGGAAGCGCTGTCTGTTTCGATTTACTTGCATTTATCACTATAATCCAGACAATGAAAGCTATGAAAAGCATTGCTATAGTGATTATAAGACTTAGCATCGAAACACCCCCCATCAAAATCTATTCCATGCAGTAAATTAACTCATCACCTTATCCAATAACGCCGCATAACTGTCAACCACGTCATATACAACAGAATCTGTACTAATAGCCTTAAAATGTTCACGGGCACAGTGAATTTTCGCTTTTTCAACCTCGCGAAGCTGCATTGTGGACATGGAGCCTTTTGTCTCGGCAACAAAGTAGATATGCTTCACTTTGCCCTCGTGAAAAGCTATCGCCCAGTCGGGGTTATATTTTCCTACAGGTGTGCTAATAAAAAAGCCTTTCGGCAACTTTACATAGACCGCCACTTCATTGCTGGTATCAACGCTCTCCGCAAAGGTTCTCTCATTTGAGGAATCATAAAGAATATGGTCATATAGATGCTTCTTTGTGGCCATTGCGTTCACGCCAAGCTGTCCCTTTAATGATGGCTCGGTAAAAATGGTGGTGTCATAAACAGCATCCAGCTTATTATAAGTGATGTGCTGAATGATGGTCGTTGCTTTTTGCTCGTTAATGATCTGTGCTGCCTTAATAATGAATTCCTCCGGATTGTTCGCAAACTGGCCAAAGACAGCCTTTTCTATTCCACGCAGAATGCTTACAACAGCTTTTCTGGTAAGCCCTGTTTCGGTGACTACTTTACCGACGAGGTCATATTTTACCGCGCTGCTTGCGGAAATTTCAGCTTTGTAAACCTCGTTTTTCTCCTTCACGAAGGCTGACCCCTGTTGCAGCTGTTCCCGTGATTGAATATCGGTCATCGACCCGGTTTCTACCTTGAAAAATATTTTAGATACACGCAGTTCCCGGTTCAGTGCCGATATTGCTTTCTGAATCAATTCATCCTGGTCGAATTCCACCACATATACAGACTTGGCGTTTATATTAGCCCATAACTTCTGGAATTCCGGCAAGCCCAGCTTGGATTTGTCAAGCTTCAATTCAACATTGTTTTTCCGTGCGTTTTCAGGCTGCATGGACCGGCTGTCGTAAATAGAATCGAGTATCGCTATAACGGACTCTTTGCAATCGGCGGCTTCTTCGGCGATTTCAAGACTGCCGTTTTTCTTATCCTCATAATATTTGTCTGTAAGGATACCTTTCTTTACATATCCGCTGGTGATAAGCCCCTCGTAAATACTCTGGGCAAGTTCGATGTCTACAACCTGTTCAGCGCCGTCGGCATCTTTTATTACTTTGTTCTTAAAGAGATCTGCCGTTACCATTCGCGGCCTGTCAGCTACAGCCTCGGCAAGCTCGGTTTGAAGGCCTTTGGCGAAGCTGTCATAGCTTTCGTTCGCAATAACGGTAAGAACATTCACGTTATGGACATCTTCGCCCAGCAGGTTCGTATCCAAACGTTCTCCGTATTGATTTACGGAGAGACGCAAGCCCCGCCCGACTTCCTGACGCTTGCGGACATCGCTGCCGCTCTGCTTGAGGGTGCATATCTGAAACACATTCGGATTGTCCCAGCCCTCGCGGAGAGCAGAGTGAGAGAAAATAAACCTCACCGGCTCCCGGAGGTCCAGCAATCGCTCTTTATTTTTCATAATCAGGTCATAAGCGTCCGCATCGTCGGAGGTGCGCTCCTGCCTGTCGCCCAGCTTGCTGTCAATCATACACTGGCTCTTTTTGTCTATGGAAAAATATCCCGCATGGGTTTCCTCAGCGGTTATACCGTCAAGATATTTAAAATACTCATCGTCATCACCGATTTCAAGCTGAAGGTTACTGATCACTTGCTTGTATTCTTCCTCGAACATATCGGCATACAGGCCATTAAAGGCTTGCCCGGAAGCGTCGTACTGCTTGTACTTTGCAACTTCATCAATGAAGAAAAGCGACAATACCTTGATGCCTTTATAGAACAACTGCCGTTCCCGCTCGATGTGAGAGAGGATGGCCTCGCGGATTTGGATGCGCCTGAGCTGCTCCTCGCTGACCGCCCCGATAACATCACCGGCAAAGAGCTTGATGCCGTTTGTAAACTCGATGGAGCTGTCTCTTCCGTCAATCCGCAGCACGGTGTATCCGTTTTTGTATTCTGCAAGCTCACCGGAATTAGGAAGCAGGTTGTACCCCTCGCCGACGGTACGCCGGGTCTTGCGGACACCGCTTGAACCTTTTACATCAAACTCAATGGTTGCAGTAGGGTTGCCCCTGGATAGGTTAATGCTTTCCAGATATACATATCCTTCGGTTGCCGTACTGCCCGTAACAGAAATGCCCTTAACGGCAATCTTTTTGACCAGCTTTTTGTTGTAGGCTTCCATTGCGTCCAGGCGGTAAATCATATTATAAACGCTATCCTTCTTGTGTGTTGCAGAATAGCGCAGCGTAAACAGCGGATTGAATTCTTTCAGGCGCTCCTTTGTGGCAGCGCCTTCCACCGACTGAGGTTCGTCGATAATCAGTATAGGATTGGTTTTTGCAAGAATATCAATGGGCTTGCGGCTTCTGAACTCGTCCAGCTTCATGTAAATGCGGCGGGCATCCTTGCCGCGGGCGTTAAATGCCTGTGAATTGATAATCATCACATTGATGGCACTGTCTGAAGCGAAGCGGTCTATCTCCGTCAGCTGTGCGGAATTGTATATAAAATACCGGATTTTCTTTCCGTATTCCTCCACAAAATGTTCCTCTGTAATCTGAAAAGATTTATATACGCCCTCGCGTATGGCGACGCTGGGCACAACGACAATGAACTTGCTCCAGCCGTATCGCTTGTTCAGCTCGTACATGGTTTTAATATATGTATAGGTCTTGCCTACGCCGGTTTCCATTTCCACAGTCAGGTTATACCGACCCTCCAATTGCTTGGAAGGCTCAATCTGGTTGCTGCGCTGGATTCTGTTGATGTTTTCGAGGATAACCCCGTCGTTCAATTCCGGCACAAGCCTGGAGTTGCCAAAACCGGTAAAGCGTTCCGCTTCATCGAGCGCTATTTGCTCGTTTTTTACATAACCCCTGTCCATCATATAGCTGGGCGTGAGGTACGGCTGTCCGGCAAACACGTCACATACGGCCTTTGCCGCATCTGCCTGGAATTTTTGATGTTTGAATTTCAGCTTCATTTGTCCTTGCCTCCTTCGCCCTTTAAGTATTTTGCCATCTCTCTATCAAATTGCGAAATATAGTCCCTGTCCTGTCGAACGCGGAACTGCTCGTAGATATCTTCCGCTTTTTTTACAGCATCCTCATGGGAAATCGTACCTTTGCCTTCAAGGACTTTCCGCCGGTTGTTCTTAAGAAAGTTATCCGTTTCACGCAGCCAGTCCGCCATGCTCATCGGCACTTCATCCTCTGCCATTAATTCGGCATAGTCGATAAACATGGTTACAATACGGTTCAGTCGAGAAAGCTCCTTTTCGTTGAGGTAGTTCTTGGCAATAACCACATCCCGTTTGAGAATTTTGCCGTCCGGAGCCGCTTTCCATGTGGTCAGCCCCATTGTCGGATGTTCAAGGCTGACCCGCTCGGCAATCAGCTCGGCAGCAGTCTTTCCGGTTATGGCATAATGGAGCTTGTTCTGCACAAAGGAATAAAACTCTCTTGTTAAGCTGCTGTTTTTGTCATAGTCATAGCTGCATTGCTCGAACACATCGGCAATCTTCTGGTAGGCTCTCCTTTCGCTGGCGCGTATCTCGCGGATGCGCTCCAGCAACTCGTCAAAGTAATCCTTGCCGAAAGGCTTGCCGTTCTTCAGCAATTCGTCATTCAGGACAAAGCCTTTTTGAATATATTCGTGCAGCGTTTTCGTTGCCCATTGGCGGAAGCGTGTCGCTTTTTTTGAGTTGACGCGGTAACCAACCGCTATAATGGCATCGAGATTATAGAAATCTACCAGTCGGGAAACCTCGCGGCCACCTTCGATTTGAACTATTTCCTTTTTGGAAACAGTTGCTTCACGGGTCAATTCTTCCTCATCGTAGATGTTCTTCAAGTGTTTTGCTATCGCCGGCACTTGTACGTCAAACAGCTCCGCAATGGCTTTTTGCGTCATCCAAAAGTTTTCGTCTTCAAAGCGCACCGAAACGGTCACGTTGCCGCTTTCCGTCGTATACAAAATGATTTTATCTTCCCGCTTCATATCAGATCACCCTCACGCTTGTGTTCGGAGCCAATAATTTAAAAATCTCCTCCACATTGATTTTTTCGGGCGAGCTGGCAAAACTGCTGTCGCGGAACACGGCGCGCAGCGGCTGGCGCCTGGCAATTTCCTTAACCACCTCATCGCTGATGTGCTTATCAAAGCAGGCGATGAGGTCGCCGTCATTGTAGGTATGCACGGTGAAGCCGCCTATTTTTTCCTGCGTGTGAGGCATGGAGAGGGGCAATCCCCAATCCAAAAGGCAGGCATAGAGCAGGTCCATATCAGTGCGGTCGTCCTTGATGTTGTCTTCCATCATTGAAAGCAAGTCCTGGGTATATTCGCTTGCCGCATAGTACACATCTTTCATATTCGTATCGTCCAATTTGAGCACGCGGAAGCCGATGTCTAATTTAAATTCGGAATTCGGAATGCGTAATTCGGAATTATCCGAATCTATCTGTTCTTGCTTATTTGATTCCGCATTCCGAATTCTTAATTCCGAATTAATCTTCTCCCCGGCGCGTCGGATTCGCTCCTTGCCGATTTCGCATATATTCTTGAAACCTGCCTTGGCAGCCTCGCTGTCCGGTGCGCAGGGTTCCGCTAACTGCACCATGATGAATTTGCGCTTGCCGCCGTCCTCGGCGTTAAGCTGCATGACCGCATGGGCGGTGGTTGCCGAGCCGGAGAAGAAGTCGAGGATGATACTATCCTCTTCTGTATTGGCAAGCGTCAGAAGCCTGCGTAATAAGCGCACAGGCTTTGGCCCATCGAAATGTCCTTTACCATCAAAAAGAGCAACTACCTCCTTTGCACCTTCCTGGCTGTGGCCCACTTCCTTGTAAAACAGAATAGAAGTTGGAGCCATCCCATCGAAACGAAGTTCAGATAGAAATCGTTTAATAGAAGGTACACTGTTGCCATCTGTACCAAACCAAATTCTGTTATCTTGGAGTCTTTCGAAAAATGCATTTTTCGAAAGACTCCAGCAGCGACCTGCTGGAGGCTCAATTACACGCCCGGAGGGCGTTGTAATTGGATAATCGCAAGCAGCGTTATATGTTTTTACCGACATATCGCTTGGTTTCCAAACTCCTCTTGGATCGTTATCAGGATTAGAATATCGAGCATTAGCTTCTTCTGTCCGCGGAAGTCTTCCTATTTGAAAGCTATCAATGGACTTTGCATAAATCAAAACATAGTCGTGACTATTTGATATGTATTTTGCATCGTTTTTGGGTGCGTAAGCCCTCTCCCAAATCAGTTGAGCAATAAAATTGCTTTCTCCAAACACTTCATCACAAATCTTCCGCAATTGCGCCACTTCATTATCATCAATACTTATAAAAATAACCCCGTCATCCCGCAGTAGATTCCTAGCCAACACCAGCCTTGGATACATCATGCTGCACCAGTCGGAGTGGAACCGGCCATTGCTTTCGGTATTGCGGAACAGGCGGTCACCATTCTCGTCATATACGCCAGCTTCTTCATCGTATTCGTCCTTATTACGCATGAAATTATCGCGGTAAATAAAATCATTACCTGTATTATAGGGCGGGTCTATGTAAATCATCTTCACCTTGCCGAGATAGCTCTCCTGCAGCAGTTTCAGCACGTCAAGATTATCGCCCTCTATGTAAAGGTTTTCGGTAGTATCCCAGTTTTTGCTCTCCTCCACGCATGGGCGCAGTGTCTTGCGAATAGGCCTGCCGGCCTCGGCAATGGCGGCCCTTTTGCCTACCCAGGTAAACTCGTAGGCTTCATCACCATATACTTCATCACCCAGCAGTGAGCGCAGCAGATCGAAATTTACTTTTCCTTCAGTAACGACACCGGGGAAAAGCTCCGCTATTTTTTCTATATTCGCGGCGGTCAGGTTCGCCGATTCAAAACGCATATTATCCATAAATAATTTATCCTCCTTATATTCCCCTCCTCTGGAGGGGTGGCGCAAAGCGCCGGGGTGGTCGCCGGGGTGGTATCTTTACCTCAACATGGGGTGGCTCCTAAGCATCTCCATTACACTATCCAATTTGTATAAAACATCCTTCGCTTGAATATGAATGACTGTCAGCCCCAGCCCAGTCAGCAAAGCGTCACGCTCAGCGTCATATTCAATTTTATCATCATGGGAGCTTCCGTCAATTTCCAAAACAACGTTACGGTTTGCACAGAAAAAATCCACAATAAAATTACCTATGATTTTCTGCCTGTCGAAATCAAAACCCCTAAACTGATGGTTTTTTAAATGATTCCACAGCAGAACTTCAGAGATATTGCCAGCTTTTCGCAGTTCTTTTGCTCTGCTGCGCAGTTTGGGATTATAGGGCAAAGAGAAATAGTTTTTGGATTTGCGACCACCCCGCCCTAACGGGCACCCCTCCAAAGGAGGGGAATTATAGCCCTCCTTCACCGGAGAACTATTCCCCTCCTTTGGAGGGGTGGCGCAAAGCGCCGGGGTGGTCTTCCCCTCAGCATTTCTTGCTACCACTTCCATGGGTGGTAATTTTTTAGTGCCCATTTAGAATTTCCTCCAGTTCCTTCTTCAATCTCTTCAACTCTCCATTGAGCGCAACCTGTATATTGAACTGCTTTTCGCGGCGCACCTTGTTCTCCAGCACGGCGATTTCCTTTTGCAGCTTCTGCCGCCGTTTATCGCGGGCGACCGCATCTTTCAAACCGCCTCCGGTTTTGTCCTCCAGCCTTTCCCCGGCAATCTGCCGGATAAAGCCTTCATATACGGCATCCATGCTGAGTCCGTCTATCCGCAGCGATATCTCATTCACAGGCTGCCATTCGGTGTTATAATAAGTCCCCGGTTTGAAAGCCGCCGTACCGCCCTGGCTTTGTTCCTTATAGCCGATCCATGCCTGTGCTTGCTCCTCAAACACAAGCAGGAAAAGGATGTGATAGGGGATTTCCCTGTCAATCAGCTGCAGCACCCGCTTGTCAAGGCCGGGCTGGTTCAGGCGTATCTCTATGACCTCAATTTCCGCGACTGTTTCTCCGGCGGCAATGTTCACTGTAGTAGGGGAGATTTTATTCCTCCAGTAAATCACATTGATCTGCTCTACAAATATCCGCTTGAGTTCCGCAGTCACGGAGAGGTTTTCATAGAACTTCTGCTTCGGTATTCGCCGGTTGAATACCGTACTTTTTGGTAAATCAATCACTCGTTACACTCCTGTCTAATTCGGAATTCGGAATGCGTAATTCGGAATTTCTCTGGGTTTTCGTGATAGCGACAAGCAGCTTTATTAACTCCTGGCAATCAGCATAAACGCTTTCAAATGAGCTGGTTTCTATAAAATTGCTTTCGTGCAGCAGTTCTAGCCAATACTCCGTCTCGCTAGCCTCTTTCAGTGATATATTAAGTTTAGCATAAAAATCAGCTTTGCTTTGGCCGCGGATGGCTTCCTTTACATTTGCACCAATACTTGTACTGCTTCTCAGTAATTGTTTTGACATTATATACTCATGTTTTTCATCAGTTAAAAATTTATATAACTTAATCATTCTCAAAGCAAATGCTTTACTTTTCACCACAACGGTTTTCTCTCTTCATACTGCCTTCACTCCTCAATTCCGCATTCCGATTTATGAATTATGAATTATGAATTACGAATTCCGCATTCCGAATTCCGAATTACTAAAAAACAAATCAGCTCGAAATCATCCAGTCCCGTAATAGTTGTATTCAGAGCTGAGGTGCCCCCGCTTTTGAACAGGCTGTCAATGTCGCTTTCTTCCTTCACGTCAATGATGGAGTTGATGGCGTCACTTAATAGCTCGGAAAGTCGGCCCATATCCCTGCCGTCCTTGGTTTCCTGATTAAAAGCGCGGCACAGTTCTACCAAAGGCGCTGTTTTTCCCTTGCAGAGATACCGCATCTTATCCAGCATTTCTTTTGGGGACAGATGGTCGCAGATGACCTCGCCGTCATCCGCAATATACACCATATAGAACGGGTGAAGCCGGTTCTGGTTATCGATGTTCACGCCGCCGTTGATGTTTTTCAGCACAAATATCACGCCGGGCGGCGCATCGTCCTTCGCGGGAACAACCGCATGGAGACCGAGAGGGGTCTTGTCCAAATCACCATTATTCTTGATGTAGTCAAGCAGGTCAAGACGGAATTCATTCAATCCCAAGTCCATAATGGAAATGCCGCCGGACATATCCTCGATATCGACGACCTCCTCCTGCAGGCGCTTGAGCTGTGCTTTGCGGTATTCGAGGTCGCCTTTTTCCTCCGGGTTGATAAGGTCGTCGTCTCCGGTGGAGGTCATGACGGATATCTTCATTCGGGTTTCTACACGGCTTTTCAGGTTTATGTAATCGTCAAGCGTCAAATCCGGCCAGAAGTTCACCAGCTGTATCCGCGCATTCCGGCTGCCGATACGGTCAATACGTCCGAACCGCTGGATGATGCGGACAGGGTTCCAGTGGATATCGTAATTAACCAAATAGTCGCAATCCTGAAGATTCTGGCCTTCGGAAATGCAATCAGTGGCGATAAGGATGTCGATACAGTCGGCTGACCCCGGCATAAGCAGCGCTTTATCTTTAGAAACAGGTGAAAAACAAGTCAGAACATTGTTGAAGGTCGCCCTGAATTTCGGGATCGTTGTTTTTCCGTCCACCGTGCCGGTTATCATGGCGGTGTTAAGACCGTATTTCTCCTTTATATATCCGCTCACATTCTGGTACAGGTATTCGGCAGTGTCGGAAAATGCTGAAAACACAAGTACCTTTTTATTGTCTGCGTTGATGGGCTTTTCGATTTTCTCCGAAATGAGCGCAAGCAGGGTTTGAAGCTTGGTATCATGCTCCGGTGTAATATCTGCAACCATAAGCGTCAGCAACTCCAGTACTTCTGAATCCTGCTGAAGCGAGTCGCGCCAGGTAACATAGTCCATATCGTTAAGATCGATTTTTACTTTTTTACCGGAGGTGAAGAATTCGGTGTTCTGATCATCATAATCGAATTCGGTATCTTCACTGAACTTAAGAATCTCAATATCAGCGTCTCCGCCGGCCTCGAACATATCAATTTCAGCGATCGTATCATCAATCAGCTTCTTTATGCGCTGGAGAGTCAGACGGAAAGAATAGACGGAGCTTTCCAGCCGTTTGAGAAGGTTGATACTCATCAGGCGGCGGATGCCCTGCTCTCGCCCCGCACGGTTGATATTGACGTCAGGGTCGACATACTTGTCCCGTCTGCTTTCAAAAACAAAATCTGTTGGAATATAGACTGCAAGATTAAGCTTCATAAGCTCGTCATATATCTCGTTATAATTTATGGCGTTGTCCAAATCGGTCAGGCTTGGCCGCAGAGACACAGGCTTGAGCCTTTCCGGGAATTTTCCGATGTCATTCATGTTATAATACTTTTCAATATGCTTTCGGGAGCGAGCAATGGTCACACTGTCCAGTACTTCAAAGAAGTCAAAGTCCAGCATCTTTAAAAGCGCAGCTGTTGTTCTCTTTTCCGGTCCTAAGTCGCTCCAGATATTAAATGCTCTTTGAGCATTACGGAAAATCTCATCAATTGGTTTCGATGTGTTCAATTTTTCATTTATCAGGCAGGAATTTCCCTCATAAGCGAGTGCAAGCTGATTGCGTAAGTCGACAAAACGGTTGTTTACCGGTGTTGCCGACAGCATAAGCACCTTTGACTCCACACCCGGGCGAATAACCTTGTTCAAGAGTCGGAGATAACGGTTTTCACGCGCATCATCTCCATAAACTTCGCCGCCATTGCGGAAATTGTGGGATTCGTCGATGACTATAAGCCCATAATTCTCCCAATATATTTTTTCCAGGTCATTGCCGTTTGACATGCCGTGTTCGCGCGAAAGGTCAGTGTGGTAAAGAACAGTGTATCCAAGCCGGTCGGAAATGAGCGGATTATTTCTATAATGACTCCTGAAAGTATTCCAATTGTCTGCCAGTTTCTTCGGGCATAGCACAAGCACAGATTTGTTCTTTTTTTCATAGTATTTGATTACAGCAAGGGCAGTGAACGTCTTGCCAAGTCCTACACTATCGGCCAAAATACACCCATTATATTTTTCAAGCTTATTTATTATTGCAAGCGCCGCATCTTTTTGGAAATCATATAACATACTCCAGATTTTACTTTCTTTAAACCCGGTTGCTTCATTGGAAGCACATCCTCGGAGATGTCTTCGAGGAATTCATTGAATATGTTGTAAAGAGCCACGAAATAAAGAAACTCCGCCGAGTTTTCGTTGTAAGCGGCGGTGATGCTCTCGATGACCTCTTCAGTTACGTCCTGTAATTTCGTCCTGTCATTCCAGACACTTTCAAACAGCCGGACGAATTCCTGACTGTGCGGTGCAGGGAACTTGGTAACCATGTTGTAGCTGTTATTCCCCCGTTTGCATCCAATGTCCACGGTGGTGAAGCCGTTGAGCGGCATATATGTAATCTGTTCATTGCCGGTATCTATGTTGAGGAAACCGCCCATGTTCTCCGGCGTAATATTTGACTTGAACTTAACCTTTTTTCTGATCCAATCGGCACATTCACGGGCGATTGCTTTCTGCGTTAATTCGTTGCGCAGCTTCACTTCAAATTCTGTTCCGTAAAGGCTGCGCTCACGGCTTAAGCGGGGGATATAAAATTCGCGTTTTTCTTTAGGCGCTTTTTCAGTGACAAAGGCAGGCGATGTGAATATGAAACGAAGCTCGTCAATATTGTCAAATTGTTTTTTCAAAACCTGGTATGCGTATATGGAAAAACAAGCGGCAGCAATCGAAAGGCGGCTGCCCTTTTCGATTGTAACCGCTAAATCATTCTTCACAGTTTTTGTTATATTATCGAAAATTTCCATAGCTGGTTCCTTTATCGGATATATGTCAATTTATTTTGCGTTGTCCCGCAGGTCCGGAACTAATTCCATAATGTCTCCGAAATCAACGCCGAGAGTGGCACATACTTTAATCAGAACTTCCATGCTGACATTCTCATGATTTGAGAGCTTGGCAATGGTGGTTGAGCTTAATCCCGATGCCAATTGCAGATCCTTCTTTTTCATATCTCTATCAATAAGGAGCTTCCATAACTTTTTATAACTTACTCGCATCTTCGCCAATCCATTTCCTAAGTTTCAACTTAATTATACCAAAATTTGCATATGCTTTACAATATATTTTACGCATTTGTAAAGATTCCGTTTATGTTTATTCTACATTTAAGCAGTTTTAAAGAAATATATGTAGCTATCTCCCTCAATCTGTGGTAGTGTCTGTTGCTGAAGGGAGATGGTGTATTGAAAAAGCTAATTATCGTCGGAATAGGCATTATCGCCTGTGTCGCATTGTGTACCGCTGTGTGGCCTCGGAACGCCGAGGTCGGCGATTTACCCGCAGAGTCTGCAAAAACCGCCGTATTCGCTGAAATTGAGGCGAGTCAAAAAGAAATGCCGCCAATTATTCTTTCTGAAGATACTCCTGTTGCCGAGCCGAAGACTGTTGAAGAAAATGAGCCAACGAAAAACGAGGTAATAAAGGCAGAAGAAAAAACTCAACCCTCTGCACCATCAAAACAAGCATCGCCACCAGTGGTAACTTCTAAATCGTCAGCACAGCCGTCATCCAGCCAAAAGTCAGGCGACAGAGCTATCATCGAGGGTAAGCCACATATATGGATACCCGGCTTGCTGTTCGTTTTCGGCCAGGTAAGAGATTTCCACAGCAGGATTAAAGGCGATCTGCTTTTCGTCCACCATTTCAAGAACAGGTTGTATAAGTTCAGTTAAGCGAATATATCTTTGAATCTGTCTGCCGCTTTCACCGACATCTTTGCCTATAATATCTGCACTTTCTAACCTCCCGACAACTTGTCGGGAAGTTAAATCCGTCCGTTGCCCTTGCCTGTTCATGGCTTCCAGCTTCATTTTATATGCAAAAGCTTTTTCACTCGGCAGGATGCTTTCCCTTTGCAGATTGCTGTCAACCATAATGATTGTGGCGGCATCGTCGTCCAGTTCCCGGACAATGCAGGGCATGTTTTCTTTCCCTGCAAGCTCGCTTGCTTTTTTTCGCCGGTGTCCGGCCACCATTTCATAGCCGCCGTCCGCTTTGGGCCGCACCAGGCCGGGGACTAAAACGCCGTATTGCTTTACACTGTCCGCCATTTCCAGCATGGCCTCATCCGCTTTTACCTTAAACGGGTGATTGGGAAAATCGCTGATTTCAGACAGGGGAATGTCCAGTACCTTTTCGCGCTGCTGCTCGGCCCGGCTTTCCTCGGTGGTGAATAAGTCATCTACTGAGGTCAGCTTTATGCTGTTTCGCACGTCGTTTTTCACCAATGTCCCGCACCTCCTTTGTAAAGGCTTCATAGGCTTTAGCCGCCAGACCGTGGGGGTCGTGAAGGTAAATGCTCTTTCCTTTGGCGCTGGTTTCCGCCGCACGGATAGATAAGGGGATTTCCGTTTGGAAAATGCGCAGTTTGTCGCCGTAGTCGCGGCGCAGGATAAAGGAAATGTCCTTGGCGAAGTTGGTGCGGTTATCCACCATTGTCACCAGAACGCCGTCAATGGTCAGCTTCGGATTGATTTGCCGCCTTACCCTGGCTATGGTCTGTAAAAGCTGCGTCATTCCTTTGGCGGGCAGATAGTGGGCCTGAACCGGAATAATTACGCTGTCCGCAGCGGCAAGGGCGTTAATGGTCATCATGCCCAGGGAGGGCATACAGTCGATCAACACATAATCATACCTGTCTTTGATGGTATTGATGTAGCTGCGCAGCACCGTTTCCCGGCTCATGGTGTTGACAAGGGAAACCTCAATGGCCGACAACTCAATGTTGCCCGGCATGAGATCAATGCCTTCCGCATGTTGGAGGATACCCTCGTCCGGCTCATACGGCTCCTCCAACATGCTTTTGGTTAAAACGGTCGCCAGTGAAACAGGTAGATTGTCCGGCTCATGGAAGCCCAACGAATCCGTTAGGTTGCCTTGCGCGTCCGCGTCCACTAAAAGCACCTTTTTACCCTGCATCGCAAGGCCGATACCCAGATTGACCGTTGTGGTCGTTTTGCCTGTGCCGCCTTTCTGGTTGGCAAGGGCAATTACTTTTGACACTTGAAATTCCTCCTTTGCTACTATAAATTTGGAACTGGAGCACGGCGGCCAGCCGTGCTTCTTTTCATCTCATGCCTAAGCTACAATAAGGGAGTAATTGCTCTGACGGTTCCTCCTTTCAAGTAAAAAGCCGCATGCTTTATTGACCGGATAAAGCATGCGGCCAGCCCCATACTTCTTCCAAAGATCAGGACGTATTTTCTGTTCAAGATACTCGGCTACCTGGATGGTGTCCATCGATACAACTGGGAACAACCTGTCTAGTAATTTCTCGATATACTGCCTAATTTCCGGAACATAAGAAAGTAGAACACCGATAAGTTCAGCAGATATTGTTAATTGGGCAAAAATTACTTCACATACAGCACAAAGAGCTGCTGTTTACTGTCTTATGTCTCAGAAATTCCTGTTCTAGAAAAAGTAGAAATAGAAAAATATGAAGGATATTTCCTATTTATGCCGAATTTTTTTTTAGGAATAGTCTCCAACCCCACATAATGAGGATTAAAGATGATTAGCCTGCAAAACTATATTCCATTAGTTCGAAACGCAATTCCACAATTTCAACAGCACCCTCCCAACCCACAGCAAGAGAGTTGTTTGCTTGCTCCGATAAATACGCCTTTAATGATTGTGGCAGGGCCAGGAAGTGGTAAAACTACAGTTCTTGTTTTACGTGCTTTACGTCTTGTATTTGTTGAAAGCATTATGCCTGAGAATATTATGATAACGACCTTTACCAGAAAGGCAGCTAGTGAGATACGGTCGCGCCTAATAGAGTGGGGAATATATATCCTCAACTATCTTCAACAGAATCCCCCTGTCCCAGTACCTAATGGGTTTACACAATGGGTTGCAAGTATAGACATTAATAGGTTTATTACAGGAACGCTAGATAGCATCTGCGAAGATACTCTATCTATATATCGCGATCCTGGTGATGTGCCACCGGTATTGGTAGAAGGTTTTGTTGGTAATGCTCTTCTAGCGCGTAATGGAATGTTTCCTGCAGGAATTTTTACTAATCATCAAATAGATCCTGATTTACTAAATTATTTAACCCCATTTACAAGGACAGGTGAACCACCACGGAACTTTGGAGAGACAGTTCAAGTATGTCGTATTGTTATCGATCGTTTAATACAAGACCAAGTCAATTTAGCATCGTTTATAAATGGGCCAAATCCTGCAGCTAGGCAACTTATATTGAATATCCTAGATTCTTATCGCCAGTATATGAATCAAACCAACCGTATGGATTTTGCAGGCCTTGAGGAAATGTTTCTGAATAGGTTAACAAATGGTCGACTACAAAGGTTTATATCAACCATATCTGCCGTCCTTATTGATGAATATCAGGACAGCAATCCACTGCAAGAGTCAATATATTTTGAAATTATACGACAAGTCCAACCGTCATTTACTGTAGTGGGCGATGACGATCAATCCTTATACCGTTTTCGCGGTGCTACAGTTGAATTGTTCTGCAATTTTCCAAATAGGCTTTCAAGCGTTGTGCCTGGTTTGCCTCCAGTTAATATTGAATATCTGGTAGATAATTATCGTTCAACTCCTGAAATAGTTAATTTTTTTAATAATTATATTGCTTGCGATCAAGCTTTTACACTTGCAAGATTACAACCCCCTAAACCTCAAATTATTCCACAGATCCAATCAAATAATATGCCAATACTTGGGCTATTCCGTCCAACTGTACAACAATTAGCACACGATCTTGCTAACTTCCTATTTAATGTTTTTCGAGGGCCAGGTCTTATTAATGTTGATAACTCAACAATTCAGATTGCTAGAAATCCTAATGGAGGAGATTTTGGAGATGCTGTATTATTGGCAGACCAAGTGAGGGAGTTTGCCACACGTTTTAGAAATAACCCGCCAAGAGAGAGATTGCCTTTTCTGCTTCGCCAAGAACTTTCTACTATGGGAATTGGAGTGTTCAATCCAAGGGGTCAGGCATTACGGGATATTAGAGAAGTACAACAACTTCTTGGCTTAATCCTTATATGTATAGATGATCCTCAACAAACTCAATTAAATCGTATCATAGTAACCCTCCGCAATGAAGCACGAACTTATCTCCCAATTTGGTGTAGGGCAGCAGAGGATTTCATAAATTTAAATCCTCTTCCCAATGCTCCACGAACGCTTAGAAATTTTGTGAACAGTTGGCAGAACCGAATCAATCAAGTAGGGGGGAATTGGCCGAATGAGTGGCCAATACTAGATCTTTGTTACAAGCTAATCACCTGGATGCCGTTTTTCCAAGATGACCCAGAAGGACAAGTATATCTAGAGGCAGTATCCAGATGTATTGCACAAGCTGCTACTTTCTCCACTTATCGCTCTAATATTATTTATGGAAATGGCAGGCACGATATCCGAAGTATAGAGCGTGTAATATGGGATATAATGGTGCCACTAGCGGAGGCTTCCGTAGAAGTTGATGAAGATATCATGCCACATGTTCCACGCAATCATCTTCAGATAATGACTATTCATCAAGCAAAGGGCTTAGAGTTCCCATTGGTAATTGTCGATATTGCTTCTGATTTTAACACCAATAACCAATTTCAACGCTTTAGAAGATTTCCAGACAACCCTGGGCCAACACAGATGCTCGAAGAAGATATGGCTCAACACTGTTCCATAGGACAGGTGCGAACGCTACGCAATTCGCTTGATAGAACTTTCGACGATCTAAGGCGTCTTTACTATGTGGCATTTAGTCGTCCCCAATCCTTGCTTTTGCTCGTCGGTATTGATCGTTGCCTAAGATATAGTACAACAATTCGCCATATAGCTACATTTTGGCGTTCAGATGGTAATTGGGCTTGGCAGATACCCATAACCGGTCGTCCCCCGACTATGGTTAATAATCATCCTTTGAGGTTGATCTAATGATACTTGATCGGAAAAGAGACCCACAGATTATCCCAAGCTATAGTTTGACAGGTGACTTACTGTCCTTTCTTCGCTGCGGTCTGCAATATAGGTATCATAACGGAAGCGCTCTTCCGCCTTCTCGGCCTGTTCAGCTCTGGTTCGGTGAGTTTATACATGGTGTTTTGGAAATTGCGTATCGAATTTGGTTCTCAACAACACCAAAACCGATTTTTCCATGGCCTTCTAATCCTACTCCTTATTTAGGAACTGCTCCCGTAGGGCGTGCTCCTTACGACATTGGAACCATTGGAGATAGAGTAGAATCAATGTTGACAGCACAAGGAAAAAATCCCAGAAGTAATATTGTAAGGGATTCAGCATATAGGCGTGCAGAGGCAGCGATAAATGAAATTGCACCATATCTTTTCCCACTTGTATCATCTGCTGAAGAACGCATAATAGGAACTAGAGATTTACCCCCCTTACAAGCTAATACTAATTTAAGAACCGATAGATATGAATTACATGGAATAATTGATGTTTTGACCGATGTCCAGCTAAACAATGTCCCAGCAGATAATTTGATTCGTAATGCAATAATCTCTCAGCCTGTCCTCAATTACCCCAGCACTTCGAGGTAGTAGTTGATTACAAAGGGGACCGTCGTCCAGCTACCAATCACCAGTTCTGGAGACAAGCTGAATGGCAAGTTCAAACCTACGCATGGCTTCGAATGAGGCAGCCTAACGCCCGTAATGTAGCAGCAGGCGTTTTGATATACGTAAACGAATTGTCTCCTGTCAATGACGATATTAGGGAACTTCAGCGTGAAGCCAGACAAGGTAATACCGATGTGATCCCGCCCAATGGAAGTAGGGACTCATATGAACTCAGTTTATGGCAACCGGGCAGAGCGATTCCTAATTTTTCACAATCCTTCAGATTGCAACGAGCTATTCGCGTAATCCCGGTTACGCAACAAAGCCAACGTTTCGCAACGACCCAATTTGATAATGTAGTATTACAGATTGAGCAATGTGTCGCCTCCGAAGCTGCTGCAGGACGAATAAGAGGCCACTGGCAAGGCAATGGTGATGAGGCAACATGTGCAGCATGGTAAGCGTCAAAAAGAAGACACCTTCAATATAGAAAAAAGACATGAGAAAATAAGCCTGGACATTAAGAAAAGGAAGGATGTTCAGGAATGGATAGCAAGCTTTGCAACATATGGGAACAGCGACT
>NZ_JAKNBL010000042.1 GCF_022410535.1 Pelotomaculum terephthalicicum JT
ATACCGTGGGCCTTGTCGCTATGCGATTACAAACCTATTTCACGGCCTTTGTGGTGAATGTAAAAAGAATCGTGAAATTAAACGAACTAAAAGCGATATAATGTTGCAGCTTATTTTATTTTCAATACTATTTTGATGTTCAGATTGATTTTTAAATGAATATATATGCGCTGAAAAAGCCACCGCTTTATAAAATAGTGGCTTTTTCAGTGCCCTCGATTTGCAAGGTTTTTCCTAAAAAGTCCAAACTGCTCCAAAAGGGTTTTCTCGGTTTCCTAAACCGCGTGTCGGGAGTTCGAGTCTCTCCGGGCGCACCAATGAAATTAAGCAATGGCAAAGGGTTCCGAGACTGGAAGCTGTTGCCATTATCTTATGAAAAACAAAAATATAGTATGATGAAATAATCCTAATCATCAAATCTGGATTTAATTTATATGGTCGGGGGAGGACTGAGCCAGTTCTTTTTTCTGTGAAGTTTTATCATTGCATCAAAACCTTTATAATCATCGGTCAAGATATTCCAAATCAGGTTTCTGACGTCATCCCTTATTGAAGAGGTTAATGCCCGCATATCGAGGTTCAATCCAAGCCTGTAGACTTCTCTTAGACTGTTGGCAATCTCATCATCTTGAATTATAGTATTGGGTTCAATTTGCTTTCCTATAATATCAAGGTTTTTCCGTTGAGGTACAGAAGGTACCTCTATCCCTTCTTTGTGCATAAACTTCTGTAACTTTTCTATGTGGGGAATAATAAGCATTTCGACACCACTATTTATTGAATTTTTAAGTTCAATGTCTTTAGCCTGAGCTAAATAGCTCTCTATCAGAGTTAACCCAATTACCTTAAATCTGGTGATATCCCATAATCCTAATGCCTCTCCCCAATTCATTTTATTCAATTGCTGTTCTGAAAAAATATTGGTTAAATTTGTTAAGTTCAAGATTGCACCTTCCCCATCTTTTTTTATTTATTATTGCATATTACCTTAAGAATATAAGTTGTTTATCAAGTTTTTTGCTCACTGGCTTGGCACCGGCGCTGGTACAGAGTGACTAATAGCACTTTACAGGAGCAAAGGCCTTCTCTATTGCATTGCCGTGAGCCAGAGCTACCGCGCTATCGGTGTGAAACGGAGCTATTTATAGATTAAACTGGCAAAAAGATGGGAGACCTTAAACACAGTAGCTTTAGCCGAGGGTGTTCCACCTTAGAACATCCCTTTGTTTTAACTGGGGGTGTCGGTATAAACCCGATCTCAATTCGTCACCCGGTGAGAGAAAGGTAAAAATTAGAACAGCCGGTTGTTCCGGCTGTTCTAATCGATACAATTATATATAAAAGAAATCTTTTATCCTATAATTTTATCAAGTTGGTTGCTTGCGGCCCTTTATTACCCTGAACGATGTCAAACTCAACATTCTGTCCCTCATCCAGTGTTTTGAAGCCGTCTGCCTGAATTGCGGAAAAGTGAACAAAAACGTCATTCCCTTCAGGGGTTTCAATGAATCCGAAGCCTTTGTCCGCATTAAACCATTTTACTTTACCTGTCAAATATCTTACCTCCTAATACTACCTCAAATGAGGCGAATAACAACAGTATACACTTTTCCCAGAAAAAAGCAAGATAATTCCGAAGATTTTTTTACCTTGCCGCAAAATTAGGGGCGTTTAAATGACACCCCATCAAAACATCAAGACCAAAAGTCACCTTTCAGGAATAGTTTCCCATGGTATTATTAACCATTTCCACTCGAAAAACATATTATGTTTTAGACCGAGGTGCACCAGATAATTCAACCCGGAAGGAGGGAATTCAAATGGGATGCGGATATGGCGAGGAGAGGGAATGCAATTGCCGCCTTGAAATTAAGGACAGTATTGTTGTGATAATTTGCGGTGAGGTAGATGTTGATGGGTTAAGAAAAAGCCTTCAAACAGCTTTAGAAGTAAAAAACAGTAAATAAGGGTCTGTGGTCCTTCTGGAAAGCCGTGGCATATATAACATCACGGCTTTCTTATTAGCAATTTAAGAGGAGCAAATTATCAATAACAGGAAGAGGTTTATCTGCTAACGTAAGGGTTGGTGAAAGGAGATAAGTTATGTTTTCCAATGAAGATTTTATCAGGCAATCACTGGATTTGCACCTGTTCTTTTTAAGGATAATGAAGGAACACTCCTTCTTCCTGGAAGGAGGATTCACGCCTGTGTGTTCAAATTTGGCCAGTCAGGCGGATGCATTCAAGAAACAGTTTGAAGATTTATTAAAAGAGGCTGTGTCACTCGCCGACGGATTTATCAGCCCTGATGTTGCGTCTTCAGGGGAAATAGTCACTGAGTTCACACTAAACGCTGAGAAGGCATCAGAATTCTTCACCGGCATTACCATTGATACCAGTCTTACCACAGCGGAACTTGCTCTAACTAAGGGGATGCAACAATTAAATACTCAAATGCTGACTCAACGGGTTGTTGATTTAAACCAGAGAGCGATTACCATTACTCAAGATTTGATTAATTTTAAGACAATAGTGCTGAACGGTGTTTTGGCTTGTAGGCTTTTTACATTCAATTACCCGCTCTTAATTGACCATATTCGCAGGGAAGCGATATTGTTTGTTACTTTGCTCACAAGATTGCAACAAAGAGTAATGGTTGATATAGCAGGATTTGCAGTTGAGCAGGAATCTTTTTGGAACAGGATTATGGCCGAACATGCGAAGTTTATCAGAGGTCTTTTAGATCCTACCGAGGAGGCTTTATTTGAAATAGCCAATAATTTTGGGAAAGAGTTTGATGTGCTTACAGCAAGGGCACTGGCTACACACAACCAAGTTACTCTTTTACCTCCGGTTACCCGGGAAAGCTTAAATGCGACTGTAAGAATAAGGGATTTCAAGCGGCAAGGTACAGAGGGTATTCTAGCATGTAAAATCAGATCCATTATTCTGCCTCTATTAGGTGACCATGTGCTCCGGGAAGCAAATCATTACCTGCGATTATTAAAAACTTTTAGGACAGTTTAAATATAATGAGAGAATGGCTGGTTGAGCCGCCCCGGTCATTGACCGGAAGGAACTGGTTGATGACCCGGGGTACTGAGAAATGCGATTAATATAGTATAGTGGTTTGGTATAAAAAAGAGCCCGCGGGCTCTTAATGTTAAACGACAGATATAATTTATAATCGTATGTTTTACCATTATTTGTTATCTTTATCTTCTTTAACCGAGAAATCCATTGGCGGCATATGGGTTTCCTGCGCCATTCCGGATACCATGCCTGGTGACTGCACCGGCGCTTCCGCAAACTGCGCGCCGGGGAAGTATGGACTTCCGGGAGCACCACTTGGGGAGCCCACCTGAGGTCCAGCTACGCCGATAAATTGCTGACCTGGGCAGGCGAAGCCGCCTAGTACGCCGCACTGTGAACCACCAAATTGGAAGGGTCCGCAAGGCAACCCAAATTGAAATGGTCCACAAGGCTGCCCGAACTGGAAGGGTCCACATCCGAACACAAAAGGTCGGCAGCCGAATTGGAAAGGCCCGCAGGGCTGCCCGAACTGAAATGGGCCGCAGAGGAATATCGGGCATCCGCCGCCGGCTGAGGGAGGACCAGGAACGTATCTGCCCGGACAGGCAAATGAAAACGAACAGAGATCCGGTGGCCTGCAGATATAACTCTGACGGCAAGTGAAAGCAGGAAAGCCGGTGCAGGCAATTTCCGCTTGTGGATCGCTGCCCATAAATTGAGCGCCGGTACAAGCAATTTGCTCCTTGTAATCTCTTAATTTTTGCGCGAAAACCTCCATATTTTCTTCGCTTAGAGAACGTTTTAAGGGTTCCCAGATAATTTGGACAGTGCTGATGGGAATTGTCCCAACGCCACTATCGGTTTCAAAACTTACGAATTCCTGGTCGATTGCTATGACTGCGCCATTAAGTATTCTTCCATTGGTAAGTTCAAGTATAATTTTCTTGCCTTTATTGGCTTTAAGTCGCGCCAACAATTAGAGTCCACTCCTTTCATGGATATTTCATCCTACTATGTAAGTTTATGTTGCAATTAGTTAATTGGTTAATATTTATGAATCGCTGACGGCAGGAATTTTTACTGCACTGGTCGAATTATATTTGTTTGTGCCGCGTATTGGGTACCCGGCCGTTAGGGCGCGTTTAGAAAAAAAGGGCTGTATCCTTTTTGTATACAGTCTTTCGGGTTATAATAGACTCAAGTATTAAAGCAACTGCAAGGATGTGTTAAAGTGCATGAGTGGGCGTTGGCGGAATCGATAGTGTTTACCGTTAATGAAGAAGCTGTTAAAGAAAAGCTTAAAGATATAACCATGGTTAAAGTCAAAGTGGGTGAATTGCAGCAAATAGAATTGGATATATTTAAGTTTGCCCTGGAAAATGTCCTGCCATTATCCAGCATACCGCTAAATATGGCCAGGATAGATATTGAGATTGATGAAAGCACTTTGAAATGCAATGTTTGTCGGAATGAGTGGAATTTTCGGGATGCCGCCGGCAAGCTGCCGGAAGAAGAGTCGGAAGCGATTCATTTTATTCCGGAAGTGGCGCACATTTATATGAGGTGTCCCCGCTGCGGCAGTCCTGATTTTGAGATTGCCAAAGGGCGCGGGGTCTGGATAGATTACATCGAAGGGGAGAGATAATGGACCCCAGGCTAAATATCATTGATAAAAGATTTGAGAATGTTAAAAGAATAATCGCCGTATCAGGGGGGAAAGGGGGCATCGGCAAAAGCCTGACTGCTTCCGCCCTGGCCCTGCTCTTGACAAAACAGGGCTTCCGGACCGGCCTGCTGGACCTGGACTTTTGCGGGCCTTCCGATCATGTGATCCTGGGCATTGAAGGGGTTTTCCCGGAAGAGGACAAGGGAATTATTCCCCCGGAGGTTCTCGGCATCAGGTTCATGTCGATTACTTATTTTGCCGGCTACAATCCTGTCCCGCTGCGGGGGAGCGAAGTTTCCAACGCGATTATAGAACTGCTCGCGATAACCAGGTGGAACGAGTTGGATTTCTTAATCATCGACATGCCGCCGGGTACCGGTGATCCGGCCCTGGATATTATCCGTTTGATTAAAAGGGTGGAGTTTCTCATTGTTACCACCCAGTCGCGGGTAGCCCTGGCAGTGGCGAAAAAAGAGCTGCAAGTGCTTAAGGAGCTTGGGATACCTGTGGCCGGTGTGCTTGAAAATATGCGGTTAAAAGAACAGTCAGCCGTAAAGGAAGAGTTGAGTTGTTTCGAGGTTCCCTTTTTAGGCTCAATATTGTTTGATTATAGCCTCGAAGATGCTCTTGGAGACCCGCTTAAACTGCTGAAAACGGATTTTGCTGTTGAATTGGAGAAAATAGTGAAGGCTCTGTGCTGAAGATTTGGGGGATTGGCGGCAGTGACGCGACAGGTTCAACCCGGGGATAAGACAGTTATACGCTACCGCGTTGTGATTAAAGGCGTTGTGCAGGGGGTGGGTTTCCGCCCCTTTGTTTATAACCTCGCGCAAGCCTGGGGGATCAAGGGCAGTGTGCTGAACTCCAGCCGGGGAGTTGTGATCGAAGCGGAGGGCGAAGAAGACCATATTGCCGGCTTTTTAAGCGAATTAAAAAATAACCCGCCCCGGCTTTCCATGATCAGCGATTGCCAGCTGAGCAAAATGCCGTCGGCCGGCTATACTTCTTTTGTTATTCTGCCAAGCAGCCCCGGCGAAGAGAAGGAGGCGCTCGTACCTCCGGATGTGGCCATATGCGCGGACTGCGCCAGAGAGATTGTTGACAGGAAGAACCGGCATTATCGGTATCCTTTTACCAACTGTACAAATTGCGGCCCACGCTTTACCATTATTAATGAGGTTCCCTACGACCGGCCCAAGACCTCCATGGCGTCTTTCAGCATGTGCGGCCAGTGCGCCCGGGAATATCATGACCCGGCGGACAGAAGGTTTCACGCGCAGCCGACAGCCTGTCCCGTTTGCGGGCCGCGCGTGGAAGTGCTGGACAGCAACGCGGGAAGGGTAGCCGGGCAGGAAAACTGGCTGCAAACCTGCTGGGATGTTTTGCGGGCTGGAAGCATCCTCGCGATAAAAGGACTCGGCGGCTATCACCTGACCTGTGACGCGAAGAATACGGAGGCTGTAAAGGCTTTGCGCCGGCGTAAAGGAAGAGACGCCAAGCCTTTCGCCGTGATGTGCCGGGACCTGGAGACTGTGCAAAAATACTGTGCGGCCGGGGAAAAAGAGAAAGAGCTATTAATTTCCCCGCTGGCGCCGATCGTCATTTTAAAGAAACATTTACCGGTAAAGCCCGACAGGGCCTTGCCGGAAGAACTCGCGCCCGGTTTAAAAACTTTGGGAGTGATGTTGCCGTACACGCCGCTGCACCTGCTTTTATTCAGCGGGCCTTTCGATGTGCTGGTCATGACCAGCGGGAATTACAGCGATCTGCCCCTGGTTAAAGACAACAGCCGGGCGGCGGACGAGCTCGGCGGCATTGCCGATTACTTTCTTCAGCACAACAGAGAAATAGTCAACCGCTGCGATGATTCCCTGATCCGGGTTGTTGACGGGGAAACCCAGATCTACCGCCGCTCGCGGGGTTATGTTCCGCATCCCGTGCTGGTGTCCCGCCGCGGGGATGAGCCGGTTATCCTGGGGATCGGCGGGGAGATGAAAAACAGCTTTTGCCTGCTCAAGAAAAACCTTGCTTTTATGAGCCAGTACATTGGGGAAATTGACAGCCTGGCAGGAGAGGAAAATCTCTTAACCAGTTTTTTCAATATGCGCAAATTAACTGACGCAACCCCGGAAATCGTGGCCTATGACGCTCATCCGGGCTACGCTTCCGCCCGGGTGGCCCGCCAAATTCCGGCGCGGGCTTATTTCGCGGTGCAGCACCACCATGCCCACCTGGCCAGTTGTCTGGCCGAAAACGGTTTGGAAAACGAAGAAGTGCTTGGGGCGGTCCTTGACGGCACCGGCTACGGCACGGATGGCCGCCTTTGGGGGTTTGAGATTCTCAGCGGGAACTATGATCATTTTCAGCGCTGGTTTCACCTGGCTTATGTTCCCCTGCCCGGCGGCGAGGCGGCCATCCGCCAGCCCTGGCGCACGGCGGTGGCTTACCTGCTGGCTTTTCTGGGCGGAGAAGGAGAAGAGTACGCCAGGATGATTTTCCCGGAGAAAAATCTTGATGTTATCGGAAAAATGGTGAGCAGCGGCTTTAATTCCCCGTTATCTTCAGGCTGCGGCCGGCTTTTTGACGCCGTGTCCGCTCTTTTGGGCGTATGCCGGGAAAGCACTTATGAGGGACAGGCGGCCGTGGAGTTGGGGGAAGCGGTCTCGGAACAGGCGGACGATAACGATATTCGACCTTATCCTTACGAAATTGGAGAAGGAATAATCCTCCCGGGTAAAATGCTGGCGGCAATAATAAATGATAAAATGGCCGGAATGCCGGTGCAGTTGATATCCGCCAGGTTTCACCGGACCCTGGCGAACATGGTCGGTGAAGCGGTAGAGCGGGTATCTGCCGCCACCGGCATCAATAAAGTTGCTTTGAGCGGCGGAACATGGCAAAACCAGCACCTGTTCCGGGCTGCAAAAGAAGAGCTCAGCGCACGCGGGTTGAAAGTGCTGTTTCACCGGCAGGTGCCGGCCAATGACGGCGGAATAGCTTTGGGGCAAGCCATGATTGCGCACTGGAGGTGGCGGGAAAAATGTGTTTAGGCATACCGGGCAAAGTGGTGGAAGTTAACCGGTCGGAGAGTTGGGCTGTTGTGGAGAGTTTCGGGGTGCGTAAGAAAGTGGATATCGCTTTGATTGATGAGGACCTCGTTCCGGGAGATTATCTGATGGTGCATGCGGGTTACGCGATTGGGAAAATCGACTTGGAGGATGCTCAAATCTCCCTGGAGCTGTGGGAGGAGATATTGCATGCTGAATAAACTGCGCGACCCGGAGTTGGGCAAAAGGATACTGGCCAAACTGGTTCCCCTGGCTCAAGAAGTTGCCGGCCATTTGGGACGGCCCGCGATATTTATGGAAGTTTGCGGCACGCATACCATGGCGATTGCCAGAAGCGGTTTAAGAAGCCTGCTGGCCGGCAGCCTGGAACTGAGAAGCGGGCCGGGTTGCCCGGTTTGTGTCACCAGTCAGGGAGACATAGACAGGGTTATAGCCCTTGCCGCTGCCCGGCACGATTTGGTTATCGGCACTTTCGGGGACATGATGCGGGTGCCGGGCACAAACTCCTCACTTGAACAGGAGCGGGCTCGCGGCGCACGGGTGGAAATATTTTACTCGCCTGCGGAGGCGGTGACCTTTGCCGCCGGACATCCCCAAGATGAAGTGGTTTTCCTGGGGGTCGGCTTCGAAACTACCGCGCCCGCCGTCGCTTTAAGCGTGGCCGCGGCCAGCAGCCGCGGCCTGGAAAACTATGCGGTGCTGTCTTTTCACAAGACGGTTCCGCTGGTCCTGGAGAATTTGCTGAGCGATCCGGAATTAAAAATTGACGGGCTGCTCCTGCCGGGGCATGTGTGCACGGTAACGGGGAGAAGGGCTTTTGATTTTGTCGCGACGAAGTATAATGTGCCGGCTGTTGTGGCCGGGTTCGAGCCGGTTGATCTGATGAAGGCGGTTTATTTGCTGCTGAAGCAGGTTGCCGGCGGCCGGGCTGAAACCGTCAACGGCTACCCGCGCCTGGTCCGGGAAGAAGGGAATAATAAAGCGAAAGAGATCATGAGAGAATATTTTGAGCCGGTAAATGTTCAATGGCGCGGCTTCGGCGAGGTCCCGCAAAGCGGCCTGGCGCTGCGGGACAGTTTTTCTTTTTATGACGCGGCTGTAAGGTTTCCGGTTGATGTTGCAGAATCCCCGCCGCCCAGGGGCTGTGCCTGCGGCGATGTCCTGAAGGGGAAAATAGTTTCGTCTGATTGCCCGTTATTTGCCAGGAAATGCACTCCTTTGCAGCCGGTGGGGCCATGTATGGTTTCCACGGAAGGAGCGTGCGCCGCTTATTATCAATACGAGTGGCCCAAGGCGGAGGTTTAGCTGATACATATCGGAAGTCAGGAGTCAGAAGGGAACGCCTGAATTCTGTTCTGAAATAAATAGATTCCATTTGATGGTGATGCAAAGATACTGACAGGGAGTGAAGAAATGGCTGAAGAAAAAGACAGGGACATCGTTTTGCTCTCCCACGGAGACGGGGGACTGCTCACCCACCAACTCCTGCGGGATTTTTTCTTGCGGTACTTTAAAAATGATTTGCTCGACAGTTTAACTGACGCGGCCGTTTTTTCTTCGGAACCGGGGCGGATGGCGATCAGCACCGACGCGTTCGTGGTGGATCCGGTTTTTTTCCCGGGCGGCGACATCGGCAAGCTGGCTGTTTGCGGCACGATTAACGATTTGGCGGTAAGCGGGGCGCAGCCGCTTTACCTGACCGCCTCTTTTATTATAGAAGAGGGTTTCTCATTCGCCGACTTGGAGAAAATAATCGCCTCCATGGCGCGCACCTGCCGCGACGCCGGTGTGCAAATAATCGCCGGAGACACTAAAGTCGTCGGCCGTGGGCAGGCGGACAAGGTTTATATAACGACAACGGGAGTTGGCTACCTGCTGCCCGGGGCCAATTTGGGCTACCAGCGTTTGGAGCCCGGCGACAAGGTGCTGGTTAACGGCTGCCTGGGCAATCACGGCCTGTCCATATTGCTGCAGCGGGAGGCGCTCGGCCTGGACAGCCAGGTTGTCAGCGACTGCGCCCCGCTAAGCATAATCATTACAGAGATGCTGAAGCGATTTAAAGGGATCAAGCTGATGCGCGATTTAACCAGGGGCGGCTTGGCTACCAACGCGAAAGAAATCGCCATGTCCGCGGGAGTGGATTTCTGGCTGGACGAGGCGGCTTTGCCGGTGGAAGACAATGTTAAAGGCATTACCGAACTGCTTGGTCTGGACCCCCTCTACCTGGCTAACGAGGGTAAATTTCTCGTGGTAGTGGCGGCGGGAGAAGCGGATGAGCTCTTGAGATATCTCAGGCAAGACTTGTCGGCGGAGTATGCCTGCCGGATCGGCGATATCCAGGCCGGGAAAGGAAATGTTTATTTAAGGACCGCGCTGGGAGGCGCCAGACAGCTAAATATGATGGCCGGCGCACCCCTGCCGCGCATCTGTTGATGGGGAGGTGTTTTATGGCCGGAGAAAAAAGGATTGTGGTCATTGGTGTGGGCAACTTGCTGCTTGGTGACGAGGGAGCCGGCATTCACGCGGTTAACGAACTGAAAAAAGATTCTTTCCCTGCCAATGTGGAAATAGTGGACGGCGGTACGGCGGGGATTGATTTGCTGTATTGGCTGGAGGACGCCGACTATGCCATTATCATCGACTGCCTGGAAGCCGGGGAGGAACCGGGCGCCATATTTCGCATACCTGCGGAGGAAATAGCTTTTAACTCTTCCGGGCAAATTATCTCCCTGCACGATTTGAATCTGCAAGAGGTGTTTTACGCGGCGGACAAGCTCGGAAAATTGCCGCCGACAGTTATTTACGGTATTCAACCGGGGGAAATCGCCTTTAGTGAGCAACTTTCCCCTGCGGTCAATGAGGCACTGCCTTCCCTGGTGCGTTTAATTAAAAAGGAGATTGACCAGACGACAAATTTTTTTATTAAATAAAAGGGAAAAAACTTTTTTTAGCGAATTAAAAATAAAATATAATATTCTCCGAGTCATGTATCCTTGACCTTGGGTTTGGATGCCTGACCATGGCCGCCGGCCATCGGGTATACCGGGAAACTGGTATGCCTCCTGTTACGGAAAGGAGAGCATGGTTTAACATTCTATGCTTATAAGTGAGCGTTAGTTTTATCGGCAGTTACCGTTTAGTTGTGCTCATTTGCAAGTGAGGTAAACTTTGCCCTTTTTTCAGTGAGGCAAAGTTTTTTGTTATCTTTTTTCTGATAAAGAAATTTAACTCTTCTTGGGCGGGAGGTGCAGACCCATTTTTTAATATTTTTATTTATTATATAACTATTTAAGGAGGGAGAAGGATTTGGGTTTAACACGGCGTGAATTTATTAAACTCTGCATGACTTCGGCAGCCGGGGCAAGTCTAATCACTATGCTTGGGCCCGAACTCGAAGAAACACTGGCCTTCGCGGCCGACGGCAAACCTCCGGTAATCTGGCTGCAGGGAGCCAGCTGTACGGGGTGCTCCATTTCATTGCTGAACAGTGTTGAGCCGGCGATTGAAAAGGTGCTGCTAGATGTGATTAGTTTAAGATACCATCCTAATATTAGTGCCGGGCAAGGTCATCTTGTCGCGGAGGTTTTTGATGAAATGGCGCAAAAATACAATAATCAGTTCATCCTAGTGGTTGAAGGCGGCATTCCCACCAAGGAGAAGGGTGTATACTGCACCATCGCGGAGAAAAACAACAAAGAATTAACCATGCTGGAGGCTGTGACTACCCTTGGCATGACGGCCAAAGCCGTTATCGCGGCCGGCAGCTGCGCCTCATATGGCGGTATCCCCGCCGCGGCGCCCAATCCTACCGGGGTGGTGGGTGTGAATCAAGTGGTTAAAGATAAACCGGTCATTAACCTTTCTTTATGCCCGATGCATCCCGATCATTTCCTGGGTACGGTTGTTTATGTGTTGAAATACGGTAAAATCCCTGAATTGGACAAGTTCGGACGTCCCAAGATGTTCTATCCTGAACCGATTCACGATAATTGTTACCGGCGGCAGTACTTTGATGCCGGTAGATTCGCCCAGCATATCGGCGATGAAGGGTGTCTGGCTTTTTTGGGCTGCAAGGGTTTTGTGGCCACGTCGGACTGCTATAAGCGAGGCTGGAACAATAATGTGAACTGGTGCATAAAAGCCGGAGCTCCGTGTCAGGCTTGTTCAGAACCTACTTTTCCTGATCAAAGCGCGCCTTTCTACGGCGTATATCCCCTGACGAATAAAGAAAAGGTTACTTACGCGCCGGTTGTGCCGAACCTGAAAATAGAATTTCCGGAAAAGAAGAAAACTAGCTAGTTAAGGCAATACTAGTTTGATAGGGGTGAAAAGTATAAAGTGGCACAACGAATTATAATTGATCCGGTAACCCGGATTGAAGGACACTTGAAAATTGAAGTGGAAGTAGACGGCGGAAAAGTTATTGACGCCAAGTCAAGCGGGACATTATTCAGGGGACTCGAACTAATTCTAAACGGCCGCGATCCCCGCGACGCCTGTCATATTATGCAGCGGATTTGCGGGGTTTGCCCGATTGCCCACGGCACGGCCTCGATGCTGTGTCTTGATGACGCTTTTGGCGTAAAGCCCCCGCCGAACGGCAGGATCGTCCGCAATTTAATCCAGGGGGCGAATTATTTACAGTCCCATATATTGCATTTTTATCACCTGGCGGCTTTGGATTATGTCAAGGGTCCTGATACGGCGCCTTTTATCCCCCGTTATGAGGGCGATTACCGCCTGCCGAAAGCTATTAACGACCTGGCGGTGCAGCATTACATCAAGGCTCTGGACATCCGCAAAAAAGCGCAGGAGATGCTGGCGGTCTTTGGGGCCAAAATGCCCCACGTCACGGTGTTTACCGCGGGCGGCGTGACTGAAACGGTGACGGCTGAAAAAATCACCCAGTTCAGGCAGTATCTGCGGGAAATAACCGCTTTCGTTGATGACGTGTATATTCCGGATGTGCTGGCGGTGGCGGGAGTCTACGGCGATGACGGGTTCAGCATCGGGACAGGCTGTAAGAACATGCTGTCCTACGGCGGGATCAGGCTGACCGATGAAGATGATCCGGACGGGCAAAAACAGTTGTTTAGGCGCGGCCGCTATATCAACGGCCAGTTCTTGCCGGTTGACGAGAAGAAGATAACTGAAGAAGTAAAGTATTCCTGGTTCAATGACAGCACTACCGGCAAGTATCCCGGGGAAGGGATGACCGAACCGGCTCCCGGCAAGAAGGGCGCATATTCCTGGTTAAAGGCGCCGCGTTACGAAGGAACGCCGTATGAAGTGGGACCGCTGGCCCGCCAGATTGTAAATAAACAAAAAGAAGTTATCGATTTGGGGGAAAAAGGTTTTTCAGTGCTTGGGCGGCATTTCGCGCGCGCTTTGGAATCCGGTCAGGTTGCCCATGCCATGTCCGGGTGGTTGGATCAATTGGTGCCCGGAGAGCCGGCCTTCGCGCCGTTTAACGTCCCTAAAGAAGGGTCCGGCGTGGGGTTACATGAGGCTCCGCGCGGCGCTCTGGGGCACTGGATTACGGTTAAGGACTACCGTATCGGAAACTACCAGGCAGTTGTGCCGACTACCTGGAATGGCGGGCCCAGGGATGACAAAGGGCAGCGTGGGCCGATAGAAGAGGCTCTGGTGGGCTCCCCGGTCAAGGACGCGGACAATCCGATTGAATTGGTGCGCATAGTCCGCGCCTTTGACCCCTGCATTGCCTGCGCCGTGCACGTTCTTGAAGTGAAAGGCGTTTCTAAAGAAGTAAAAAGCTTCAGGATCTAAAAATAGTGCTGAAGCATGCGTGATGGATAAGAAGAGGCGTGTGGTTTTTCCATACGCCTTTCTTCTTAACTGTCCGGGGCCTGCATTGCCTATCACGATCATGTGCTTCAAATACTTGAATTGCTCCTTTACTTCCATAAATAACGGCAACACGCTCTCGTGAACGATCGCTGCTTTGGCGCGGCTGTCGTTTTGTAGTAAAAGAAATGCCGGAGATTTGTGAACTGGATTTCAATCCGGTATTAGCCTATCCTGATCAATGTTTGGTAGTTGACGCGCGCGTGATATTATCGAGTGAGCTAGCGCCTGTGTCCACTGCCTAATTAATAACTTTCCACTTTTCGTTGAATAGTGCCACTCAGATGTTATAATATTGTTTAATTAGATCATTGTAGCGGAGGTTTATTCCATGAAGTTGGATGGCTTGAAGACGCTCGAATTATTTAGTAAAGAAGAATTAATAGCACTGGTCCAGGATATGTCCAAGCGCTGGCTGGCACACGATGGTGTTTGGTTCCAGTGTGTGGAGAATAAGTATGGCATGGAAGAGGCTGTTGAAATGGATGCCCAGGCATGGGATAGATTCGCTCAGATAGAAGCCGTCAGGATCATGAAATTACACAAGATTCCACCGAACGGAGGCTTGCCCGCCCTGGTAAAAGCGCTGCAATTAAGACAGTACTCTTTTCTCAATGAAAAGGAAATTGTGGAACTAAGCGAAAATAAATTGATTTACCGAATGACCACCTGCCGGGTGCAAGCGACAAGGAAGTGGAAGGGCATGCCTAATTTTCCATGCAAGCCGGTGGGTATTATTGAATACTCCGGTTTTGCGAGCACTGTTGACTCCCGCATCAAGACTCGTTGTCTAACTTGTCATCCGGACAACGACCATGCGGATGAATATAACTGTGAGTGGGAATTTACAATATGAAAAAGAGCTTATTTGTTTCTTGAATTTTTTTAGCCAAGCCGGCTATGACATCTTGCATGGTATTATCCAGCTTTTGATACATAAATCCGGCAAAAGGTATGTTGTCGTAGCTTTTTTTCCAGGAAAAATACACCGGTATTTGCAGGGGAATGCTGTCAATATTTACACTAATAGTTATTTCTTTGCCTGAAGCCAGAGTTTTCTCAAGTTTAGGCACGAGATAGACCATTACCCCGCCTGCTGAAAAATTTATCAAAGCGGTCTGGGCGGCGAGATTGTCTGCGATAAACAACACGTTTGCCGCATAGGGTGCGCGCAAGAATTGTCTCTCCTGTGTCTTTGTGAAATTTTTCGGGATGGCAAAACCATAAAATTTATTGTAATCCTCACTCATTTTAACGACATGAGATTCAGCGTTATAAAATCCCTCCGCCGGGGATAGACTTATTTCAACTGGAAAGGAAGGCTGATAAGGCGCTTTTAACCAGATTTCTTGTTTAACGCCGGATAACTTGCCGCAGGCAGCGGGTGAACTTGCTGATAAATAAAAATATTTTGAGCTGAATGGTTTTAAGGAAAATAAAGGGAGGACGAAAAATAAACGGCAAACACGTTTTGCCGTTTAAATATATATATCTAAATTATTGCCAAGATGAGAAAGACTCGGTGAAACCGGAGGCATGGTTTCCAACATCTCTCGGGCGGCCTGCTTTTCTTGATTCATAATCTTCTTCAGGATATCCACCTGTACATCCTGCTGCAATTTGACTTGCTTCATACCCAAAAACGCTTTTACAGTGCCAATTGTGTCAGCAGCCACAGAAATCCCTCCTTTTTCTATATTATTTTACCATTTTTTATTATTCGCATCAATATCTAACTTTGGAATCATATTAATTTAACGTCAATGTTTAGGCCGCGAGTAAAATAAATGAATTTACAGTGCGGAATAGTGACGACGGCAAATGATTATGGCTGTTGTTGTCAATAGCCGCGCACTATGCTATAATGTCGATGTCGTGGGAGATAGAAAAATTATCACGGGATTTTAAGGAGCAGGTGCCGTTGGATCACGCCGGTTACATGCGCGCAGCTCTGGCGGAAGCGGAAAAAGCTTATGCCGTAGGTGAGGTGCCGGTTGGCGCAATAGTAGTGCTAAACGGTGAAATTATCGGGCGGGGTCATAACCTGCGCGAGACTTTAAAAGATAGTTCCGCCCATGCGGAGATGCTGGCGCTAAAAGAGGCGGCAGAGCGCCTGGGCGACTGGCGGTTGAACGACGCTATTATTTACTCGACGCTTGAACCATGTCCCATGTGTGCCGGAGCCCTGGTGCAATTCAGGGTGAAAATGCTGGTTTACGGTGTGGCTGATCCCAAAGCCGGTGCGGTCGATTCGGTTATAGACGTGGTGAGGCAGCCACACTTCAACCACCGTGTTGAAGTTTTAGCGGGAGTCCTGGAAGAAGAATGCCGGACTATTATCCAGCTTTTCTTTAAAGAATTGAGGGAGAAAAAAGTATCCGGAGAGATGGCCGAGTTGGTCGAAGGCGCTCGACTCGAAATCGAGTAATAGGTGCATAAAAACTGAATAATTATACACGGAGGAGTAGCGAAGAGGCTGTAACGCGCCGCACTCGAAATGCGGTTGTCATGGAAGTGGCACGTGGGTTCGAATCCCACCTCCTCCGCCACAATTCGTCTAAAAAGTCTTGCGCCGCAAGGCTTTTCAGCATTTTTGCGAATAAATTTTAGTGCGTTTTGCGGTTTTTTTTGGATAAAAAAGGAGGGATTTAATGCATTATCCCTGCATTACTTCTATCAATTTCCTTGTCCCTCCAGGTTGATTGCTCTTTTCAAGTTATACGCAAGAAAAATAAGTGCAAATGTTAAGCCATTTTTAAATGGATTAACATCTACACTTTGATGGTACTAAACTAAGCCCCAGCTCGGCTGTTGCGTTCTCTTTACCCAAGTAAATTTAGCGTTATAGAAGGGCATTTCATTCTCTCAGATGAAGAAAAGATAGATATACCGAAAGGATTCGAAAATGCAATTTTTGTTTATGGTCGTTATCTGGATAACAATACGTGGTACAGATTAGATAATGGAATCTTAAATCCACAATATGCTCATGTTGAAAAAGACTTAAAAAGGTTAGCCACACATATTAAAAAGAACTATGACGAATCTCAAATCTGTGGATGAGGCGGTGCGTTCCATGATGCTGCACAATGAAAATGCCGGTGGTTTTTGGGATGCTAAAACCGAAAAAGCTTCCTATGAAAAAATCCCGGATAAGGAGACTCCTCTTTGGGATACCTATTCTCAAATTATTTATTATTGGGCTCAAGGCGAAACCGATTCTGATCAAGCATATATTAGTTTATAATGGCGGCGTTTTTAAGAGATATAAAAATGCAACGTATGGGTACCTTTCTTTCCGGGCGGTTAAACCATTCATAAAGAGCGACTGATACTACAACGTAAACTATCGAATTATTATCAACCACTAATCTGGCATCTTTTTTGACCTAACTTTCCATGCTTTTTATTTGACTGCATATCAATATTTTGATAAAATATGAGTAGATAATTTCGGAGGTGTTGTTATGGCAACTATTAGGCCAAGTTCAGACTTGCGCAATAAATATAATGAAATCTCAGAGTTCTGCAATAAATATAATGAGCCGGTATTTATCACCAAGAATGGGACAGGGGATTTAGTTGTATTATCCAACGCCGAATATGAGCGTTTAAGCGGAAGACATGAACTATACCAGCTGTTGGATGAAGGAATGAGGTCAATTAAAAAAGGAACAGGGCGTCCTGCGGAGGATGTGTTCGCAGAAATCGAGAGGGAGTTTGGTTTTGACAAAGTATAAAATTGTTATTGAATTGCCTGCTCAGAAGGATTTGCGGGCAATTCTTAATTACATAACGGATACCTTGAAAGAGCCAATGAATGCCGCGCGGATTTATAGATCCATCAAAGAGCAGATTTTGACATTAGCGCAAATGCCCTTGCGGCACAGCCTTGTTCAGGACAAGCAGTTTGCCGCGATGGGAATTCGCAAGCTCCCGGTTGAGCACTATATCGCATTCTATATTATTAATGATGAAAAGCGGGAAGTCCATGTGTTGCGAATCCTCTTTAATCGCAGAGAATGGCAGAGTATTTTGGCGCATTGAACCCCTTTCGATCCCCCTTAGCTCCACCAGGAAAACAAAACCCACCAAAGGTGGGTTTATTTTTGGGGATCACCGACAGAGCCATCGCCTTTTAGTTTATGGTAAACCTTAAGATTTGGAGAGGCCGTACCGGCAATAATGGGGCGGGCATGCTCATTACCATGTTTTGCTTTGCCCTGGATTTCGGGTACCGGAGGAGCGTCATTGCGTGGCTGCGTATGTTTCCGTTCAGGTCGGGCCATTCCCTTTTTCGCCATATAATCACCTCAAACATCGTCATTGGGGATGGACTTTTTCTTCGCGTTGGGATTTTGATTTTGGTTTTCACGTGTTATTGGAGTTTGTCCGTTGCTTTTTTTCTTCCGTGCGCTTTTATTGTCTGGCTGGCTATCCTTTGGCATTGTAAATCACCTCCTGGATAGTTTGCCGTACAGAGGCATCTTTTATTACTTGACTTTTCATAACGTTTTGTCGAAGTAAGTTAATTATTGTTATTGTCTAATTGACTTATTTTTTTTTGCCTGGTTTATATTTTAATTTTATAAAATTGCAGAAAAAATACTTCTTTTCTCCTCTCAGGCGGTCGACGTTCTTGTTTCCACCGGAAGAAAACTTCACGGCAACAGGAGCTTTACGCCTGGGAGTGGGAAAAATGACAAGATTTGGTTTTGGTAAAAAAGAGTTTGAACAGCTGGCTGGAAGAGTACAAAGAGTACAAAGGGTCAGCCCTTGACATTGGACAGCCGGGAGTAAGGCAAGTATTATGCCATTGTCCAATGTCAAGGGCTGACCCCCTAATTAACTTTGTCCAATGTCAAGGGCTGACCCCCTAATTAACTCCCTATTTTACGTAAGGAAGAATCTTCGGCCAGAGAGAGGGTATTGTAGATCAGCAATATTTCCTTGAACCCGTATTGCTCCAGATAGGGCTTAAGCTGCGCGTTGAAGTAGCGCAGGTCGATAAGATAAATTTCGTCGTAGTGATTGGCGAGAAAAGGAACTAAAGTATTAGCGTAGGAGTCCTTGATAATCAAAAGTTTCCGGCCTGTTTTCTTGAGCGTGGTAATCCTCGTCAGCGCGTGGTTGCCATCAAGAAAAACGGCGTACTGGTCTTTTTGCAGTAAATGCTCTCTGGCATACAGGCTGTTGCCGGTTCTTTGCTCATTGATGTAGTCGACTTGGCAAGCAAGCTCTCGCTTGGGGTGGAAGAGATGGATGGAATCAGGCTGCAGAAAACGATGACCGCTTTTAGAATAAAGGGTGCCGTAAAAATTGTCGCTGGCCGGTTCAAGGTTAAAATCGTTTAAATCCAGGGCTGGAAAATCCATCACCCTTCCTGCCTCCCGGTAGGCATAATATGCTCCCAGGGAGGTCCAGTGGTGATCGGTTTTATAATAAATATATTCTTGCTTGTGCGCGGCAAGGGCCGGATAAGTGTCGATCAAGCGGATGTCGGGGCCGAGTTGCTTTTTGATCAGAGCAAACAGGTCGAGATTTTGCTGAGGTGCCGCAAACCGCGGCAGCTTGTCGTCCAAAACTTGCGCGGAGGTCGGGGCCAAAAGGAGATACACCGGAGCCGGAAGGGTTGCGGCAAATTGGTTGAGGGCCGCGATATTTGCCGCCAAGAAGGCCGTGTTGAGTTTTTCCGGCTTCTGCAGCAGGTAGCCGTCTCGGCCAAAGTACACGCCGTTGTTGTCCTTTTTTTGCAGGATAAGCTCCGCGGCGGATTTGAGGCCGACCCACGTATCCCGGAAAACAAAGTGGTCGGTGAGATAATCTTCAGCGGCATGGCTGAATTTGCCGGAGATCAGATTATCCCGCGAGAGGGCAGGCTTTTTTTGCAGCATACGGTTTTCCCTTTCTGAAAAATCCCGGTGGGGCAGTATCATAAACAGCAAGAAGAAGACGGCCAAGAAGGTCAGCATCATGACGGTTAAGATCTTATTGAAAAGTTGCATAAGGCCACCCCCTGCTGTTTGTTTAAAAACGAAAATAAAAAAACGGGTTATAGGTTGAATCAACCAGATAAGCTGTGGAAAGGAGCAGCACCATCAAACAGGAGAGCGTGGCCGCGGTATAATAGCATGCTGCTGACCTGGCGAGCAGTTTTTCTTGCACATGTTTACTGAACGGTGTCGAGGCCAGGGAGGCAATAAGGATTAAAACGACCTGAGTAGAAAGATAATAAAGAGCCTGCTGATCGCAAAATCCCCTGCCGTGGAGGCCAAACAATACTTGCAGATAGGCAAGGCCTGCGGGTAAGTGAGCAAAGGCGAACAACACCCACCCCAGCAGGATCAGCAAAACGGCGTAAGCATGGCAGAGACAGCGGGGGGCCAGGGAGAGCCATTTAAAAAGGAAAGTTTTCTCCAGCGCTAGAATAAGGCCGTAGTAAAGCCCCCAGAGCACAAAATTCCAACTGGCTCCGTGCCACAAGCCCGTCAGGAACCAGACCAGAAACAAATTTCTGTAGAGCGCCAGCTTGCCGGAGCGGTTTCCTCCCAGGGGAAGATAGACATAATCCCGGAACCAGGTTCCCAGGGAGATATGCCAGCGCCGCCAAAACTCGGTGATACTCTGGGAAATGTAGGGATATTGGAAATTTTCCGGAAAGGTGAAACCGAACATTTTGCCTAAACCGATAGCCATATCCGAATAACCGCTGAAATCAAAATAGATATGCAAAGCAAAAGCAATAATCCCCAGCCAAGCTGTGCAGACGGTTAGTTCAGAGGGCGGAGCTTGCTGAATTTGGGCCCAGAAGAAGCCCAGATTGTTCGCCAGTAATACCTTCTTTCCCAGTCCGGCCACAAACCGCCTGACCCCTTCCCCAAAACCAGCAAATCCTTCCCTTCTCTGCCTTAATTGTGCGGAGACCGTTTGGTACCGGACGATGGGACCTGCGAGCAGTTGCGGAAAGAGCGAGACATAAGTGCCGAAATCAATGAAATTTCGCGGGGCAGGTCCGGCGCCCCGGTAAAGATCAATGATGTAGGAAATCGCCTTAAAGGTATAAAAGGAGATGCCCAGTGGCAGCGGCAACCCCAGAACCGCCAAGGATGTACCCAGGACACTATTGATGGACTCCAGCAAAAAGTCATAGTACTTATAAAAACATAATAAGCCCAAGTTGGTGGCCAGGGCGGAGATCAGGACCAACCGGGACTTATTCTTTTTCTCTCCGGACCTGGTCAGCAGCAGACCGTGCGCGTAGTTGATTAGAGTGGAAAAGAACATCAACAGAATATAGACGGGTTCGCCCCAGGCATAAAAAATTAAACTGGAGACGAACAAGATGAAATTTCTGTAACGGTGCGGAACGGTATAATAAAGTAACAAGACGAGTGGCAAAAAGGCAAAAAGAAAGAATAGGCTGCTAAAGACCATGGTATGGTTGTCCTTTGTCGCCCCGGGATAGTTTTTCCCCCTGCTTATTAAAAAGCTTGTTCAACTCCGTTTTTACTGCTTCATTGTGGCCCGAAATACAAAGGATGACATATTTGCCGTTCACCGAAAGAAAAGGGTCGGCAAGTTTGGGCAACTCTGAGGGCACGTAATCCTGAAAACTTGTTTTCTGGTCGGCGACTCGTTGCCAAACAGCAGTTTCAATTCTTTGGGCGGCGGCAACATCTACAGCCTCAAAAACCGCAATTTCTTCTGCAGTCGCACCGCTGCTGACATACACCTTTTGTTTTACGACATCCTGCGCGTCGATGGGATAAATAACGGCGATCATTTGGTCGCTAATGGCGGTCAGGGTGTCTTGAAAGGCAATGGTCTCCCGGAGTGTTTCGGCACATGCATTCACATCCAAAGTAAAATCAGTATCGGCCTTGTTGCAGCCAGGCAGAGCCATCATGATCACCAAAAACACCATAAGCAACAAGCCACCCGTCCTGTGCATTTCCACACCACTCTCCCCCAGCAAAAATTGTTATGGAGCAACATAATGAAGCTTAAGATAAGCGAGCCAGCGATCGCAATAATCTTTATTCAGGTGGATCCCGTCGGTGGAGGCGTCACTGGCCAGGTTTCCCTCTTGATCAAGAACACATTGGGCCACGTCCAGATAGTAAAGGCTTTTTTCCGCGGCCATTTGTCGAATTAACCCATTATACTTGCTGATGTTGGTATTATTAAAAACTTGATCGCTTTGGGATTTTTGCTCGGAGACCGGGAGGATGGACTGGAGGTAAATTTCCGCCTCCGGCTCAATTTTTTGGATCTCCGCAATGACTTCACCATATTTTTTGATAAACAAGTCGCTGTAAGCCCAGCCCAGCTCGTTGATGCCCAGCATAATATAGACCTTCTTAAATGATTCCTGGCGCAAAGCTTCCATAATGGTCGTTTTTTTGCCATCGGCAGCTTTCACCACCGGCTTGGTTAAGATCGTATCCACCTTTAAGCCGGTAGAAGTATAGTAGGTGGCCTGCCGGGGACCGCTGAGCATTTGGAAGCCTTTGGTCCGGGAGTCGCCGATAAAAACGCTGTCCTGGAAGTAGTCGTCCGTAACGGCAACTTCAGCTGCCGGCACGGGTCGGCTATAATCATAGGCACCGGCCACCGGGGGAACCGGAACCTCATCCTGCCGGTCTGGCGCTGATGCTGTAGGCCCGGTGATGGGCTGCTCCGCCGGTGGGGACCCGGCCCCCGGGGACATTGCCGGCGTATTGCTGTCCTGCATTCCGTTGGTATAAGCCGGACGGAAAAAAGCAGCCAAGGCGCCCAAGGCCACAGCAAGCAAAAGGAGCACCAGCGCAAGGCGAAAATACGCCGGAGGCGAAGAAGAATATTGTCTTCTGTAAGAACTGCTTTCCACAGCGCGGGAATCTCCCTTCCGGAAAAAATTCAAAAAAACAATCTGTTTTCTCTTTCATTTTATTCCCTTTCATTCGACATTGATTTACAAAGTCATTAAGATTGGTTACAAAAAAGTTACAGTTTAGGCCAAAAAAAAAATTCTTTGGAAAATGGCTTTAAATTTATAGTACAATAGCCTGGAAAAGAGAAGTGTGGGAGTGAGCCTCCATGCAAGCAGACCAGGCGAAAGTATTGATCGTGGAAGATGAAATCTCTATCCGGAAATTTATCGCCATTAATTTACATAGAAATAATTTTGAGGTACTCGAGGCTGAGGACGGGGAAACAGGCCTGGAGATGGCCAAAACCTTTACCCCTGATGTGGTCATTTTAGATGTAATGCTCCCATCCATGGACGGCTTTGAAGTATGTATGCAGATCAGGCGGCTAATGCCGCAAATCGTGATTATCATGTTAACGGCCAAAGGGGAGGATATGGATAAAATAATGGGGTTGGATCTGGGAGCCGATGACTATATGGTCAAACCCTTTAACCCTTTGGAGCTTATCGCCAGAATTCGAGCTAATTTGCGCAAACTGCCCGGTCCTCCTCCTGCAAAAACAAATTGTATTTTTTTCCGGCGGCTCATGCTGGATCTGGAAGGGCAGCATTTCTATAAAAGTGGCCGGGAAATAGAATTAACGCCCACGGAATTTGCCATCATGAAAGTATTCCTAAGCAATCCCAAGAAAGCATTCAGCCGGAACGAAATCATGAATGGCGTTTGGGGACGGAATTATTTTGGTGATCTGAAAACAGTGGATGTCCATATCCGCAGAATACGGGAAAAGCTGGAAGAAGATCCCTCTGCTCCCCGGTGGATAGAAACAGTCTGGGGAGTGGGCTACCGGTTGAAGGGGGAGGGGAGCACCTATAAGTATCAAGAGTAGAGTTATCTTGAATTTTATGTTCATCATCGTGATTACTGTGCTCGTTTTGGAATTTTTTTTAATTTCGAGCATCCGGCATAACTATAATAAAAATTTGGAAAACATTTTGGTAAACCGGCTGCAAACCTCTACGGATCTCTATGTCCGGTACTTTTCCGATGCGACCCTGCAGGAAAATGTTTTCAATGATATGGATACATTTTGGAAACAAGTAACGGCTCAGGTAGAAATCATTGATATGGACGGCCGCGTCTTAATGAATTCCCTGGGCTACCTAGCCGACTCTGTTACGGAAATGGATGATGTCCGGCAGGCCTTGAAGGGAGAGCAAGGGCTTTGGGTGGGGCGCGTTCCCTACGATACGGAAAAAGTCATGGCTGCCGCGTGCCCGATCGTGGTGGCGAAAGAGCAGGTGGGGGTCTTACGGTTTGTCGCTTCCTTAAGGGAAGTAAACGAAGAAATCAGGAACATCGCTTACAGATACTTGTCTTTTGGTGGGCTGGTCATTCTTTTCTCCGGGTTGGTGAGTATTATTTTAGCCAAGACCGTTACGGATCCGCTCAAGAAAGTAATCCTAGTCGCGGAAGAAATGGCCAGAGGGAACTTTCGGGTGAAAAGCGCCCATAAGTCACAAGATGAAATCGGGAAACTCGCCGCCACGCTAAATTACCTGGCCAGTGAGATTATCAAGAAGGAGGCACTAAAAAATAATTTTATTTCCTCGGTTTCCCACGAATTACGCACACCTTTAACTTCGATTAAAGGGTGGGCTGTCACGCTCAGACAGGGTTATGAAAACAAAGAGCTCTTACAGGACGGCCTGGACATTATTGAAAAGGAAAGTGACCGGCTAACCCATATGGTGACCGAGCTTTTGGATTTCTCCGGATTTGTATCCGGGACGATTACCTTAAAAAAAGACAAGGTGAATATTGCGGACCTTTGTGAAAACCTGCGGATCCAATTAGCTCCCAGAGCTTTACGGGAAGAAATAGATTTTCAGGTCGGGTATGCGGCTGATAACCCTTTCCTTTACACCGATGAAAACCGCTTGAAGCAAGTATTGCTGAATCTGCTGGACAACGCTTTCAAATTTACAGCTGCCGGCGGGCAAGTCTCCCTGACCGCCGTCTCCGATCACGAGTGTTATTACTTTTATATTGAGGATAATGGGTGCGGGATTGCCCCAGAGGAGCTCCCCCGAGTGAAAGAGAAGTTTTATAAGGGGAAATCCAGTAAATCGCAGAATGGGATCGGCCTCTCTATCTCTGATGAAATTATCCGGCTGATGCAGGGAAAACTGGAGATCAATAGTAGGGTTGGCCAGGGCACACGCATTACCATTACGTTACCTCTCCGGGAAGCGGTGAACGTAAAGTGAAGAAAGTATGGGGAGCTATCTTTCTCTTATTGCTTCTGGTAGGGTTTCTAGGCCTCCAGGCCGGCGGCTTTATCGGCCGGAATGCAGATTTTACCCTCAGGCTGGTCCCTCCCCAAAATCGACAGCCACCCCTGCAAGGCACCTGGCAGATCGTTTCCCTCCTGAAGGAGAGTACGGCCGCCAACCAGGAACTTGCCCAAAATTGGGTAGGTAAAAACCTTTATTTTGCGGAGAGCAATGTGTTGTTGGGTGAGTATCTTTTGCCCCATCCCCGCTATCGAGTAAAAAGAGTCGAGGCGAAAACTTACCTGCTCTCTCAGCAGCATGCCTTACCGGAGGAATTCCGTTTTGGAAACCCGGAAATTGAGGTAATCACCCTTTCCGACAATCATTTGTTTTGGTGTGAATTGCTGCGGGAAGATGACGACAAATTGTTACTGACTCTTTTTAACAACAGCTATCTGGTCAAGAAAATCTCCGACGATGTGGACGCCACGGTCTTCTCTTCCTCCGAGACCACGGATATCTTGGAAATCGGCAACTTGACAGAAACCGCCAGTAGACATACAGGTGTCCTGCTCGGACTGCGCGCTTCTGATCAGGACCGGCAGGGTCGTCAGGGTGAACATTACCGCACTCTTTGGCTGGCCCTGGAAGATCAAAAACTGGCCCCTGTGTTAGCGACAAACGTGATTGTCTTCCCTCGCAAAAGCGGTTTTTATGAGCTTGAGGTTGTCAGAAAAAAAGAGGAGAAAAAAGAGGAGGATTTTTTAATCGTTGAGCATATTTTAGGAGAGGAAAAACAGAAAGATTTCGAACCGTCCCTGGCTTCTTCAAGCTGGGAGGAAAAGGAAGGTTATATTCACCGCCGGATTCACTATATCGGTAATGATTATGTTTCCATCGAAGAAACGGTAAAACAAACATCCGTGAGCGACGGCAGCATCAAGGAGGAAAGTAAGCTGCACATCTTCACCGTTGATAGTTTGCCTGGCATGAAAGCGGTGAAGATTACCGATCTGGCCGGACCAGGTGCGCTTACGCCCATGGAACAGGGGAAACAAAACCTGCTGGAGCAACTCCAAGTGAAACAGGCGGGTTCGGCGGATGAAGAGAATTTTGGCCTGGCCAGAAAAAAGGGATATTGGATCCTTAAAGGCCGGTTAAGTTATCCCCAAAACAATGTCTTGGTAACGGCGGATTACGATATTGACCTCCTGGCGCCGAGCCAAGTCGTCTTCTATAATCAGCTAAATATCCCCTGGTCCCGGGTGAAAAATCATGTTCCCAATGCGATTGATGTCTTAATTTCACCGAATAAAGATCTGGCGCTGGTGGTCACGAACAAAGAAATTATTGTTTATGGAATGTATCAGGGAAACCTGGAAGAACACCCTTTGGAAAGGATCCCCTTACAAGAGGGCGAAGAAGTCATCATGGCTGAATGGGCTTTGGGACAATATTATGTGGGAAATTGGTCCCTGACCTTCCAAACCTATCTCGCTCAAGTCAAGTAAACGGGAGGACAGCCTTGCGCCTGCATAGAAGACAAAAAAGGGTTCTGCTCAAAAAACAACCCCTTTCTTTAATTTCATGATATGCTCCCTTTGTAGTAGGCAGTTGAAAATAATAGAATTGTTACTATGAAGGGAGTATTTTTAAATAGGGCAACCAGTACAAAGCACCGCCGGTACGGTGCGTAGAAATACAAAAGGGCGAAGGAAAGACAAGACCACTAGGGATTTACCCCCACGCCACCGGCTGTTGGATATCGGGAGATTTCACTTATTCTTACCGGGGTTTTCCAGCGATCTTTCTGTCAGACGAGTGTATAAAAGAATTTGTGGTTCTTATAAATAATGCCGAGACTATTTTAATAGTAGAGAACAAAACAATCTTTGAAGAGGTTTTAAGGCGGGGGTTGTATGAAAGGAAGGATTGTGCGGTAGTTTATTCTGAAGGCTATCTATCATCTGGAGATAAGCACCTGTTGCAAAATCTTAAAGTAGATAACCCGATACTAATAAAGTTAATGGAAGCTATGGAAAAAAACGATAGAAAGGTGGAGCAGGAAATCCTTTTAGACATCTTAACTAATGAGCAGATATTATGTTTTGATAATAAGGAAAAATAAGTGGTTCTCGCGTACAATGAATTCTAGTAACATGATAATGGACTTTCGATTTTACCACTTCTTCGGCACACCTAGTTTTTGTCAAAATTATGATATAATGATAATGTAAAATTTATTGCGAGGTGTTCGATATGCCAATAATTCGTCCCGTTTCCGATTTGCAGAACAAAACTCCAGAGATTGAGGAGATTTGCATAAAAGAGCAGAAGCCGGTTTTTATCACCAAGAACGGTAACGGGCATTTAGTCATCATGAGCCAGCAGCTTTTTGAAGAACAGCAAGCCCTATTAGACCTTTATGACAAGCTGGATGAGGCCGAAGAACAAAGCCGCGCCGGAAAAAGTCGCCCGTTCCGTGATGTTATGGCAAGCTTAAGGAGCCGTATCCATGCCTAAGCATTTAATTAGTATCACTGAGGCAGCAGAGCAGGATCTGGCCGAAATTGTTGATTATATCGCTAACGATAATCCTACTGCCGCTCTTAAGCTGGCTGAAAATATCGAGCAGAGCATTTTACAGTTTGAAGACTTCCCACTGATCGGTACGATACCCAAAAATCGAAGATTAAACCGGCAAGGATATCGTATTCTGATAGTCGATAGTTACTTGGTGTTCTACGTTCTGCTGGACAACGAGACAGTGGAAATCCGGCGCATTATTAGCGGGAAAAGAGACTATAAGTTTTTGCTTTAGCGGAACATTCCTTTGACGAAGTAGCGTATCAGGAAGTAAGCGTTGCCGCCTGACGGGCTTAAGAGAAGGAATTCTTAAAATCGCCAAATAGCCGCCGGAATGGTGAAAAATATATACGAACAACAGTCAACGGTTGAAATTCTTTAGTGTAGGAGTTAACCCTATAATTGTTAATAGATAAGCATTCCCGAAAATAGTAGAAGCCAACAGAGAGGTCTTCCACAAAACTCGAAACACAGTGATATAATTGGATAGGTAAAACCATAAAACCCTTGTAAAAAAGGGCACTGAAAAAGTCCGTTTGCAGCAATGCAGATGGACTTTTTGTCCAAAATTTTTGTCCAAAAATGGTATAATTATTCATGAAAGAAGTTGAGTGAGCGGGGGAATCAAAAATGCTCATCGAA
>NZ_JAKNBL010000043.1 GCF_022410535.1 Pelotomaculum terephthalicicum JT
CCCTCAAATATTATTCAAAAAAGATGACAGGCGGACTAACGGACTTTTTCATTTTTGGTCACTTTATCCGTCAAAACATGGACAACTTATACCAGCTGTTTTTGGTCATTATGCGGTAGCATTAACACCATGTCAATACCCGGGTAGACTTCGCCAAGGCTCACCTTGTTATAGTTAGGAATATTACTATGCCACTTGCTTTTATCGTTACCAATAAAGTAGTTGACTTTGGCTTGGGACGGATCATTTCCTTGTGGTAAAATGCTTAAGGCTCCCACGAGTTGTTCCTTAAGAGACCAGCCGTTTGTAATTTTCGGTAATGATTCTCTCTTTAATAAATGCTATGATGATTGCTTCTGCTCAGCTTTATTTTCGGACTGCTTCTCAATTTTCGGAAGAGAGTATACGATTTCACCTTTTTTTGTAATAAAAACGGTACCTCCAAAAGTCTTAGCTAAAAATTTAACCGAGTTGTTTTTTACTTGTCCTTCATTCGCAACAAATGGAATCTGTACACAGGATGCTTTTTCAAAGATAGATCCTTTATCTTGTTGATTATCCAACGAATCAACAGAAAGATTATTATTTAGTGATATAAATTTCTCCTCGGCTTCTAAATTTGCAGGATAAATTACCGCATTAATTGAAAACAAGATAGTTAAGAGAAATAGCCACTTAATACACTTATTAATACTTATTATCATTTAACAATCTCCCATCCTTATTATTGTTATATGTTGTTAATAAAACTAATCAATAAAAGCCAGGATGCGAAATATAGCCCGGTTTTTATTACCGCCAAACTATCCTTTCCACGCCGGGAGGCATATCCATTTCTAGATATACCTTATAGATCATCCGCCATAGCCAAAAGCCGTAGGGAAGGTGATTCGGATAAATTATTTAATTCATGATATTAATAACATACTTTCTACAATATTTTATTTTTTCCTGCTAATTCCATGGTAATTTTTACCGACATAACTATAATTAATTCGACAATCTTTTTATTAAGGGGAAAAGGCTTCTGGAAACCCTTTGTTGATGGATTTCTAGAAGCCCTTTCTTAGTTAAAAGCATAAAAACAGAGGGAAGGAGGAACAGGTCCCTTATCCCTCCTTCCTTGCCTGTTGAATTTATCTGGTTTCAATGCCTTTGCCCTTTTCCATCGTCAGTTTTTCCAGGATCGCTTTCAGATCATCAGGCAGCGGTGCTTCGAATTCCAGGTGTGATCCGGTGCGGGGGTGTTTAAAGCCCAGCGCCGCGGCATGAAGAAATTGCCCGTCCAGCCCGAAATGGGGACGGGTGGGACCGTACTTGGGGTCGTCCACAACCAGGTGGCCGATATAAGCCAGGTGCACCCTGATTCTGGTGAGTACGCCCGGTTTCCAGCCTGAGCTGGATATATGTGTAACCGGCAAACCGTTCAAGCACGTTATAATACGTGACCGCTTGCTTTGAGTTCCTGTCCAGTACGGCCATCTTCTGCCTGTTCCTGGGGTCGCACCCGATTGGAGCATCCACCAGATGCCGGCGTTTAACCTGCCGGTCCTCTAATTGCCCGGCCAGGCTGGAATGCGCGGCATCATTTTTGGCAGCCATTATCAGTCCGAGGTATCTTTATCCAGCCTGTGCACGATGCCGGGCCGCACTACACCGTTAATCCCCTGGGAGGCAAGGGGGGGGAGGCAAGGGGACGTTTTTTTTGCTTTCTTGATTAGGCATTAATACTATGTTTTGATTCTATATAGTCATCTGAGTAATCTGTCGTTGTGTTGCTGGTAATAGTTGCCCAATATTGATATAATCTTAGTTGTAGAAGATTCCTGTTGGTCGATTACTCTCATTAAGATGTAGTAAACATTACTTTCACATTATTCTTTTACTTGTCTTACTACCAAAATATTCCTCAAATAAACGGAAGCAAAAAGAACGTCCCCTTGCTTCCCCTTAGGGTATGATTGTAGGGGAGCGCTCCCGGGAACAAGATATTGAAGTTAATGTTTGCACCGCCGAGGCCGCCATGCGTTTGGACGAACCCAGGCAGTTCAGCCTGGAAGAAGCGCTGGAGTATACCAGCTGTGACGAACTGCTGGAAATCACCCCAAAGAACTTACGGTTACGCAAGAGAGTTCTCAGCAAGCACGATCGCCAGAAAAGCATAAAAAACTTTTAAACAGTACTGCAATCCGTCAGGTTCCTTTTTTGACTCGCCACCATGAAACTGCTTACTTCAACCAGGAGATAAAGGCGGTGAATGTTTTAATTTTTTTCCATAAAGACAAATTTCGACACATTCCCCGAAGGTAACTATACAGCAAACGTCAAATATATGCAAAATATAGAAATGAAACCATTTATTCGTTTTGCTATTCAAGCATTAGAATATTAGGGGGGATTTTTTTCATTTGAAAGTCGAAACAATTGTTGAAAAGTTAAAAAACGGCGATATTCAGTCGTTGAGATTTGTTTATGAACTATTTTACAAACCGGTCTTCCGCGCGGCATATTTTATTTTAAATGATACCAAACTAGCTGAAGATTGCGTCCATGAGGTATTTTTGAAATTACATAGCAAAATAGAGCAGCTTGAAGAACCTTCAAAACTGGAAAACTGGATGTGCCGTATGGCTTCGAATATAGCATGGGATATGATCCGCGACCGTACCAAAAATATGCTTTCCGCCAAAGCCAAATGGTCTAATGAAGCGAATCCATCGAATCTCCCTGAAGATATTTTATTGGAATCAGAAGAAAAAGAAGTAATAAAACAATATATTCAACAACTCCGCCCTGATCACAAGCGTGTAATATACTTTAAATATTACCTGAATATGTCCGACTATGAAATAAGCACAGCCTTGGGCATACCAGTCGGCACGGTTAAATCCCGTCTTTTTTACGCCAGAAAAGAAATTAAAAAAAAATTGGGAATAGAAGCTCAGCTTAATCAAAATCTTGTTGACTTATAAGAACGGGAAGGAATGAACGACAGTGAAAAAATACTCAGGGTTCAAACTCGAAAAACTTATGAAGGACACTGTATGCGAAATGGTTAATTCCGCTCCACCGCCCCCGCTGGAAGAATCGTGGGCAAAATTAGAACAAAGGCTATTGGAGCAACATCGGTTAAACAATCCTCCCGGGACAAAGACGAAAAATTCATTATCTAAAAGTATGTTTATTGCGGCAGGAATTATTATGATTTTTATATCATTATCCATGTCTTTTCCCGGAGGGGCAGCCAATATTGTGGAAAATCTAATTGATAGAACGCAGGTAAATGTCGGAACACAACCGGCGCCGCAGGAAGATTTTAGAGAAGTTGCCGTAATGCAGGAAAAAATTCTCACTCTGGAAGAAGCTAAAGCTGCCGCGCCCTTTTCCATTTTAATACCCGAATACATACCTTCAGACTACAATCTTGCCCAGGTTAAATATCAGGAGATGGCAAATACTACCGGATTAGTTACTTTGAAATACATCGGCCCCGGCACCAGCTACTTTATAATTACCGAGATGAATACACCGGAAGGCTTTGTCCAAGGATACGGATTTGATACGGAAGACGCCGTCGCACAGGATATTAAAATCGGAGAAGCCGTCGGTCAGCTTATATCTTATAAGAATGAAAAGATTAGAGTCAATTGGATCCAAAAAAACATTGTATACGGGCTGGAAGGGAAAGTACCCAAAGAAGATGTTCTGAAAATAACCGCATCAATGAAAAAAGCTTCACCAGAAAAGCATATCCCAATTAGTCATACTATTTAGCAAGTTTCCTGGTGCATGGCATGCATGGCGCAGCAACAAGAAAAACAACGTTTTCATTTACAAGCTCCTCTTTCGGATCAGTCACAACTATTGACCAACTGACCAACCGGAGCTCACTGCTTGCATGATGTTGTTCTTAGTATAGCTGGATGTTTTATAGCGATTCTTTAATCTGATACTTCTTTGTCAGCTTCTACTTTTCTATCAAATTCTTCAACTTCTGTACGTTTCACATATCCATTAGTCCCATCCACCCCTGTTGCCGCAATTAAATCCGGCTCTGTTTCTGGAGAAGTAGCATTCGTTAGAGAGCCATACGTCTGACCATACTGGTTAAGGTCGGCGCGCATAAAAAGCAAGCACGCAAGGAAGGTAAAACCCCAGCGCGTCAAGAGTATGATAAGGTATATAACCGGCTTAAGACCCGCCACGCAAGGGGTAAAGCTCTCAGATGACGAATGGAACGCCGCCGTTGCGCTGGCTCTTGAGTGCAAGGGCAAAGCCGAAGCCGGAAAGATAACCGACTTAGAGCAGTCATGACCAACTCAATTTGAGCGAGGAACTGTTCGGCAAGCGAGAGAATGACGGATTCAAGGTTGGACTTTCAAAGCTCCAAGCTATCCATGTGGGAACGGATGATTTTGAGCTTTTGAGCCTGCCCAGAGCACATCAATCCGTCGATGGCAGCCTGAACTTTTTCGGGAGAAGCTTTGCAACGAGGGTCCATAAACCGAGCGACGTCAAAACTGCCGTCGGGATGCAGCAAGAGCTTATTGTAATAAGCGTCATAACAGTATATCCCAGCCAGGTCCCCGGTTTTTGGTTTCCCGGCATACGGGTCATCGCTAATATTTTTCAGGGCGCTCCTAAAGGTATCAAGTTTGCCATAAATAACAGCAGTGACCTGTATCTTGCCGTTTTACTCCTCAAGAAATAATCAGCCAGTCGTAATCTTGCCGGCAATCCACGATATAATCGACAAAAACATTGTTTCCGCTTATTTCATAGATAATAAAGTACCTCTTGGCAGACAACATTTTGCGGTAATGACTGTCGGTCAGGAATCTATTCTCATAAGATGGGAATCGTTCAGGATTAAATTGCAGTGATTCAATGTTGTCCAGGATCTCATCCATTGTCCTGCGGGCGGCATTTACATTAACCCGCGCCAGGAAATCGATATGACTGTCCAGCATATTGAGGGCAGCGTCTGAGATGATGACTTCATACTTCTTTTGACCCATCTATTTTTCCTTCTTCGCGTTTTCGATAGTTTCGCTTAAAACTCCCCTGACTTCCGCTATTGAATGTCCTTTAGCCCCGTTCATGCGGGCCGAACGAATGGCGAACAAATCCTCAGCCAGCTTAAGCTCCCTGGCACGACGCTCGAAAGCTGCGATGTCCATCACAACCAAATCGCCTTTGCCATTCTTGGTAAGATACACCGGTTCGCCGCTCTCTTTGCACAATTTTGCAATCTCGTTATACTTGCTTCTGATGGTGGCTGACGCCTCAATATACATAAATAATGCCTCCCTTCATAGTCATATAATAACTCATTACTACTATATAAACAAGAGTCAATAGTTTACTTTACCGGCACCATGCTCACAGGCGTCGAGGGAATCAGCGGAAGCAAGGCGCAGATCTCCATCGGTCAGGGAAATAAAGACAACCTGCCCGACGACGTGAAATCCGCCATCGGCGACAGGCCGCTGGTACAGCTTACGCTGTCCATCGACGGAAAACAAACCAATTAATCTAATCCCGAAGCAACCGTAACGGTGAGCATACCATATACCCCGACTGCGGCGGAGCTTGCGAATCCGGAGAGCATCGTCGTATGGTAATCGACGGCAGCGGCAATGTAGTCACCATCCCCAACGGACGCTATGACGCGGCGACGGGAACAGTCACCTTCAGTACCACCCATTTCAGCGACTATGCTGTGACATATAACAAGGTGAGCTTCATCGCGGCGAGGGATATAACGAGCGGTACAGGTAACGGCAATTACAGCCCCGAAGCGAAGCTGATGCGCGGCGAATTCATCGTCCTGATGATGAGAGCTTACGGTATCGCGCCGGATACGAACCCGACCGACAACTTCTCCGACGCGGGCAACACCTGGTACACCGGCTATCTGTCAGCGGCGAAAAGGCTGGGTATCTCCGCAGGCATAGGAAGCAACATGTATGCGCCCGGCAATCAGATTACCCGTCAGGAGATGTTCACCCTGCTGTACAACGCCCTCAAGGTCATCGGTCAATTACCGGAGGGCGACTCAGACAAGACGCTGTCCGACTTCACCGACGCGGGGCAAATCGACTCCTGGGCAAAAGAGGCCATGAGCCTACTTGTCGAAACCGGTACAATCTCCGGCAGCGGCGGCAAGCTCAACCCGACAGGCACAACTACTCACGCGGAAATGGCACAGGTGCTTGTATAACCTGCTGGGGGAATAGAGTTAAAATAATTAATATGTTTAAACGCAAACAAGGCACTTCAAGCGAAGTGCCTTGTTTGCTGCTTTTCCGTATCGGTTTGGGGTATGGTTCAATACGTTACCTTATTAAGCCGTGCCTATATAACCCGCCGTTTTAATTAATGAATAAAGAACTGGAATAGGAATAAGCGCATTCATTGGCGCCGTTATTAGCTAGACTGTGGTAAGCCCATACTCTATAATAATAACCTCTCGCCACCTGCAAGCTTATTACCCCATTTACGCTGGAATTATAACTTTTTTGAAATGGCCAACTTGCTAAATCAACCCAATTGCTGCCGTTCCAACGCTGTAGATATAATCTTACCATAATGTAATCCACGTCTTGATAGGCCTGTGTAAAGTCAGTTAAATTTATATAACCTCCCCCACTGGATATTAAACTACATCCCCAATCCTGCAAGTACTGCAAAGAATCAATACCGGCTTCTTTATATGCTTTATCGGTACCCGGTGGCGGTTTAAAACTAAACGGTTCCGCATATGCTGCGGTAGTAATTGTAAAAAATGATGCCGCTACCAGAACGAAAAAAAACATCCGCTTAAACGCGCTCAATTTTCACCCTCCTCCAGCAAGAAAACAAGCTCTATTATTGTGACGTTTAGAAAGACAATTTGGTTCAATAAAATTAAATATTATTAAGAAGTTTTGAAAATATTTTTAGTTTAATAAAAAATAGATATTTTTTTTTACTTTATTTGAACATAAAGCGACTATTTCCCGTCTCTATGTAAAAGCATTGTTAAGAAAAAAGGGGGGCAAAAATCAGGGAATGTAAAAGTAAATATTCCCCAATAAACATAAGCATAACGTATTTACCTGCTACTCGTCGTGCTTTGTGCACGAGAATAGAAGACTTCTAAAAATAAAAAAATCTATTAAATAAACATAGAGGCGAAGATTATGTTAAAAAAAATACGTGTTAAAGTGTTAATAGCAGATGACAACAGAGAATTCTGTGAACTGTTAGGCAGCTTTATCAACCAACAAGACGGATTAGAGGTTGTCGGCATAGCTAACGATGGCTTGCAGGCTATAGCTATGACCCATGAATACAGTCCGGATGTATTAGTATTGGATATTATTATGCCCCAGCTTGACGGCATCGGTGTTTTAGAGCATTTAGCCGGCACCTTTAAAAAACCAAAAGTTATTATAATTACTGCCTTTGGGCAGGAAAGCATTACAAAGCGTTCGGTTGAACTTGGAGCGGATTATTTTATCCTTAAACCGTTTGATTTCAACATGCTGGTTGATCGCATTCGCCAGCTGGCAAATGAAGTTAGCTTGCATCACTATGTTCATAATACTACTATAAGACGGAACCTGGACATCGATGTCACCAATATTTTACATGGCATTGGCATCCCTGTTCATGTAAAAGGGTACCATTATTTAAGAGAAGCGATAATAAGAGCCTACAATGATCCCAGTTTACTCGGCGCCCTAACAAAAGAGCTTTACCCAAAGATAGCGGAAAAGTATAAAACAAAGCCTACCAAAGTTGAACGTGCCATCAGGAACGCAATACAATTGGCCTGTGACAGGGGCAATCATGGAATAATCAGTAATATTTTTGGATACACCATGAATACTGACCGCGATAAGCCGACGAATAGCCAATTCATCTCAGTTATTGTCGATAGATTAATACTAGAAGCAAAGACTAGTGAAATTCATGGTCTGAGTGGGAACTTGTAAATAAGTTTCTCCAGGATCATTTTTAGCTCATCAGGCAGCGGCGCTTCAAATTCCAGGGATAACCCGGTGCGCGGGTGTTTAAAGCCAAGCACCGCGGCGTGCAGAAATTGCCCGTCCAGGTTGAAATGAGGCCGCGCGGGACCATACTTGGGATCGCCGACAACCGGATGGCCGATATAAGCCAGGTGCACCCTGATTTGATGAGTACGCCCGGTTTCCAGCTGGAGCTTGAGATATGTATAACCGGCAAACCGGTCAAGCACTTGATAACGCGTAACCGCTTGCTTTGAGTTTCTGTCCAGCACTGCCATTTTCTGCCTGTTTCTGGGGTCGCGCCCGATTGGGGCGTCCACCATGCCTGACTCTTCCTTGATTTGCCCATGTGCCAGGGCAAGATACCGGCGTTTAACCTGCCGGTCCTTTAATTGCCCGGCCAGGCTGGCGTGCGCGGCGTCATTTTTGGCAGCCATAATCAGTCCGGAAGTATTTTTATCCAGCCGGTGCACGATGCCTGGCCGCATCACGCCGTTAATCCCCGACAAGTCACGGCAGTGATAGAGGAGAGCGTTCACCAGCGTGCCCGCGTAATTGCCCGCGGCCGGATGCACCACCATCCCACGCGGCTTGTTCACCACAATGATATCGCCGTCCTCGTAATATATGTCCAGCGGTATGGGCTCCGGATTTACTTCCAAGCCGCCCGGGGGGGGTATATTTACTGTGATCAACTCCCCCGTCCTTACCTTATAACTCGCCCGCGCCGCAATTTCACCGTTGATCATGACCATGCCGTCCGTTATTAACTTTTGGGTGAAAGAACGGCTTAACTCCCCCGCGGCCCCGGCCAGAAAAACATCCAGGCGCTTGCCGTCACTTAACGTGTCTACCTCAAAGGAACTAAATCCAGGCATCAAAGTCCTCTTTCCTTTTTGGGTTTATGATCACTGCTGCTGAACAGGTCCCAAACCAGGAAGCAGGCTCCCATGACAATAGCCGTATCGGCCAGGTTAAAGACCGGCCATACATGAAAGTCCAGGAAATCTATCACGAAGCCGTATCTTAAACGGTCCAACAGGTTACCCAACGCGCCTCCCACAATTAAACCCAAGCCATATCGTAATAAATGCCGTTCCAGAGGCAGTCTTCTATACCCGAATAACACACCTGCCGTAAGTATTACCGTAATTGTCACAAATAAAGATGTCTGGTAGGCCAATAATCCAAACGCGGCCCCCGGATTAAGTATGTAGGTGAGATTAAAAACATGCGGTACTAACGGGATTGATTCCCCATGGTACATCAACATCTGTACAATGGCCTTAGAAACTTGATCCAATAAAAAGGTTATAATTATTACAGCAAAAAACATAAACATCATCACCTGTTATAATATTATCACAAATAACCATGGTTATTATTAACAATAAATTTTAATAATAATATCGACTTTTGGGGAAAAAATATTTATACAAGAACTCGTAATGACCAGGTCAGGCTGTTAAGGAATCAGAAGAATTCCTCAACAGCCGAAAGTGATAATCATAAAAATTATCATGAATGAAGCGGCTAAATATCTTTGATATTAGCACGAGGGATCAGGCGGTCAACAAAGCGCCGGATACTTGAAAAAATCATGATAATAAATAAAAGGGCATTACGGGTTCTTAACATAGAAACCTTCCTCTTAGTGAGGAAGGTTTCTTATTTTTTCAATTATTTAAAGCTTTTTTACAACTTGCGCGCACCGCGGGCAGATAGTCGGATGCTCGGTATCCTCCCCCACTCCCTCGTGGTACATCCAGCATCGTTCGCATTTCCGGCCGCCGGCCGGCTGAATGGAAACCGCCAACTCGGGCAGGGTTTCCAGACACTTGATATCTTCCGGCGCTTCATTCAACCGTTTCAAGAAAACTCCCGAAACGATAAAAATAGTTGGCAGTTCAGGCAGTTCAGGCTCCAGGAAACTGAAAAGCTCATCAGCGGCATACAGGCTGACGGACGCTTCCAAGGAATTCCCGATCACTTTATCCCGCCGCGCCACTTCAAGGGTTTTGGTCACTTCGCTCCGTACCGACAGGAGGCGTTCCCACTTTTGGTCCAAATCAGTGTCTATATATTCTTCCTTCACTCCCGGCATATCCGTAAGTTGAACACTGACGGCGCCACCCTTGTCACCGGGTACATAACGCCAGATTTCCTCTGAAGTGAAAGCCAGCACCGGAACCAGCAACCGCACCAGAACAGTTAAAATCTCATATAAAACAGACTGGGCGGCGCGGCGCTCCGCGGAACCGGCAGGCGCCGTGTAGAGCCGGTCCTTGATCATATCCAGGTAAAGGGCGCTCATGTCGACAGCGCAGAAACCGTGAATAGCGTGGTGAACTACGTGGAACTCATAATCCTGGTAACCGGCAATGACCCGCTGGATCAGCCTCTGCAGTTTTAGCAGCGCCCAGCGGTCGATTTCCGGCAGTTGCTCGTATTTCACCATATCTTTGGCCGGGTCAAAGTCATATAGATTACCTAGGAGGAAGCGGCAAGTGTTCCTGATTTTCCGGTAGGCCTCGGTTATTTGCTTGAGAATGTTTGGTGAAGCCGCCAGGTCGCTCCGGTAATCAGCCGAACTTACCCACAAGCGTAAGATATCGGCTCCCATTTGTTTAATCACTTTCAGCGGGTCGACCACATTGCCCAAGGATTTGGACTGCTTCCGCCCCTGTTCGTCAACCAGAAAACCATGGGTCAGCACCGCCCGGTAAGGCGGCTGGCCGGTTACGGCCACCGCGGTGGAAAGAGACGAGTTAAACCAGCCGCGGTGTTGATCGCTGCCTTCCAGGTAGAGATCAGCCGGCCAGCGCAGGTCCGGCCAGACCGCCTGCTCGTCAAGCACCCCCATATGACTGGTGCCGGAGTCAAACCAGACATCCATGATGTCAGTTTCTTTAGTAAAGTCCGCGGAACCGCATTGCGCGCATTTTGTGCCGGGAGGCAGCAAATCCCCCACTTCCCGGGCATACCAGATATCTGACCCGTGTTCCCGGAACAACTCCTGGAGATAGCTGGTGGTTTCATCATTAATCAACTCTTTACCACAGCTGTTACAATAAAAAATCGGAATGGGCACTCCCCAGGTGCGCTGGCGGGAGATACACCAGTCGCTTCTGTTGGCTACCATCTTGTATATTCGTTCTTCGCCCCACTCGGGAATCCAGCGCACCTTCCGGATACCGTCGAGCGCTTCCTGGCGGAAACCGTCAATTGAAGCGAACCATTGCTCGGTTGCGCGGAAAAGCACTGGTTTTTTGCAGCGCCAGCAGTGGGGGTAAGAGTGCTGGAAAGTGGCGTATTTCAGCAAATGGCCGCGCCGCTCCAGTTCTTCAAGCACCGCTTTGTTGCCGTCGAGGTAAAATTGCCCGGCAAAGATACCGGCTTCATCAGTAAAGTGTCCTTTGCCGTCGACGGGTGACAACACGGGCAGGTTGTACTGCCTGCCGACTTCATAGTCTTCCATGCCGTGGCCGGGCGCGATGTGCACACAGCCGGTACCCTGCTCCAGGGTGACAAGTTCACCCAGAATCAAGAGCGAAGTTCTGTCGACGAAGGGATGGGCGCATTCCACTTTTTCCAGAGCTGAGCCGGTGAATTCCTTGAGCACCACGGCGCCCCGCGCGCCGATGGTTTCCAGAAAGTTATCCTTTAATTCTTTCGCCACCACATATTTGTCATTGTCTGCCTCAACCAGCACATATTCAAAATCCGGGTGGAGGCATATCGCCACGTTGGCGGGCAGAGTCCAGGGAGTAGTGGTCCAAATCACCACATAAGTGTTTTCTTCCGGCAAAATACCTTTGCCGTCTTGCACAGGAAATCTTACATAGATGGAAGCCGACTCATCGTCGCCGTACTCCACTTCAGCCTCGGCCAGGGCGGTTTCACAAGAAGAGCACCAGTAAACCGGTTTTAAACCTTTATAGATATATCCCTTTTTCGCCATTTCCCCGAAAACGCCAATCTGACGGGCTTCAAAGTGAGGCATCAAGGTAAGGTAAGATTTATCCCACTCGGCACGCACGCCCAGCCTCTTAAACTCTTCCCGCTGGATGTCAACAAACTTCAAGGCGAAGTCTTTGCACTTCTTTCTAAACTCGACATTATCGATATGGTGATGGTTCAGGCCGAATGCCTTGATGGCCTCCTGCTCAATTGGCAGGCCGTGAGTGTCCCAGCCGGGTACAAAAGGAGCGTCATGTCCGGTCATGGAATGGTATTTCACCACGATATCCTTAAGCACCTTGTTGAGAACATGGCCAAGGTGAATATGTCCGTTGGCGTATGGCGGGCCGTCATGCAGGATAAACTTCGGGCAGCCGCTGTTTTTTTTCTGAACCTGGTGGTAGATATCGATCTCATCCCAAAACTTCAAAAACTCCAGTTCCCTTTCGGCCAGGTTGGCCCGCATCGGGAAGTCGGTTTTGGGCAAATTCAAGGTCTTGCTGTAGTCCATTTTTCACACCTCGCTAGTATTCAACATGAGTACCCATTGACAATAACCAGTCCGTCTCATCTTTAAACATCAAAAACCCGCCCCAAAAGGGACGGGTTGTCATACCCGCGGTACCACCCTATTACCAGCCTGATCCAAACACTGTAAAAGTAAAATCCGGCCGGCTACCTTCACCGCCATCTAACGGTGGCGAACCGTCCGCGCTTAATCCCCTGTTTCATAATGGTTTCAGCCGGCGCCTCCCGGGTGATTTTCCACGGCCGCCCGTGCCCGGCTCCCACCTAACCCAGGCTCTCTAAACGGAACTCTGCCGCTTACTCTTCCCGTTCACAGGAAATATTGATATTCCAACACGGAATATTATATAGAAAAGCACTGGAGCAGTCAACTTTCTTTTAAGATCTTGCTCTTTTAAGATCTTGCCCGGTATGGCAAAACCGCAATGCGGCATGAGGTTCAAATATGCTAGGATTTAGTCTCATATTTCCCCCCGGAGGCGTGAATAGAGGTACATGGAAGATACAAAACAGTACCGGTATTATTTTCTTGACTTGCGAGTTACGTTGCTGATAATATACAAATAGCGCGGACAAAGTCGAAAAAAATACAAAATTAAATAAATTGTTAAAAAGAACAAACAGCGGCAATGGAAGAAGTCTCGGCCGCAGCCGCCGAACTGAACGGCATTGCGGCGGAAATGGAAGAAGCGATGAGGAAATTCAACAGGTAGCGAATCCGGCAAATCGACACCGGCTTAAAACGCCGGTGTTTTTTATTAAGAAATTACCGCGGAGAAAGCGCTGAGCGCTTTCTCCGCGCTCACGCCCAGGACTTTGATTGTTTTATTGCGCCCGGTGGAGCCGGACAGAATCTCCACATGGGAACGGGGCACAGAAAACAGCTTGGCTAAAAAAGCCCGGCAGGCCTCGTTCGCCTCTCCTTCCACCGGAGGTGCGGTCAGGCGGAGCTTGACAGCATCCTCAAACAGCCCGGCCAGCCCGTTTCCGGAGGCCCTAGGCTGCACCCGCACCTTAAAAACAACACCATCTTTTTCTTCCTTTAGGTAAAGCAATCAATATCACTGCCTTGCTATACTTATTCAAGTATTCAGGAGTCAGCATTCAGAATATATCAAGACGAAAACCATTTTTCCCCATTCCGACTTTCATAATCCTGCAGTCTTGACTTTTGACATCTTGTAATCTTGTAATTTTATATCTTGTTATCTTGACTCCTGACTCCTGTTTATTTTATGACCATGTTCTTCCGGTAAATATCAATAAAGCTATGCAGAATTCCGGCAGTCGCGCCCCAAATCAACCTGCTGCCATATTCATAAAAATATACCGGCAATGTTCCCAAAACACGCCAGCCTTCCTTGTAATAGGCGGGGAGCCTGTCAAAAGGGAAACCGGGGGCATAGCGGGTACCCACGTCAATACTGCTTTGGGCAGGTTGAGCCGCCAAAAAGTATTTCACCGGCACTAGAAAAACTTCCTGTACTTCATCGGGACTGGGCACTATTTTAACATCTCCGGCAATCCTCCCCACATAGGGGTATATCAACGCCCCAAGCGGGCTGATAAAATAATCCAAGGGTCCGATCAGTTCAATTTGTTCCCTTGAGACACCCAATTCCTCCACGGTTTCACGAACAGCCGTCTCTTGCGGACAGCTCAGTTCACCGCGCTCCACCATCCCGCCCGGGAAGCATATCTCACCCGGCTGTCTTTTCAGGTTGCTGGCCCGCACTTCAAAAAGCACTTGCATTTCACCGTCAGCCTCAATGAGCGGCAGCAATACCGCGGAAACAAAATAACCTTTCATATTATGTAGTTTCGGTCGTCTGTTGTTCAACAGTATCTTGAGGTTTTCCAAGCTTTAACTCCTTATCCACTACCGGTGATACGTGGCCGGCATGATTGATTAATATTTTTCTTTTGGAAACGATAAACCTCCGTAACGGAGGCTTGCGAATTAACGTATTATTACTTTTAATTAATATATTAACAAATGCGGCAGTTCGTTACACCGAAGCCGGCATATCGTCATTGTCTTCTTCCGCGGAATCATCAAACGCATCAAATATCTCTTCTTCTCTTTGGTTTTCCTCCTCATTGTCAAGGAATCTGGCTTGAGCTTCTAAAAGGGCACGGAATCGCATCCTAAACACCTGCGCATGCCTCTCAAGCCGGCTATGTTCTTCAATGATGGTGCTCACTTTTCCCTCCGCTTCCGAGATCATCGCGGCAGCCTGCCGTCCGGCCTTTTCAATGATCGCTACCGCCTCTTGCTCGGCCTCCCGGTTTAACTGGTCGGCCTCGATCCTGGCGCGGTCCAGGAGCAATTGTGCTTCCTTCTCCGTGTTCTGTCTTAACTCATCGGCATTTTTCTGCGCTAAAATCATAGTCTTCTTAAGTACTTCTTCAATCTCACGGTAACGGGCCATGTTCTGATCAGCCTGGTCCAACCGTTCTTTCAGATCTAGATTTTCTTTATATAAAATTTCATAGTCCTGCGTCACCCGGTCTAAAAATGAATCAACTTCTTCAACATTGTAACCCCGGAGAGAGTGACGGAACTCCTTTTTCTGAATATCCAGCGGCGTTAACACCATCGTTTTCACCTCAGTTGCCATGCTCTAACAGTTGATTTTGAACAAATGCCACGCTTGCGCGCTTATATCAAAAAGAAAAGATATAACAGCACCCGCTTAACCAGCCACTCAAGCAATTGCAGCGCGAACAAGGCTACAATCGGGGAAAAATCCATCGGCCCGAAAGGCGGGATAATTTTCCGGAACAAGCGCAGGTAGGGATCGGTAATTTCATAAATAAACCTGAATACCGGCTGATAAGGGTTATGTCGAATCCAAGAAAGAACGATCCTGATGAATATTAGGATCGTATATACTCTAAAGGCCACGTCAACCGCAGTGTATAAAACACCCATTCTGCCACACCTACTTTACTTAATATCTGACATTTCCCGGGCGCGCTGAGTGGCGTTCGCCACAGCTTTCATCATCAGCGCCCTGACGCCTCCTTCTTCCAGGGCAAATAGACCAGCCATAGTGGTCCCGCCCGGTGTGGTGACCATGTCCTTCAGCTTACCGGGATGTTCTCCGGTTTCAAGAACCATTTTAGCCGCTCCTAGCATGGTCTGGGCAATCAAAACCCTGGCCGTGTCCCTGGGCAGGCCAAGCCGCACCGCGCCGTCAATAAATCCTTCCATGATTACATACATGTAAGCCGGGCCGCTGCCGCTCAGGCCGGTTACACTGTCCAAAAGCGCTTCCGGCACAACTACCGCCTTGCCCGCCGCGGCAAAAACAGCCATCGCTTTGCGCATATTTTCCTCACCGGCGTATTTCCCCGCGCTCAAAGCGGTCGCTCCCTCCCCCACCAGGCAAGGAGTATTGGGAATGGCCCGTACCACCGGGATCCGGCCGGCAAAACAAGATTGAATTTGTTCAATCGCAACTCCCGCCGCTATGGAAATAAAGGTATGTTCCTTTCGCACGGCGGGAACTATTTCTTTCAGCAGCGGAATGATTACCTGCGGTTTTACCGCCAGAATAATAATATCTGCCGCTTTTACAACGGCAATATTATCACTCGCGGTATTCACCCCCCATTTTTTATTCAGGTATTCCAGGCGCCTGTGCTCAATATCGCTCACATATATTTCGGAGGCGTCAACCAAACCTTCCCGGAGCATTCCCGCGACCAATGCTTCGCCCATGGCTCCCCCGCCCAGGCAACCAATTCTCTGCCCCTTTAAAGGCATCGTGTCATCCCCTTAATATTATTTATGAACAATCCAGGGAAACATTCCCTTTTCCTTGCTCTGGTTTTTTAAATCAGTGCTTATGTCCATATTATTCGGCACAAAAAGGAAAATGCCGCTGCCCACTTTTTGCAGGCTTCCATTTAACGCATAGGTGGCGCCACTGACAAAATCGACAACCCGCTTGGCCAGATCAGGTTCAGCCTGTTCCAGGTTTACTATCACCGGACAACGGTTTTTCAAGTTATCGGTAATTCCCTGTACTTCGTCAAATGCTCTGGGCTCAACCACAACCACGTGCACCTGCCTCTGTGAGTGCAGGTTAAAGACCGTGGCTTTTTCCTTGTCCTTCTTTTTTTGCCAGGGATGCTCCTCACGGGTCTCCTCGTGGTCATGCTTTTCTTCTTCCACGACATCTTCCTCAAAACCCATAAAGCTAAGAACCTTGTCCACCAGTTTCGCAGCCATCTTAAACCCTCCTAAAAATTATAAAAGTTTTTACGCTATTGCCTCTTGCCAAATATCGCCGTGCCAACACGCAAAATATTGGCGCCTTCTTCCACCGCCACCTCAAAATCACCACTCATGCCCATGGAAAGGTATTCCATCGCCGCCCCCGCCTTATTACTTTTTAAACGCTCGGCCAAATCCTTTAATTGCCTGAATACAGGCCTCACTTCTTCCGGTTCGCTGGTCCACGGCGCGATAGTCATCAAGCCCCGCACAGCCAAGCCCGGCAAGCGCGCGGCAGATTCAACGAAATCAGCGGCCTCCGACGGCAAAATCCCATACTTGGTTTCCTCACCCGCTACATTTACCTGAACCAGTACGCTGGCCATTGTGTTGTTTTCCCCGGCCGCCCGGCTGATTTCTTCCGCCAGGCGCCAGCTGTCCAGCGAGTGAATCAAAACAACCTTGCCGATTATTTTGTTGACTTTATTTGTCTGCAAATGACCAATTAAGTGCCACTCCACCCCTGAAGGCAAATTTTGACGCTTCTTCAGCAGTTCCTGCACTCTGTTTTCACCAAGTCTGCTTACTCCACCCTCAATGACTTCATTGATTATCTCCGGCGGCACTGTTTTAGTTACCGCCACCAGCTTAATTTCTCCCGGCTCGCGTCCGGCGCGGCGCGCGGCGGCGTCAATCCGCTCCCGCACCCTGTACAGATTATCCAGAACGCTCAAACCGACCCACTCCTTTATTCCACCCGGTTTACTGCCATAGCTGAACTATAAACAGCTTACTGCCAGTAATGCCTTTAAATGGCTTTTTATTCGACGGTAAAAAGATAATTCCTGCGTAAAAAAGCTTTAACCGGTGTTTTAATAAAAAAAATTATTACAAAACCTATAACACCGGTTTTCATGTTTAACAGATGTATCCCCTTTACTTTGTTAAAATGTCCGGTAATTGACAAATTGTATGGGAATATCAAATTCGTGATCTTTAATTTTTTGCATGATAGCCTGCAGGTCATCACGGTTCTTTCCGCTGATTCGCACTTGATCCCCCTGAACTGCGGCCTGTACCTTAAGCCTGCTGTCTTTGACCATCTTCGTGATTACTTTAGCTTTTTCTTTATCCAGTCCCTGGACCAGAGTAACCCGCCGGCGCACGGTATCTTTGGCGGCAGGTTCGATTTTACCGTATCTCAGGGCTTTCAGGTTAACACCGCGCTTCACCATTTTTGCCTCCAGAATGTCAACCACATTCTTCAGTTTGAATTCATCATCACCTGTCAGAATAATTGTGTCTCCGTCATAATTAATGTCACTTCTGCTGCCCTTGAAATCAAATCTGGTGCGCAATTCTCTGATAGCCTGGTCCACAGCGTTGTTTACCTCTTGCATATCCACTTGTGACACAATATCGAAAGAATTTTCCTTTGCCATAATAAACACCCGATCTCTTTCTTATACCTTTTTATATATAATGTACATTTTACCATGAAAATTGTCAAAGGAATCTATTATTATTATAATAGTGTTATGTTTTCCTCACAAAGGGAAAACATCCCGGCATGTCGAAAATATTACTATATAAGGTATTCAGAATTCAGGAGTCAGAATTCAAAATATTTCGAGACGATAAACCATTCTCTTATTCTGACCACTGGCTCCTGACTCCTGAATAGTTACAAAAATCTAATAAAAGCGGGAGAATAGTAGTGGCGATATACTCGTTTAACGGTGTTGATCTGAAGATGATGCTCCGGGGGGCGGTCAAACTCCTGGGACAGTCCAGGGAAGAAATAGACGCTTTGAATGTTTTTCCTGTGCCGGACGGCGACACCGGCACCAACATGTACCAAACCCTTGTGTCCGCTGTGAAAGAAGCTGAGTCGGTTGATTCAAACCATATCGGCTTGGTGGCCGGGGCGGCGGCACGCGGCGGTTTAATCGGCGCCAGGGGCAACTCGGGAGTGATTCTTTCCCAGATAATGCAGGGTTTCGCCAATTCCCTCAGCGGCGTTGAGAGGGCAACGGCCCCCGATATAGCCTCCGCCCTTGAAGAGGGCGCGAAAGTGGCCTACCGCACCGTAATGAGCCCGGTTGAAGGGACAATTCTCACCGTTGTGAGAAAGTCGGCCGAAGGCGCGGCCGCCCGGCAAAGCAGCGATTTACTGAGACTGATGGTTACCGTTTTTAAAAAAGCGCTCGACGCCTTGCAGGAAACCCCGAATTTGCTGCCGGTGCTGAAGCGTTCAGGCGTGGTCGACGCCGGCGGCAGGGGCTTTGTAGTAATATTGGAGGGCTTCCTGCGCGCCCTCAAATCGGCCTCACCGGCGGCCAAAACATCATGCGCAGCTCCGTTGGTTTTCGAAGAAGAACCACCCTCAAAAAATCAGCCGGTTTTTCAGGAAAACGCCGGCGCAATCAATTTCACCTATTGCACTGAACTGCTGGTGAAGGGGGCTAACCTGCCTCTCGAAAAAATGCGCGCGGCATTGTCTCCTTTCGGCGACAGCCTGATGGTGGTCGGCGGCGAAAGCGTTGCAAAAGTGCATATCCACTCCAACAACCCCGGCCTGATCCTTGAGTACTGTCTTAAACACGGGACTCTGCACGACTTGAAAATAAATAACATGGCCGAGCAGAACCAGGAGCTGCTTGCCGAAACCGAACGTTCCGCTTCCGGCAAACCTTTTGGGATTATATCAGTGGGCGCCGGGGAGGGTATTACGGAAATAATGAAAAACCTGGGGGCTGACGCCGTGGTTTCCGGCGGGCAGACTTTAAACCCCAGCACGGGCGGGATCCTCGCGGCAATTGATGAAGTGCCGGCAAGGCGGGTAATCATTCTGCCGAACAACAAAAATATCATATTAACGGCTGAACAAGCCGGCAGGCTATCCCAAAAGGAAGTGACAGTTATTCCTTCAAAGAGTATTCCCCAGGGACTTGCCGCTCTCCTTACCTTGAACCCGGAGGATAACTTTGCGGCAGCCGCGCGCAAAATGACTAAGGCCCTGGGCTCAGTCCGTTCAGGTGAAATCACCACCGCGGTGCGTGACACTGAGTACAGAAACTTGCATATTAAAAAAGGAGATATTATCGGTTTGGCCGACGGGGATCTGAGCAGCGCGGGAACGGAACTAACCGGTGTGCTCGAAGACCTCCTGCAGGTATTAATCGAAGGTGAAGGCCGCCTGGTCACCATCTACTTTGGTGATAAAATTACCGTTGCAGATGCCGAAGAGATAACGGAAAGAATGCGGCAGAAATATGCCGGGCAGGATTTCGAAATGCAAAACGGCGGCCAGCCGGTATATGATTTGCTGATATCAGTGGAGTAAGCTGTACTTTTTGCTGCAAGACGTCCCGCTGGTGGAATGTTTACGAAGGGTGGTCCAATGAACAAAGTCCATATTGCAACCGACAGCACTGCAGATTTACCGCCGGAGCTTATTAATGAATACGGCATCACCGTGGTGCCGCTAAAAGTAATTTTCAGCGGGTGTGAACCGTTATTGGACGGTGTGGAAATCGATACCGTCGAATTTTACCGCCGTCTGGCAGAAAACCGGGAGATGCCGGCTACCTCCCAGCCCACCCCGGCTGAGTTCGCCGCCGCTTACGGCAAGCTGTCCGCGAAAGGCGGCAAAATCATATCTATACACTTATCTTCAAAATTAAGCGGCACCTGCCAATCGGCTCGAATGGCCAAGGAAATGGTTTCCGGAGTTGATATTGAAGTAATAGACTCAAAACTGGCCAGCATGGGATTGGGGCTGGTTGTCCTTGAAGCGGCCGCCGCTGCCCGGGCCGGCAAATCAAAGGAGGAGATCCTTGACGTAATAAATAAGCTTATCCCCAAAATACAGGTATTTTTTATCGTCGACAGCCTTGATTACCTGGTGCGCGGCGGCCGGATCGGCAAGGCGCAGGCTTTTCTGGGCACAATTTTAAACATAAAGCCTCTATTATATTTAAAGGAAGGCATAGTTAACCCCCACGAAAAGGTCAGGGGCAAAACGCGCGCAATTGACCGGTTAGTGGAAATAGTCGAAGAAACAGCCGGAAATCAAAAGATCAAATGTTCTCTCGTCCATGGCAATGACCCGGCAGGAGTAGAGCAACTACGGCAAAAATTAGCGGCAAAGCTGAACTGTGACGAACCTGTTGTCACCGGCCTCGGCGCCGTGATAGGCACCCACGTGGGGCCCGGGGTGCTTGGGATCGTATTTGCCGAATTATAACAGCCTGTATCCCACACCAGACTCAGTGATAATGTGCCGCGGGCGTGACGGATCAACTTCAATTTTTCTGCGCAGCTGTCCGATATAAACTCTCAAATACTGAGCATCGTTTAGATAAGCGGGACCCCAGACAGCACGCAGCAACTGTTTGTGGGTAAGCACTTTACCGGCGTAAACGGCTAAATTTTTTAATATTTCATATTCAGTCGGGGTAAGCTTGATTTCTTTTTCCCCGATAGTGACACGGCGGCGGGCTATATCAACAACCAATTCATCAAAATTAATTACCGGTTCGTCGCCGGCACCTGACGCATGCCGCATGGCCGCTCTGATTCTTGCCAGCAGTTCCCCCATGCCGAAAGGCTTGGTTACATAATCATCCGCCCCGGAATCAAGCGCGGCTATTTTTTCACTTTCCTGTTCCCGTACGGAAATGATAATAATTGGCGTATTAGACCATTCACGCAATTTTTTTATAACTTCGATGCCATCCATGTCCGGCAAGCCCAAATCAAGGATAATTAATTCCGGTTTACAGTATAAAACTTTATTTATCCCTTCCCGCCCGTCGACGGCTTCTTCAACCTCATAATCGTGTTCGGACAGAGTTACCTTTAAAAGCCGGCGGATCTGCTTTTCATCGTCGATGACAAGTATGCGTGTTCTACTTTTATTATCCATCGCTATCCCCTTTTTCCCTCATCAAGCACCTCTTCCGGTCCCTCAGCGCCTGAAGGCAAAATGATCGTAATAACTACCCCTCCGGCGGGGTTATTAGAAGCTTCGATCCTGCCGCCGTGCGCTTCAATGAAACCCTTGCTGATGGCCAGGCCCAAACCGGTGCCGCTTACCTGGCGAGGTGAATGGAGCCGGTAAAACTTATCAAAAACTCTCTCCAGATCTTCGGGAGGAATATTGGGCCCGCGATCAATGACTGATATGCTCACATTCTGATCAATTTTACGAGCGGCAATAGCAATTTCACTTCCCGCGTCGGAATACTTCAGCGCGTTATCCAACAAATTAACCATGACCTGCTCGAGCAAAACATAATCAGCCTTCACCAGCGGCAGATCCGGTTGTATATCAATCCTTAAGGAACGTTTGTTCAACGGCTCACCCACACGGCTTACCGCTACACCAACAACGTCTTGAATGTCGCACCATTCTTTGTTTAACTTGAGCACACCGCTCTCCAGTCGGGCCATGTCTAATAGATTGCCGACAAACCTGTTCATGCGCATCGCGCCCTGCTGAATAGTCTGCAGGAGGTCATGGCGGGCAGCGGGGCTATATATATTTTCTTGTTCCAACAGTCCTGTAACCGCTCCAATAATCGAAGCCAGGGGCGTACGCAAATCATGGGACAAAGAATTAAACAAGGCAACCCGCAGGCGCTCCGATTCAGCCAGCAAATGCGCTTCCCTGGCTTGTTCAGCCAATTGAGCCCTGGCGACCGCCACCGCCGCCAAACCGGCAAAAGCTTCCAACAGACGCCGCTGCTCCGGCTGCAGATACTGCTTAGCGCTTTCTATTTTTATCCCCAAAACACCTCTTGTACTCTGCTCTGTTCGCAAGGGTAAATATATCCCTTTTACACCGCCTAGATTGTCCGTGCCTCTGCCTGTCGCCTCACCGTGTTCAAAAGCCCAGGTTGCCGCCGCAAGCTCATTTTCATTTAATAAACTCCTATCTTGATTACTTGAGCAGGCTTGCAGTACAAGCTTTCCGTTTTTATCGGACAACAGCACAACCACCTGGCCTTCCACAGACTCGGCGACCTTACGGGCCACACTCGCTAAAACCTGTCGAAGTTCAGCCACCGCGGCTATTTCACGGCTCAAGGCATACAGCGCCGCCGTCCTGGTTTCCCGCTGCCTGGCGCTGGTTATCTGCTGCCGCAGCCGGGCGGAGAGAGTACCAGTAAGAAAAGCTACCAACAGGAATATCGAAAAACTTATCAGGTAACGTAAATCACCTACTGTAAAGCTGTAGGTAGGAGGCACGAAAAAATAGTCAAAAACTAAGATACCCGCGGCCGCCGCAATCACTGCCGGTCCTGTGCCCCACCTGACGGCGCTGATGAGCACGGGCAGAAGATAAATCATGGCAATGTTGACAAGTGTAAGATACGGGGATGCCAGGACTGCCATGGCGGTAACAAGAAGCATAATAAATAATGACCCCGCGTAAGGATATGCCGGGAAAGACCGCCGTTCCGGTCTGGTCGTTATTTTTTCTTGTTCTTGTTTTGCTTTTCCCGGAAGAACATGAATACTGATGCCCTGGCTGTGGCGAATGACCCTGTCCACTATTGACCCATGCACCCAATCCCAAAATTTGTTATGCAATGGTTTTCCGATAACAATTTGGGACACATTTCGCTTCCCGGCCAGTTCCAGGAGTCCTTCCGCCACGTCATTGCCGGTTAAGCTGATGGTTTCAGCCCCAAGTTCCTCAGCAAGACGCTTGTTTCTTGCCAGACGGTCTTTTTCCGCCTCACTAACCGGAAGCCGGCGGGGCGTCTCCACGTTGACGGCCAGCCATTCGGCCTTTAAACCCTCAGCCATACGCTTGGCGGTGCGGATCAACTGGGCTGAAAAGGGGCTCGGGCTGATACAGACCATGACCCGCTCGCCGGTTGGCCAGGGACCTGGGATACCGTGCACCCGCATATAGGATTCAACTTGACGGTCCACTCGTTTTGCAGTATAGCGCAAGGCCAGTTCACGCAGGGCGTTGATATTTCCCGGGCGGAAAAATTTCCGTAAAGCTTCTGCGGCCTGGCCGGGCACATAAACCTTGCCTTCCTTTAGCCGTTGGATCAGCTCCTCCGCGGGTATATCCACCAGATGAATTTGAGCGGCCTTTTCCAGGATCTGGTCGGGCACGGTTTCCCGTACTGTCACGCCGGTTACTTGCGCCACAATGTCGTTCAACGTTTCAAGATGCTGTATATTTAAAGTGGTATAAACGTTAATTCCGGCCGCCAGCAATTCCTCGACATCCTGGTAGCGCCGGGTGTGCCGGGAACCGGGTATATTTGTATGGGCCAGTTCGTCAACCAGCGCCAGCTGCGGGCGCCGGGCCAGCAGGGCGTCCAGGTCCATTTCGCCAAACTCTTTGCCCCGGTATTGCAGGCGACGGGGCGGGACAGCCGGAAGACCCTTCAAAAGGTTTTCTGTTTCCGCCCTTCCGTGCGTTTCCGCCCAGCCGATCACCACATCCACGCCTTCTGCCAGCCGTTCCCGGGCGGCTTCCAGCATATCGTAAGTCTTGCCCACTCCGGCCGCTGCGCCAAGAAACACCGTCAGCCTGCCATGCTTGTCGTCAGTCAAGCTGGCCAGCAGGGCGTCAGGGTCAGCGCGCTTTTCTCTCTCCATTCGCAACCACCTGTATAGCTTTATTGATATTTACCGGAAGAACATGGCCGGTAGCCAGTAGTTAGTAGTCAGTAGTTAGTAGTTAGTAGTTAGTAGTTAGTAGTTAGTAGTTAGTAGTTAGTAGTTAATAGTTAGTAGTTAATAGTTAGTAGTTAATAGTTAGTAGTTAATAGTTAGTAGTTTGACGACTGTGAAGCTTCGCTTCACCTTCAGATGGATCCCTACTGAATTCTGACTAATGAATTCTAAAAAGTAACTGTCTAGCTATTTATTCATCCTGTCCAAGGCTAAATTGAGCAGTAAGACATTTACCCTTGGCTCACCCAATATACTCAACTGGCGATCTTCGGTATACTTTTCCACCAACTGCCTCACTTCCTGCTCGGGCAAATGCCTTTCCGCCGCTACCCGCGGCGCCTGCAGCAAGGCCGCCTCAGGGCTGACATGGGGATCGAGCCCGCTGGCTGAAGCGGTAACCAGGTCAGACGGCACCGGACTATCCTTGCTCAATCCATTCTCAGCGCGTACTTGTTCCGAATATTTGCCAATCCTCTCCAGGAAGACTTGATTCGTAGGCCCAAGGTTGGAGCCTGACGAGGCGGCGGCATCGTACCCGTCCTGACCGGCCGCGGACGGCCTGCCGTGGAAATATTCCGGCTGTGTAAAGCCCTGCCCAATCAAGACTGAGCCTGCCGGCCCACCATCCCGGTAAACCAGAGAGCCGTTGGCCTGGTGAGGAAAAAAAACTTGGGCCAGGCCGGTAACCGTCAAAGGATAAACGACTCCCGTCAATAGTGTCATAAACAGCAATAAAAGTAAAGCCTTCACCGTAGGCTTCAGCATACTCCCCACGCTTCCCTTCCATAACTATAACATTCCCAAAGCCACAATGATCATGTCAATAGCCTTGATCCCGATAAAAGGAGTCACCAGGCCGCCCAAACCGTATAACAGCATATTGCGCCGCAATATCGCGGCCGCGCCCATGGGGAGGTAAGCCACCCCGCGCAAGGCCAGGGGCACTAGCGCCACAATGATTAGCGCGTTAAAGATCACCGCGGAGAGGATGGCGCTCTGCGGCGAGGCCAGCCGCATGATATTGAGTATGCCCAGTTGCGGGTAAGTGGTTAAAAACAGCGCCGGGATAATGGCAAAGTATTTGGCGACATCGTTGGCAATGCTGAAGGTGGTCAACGCGCCTCTGGTCATCAGAAGCTGCTTGCCGGTCTCAACCACCTCAATCAGTTTGGTGGGGTTGCTGTCCAAATCCACCATGTTGCCGGCCTCTTTAGCCGCCTGGGTGCCGCTGTTCATGGCCACGCCGACATCGGCCTGGGCAAGAGCCGGCGCGTCATTGGTACCGTCGCCGGTCATGGCCACCAGGTGTCCCTTTTCTTGATATTCCCTGATCAACTTCAGCTTGGCCTCAGGTGTGGCCTCGGGAAGAAAGTCATCCACCCCGGCCTCGGCAGCGATGGCCGCGGCAGTGAGGGGGTTGTCGCCGGTGATCATGACGGTTTTGATGCCCATACGGCGCAGCTGGGCAAAGCGTTCACGGATGCCGCCTTTTATCACATCCTTAAGGTAAACGACTCCCAGCGCCCTGTCTCCTTCAGCCACCACTAAAGGCGTGCCGCCTTTCTTGGCAATTTCTTCAGCTATCGCTTTTATTTCAGACGATAGATTCTTGCCCTTATCCCGCAGGTATTTCTCAATGGCGTCCACAGCCCCTTTGCGTATCTCCCTGCCTTCCAGGTCGACGCCGCTCATGCGCGTCTGCGCGCTGAAAGGCACGAAGGCTGCTCTCAGGCCGGCCATGTCGCGTTCTCTCAAGTTGAACTTTTCCTTGGCCAGCACCACTATGCTCCGCCCTTCCGGCGTTTCATCAGCCAAAGAAGATAACTGGGCCGCCCCGGCAAGCTTTTCCGGTGATATGCCGGGCACCGGCACGAACTCTGTGGCCATGCGGTTGCCCAGGGTGATGGTGCCGGTTTTATCAAGAAGCAGCACATCCACGTCGCCGGCCGCCTCTACCGCCCGGCCGGACATGGCCAGAATATTGCGTTTCAACAGCCGGTCCATCCCGGCGATGCCGATGGCGCTCAGCAGCCCCCCGATAGTGGTGGGAATCAGGCAAACCAGCAGGGCCGCCAGCACGGGCAGCGAAACCAATGTACCGGAGTAAACCGCGAAAGGCTCCAGGGTTGCCACCGCAAGCAGAAATATAATAGTAAGCCCCAATAATAAAATGTTTAAGGCGATTTCATTGGGAGTTTTTTGCCGCTTGGCTCCTTCCACAAGGTTAATCATCCGGTCCAGGAACGTTTCACCAGGATTCGCGGTAATGCGTACCTTGATCCAGTCGGAAAGCAACCGTGTTCCGCCGGTCACGGAACTGCGGTCCCCGCCCGACTCACGAATGACTGGCGCCGATTCGCCGGTTATGGCGCTTTCATCTACCGAGGCGATACCATCGATCACTTCGCCGTCACCGGGAATAACATCCCCTGCCGTCACCAGCACCACATCGCCCTTGCGCAATTGAGAGGCGGGAATCTTCATCGCCCGGTCCATTGTCAGTTTAATAGCCAGAGTTTCACTGCGGGTATGGCGCATGGCGGCGGCCTGCGCTTTGCCCCTGCCTTCCGCCAGCGCCTCCGCGAAGTTGGCGAAAAGAACGGTTACCCAGAGCCAGGCGGCGATCTGGCCGTTAAACCAGATCGCCGCCGGCTGGCCGTTTATCACATCCCGGACAGTGAAATAGGTGGTCAGCACCGCCAGGACCTCAACGACGAACATAACCGGACTGGCCCATAAACTCCTTGGATTAAGTTTTAAAAAAGCCCCGCATATGGCTCGTGTCAGCATGGAACTGTTTAAATTGCCATCTCTCTGCTTAGCACTGACTGAACCGGGGGATAGAACCTGCAATTTGTGCTTTTTTACCTCTGTTTTAGGTTTTACGACTGCTGAACCGCCGGGGACATCCATTTTTTTAAACCTCCTTAAAAGGTCGATAGCCTCTCGGCATTCGCCGAGGCAGATGGCACAAGGCTTTGCTTGAACCATCGTTATTGAATTCCTCCTACTTACCATAGAGGAATTTTTTTTAAATCCGCATCCAATTGGGAATTCGGATCTAA
>NZ_JAKNBL010000044.1 GCF_022410535.1 Pelotomaculum terephthalicicum JT
CAATCGGGTTAGGTTAGGTTTCGAGGTTTTACCTTCAAATAAAATTCAACCTTTGACCCTGATAATCTAAATTTAGCAGAATATCTCTTTCTTGCAAATCACCTGCCTCATTTTCATGGGTGGTTGTGCCCTGCGGACATGTGGGGTTAGGTTGAATAAATTCCGTCAGGGCAAAGACCCAGTATAGGAGCATGACTAACATCCACCTCATGGATAGGCACAACGAAGGAATTTAGGGCACAGACCCTGTGAGACATGGGAGGTTTGCCACCGTGGAGCAAGTGGATACCAGCGGCCGGAATAAGTCTAAAACACAATATACTTGTTTAGGTCACCCTTGCCCATCCAGGTTTATGCATAAATAAGCATGTTATCCATGTGGCTTGTTCTGTTCAATGTGAAATTCTAAGAAAATCTAAGCAATCAAGAGTAAATGTTAGATTATAGAGGGAGGGTTAATACCTCGAATATTGCTTAAACGAAAGAGAGGGCAAATGAAACTTTACATATGTGGAAATGGATTTGACTTGCATCATGGCTATAAAACCGGATATAGAGATTATCGCAGCTTTTTATTGAAACATCATGAAGATGCATTTATGGCGTTCAATGATTTTCAATATTTATCCACTTCAGACAGATGGAGCGACCTTGAGGAATCATTAACGATTAATTATGAGGAATGTATTGAGGAAGCGGTTAACGAGTATTATCCTGACTTAAATGATGATAGTGATTCAAGGTGGAATGGGATCGATATGGATTTGGACGAGCAAACAAAATTTATATTCGATTTCACAGGGAAATACTTTTTGGAATGGTTAACGCAAATAGATTTCTCGAAACCTGTTAATATCATTTCAATAAACAAAAATGCTTTATTTGTCACTTTCAATTACACTACTACTTTGGAAAATTTATATGGAATTGCTCCTAGCAACATTCTTCATATTCATGGACATGTTGATTTGGTTGATAGTTCAATTGATAGCGGAACAGTAAGAGAGCAAATTTTTTATTCAATTTGGTTCTGTTGATAATGATATTGCGCTTATCGAAAAAGAAATGATTGAAAAGTACGGCGATGATGATTTCTATGCTGTGTCAATAGAACCGGGAGTCAATCATATTATCAATTTTTGTGAGGTTGCATCAAAAAATCTTAATCAGAATTATGTCCAATTAAAGTCTTTCATTGAAAGTACAGAGATTGACGAGGTTATTGTTATGGGACATTCTATAATGGGAGTTGATTTTCCTTATTATTTAGAAGTCATTGTTCCTGCTTTGATTGGCTGTCGGTGGAAATTCTACTGGCATAGCAATATGGATCAGGATGATATAAAAGCGTTTATTAACCAGTTCCCATTAAAGAATTATACTACGGTTAAGTGGTAAGGATCGATACAGAAAATACCGATAAATCATAAAAAGTGAGATTATTAAATGGATGAAACTTTTTATGATAATAGATACGAGGGGTATAGAGATATGTTTTTTCTGAACCAAAAGTAAGCGTCAAAAAGAAGACACCTTCAATATAGAACTAAAACATGAGAAAATAAGCCTGGACATTAAGAAAAGAAAGGATGTTCAGGAATGGATAGCAAACTTTGCAGCATATGGGAACAGCGACTGGCAGAATACGAGAGCAGCGGCAAAAGTATAGTAGCCTGGTGTAAAGAACGAGCAGTTAGAGAAAATCAGTTCTATTACTGGCGCAAGAAACTCCGCACCGGCCAGACAGAAAAAGTACAACCCGTGAAATGGCTGTCCTTAGAATTGCCGCTTTGTAAGCAGGCAATTCCTGCTGGAGACTCCATAAATATTTGTGTAAGACAGGCAATTGTTGAGATTCGCAAAGGATTTGACCACCATCTTTTACGCGAGATTGTGCAGGTTCTGCAGACAATATGATCAATGGATTAGCTGGCAGGCAAGTTTACTTAGCTTGCGGCAGCACAGATTTAAGGAAATCCATTGACGGACTAGCTGTATTGCTCAAAGAAGCCTTCGCGTTAGACCCGTTCAGCCAGAGCTTGTTTGTATTTTGCAATCGCAGAAAAGATAAGCTCAAAATTTTACAATGGGAACATAACGGATTTTGGCTTCACTACCGGCGCCTGGAACGAGGTAAGTTTAAGTGGCCGGCAGATCAGGGTGACGTAGTGAGAGTTGACTACCGGGAATTACGCTGGTTGCTGGACGGGTTATCCTTAAAACAACCGCAAGCACATAAGGCAGCTACTGAACGCACCATAATCTAATAATTTGACTTTATTTCAGTAAATTTAGCTAATTTTGAACAAATACCAGCTGTTTTATGTTATAATTAACTTATGGATACACAGGAAAATTCAGCCCGGATAATTGAACAGCTAAGTGATAAGATCCTGCAGCAGGAATATCAGATCGCTGAACTAAATGCCAAGCTGAGGTGGTATGAGGAGCAATTCCGCTTAAGCCGTCAGCAAAAGTATGGCGCTTCCAGCGAGAGAACCGACCATGAACAGCTCAACCTGTTTAACGAGGTTGAAGATACCGCCAACCCTCAAGTGGAAGAAGCGACCCTGGAAACTGTTACCTATCAACGGCAGAAAAAACAGGCCGGGCAGAGAGCTAAGCAAATTGAAGCACTGCCGGAGGAAGTGATTGAATACCGCCTGGAAGAACATGAAAAAGTATGTCCCTCTTGCCAGGGTGTTCTGCATGAAATGAGCACCCAAACCAGACAGGAATTCAAAATCATTCCGGCTCAGGTAAAGTTAGTCAAACATATCCAACACATCTACGCCTGCCGCCGGTGTGAGCGGGAAAACTTGACCACACCAATCATTAAAGCACAAATGCCCGCGCCGATCCTGCCGGGCAGCCTGGCCTCACCTTCCATGCTGGCTTACATAGCAGACCAGAAGTACACCAACAGCCTGCCGCTGTACCGTCAGGAACAGCAATTCTCCCGGTTGGGGATAGAATTGTCGCGCCAGACGATGGCCAACTGGCTGCTGGCTGCCGCCGATCCGTGGCTTAAACGAATTTACGACCGGATGCATGAACAGTTGGTGCAACGAGATATCCTGCACGCCGATGAGACTACCCTGCAGGTATTGAGGGAACCAGGGCGTTCTGCCGAGTCTAAGTCCTACATGTGGTTATACCGGACCGGAAGAGACGGCCCGCCGATTGTTCTCTACGATTACCAGACCACCAGGGCCAGCAAACATCCGATAAGTTTCCTTGCCGGCTTTAAGGGTTATCTGCAAACCGATGGTTACAATGGCTATGGACAATTAAAAGATGTAATCCTGATTGGTTGCTGGAGCCACGCAAGAAGGAAATTTGCGGAAGCACTTAAAGCCTTGCCGGCTGAGCAGAAAAACAAGCCGGTGGCAACCAGTGTGGGGCTGGATTACTGCAATCAACTGTTTGCCATTGAGCGCCAACTGAAAGATCAAAATATATCTGATCAGGATCGGTATGAAGAAAGGCTGAAATTAAGCATGCCGGTGCTGGATAATTTCTATGTTTGGCTGAAGAAGCAGCGGCAGCAGACCCTGCCTAAAAGTACTTTTGGACAGGCGATTACCTATTGCCTGAATCAATGGGACAACCTGAAAAACTTTCTGTTGGATGGCCGACTGGAGATAGACAATAATCGTGCGGAACGCTCGATCAAGCCCTTCGTGATCGGTCGTAAAAACTTCCTATTCTCAAACACTCCCAGGGGTGCCAGAGGCAGTGCGATTATTTACAGTATTATAGAGACGGCCAAGGAGAACAATCTCAAACCTTTCAACTATCTGACTTATCTGTTTGAGCAGTTGCCTAATGTGGACACGGGTAATGCTGCCGTCATTGATAGTTTGCTGCCCTGGTCGGATGCATTGCTGGCTGATTGCCGCATGCCCCAATATGCCTAATATGGAGAATACCCCAAATCTTGATTAATGTACAGGTGTGCCATACTTGACGCTTACAAAAAGATGTACTTAATGAGGAGGGTTATTGCAGTATGGATATTAACCTAAACTATAGGTATGTGAACAATTTTGATTATAATCTTGTCTCGATGAGCTGAGAGGAAAATAGTCTGGCTGTCTGCAAAATTATTTGGTAAAATTGGACTAAAAAGCTAGCCTACTTTGATGGGAGCGACTATGCAAACTTCTGCCCTGCTATTAATTGCTTCACTCGGGGCCATTTCTGTTTTATTGATGTTGTATGTCTATATCTTTATGTTTGAACGTAGACTTTTTCTTGGCCTCTGGTTTATTGGCTGGGCCATCATTGCGTTTAATTATAGTCTGGATGCTTTTTTCCCTAACTTGTTGAGACAAAACTGCCTGATTTTATTTCTTAGTCTAAGTTCATATTTCTATGCAAACCTTTTAATATCTTGGGGTACTTTAATATTCCTGAAAATCAAAGCTGGAATATCCCTATTTTTAAGGGTAGGGATAATATGGTTATTATTTTTTATCTTTTTTTTAAATCAAAACTGGTCGGATCTGCAGATGATTAAATATACCTATTTAGCGGTATTTGCTCTATCCTCCTGGGTAGGCGCAGCTATGATCAAATCGGCCAAAAGGTACGGAAAACTCGCTCTTTTTTTAGGTTTATTAAATATAGCCTGGGTTGGCAATACCGTTATTTTTTCTTATATTCTAAAAATGCCCCAGATGGCTCCCTATATTGTTTCGCATACAATCTTACTTTTCAATGCAATTGGACTTATTCAGCTTTTTTTAAAAGAGCAAAAGGATGAGATTGGGCGAGGATTGGCTCACATAACTTACCTCACTTTCCACGACGAATTAACCGGATTGTATAATAAGACTTATTTTGATAAGAAAATACAAGAGTTGGCAAAAAATAATGACTGCCTGCCCATCTCCTTGCTCGTTGGCGATATGAACGGGCTAAAATTCGTTAATGATGTTTTTGGTCATCAGGATGGAGATAATTGGCTTAAAAGGATGGCCTTCATTATTCAACAATCTTGTCGTCAAAATGATATTATAGCAAGATGGGGCGGTGATGAGTTCGCTGTTATTCTTCCAAACACCGACAAAGAAACAGCTCTCGATATTGGACATAAGATTAACGCAGCATGTAAAAGCAACCAGGAGACAGATATTCTTTTAAGTATATCCTTGGGTGTAGCAACTAAAACCGATAGTAAAGCAGATTTGTCTAAGGTCTTAAAAGAAGCTGAAGAATTAATGTATGAAATTAAGCTTATCGAAGGCAAGAAAGCCAGGTGGGCTATCGCTGAAATCTTAGGTAAACTGTTGCAGAAAAAAGATTATGAAACCAAAGAACATATTGAAAGATTGGAATCTTTCGCTAAAGAGTTCGCACGAATTCTTAATTTCCCCAAGGAAAATTTTAATAATCTTGTGCAGGCTACAAATTTACATGACATCGGTAAAATCGGTATACCTGAAGATATTGTTCTGAAGAAGTCCCATCTTAATGAATCAGAATGGTTTATTATGAAAAAACATGTCGAAATTGGCTATCGAATTGCTCACGCGTCCGGAGAATTTGCCCATCTCGCCGATATCATTTTATATCACCATGAATGGTGGAACGGCCAAGGCTATCCCCAGGGGCTTAAAGAAGAAGAGATTCCTCTTTTGTCACGGATCATATCCATTTTAGACGCCTTTGATGTCATGACCCACCAGCAGCCTTATAAACCCGCCAAGACTATAAACGAAGCACTGCATGAACTTTGTCTCAAAGCAGGAACTCAGTTTGATCCTACTTTAGTTCCGATATTTATTAAGATGATGACCGATAAAAGCCTTAGCTAAAACAGACGATTATTCCCCTCTGGGGATAAACTGCCGGGGGAATAGAGTTCTTGATGAGTTCGTTTGACGATAATTTTAGAGATAAGTTTATCCGAATCAACGCACTAAGGCATATAGAAAATTGTATTATTGTCGAAACGGTAACGTCGAATTTAAAGGAAGGGATACATTCCTAAATCAGAATAGGAGATTAGTAACATAGCTTCTGAAGTATTAGAAAAAATGACTCTATATTTTAATGGTGATATCAGAAGGGTTAACCATGCCCTAAAAGTGTATGGTTTTGCTAAAGCCATGGATAAGGATACCACTAAACCCACATTTGATGAAGTTACTAAATCAATTTCTTATAAAAAAATTTTGTTCAATGATTAAAGAATTCGGTACAGACAGGTACATAAAGAAATTATTTACAATCAAAATGCTTTATATTATGTTTATTTCAGATCAGCCAAACTGAATAAATAAGAGCTGGCTAACTTATTGAGATATATAAAAGGTTTGGAGGAAAGTTAATTGATTGAAACGTTGAAGTTGGTTTTTCCATTTGTGCTATTCTTTATAATCGGTTACTTATTTAAAGTTAAGTTTAAATATGCGGAAGAAATGGGTCAAATAATAACAAAAATAATTCTATATATTACTCTTCCAGTTACGATTTTCTTATCATTCGTCAGTAATACGGAAAATTTAGGAAATGCAATTTATTTACCATTCATAGGCTTACTTATTCCGCTAATTCTATTTGGCATTACATATATTGTATCAAAGAGACTCAATTTAGATGAAAAAACTGAGTGTGTGTTTATTACATGTCCTCTGATAACAAATGCTATGCTATTTTTAAGTCCATTTATCTATTTGGTTTATGGTGATGTTGGTCTTACACGGCTCAGTTTATACGATGTAGGAAATTCGATTACTATTTATATGATAGCACAAACACTATTCGTCTCGTATGAGTGCAAAAGATTCAATTTATTTAAAGGTTTAAAAACGTTGTTGATGTCATTTCCAATATGGGGGCTTGTTGCTGGCTTAGTTGTAGGTGGAGTAGGAATTGTTATACCAGAGTTTATAATGAAACCGCTTAAGATAATCAGAGAAGTAAACACATTCTTACCGTTATTCGTATTAGGTTTTTACTTTAAGCCCGTGTTAGATAATATAAAAGTTGTTTTTAATGCTGTCTTCATAAAGATGGTTTTAGGACTTTGCTTAGGAATAGGCTTATCGTTTTTGTTCACAGAATCAATAGATAAAATTACTATTATCTTAGCATCTTCGGCACCAGTAGGAGCTGTAAGTTTAGTTTTTGCATCGGTATATGGTAAAGACACTAAATTTGCTTCAAGTTTAGTATCTTATTCTGCAGCAGTTGGAATTATTGTACTTACGATTTTAGAATATTCTTTTAATGTTTTTGGATTAAAATAATTATTTGTACCAATGTGGTAAAGCTGCAATGGCTCTTTTACCTAATAATAATCCCGCTTGTTTTCTGAACCTAAACAAATCAGATTTTATCTATTAGAGAAGGAATTAGACGCCTGGCGAATATTTTTATGGCTCTTTATGGGAAGAACTAAAAGGAACATTATCGAATGTATTAAAAATATTTTTTTCTTTTAGAATGGATGGACACTCAATGCGATCGAGAGTAAATGCTAGATCATAGAGGAGGCAATAATGGAATTTATAGGTAATATCGTAAAATATACTTCTCTCGCCTTAGTGATTTTGAGTTGTATACTTATTATTATTAGATTTCTAAATGAGCTTGAGTTTACTTCGATCATTCCACCAGTTTTAAAAAATATTACACGCAAAATAATTCTTGAAAGGGAGAATTTTATCGATTCAGAGAAAAGTGAAGCTCCTAAAAATATTTTTATAAAATTTCTGTTATTTGTGTTTGCAAGTAGAATATTAATATTTGCGGTTACATATATAATTCAAATGTTGCTGAAAAAACAGTTTATCAACCTTGGCACATACTTGCAAATGTGGTTTATCCAAGATACTCCTCATTATATAAACATAGCACAGAACGGATATCAAAATGTAGGAGAGGAACGATTCTATATTGTTTTTTACCCTTTATATCCATTTTTGATCAAAATTTTTAGTTTTCTTTTTTATGATTATCTAATATCGGGAATATTAGTATCTTGCTTATTTTTAGCTATTGCATGTCTATACGTGTATAAACTTGTTCTTTTAGAATTTGGAAACGAAAAATTAGCTGAGCAAGCTGTATTGTTACTTCTGATTTTCCCTTATTCTTTTTTCTTTGGCATTATATATACCGAAAGCCTATTCCTTGCACTGTCGGCAATGGTATTTTACTATTCCAGGAAAAAGAAATGGGCTCTAGCAGGTATTTTAGGTATACTTGGAGCTTTAACAAAAAATCAGGGCCTATTTCTATTTGTGCCTATTGCTATAGAAATATGTTTAAGTAGCTCAATAATAAATGAATTAAAAAAACATAGATATAAAAGCGCTCTAAAGCATTTATTTACAATTCTACCGTACTCATTATTGCCGTTTATTGGGTTTGCAATATATCTTCTTACAAATAAACTAGTCACTGGGAATTGGTTTAAGTTTTTAGAATATCAAAAAATACGTTGGGATAATAGTATGTGGCTTTTTGCGGATAGTATAAAAAAAGGATTTATGTGTGCATTAAGCTATGATAGGATTTTTTCTATTGGAACATTTATACCTCAAGTAATATTTTTTTTTGTAGCTATTATTTTAATTATTATATCAATAAAAAAAGTTCCATTATCTTATATTGTATTTTCATTAATTGTAATAATATTTTCGTATTCACCTACATGGTTATTAAGTGGACCAAGATACATTTCAAGTTTAGTTCCTATTTATATTTTCCTTTTATTATTTACGCAAAAAAGTAGAATTATTAAACATACTACTAATATTGTATGTGTATTACTTTTATTTTTATATTCTACGACCTTTATCAATGGTGGAACTTATTAGCATATATATGATAAAGCCAAGAAATCATTTTGATTACCTGCTCTTTTTACTGTGGATAATGTGTTATAATTATTGTGTGTTTTTTGTTTGCCCGGGAAATTCGGAAAGGGGTCTGCACTGCTCGCAAATCAAGATGCAAAGTTGTTTGCCAACTTGTATCAATGGTTGGAGCGCAGTATTTCAGGATATTATGAAAATGGATAATATCTGGGACAAATTTGCTTCAGTACAACAGCTATATCGGGAATTAAATGCTATCATAGAATCTTCTTTTGACGGTTTGATGATTACTGACTCCAAAGGGAGAATTATTAGGATAAACCAGGCGCTAGCCCGTATATGCGGATTAGATGCCTCTCATATTGAAGGTAAATATGCTAACAACTTATTTAAGAATGGTATTATCCTGTGTGAATCCATTGCAGTCAAAGCATTGAAGGAAAAACGCACAGTAACCAGTATGCAGAAACTCAATAATAATGACAAAGAAGTTATGGTTACCGGCAATCCGATTTTTGATGAGCAGGGAAATGTTACTAGAGTAGTTACTAACATCCGTGATATTACGGAACTCAATAGGCTAAAAGAAGAAGTCACGGAACTCAATAGGTTAAAGGAAGAAGTCAAGGTGTCAAAATTGCTGGCCACACGCTATCAGGCGGAAGTTACCAATTTTATGGCCGAATGCTTACGAAAAGATAAGATAATCGCGGAAAGTCCAGGGATGGTTAAGACGCTTAATCTTGTGGTGAAAGCGGCCAGGACAGATGCCACCGTCTTGATATTAGGCGAATCCGGCGTGGGAAAAGAAGTTATTGCCAGGGTAATTCACAATGCCAGCCAACGGTTGTGTACAGGGGGTTTTATCAAGATAAATTGCGGTGCCATCCCGGAAAACTTATTGGAGTCAGAACTATTTGGCTATGAACCGGGAGCATTTACCGGCGCCAATCCAAAAGGAAAACCGGGTATGTTTGAAATCGCAAACCATGGCACCCTGCTATTGGACGAGATCGGCGATTTGCCCTTGAATTTGCAGGTAAAACTGTTGCGCATTTTACAGGAGCAGGAGGTTTACCGTATTGGGGCTACCAGGTCAAATAAGTTCGATGTGCGGATTATCGCTTCTACTAATCGGAATATTGAGGAACAGGTTCAGGAGGGGAGTTTTCGAGAAGATCTTTTTTACCGGTTGAATGTTTTGTCCATAGAAGTTCCGCCTTTAAGAAAACGCAAAGAAGATATTCTGCCGCTGGCGAAGCAGTTTATTTCCCTATACAACGAAAAGTACGGTGTGGAAAGACGGATTGCTCCGCAAGCAATACCCATCTTAGAAGAGTATAATTGGCCGGGTAATGTCCGGGAGTTGCAAAACGTGCTGGAGAGACTGCTGGTCATGTCCGATGAAGAAGTAATACCGGCGGCGCAAGTTCAAAACGAGTTAACAAAGATTAGAGCCAAATATAAATCTCCGGTTAGTGTCAATGAGCTAATACCGCTTAAAGACGCGAAAGAGATTCTGGAAAAACAATTGATTTCTATGGCATTCGACTGCTGCCCCTCTACCCGTAAAGTTGCTGAGGTATTGGGAATCGACCACTCGAATATTATTCGCAAAACAGCCAAATACGGCATTAAGCGATAGTTATGTGAATAAATTGGCAGGTGGAAATAAATAATGGTGCGTGTTTACACCGAACGGTGTGATTTCGCACCATTATTTATTACAATTACCAGTAACTATGCTTAGCCATAATATTTTTTTATATTCATCTTTCAAGGAAAATAGCAACTGTTTACTGAAAAGTATAACAATTCTAAGTATTGGCACTAAATTTGCAGTATAATACTTATCAAGGGAGAAAATGATCTGCGATTTAAGGGGGTCGTCTTAAATGTTGCCTGACAGTGATTACAAAAAATTAACCGCGCCGGAATCCGTTGCTTTGGTTGGAGTTACCAGACGCACCGGGATAGGAAGCATCAACCCTCTGGAAGTATTGCTCAAATGGGGCTACCGGGGAAGGATTTACCCGGTCAACCGGCAGGGAGGAATAATATTAGGATGCCAAGCTTACACTTCCCTGCTGGATGTGCCGGAAATACCCGACCTGGCGGTCATTTGCGCGCCTCGTGACGCAGTGCCGGAGCTTTTCGGCGAGTGCGCCGCTAAAGGGATTAAAATTGTCATTATCACAGCCCAGGGTTTTTTCGACGGAGATGAGCAGGGCAGGCTGATGCAGGAGGAGCTTCTTGACATAGCTGCTAAAAACAGCATCAGGGTGCTCGGGCCGAACACCCTTGGTATTGTCAACAATTTTAATAATTTTTGCACTTCATTTGTTAATTTTATCAATCCCGTTAAACCGATAGGAATTACCTGCCAAACGGGCACTTTTTATTTAGGCGCTTCACAGCTGTGCACCGGCATAGGAATCATAGTTGATACCGGAAACACAACGGATATTGACGTCTCCGATGTATTGGGCCACCTCGCCAGGGAGCCCCATCTCAAAGTAATCAACATACACATGGAGAGCTTGAGAAACGGAACTAAGTTCATGGAGGCAGCTAAAGACGCCGTGCCGCTAATGCCGGTGATTATTTATAAAACCGGAACCAGCGCCGCCGGTTCAATCGCCGCGAGTTCACATACAGGCTCGCTTGCCGGTGAAGACAAGGTTTTTGACACTGCTTTTAAACAGTGCGGCTTGCTCCGTGTGGTGGACATCGAAGAAATGGGCGACCTTAACAAGGTATTCTGCACGTTTAGCGGCATCAAGGGAAACAGGATTGGAATTGTTTCGATATCCGGCGGCGCCGGAGTGATGGCTGCGGATGCCTGTGCCCGTTACGGCTTGGAAATAGCCACGCTGAGCAGATCCACCTTTGAGCAGTTGAATGAATTGTTTCCGGCATGGGCACATTGCAGCAACCCTATGGATATGTGGCCGGCCAGCATGTTTAACGGCTACCAGTATTCCTACCGCCGCATCCTGGAAGCCTTCATGCAAGACCCGCAGGTGGATTCGGTCATCTGCATGACCGGCTCATTTTTGGACAAAGAAGAGGACTTTTTAGACGTAACCGGTGTAATCAGGGAGATCGCCGGTAAATATCCGGATAAGCCGATAGTTGTTTCCACATGCGGGAATCGCTATCGGGATTATGAATTGGAATTAGAAAAAGACAACAACGTTTTGTATTATTTTTCTCTTGAGCGCGCCGCCAGAGCGCTCTCCGCGCTGTATAAATATCACCATCTAATCAAGAAAAATGTACGTTATACGGCACCCGTGCCGGTTAACCCCGGGCAGAATCCCGCCGGGGAGATTCTTGCCGGCAAAAGCGGAAACCTGGAGCAAACGGAAGCTTTCAGACTCCTGGAATCTTACAGTATCCCCGTGGCCCGCTGGGAAACTGCCAAAAACATGGAGGAAGCCGTTACGCTTGCCAAAAAAATAGGATATCCGGTGGCCATGAAAGTAATTAGCCCGGATATCAATCATAAGTCAGATGTCGGGGGTGTGCGGCTTAATATCGGGAATACTCAACAACTTGAAGATGCTTTTACGGAAATGCACAGGGAGATACAGCGCAGGCAAGCCGGCGCAAGAATTGAAGGAGTGCTTATTCAGGAGTACCTGCCCAAGGGAACCGAACTGTTAGTCGGATGCAAGAGAGATCCGCAATTTGGCCCGGTGCTGGCCTTTGGCATGGGAGGCGTCTTTACCGAGATACTGAATGATATTTCGTTGAGAATACCTCCTTTGAGCAGGGAAGAATTCATGAATATGATTAATGAAACAAAAGTGAGTAAAATACTGGCCGGTGCCAGGGGCACCATTGCGGTAAACTTTAATGAGTTAACTGATTGCCTGGCAGGTTTTGCGCAGTTGGTGATGGAGAACCCATCAATATCGGAGATGGATATAAATCCTTTACTGGCTTATGCTGACAGGATCGTGGCCCTGGACGCCAGGATCGCATTGGGACAATAAGCCGGCGGCAGTGCTGGCGCGGGGCATCGGAAGATTTGATATGGGAAGGAGATGCTATTAATGCTGAATTTATTTTCTCCCGCGAAGAAGAACACAACCGTAGCAGATGATACCCTGGCGAGGCTGGATTTCACCTCCGCCATAGCTAATTATTCGCTTGTTTTTAACGAGTTCATGGCGCTGTGCCTGGCCATAAAAGTAAAGGAAATTATGGGGAGCGCCACCGATTTGGCGGCGTTGTGCCAGGAGACATCGGCTGCCGCCGAAGAAACCTCGGCGACCACCCAGCAAATCAGCGCCGGCATGCAGCAGGTTAAAGCCGGCGAGTTGGATAATTACAACAGGCTGAGAGCCTTGAATGATTTGGCGAAAAATGCCGGCTCAGTGCTGAACAACATGGTCGGCAACGCGACAGAGCTTGTGGAGCAAATAAAAAGCATTGACAACATCAGTGAGAGCGTATCAGAAATAGCTGATAAAACAAATCTCTTGTCGTTGAACGCGGCAATCGAAGCGGCGCGCGCCGGTGAATACGGCAGGGGCTTTTCCGTAGTGGCAGAAGAAGTGCGGAAACTGGCCGATCAAACAAAAATAGCAGTGAAGGAAGTTAAAAACATATCGGTGCAGATGGATGAAAAAGCCATGGACACCGGAAACGCAGTGTCAAACGTGAAGCGTATTTTTGAACAGTACATCAGTGATACCGCAACAGTCGCCGAAATAATGAGCGCAAATGTGAAACAGGTAGAACAATCCGCAGACGCGGTGGAGAATATTGCCAGGACCTCCCAGCAGCAGGCCGTGACCACGGAAGGGTTAGTCGGGGTATCCAGTGATTTGGCGTCGGCAGCCAATTTTGCCGACGTATTCGCGGGCATAACCAGCCGGATGAATCAAGTTATTCTTCCATATTTAAAAAAACCCAAAGAAGATCACATCTTGAGCATCCTCGCCGCCAGGCTCACGGACCACACAAATTTTATCAAGAGTCTGATGGAAAAATACGGGAAAGAATCAACAGCGCCAAGCCACCTGGAGTGCGCTTTCGGCCGGTGGTATGAAAAAGAATACGAGCGGTACAAGCATATTAAAGAATATGCGGCCATTCGGGAATTGCACAAAAAGTTTCACGAGGCAGCCAATGTGTTTTTACAGGAGAACAGCTTGATCAAAGCAAAAGGTGTGCTCGATACCTCGCGGCGGCTGCTGGACGCTTTACTGAAATTATCCGCAGTGATTTGTTGAATTTCTAAAACTCTTTTTAATATTGAGCTAACAGTCTATCCGCGGGCGGCAGGAAATCGGGTTCTAAACGGCGAATAGAAAGGCGGTGTTTGGATTTAGACAAAACCTTGGAGGCGACATTGTATGGACATCTTATCTGCAATAGGAAATACACCGCTGGTCGAATTAAAAAATATCAGCGTAAACCCTAAGGTGAAGATTTACGGGAAGCTGGAAGGAAACAATCCGGGCGGATCTGTCAAGGACCGTCCAGCCTATTACATGATAAAAAAAGCAGAAGAATCCGGTGAGCTGACAAAAGGCAAAATTATTCTTGAGCCTACTTCGGGGAACACGGGTATTGCTGTGGCGATGATTAGCGCGGCCAAGGGATACCGGGTCAAGCTCGTAATGCCGGGTTGCGTCAGTGTGGAAAGAAGCAAGACCCTGGAGGCATTCGGAGCGGAAGTTGTCCTGACCCCGGCGGAAGAAGGAACGGACGGAGCTATACGGCTAGCCCACCAAATCGTCAGCGCTGAGCCGGATATGTACTACATGCCTAACCAATTCGTCAACGAGAATAATGCTCTTGCCCATTATGAGACTACGGGCCCGGAAATCTACACGCAGACCGACGGGAAAGTGGATGTGTTTGTGGCGGGTATGGGTACCACGGGGACGCTGATGGGAACTGGCCGCTATTTGAAGGAGAAAAAGCCGGGCGTACGGATCATCGGTGCCGAACCGGTTAAGGGACACACCATCCAGGGGCTGAAAAACATGGAGGAAGCCATCGTACCGCAGATTTATCATCCTGAGCTGCTGGACGAGAAGATCACCATTAAGGATGAAGAGGCTTTTGAGATAGCCAGAATGCTGGCCACGCGAGAAGGCATTTTCGCAGGTATGTCCAGCGGCGCGTCCGTGGCATGCGCCCTTAAGGTGGCTGAACGTATGGAGTCCGGTGTCATCGTGGCCATCCTGTCGGACCGCGGCGACAGGTACTTGAGCACCTCTCTTTTTATGTCCATTTGCGCTAAGTGCTCCCCCTAAATTCTGCGAACAATTATAATTACGGTATTGCCATCTTTTAACCCATGCCCAAAAGAGTATTTTATCCTGGCCGGGTTTTAGCACAAATATATTGCCGGTTAAGTGAAAAGCCTACCCGCTAATATAAGGGAGGTTTTTCTGTTTTAATACGGATGTTCCTGTTTGAACAAACTAAAAAAATGATTTAATGATTGGGGATGTGGACATGGTTGATAAACGTATAAGAATCCTGGCACAAAACCTTGTTAATTATTCCTGTGATTTGCAGGTTGATGAAAAAATCCTCATCGAGGCGGTAGGGCTTGAAATGCCGCTGGTGCAGGAGTTGGTGCGGGAAGTGTACCGTGCCGGCGGAGTGCCTTTTGTTACTATAAAAGATTCCTCGGTGGAAAGGTCCCTGCTGTTGGGGGCGACCGAAGAACAAATGAAAAGCAGGGCGCGGTACGAGGCCGACCGGATGAGTGAGATGGATGCTTATATCGGCATCCGTTCCGGGTCCAACTTTGCGGAGATGTCCGACGTCCCACCGGAAAAAATGTACTTGTACAACAAACACTTCTGGCATGAAGTGCATGGGAATATCCGGGTGCCGAGGACCAAGTGGGTGGTCCTGCGCTACCCTTCGCCCTCCATGGCCCAGTTGGCCGATATGAGCACGGAGGCCTTTGAGAATTTTTACTTCCAGGTCTGCAACCTGGACTATTCTAAAATGGACGCGGCCATGGACCCCCTAATAGAACTGATGGAAAACAGCGACCAAGTGCGGATTATGGGAAAGGGGACCGAACTGACATTTTCCATTAAATCATTGCCGGCCGTAAAGTGCGCCGGCAGGCGAAACATACCCGACGGGGAAGTCTACACCGCTCCGGTCAAAGACTCTGTGAACGGTGTTATCACCTACAATACACCGGCCCAGTATCAAGGATTCACCTATGAGAATATCCGGCTTGAGTTCGAGGACGGGAAGATAGTAAACGTTTCGGCAAACAACACGGAGCGGATCAACAAGGTGTTCGACACCGACGAGGGAGCTCGCTACATAGGCGAATTCGCTCTGGGAGTCAACCCCTACATAACGAAACCCATGAAAGACACCCTGTTTGACGAAAAAATCGCCGGTTCCATCCATTTTACCCCGGGTAGCGCCTACGAGCGGTGTTTCAACGGGAACAAGTCGGCCATCCACTGGGACCTGGTTTATATCCAGACACCGGAATACGGAGGAGGGGAAATATATTTTGACGACGTTCTCGTCAGAAAAGACGGGGTCTTCGTACTGCCGGAACTAGAGGGGTTGAACCCCGACAGTTTAAAGTTGATCAATCTTTTTTCGGAAAAAATAACTTAAGAAGGAAATACCTTGTGTAACTACCCACATCCTTACATCATATTATATCACATGTATTAGTAATAATTAACATTTATTTGAAGACGGTGATATAATGGATGTTCAGAATTGCCAGGATATTCTGGAGAATCTCTATGACGGTTTATATATTGTAGACAGGAAGAGAAAAATTACCTTTTGGAACAAAGGAGCGGAGAAGATTACCGGTTTTAAAAGTGCGGAGGTTGTTGGTTCATATTGCTGGCAAAATTTGCTCACACATGTTGACAGCAAGGGTACCTTACTTTGCAAGGGAATGTGCCCCTTGGCAAAAACCATCGAAGATGGAGTAATGCGTGAGGCTGAGGTATTTCTTCGGCACAAAGGAGGTTATCGGGTTCCTGTTTTTATCCGTATATCCCCCCTCCGGGACTTGAACGGGAAGATCACTGGCGCTATCGAGATTTTTAATGACAATTCCCCCAAAATAGATCTAGTCCAACAGATAGAGCAACTGCGTGAGCTCTCTTTGTTGGACCAATTAACCGGGCTGGCCAACCGGCGTTATGCGGAAATTCATTTACAGGGTAAAATTAAAGAAATGTCCGATTGTGGCTGTTCATTTTTCGGGGTGATATTTCTAGATATAGATCATTTTAAAAAGGTTAATGACGAACATGGGCACGATGTGGGCGATGAAGTTTTGAAAATGGTGTCAATGACCTTAAAAAGAGGAGTTAATGGAAAGGGTCTGGTTTGCCGTTGGGGTGGAGAGGAATTTATTGTGGTGATACCGGCCGGTGATATTTATATGCTTCAGTCTATTGCCGGGAGTCTGCGCGCTCTTGTTGAACAATCACGCTATTCAAATGGGCGGCATGTAGTATCGGTTACTGTATCCGCAGGGGCCACGATGGCCGTTCCCGGTGATACGGTGGATAGTATGGTGAAGAGAGCAGATGCACTGATGTTCCGGAGCAAAAAAATGGGTAGAAATAGGGTATCAGTTTAAACTGCTCTCAGCAGTAGCTAAGATATAACTTGATCACTAAGGTTGCCGCCCGCGAACTGGCTGTTATAAAGGTCGGCGTAGAAGCCTTTCTTGGCAAGGAGATCGTTGTGATTACCCTGTTCTACGATGGCTCCTTTGTTCATTACGAGGATAAGGTCTGCGTCACGGATTGTTGAAAGTCTGTGAGCGATTACAAAGCTGGTTCTTCCCTTCATTAATCTTGCCATCGCTTTTTGGATAAGCACTTCGGTTCTCGTGTCGATGTTGCTGGTGGCTTCGTCGAGAATGAGGATCGCCGGGTCGGCGAGAATAGCCCGGGCTATGGTCAAAAGTTGCTTCTGGCCTTGCGAAATATTTGAAGCTTCTTCGTTTAGCACAGTATCATAACCATCGGGGAGAGTTTTGATGAAGTGATGGGCATTGGCGACCTTTGCCGCGCGGATGACCTCTTCCCCGGTGGCACCTTTACGTCCATAAGCAATATTGTCCCTGATGGTGCCATTGAATAGCCATGTATCCTGCAGCACCATCCCGAACATCGTACGCAAATCTCCGCGTTTCATGTCCCTGATATCCACGCCGTCGATGGTGATCCGCCCGCCTTGGACCTCATAAAAGCGCATAATCAGATTCACCAGAGTTGTCTTACCCGCTCCGGTCGGCCCGACGATGGCGATAGTATTGCCGTGCTTAATATTTATGCTGAGATCTTCCATAAGCGGAGCATCTTCCTTATAGCCGAACCTTACATGTTCAAATATGATATTGCCTTGCGGGAGCCTAATGACTTTCGCGTCCTCCTGATCAGGGATTTGTTCAACCTCATCCATAATCTCAAATACTCGTTCCGCTGAAGCAACTGTAGACTGCAATATGTTGGCTATATTGGCCACCTGGATGATCGGCTGGGTAAATTGCCTGGTATACTGGATGAACGCCTGGATATCACCGATCTCAATTTTCTTGTGCGCGACCAATAAGCCGCCAGCAACGCATATGGCAACATAACCAACATTATTTACAAAGTTCAAGGCCGGGAAGATAACGCCGGACATGAACTGCGCCTTCCATCCGACGCCGTACAGTCTTGCGTTAATCTCTTTGAACTTCATTATTGAGTCTTCTTCATTTCCGAATGCTTTAACGATCTTATGTCCAGCGTACATTTCCTCAATATGACCGTTGAGTTCACCAAGGCATTTCTGCTGGTCCGCGAAAAACTTCTGAGATTTCTTGGTGATTATAGCTGTTATGAACATACTGGCCGGAAGGGTAAACAGTGCTATAAGAGTCACCACGGGGCTGATTGTCAGCATCATGATCAAAATACCGATAACAGTCACCAAAGAAGTGATCAACTGGGTCAAACTTTGCTGAAGTGTCGTCGCAATGTTGTCCAGGTCATTCGTCACCCGGCTCAGGATCTCGCCATGGGTGCGCCGGTCGAAATATTTGAGCGGAAGATGGTCAAGCTTGTTTTTCACGTCGTTGCGCATTTGATAAACAGTTTTTTGTGACACGCTCGACATGATAAAGGCCATCACGTAGCTGCACAGGGCGCTGATTAAATATAGCGCGAGCAGCAATAGCAGAATTTTTCCTATATATTCGAAGTCAAAGGTCGGTATGGGCTGCTTTTTAAGTTTGCTGATCACCTCAACCGGCATATTGCTTTGAATAGCTGTATAAAGCTGGGTATAATATTCGTACTTGGCGAGCATCCCGTCAGCAAGTTTGGTCGTAGCCTTCCCCATGATTTTGGGTCCCACAATTGCGAAAAGTGTACTTACAATAGCCAGAATAAGCACCGCAATGAAACGGTACTTTTCCGGCCGCAGATAATTTATTAATCTTTTTAACGTTCCTCGGAAATCTTTTGCTTTTTCCACCGGGGCCCCCATCATCGGGCCGCGGCCCATATGGCCTGGACGCGCCGGACCGGTTCTTGGTGAATCTTTTCCGTTCATGATGTTACGCAATCTCCTCTCTTGACAATTGGGAGGATACAATCTCACGGTATACTGTACATGTACTCATTAGTTCCTTATGTTTGCCGATGCCTTCAATCCGCCCTTCATCCAATACGATGATCCTGTCGGCGTCCATGACTGTTCCAGCCCTCTGGGCAACAAGAATAACGGTGGAAACAGTGGTTTCTTTTTTAAGCGCCGCCCGTAGTTGGGCGTCAGTCTTGAAGTCGAGGGCTGAAAAGCTATCGTCCAAGATATATATCCCGGGCTTCCTGACTAAAGCGCGGGCGATGGAAAGCCTTTGTTTCTGCCCGCCGGATAGATTGGTTCCACCCTGAGAGATAAGTGAATTATAGCCGTCTTGCATCTTAGAAATGAACTCGCTTGCCTGGGCGATCTCCGCCGCGCGGGCAACCTCCTCGTCGGTGGCGTCAGCCTTGCCGTAACGGATGTTTTCAGAAACGGTGCCGCTAAAGAGGATTGGCGTCTGGGGCACGAACCCGATTTTCGCCCGGAGATCTTTCTGGGGCATTTGCCGGACATCCACTCCGTCAACCAGGACACGGCCGCTGCCAACATCATAGAATCGCGGTATCAGATTAATCAGAGTGGATTTACCCGAGCCGGTACCGCCAATTATGGCTGTCACCTCGCCGGGATAAGCGGTGAAGGATATATTTCTGACGGCGGGCATTTCAGCGCCGGGATAGCTGAAAGTAACATCCTGGAATTCCACTCGGCCGCCCTGGCCGTCGGATTTTTCACTGTGTAAAGGGTCAAATATTCGCGGTTCCATATCCAGTACTTCATTTATCCGCAAGGCCGACGCTTGGGCTCTCGGAACCATGACAAACATAATTGTCACCATGATGATGGAAAACATGACCTGCATCGCGTACTGAAGAAACGCCATCATGTCTCCGATTTGCATTTCATTTTGACTGATGCGGTGGCCACCAAACCAGATAATTGCTATCGAGGTAAAATTCATCATGATGATCATGAGCGGCTGTATCGCCGCCATTATTTTATTTACCTTGATCGAGGTTTCGGTCAGGTCGCGGTTCGCTTTCTCGAACCGTTCACTTTCGCTCTTGAGTCTGTTGAAGGCGCGAATGACCCTGATGCCGGTCAAATTTTCACGGAGTACCAGATTAACTTTATCCAGCTTGACCTGCATTGATTTGAACAAGGGAACGATTACACTGGCGATGCATGCAATCAAGAGCAACATGACGGGGAGAACTACGGCCAGGATTAAAGTAAGCTGCTTATCCTTGGAAAACGCCATGATGATACCCCCGACGCACATGATCGGGGCATAGACCATAAATCGCAAACCCATTACCACCAGGGTGTGTGCCTGAATAACGTCGTTGGTTGTTCTGGTGATCAGGGAAGCAGTGCCAACTTTATCGAATTCTTGCAGGGAATAGCTCTCCACGCGTGAAAAAACCTTGTCGCGGATGTCTCTGCCGAAGCCCACCCCGATAATTGAAGACAAATAGCTGCTCATAATGGAGCAGAGGCTGCTGGCAAGCGCTACGAGGAGCATGTAGCTCCCGAATTTCCAGATATAATCTGTATTGCCCTTCATCATGCCGTTATTGACGACATCCGACATCAGCGTAGGCAGAGATAGTTCCGCCAGGGACTGGACGAAAAGGAACGCTATCACCCAAAACAAATTCCACATATATGGCTTAAGAAATCGGGATAGTCTAAGCATGGTTTATTCAATCTCCGCTTGAATTTAATTGGCCAGTTGATTAATTGGCTTTTACCGGCATATTGTCAAAAAACTTCATCCTTGCAAACTGCGCCAGGCCCGATCCTTGAAATAGTCCTTCCAAATCTATTTCATTCCATAGACCACCTTAAAGGATTGCGTTTTTAATACACCGGCCTGACAATAATTTAGTAAATGCTTTTCAGAATCTCATAGGTCCTCTTCAGCGTTTGCTCTAGTTCATTCAGTTCCATTTCAGGAAGTGTTTCAAGTTTTTCAATAAGATCTTTTTTTATTTCCGCTAGTATTTCATCGAACATGTTTCTGCCGGTTTCTGTTGCTTCTATGCGGACGATCCGCCGGTCTTTTTCATCTGTTTTTCTGATTAACAAACCGTTGTCAATGAGCTTGTAGACGAGAGGAGTAAGCTGTTGTTTTGATATCTGCATCTTACCGGCCAATTCCGACATCGAAAGAGATCCGCTCCGCCGCAGCACAGATATCGCAAAAAATTGAACGTGGCTTATCCGGGAGCGTGTAATTAATTCTGCCGGCCTGATGAATTTGTCACGCACACAGGCCATAAGTGCCAGTAAGTCGTCGGCCACTTGTTCCAATTTACTATAACACCTCCGGCATATGTAAATTTGGTTAAACAATAAAAACATTATACAGCAATCGGGCGTCGTTGGTAAATATATATTAACTATTAACTAAAATAATTATTAATCACTAACAGCATTTGGTTTGCAATTGCTTATCCGTACGTAACCTCGCAGTGGACTAGTGGCAAAAGAGTTAATAGGGGCATTCGCAAGAGATGAATTGTATTTTACCATACATATGTGTTAATATATGAAATATATTAACAGCCGTTAATGGGGAAAGATACGAACTTTAGTTGTTTATGGCGGCTTTACATTGAGGGGGAAAGAGTATGTTTACTCAATCGCCAAAGACGGATGCAAATAATAAGCATGATATTTCAAAGAAAAAAGATGGAAATAAAACTTCACATGACGTTATTGCAAACCACGGTTCATTGACACCGGCAAAAATTATCCAGCTCCAGCGTGCGATTGGTAATCATGCTGTTATGCAATTTTTGGAGCAAAAAATCCGGCAAAAGCATATCCTTCAACCTATCCAGCGGGTTGAATCCAATGATGATGACTTGCCGGAGGAAGAACAGCAAGAGGCGGTTCAAATGGCGAAAAGACAGCGCCAGGCTAATAATACGGGGATGCCCGATAATCTTAAAACAGGTATCGAAACACTTTCCGGTTTCGATCTCTCGGATATTCGTGTGCACCGTAATTCGGATAAACCATCGCAGGTAGGCGCCCTCGCGTACACGCAGGGGACGGATATTTACGTTGCTTCCGGACAGGAGAAGCATTTGCCGCACGAAGCATGGCACGCAGTACAGCAGAAGCAGGGGCGTGTTCAGCCGACAACGCAGGCGTTAGGATTGCCTGTCAACGATGAACCGGCGCTGGAAAAGGAAGCGGATGAAATGGGAGAGAAGGCACTTCAAGCAAAACAAGGGAGTAATCTTAGGGATTCAAACTATCAGAGCACAAATTATTTAATACAATCAAAATGGCAAGTAATAGAACTAAATACGGTAAGTAAAACTCCAATTCAAGCTGTCTGGACATTAAACAAAGAGAAAGCCGTATTTGTAGAAATGACAAAATCGGAACAGGATAAATTTGACCAGTTTCAAAATGCGATAAATAATGATGGGTTGCACCCGCGGGAAGCAGCTGAACAGATTGGTGATGCAGAATATGAAAATTTAGGCGGCAGCAGGTTTTCAATTCGGTTATCAAGGGGAGCGCGGGCATATTTTGACGTAGATGATGATAATGAAGTAGTAACCATAGTCCGCGTGGGGGATCATAAATTATCCTAGCCGTGCGGCGGCAACCATGATGATATTATAAAATTATTTTATGCCTTCTTTCTGTAATACATTTTTTTAGCAAGATAGACAATGACCCTGGTAATCAAATAAATGCCGAATATCGCTCCAAAACCCCATAGACCTGAAGTAATATCGGAAAATTCCATATTGCCTCTACCAGTTATTTTCTGCTCAATTTCTAACCCAAAAACAAATACCATTAGAACAGTTGATGTAAAAATAAGGGAAATGACGGATATTGACCATTTCGCTAGGCGTTTAAAAGTAACGTCTGCAACAAAAAAAATTATTATGCCGATGATCCCAATTACCCAGAAATGAAGTTCTTGGTCTGTTGGCTTAAATCCCAGGTATTTAGAAATGTAAACTATAGAATCATGAACATTATTTAATATACTTGCTATAACCTTCAGAACCTGCTCCATATGATATCACCCCACTTTTTTCATAGCTTTAATTCCCACATAGCCAATATTACCATATATGGGCAATATTGGCTATGTGGTTGTATGAGTTTTTTTTTGCATCCAACGCAAGGTGTATTAAAATACAGGAAATCGCCGCCTCCGGACAGCAAACAAAGAGAAGCTGTAATGCATCTGCGGTGGAGCAATTAGAAAGGGGGGCGGTAGCAAAACAAAGAAAAACGCAAAAAGCCGCCAAAAAGCAGGTTTAATAAATCCATATAAAGATTCTTGAGCTTGACAAGGGAGAATTGACAGTTTAAATTATAATTGATTTGTAATATATACCCTGGAAGGGCATTATTATTGTGCCAAAAGCAGTTGGTGTGTTGTTTTATGACGGTATGTTCTGTCAATAAAAACCCGTTTTTACCGAAATTTGACGGTGGAAAGGGGGTGAGTAATTGGATAAGTGGGAAGATAAGTGGGAGTTTTATAGAGATAGCCAGGGATTATGGCAATGGGCACGTAAAATGTTAGACGGAAGAACTGTTGCTTCATCTACTCGAGGATTTAATAATAAGGAAGACTGTATCGAAAATGCTAGAGGACGTGGGTATAGTGATTAAGGAAAAGAGCCTTCGGGCTCTTTCTTTGTGTGCCTGACAGTTTGGCATACTTATGGGGTTAAAGACCCCAAGTGCGCCGGGCCAACCGGAAGCACAAGCTGTCAGGCAGGGCGTCACCGAGAGGTGAGGTTCGGAAGGTTGTAGGCCATAACGTAAGTGGTTAATATATAGTAATAAAGGATGTTAAGTCGGGAGAGAACGCCTAATATTTATGTCGTCGGGATAACTATTAAAGTTGCCGGGCAGATCCTGGAAGGAAAAGAGATCGATGGCCGTACTTGGGCATCTGTCCGAGCTCTGACAGAAGCATTGGGCAAAACAGTGGCCTGGGATGGGGCAACCAGAACCGTAACAATTAGTTAGGCGGTTGCATAGATGCGCTGAAAAAGTAGCATACTAATCAAGGGACTTTCGCAAAACCGGCTTAGTCCTCAATGTAAACCCTGCTCAATGGTGAGCGGGGCTTTTGCTTCATTTTTGCTATAAAACAGAGTATTAAAGTGGTTGGAAACCAAAAATTCCAACCACTTTATAGTATACGGAAAATAAATTTAACCCTCTTCGCTCAAGTCTTCTTCTTTATATGTGGGTTTTATCTGTTCTTCCGGCTCGGGCAGGAGATGCCGGGGTAGAAAAGCAAATCCGGCGATAACCGTTGGAACAACTGCGCTGGCAATAACTGATGCCACCAAAAAAGAGTATTGAGCCTGCGTTACAATTCCATGGGAGTAGCCGAATAACGCTGAGATTGTTCCAAATGTTAATCCGGTGGACATCATCAGAGTGTAGTACCATCGCTCATTGCGTTCACGCCGAAACAACCCAATAAATGGATATAAGCCGAAAATCTTCGACATCACTTTGCTTGCCAGCAAAACCAGGAAGGCCAATGGTGCCGTAATCAAAGCGGATAAAGAAACAAGTGTACCCGCGCGAATGAAATAAAAAGGGGTGAGAAATCCCACGGTTAAAGTCCTTAATCTTCGCAGCCAGAAGGTGTCTTTATTGGAGAATTCGGCCAGAATCATACCAATGAGGTATGCGGGAAGCACCGCCTCACTTCCCGACCAAACAGCCAAAGCACCTAATCCAAAAAGGACGAGTATGACCCACTTCGCCCTTATAGCGGCAGTCCTGTATGCATAAACACGGGTCAACCACCGGGTGAGAAAAGGCAACAGGAACAAGACCACAGCAGTTACAATAACAAAAACAACAGTCCTATAGGTAAACGGGGAAAATATAAGGCCAAGGGCAATGACTGTTCCAAGATCATTTATAAAGCAAGCTCCTAGAATTCCTTTGCCGAATTCGGTTTCGTTGAAGCCGGTTTCCAGCATAACTGCGTAGACAACCGCCATTGAGGTCGTGGAAAGTGCCACACCGCCTAACAAGCTAGCCTGCAATGTCCAACTAAGAGCATAATAAGCTATCGCGGTGCAACCCAGAAACGGTGCGAAAAAGCCGATTAGCCCAATAACCGTTACTTCTTTCAACTTTTTTTGAAGTACGTCTTTTTCAAGTTCAGCACCAGCCAGGAAAGTCAGCAAAACAGCTCCGGATGAAGCCAGAAAAGTCAACCATTCCTGATTAGAACCTAAAGCTTCTGTCTTACTGCATATTACGCTGAGAAAAAACACCTAAACCGCCGAAGTTGAACACTTAGACCGTTTTAATTGAACAGTCTCTCCGCAGAAACTGTACATTGATAGCCAAATAACCACATGGTATACTCATAATGC
>NZ_JAKNBL010000045.1 GCF_022410535.1 Pelotomaculum terephthalicicum JT
CCCTTGTAAATGGATTTGTGTCCATGGTAGCACATTTCCATTTCTTCCAGCTGAGTGCTGTATTTGGTGGCCATTTTTGCTGCATTTTTAGTGGCCGTTTTTGCTGCATTTTATTATACCGCTAACACCCCGGCTGGACATTGCCAATGAGGACCTAGTCCAGTCACACGTCCACGCCATCTGGCTTACGGAAGCCGACATGAGCCTGGGTAGTTCCTTAAAAGATATCCTTGACTTGGCCGGTGAACATCCCACTTTGGAACTTTTACCTTCAGTAAATGACACTATTAACTCGGCAAGACCGAGGCATAAGGCCCTAGCTAGGGCTAGGGACGTTCTGGATGGGATTAAAGCAGAACTCCTGGCTGCCGGCTGGTACAGCGACAGGTGGCTTGAAGATGTTTTGAATCGTATTCCCCGCACCTTCGAACGGGCTTGTGATCGGTGGCGCGACCTTTACCGAGCCGCCCTGAAACAGAGAGAAATCCAGCACCGGATCATCGTCGACGCTTCCCGTAGTGCCGAAGATAAAAAGCTAGCTCGGCGGCTACGCCAGGAGGCTGAGTCCCAGTTGGAGCTGTTGCTGGAAATCGACAACGTGATGTACTCAGATTTCTACAGCTATCGCTATTTTGCCAGCGAGGGGTTCTTGCCTGGGTATAATTTTCCACGTCTGCCTCTTTCAGCCTACATACCCGGGAGGCGTAGATTAAAGAACCTCGACGAGTTCCTCTCCAGGCCCCGATTTTTGGCCATTGCCGAGTTTGGACCCAGAAATGTCATCTACCATGAGGGGTCCCGCTATGTCATACATAAAGTAATTTTACCGGTGAGCCCATCCAATGATGATGAAGAATTGGCTACCAGTGCGGCTAAATTATGCCCTGAATGCGGTTACCTGCATCCAATATCCTCCCATGCCGGGCCGGACCTTTGCGAGCGATGCAGCCAACCGCTGGATCCACCCTTAGATCCATTATTCCGTTTACAGAACGTGGCTACAAGAAGACGAGATCGTATCAGTTCCGACGAGGAGGAACGCCCGCATCAGGGCTATGAGCTTCGCACTGTGGTACGTTTCGACAAGCGAGACGGAATGCCCTCGCAACGTACCGCTCTGGTCGAAAAGAATGGAGAAGTCCTGGCTATGCTCACCTACTGTCAGACTGGCACAATCTGGCGGATCAACCTGGGTTGGCGTCGCCGTAAAAACAAGGAGCAGCATGGCTTCCTTCTGGATAATGAACGGGGTTACTGGGCTAAAAACGAACAGGACCCCGCCGAGGATGATAACCAGGACAACCTTAGCAACCGGACCTCCCGTGTAATTCCTTATGTGGAAGACAGACGAAATTGCTTGATTTTCCAATTGGCGGACCCCTTGGAACAAAAAGAGATGGCTTCTCTGCAGGCTGCTTTGAAGAATGCTATTCAAATACGTTATCAACTTGAGGATAATGAACTGGCTGCCGAGCCTCTACCAGAATCTAATAAACGGTGCCAGCTCCTTTTCTACGAAGCAGCCGAAGGCGGTGCCGGGGTGCTCCGCCGCCTGGTGGATGACCCACAGGACCTGGCGGAAGTGGCACGGGAAGCGCTTAGCCTTTGTCACTTCGACCCGGATACTGGAGTCGACCTACGCAGGGCACCGGGGGCCAAAGAAGATTGTGAAGCAGCATGCTATAACTGTCTGATGAGTTATGCTAACCAGAGAGAACATGCCTTGCTGGATCGCCAGTTGATTAAAGAGTTGTTGCTAAATCTGGCTGGCTCCCGGGTGACCGGAGCACCGGTAGGCGATTCACGTTCGAAACACATGGAAAATCTGGTGAGACAGGCCGCTTCCAACCTGGAGCGGAGATGGTTGCAGTACCTGGAAGACAACAATCACCGACTTCCTACCCGTGCCCAGCCCTTAATAGAAAAGTGCAACACCAGACCGGATTTTATTTATGATGAAGAACAGACGGTCATCTATATTGACGGGCCTCCCCACGAATACCCGGAGCGGCGTCGGCGGGACCTTGAGCAGACCGAACGCATGGAGGACCAAGGTTACCTGGTACTGCGCTTTAGTTACCAGGATAACTGGGCGGGTCTAATTGCTAAATACCCAGATATATTCGGGAGGAAATCATGAGTTACGCAGTGGGATCGCTTGTAAGAGCCCGGGGCCGGGAGTGGGTTGTCTTGCCCGAATCGGAAGAAGAATTGCTTATTCTGAGGCCTTTAGGAGGAACCGAGGACGAGGTAACAGGCATTTGCCTTTCAATAGAAAATGTTGAGCCGGCTCAATTTGACCTACCTGACCCTGATCTGGTCGGCGATTACCGGTCCTGCCGTCTGCTCCGGGATGCGTTGCGGTTCGGATTTCGCTCCAGTGCTGGACCCTTCCGTTCCTTTGCCAAGATCACCGTTGAGCCGCGGCCTTACCAACTGCTACCTTTGCTTATGGCGCTGAAGCTGGACCCGGTACGTATCTTGATTGCCGATGATGTTGGTATTGGTAAAACAGTGGAAGCCTGCCTGATCGCACGGGAGCTTATTGATCGGGGGGAGGCCTTGCGTCTGGCGGTTTTAAGCCCCCCCCACCTGGCCGAACAGTGGCAGGCGGAACTCCTGAACAAGTTTCACATCGAAACGGAACTAGTCTTGTCCAGCACGGCAACACGATTGGAAAAACAATGTGGACTGGGGCAGTCGCTTTTTGAAGTTTTCCCCCATGTTATAGTTTCAACTGATTTTATTAAAACTGACCGCCGTCGCGACGAGTTTTTGCGCACTTGTCCGGAGTTGGTTATTGTCGACGAGGCTCATACCTGCGCCCTTGCCGATCAGGGCCGCGCCTCAAGACACCAGCGTTACCAGTTGTTAAAAGGCCTTTCCGCTGACCCGGGCCGTCACCTTATTTTGGTTACGGCAACCCCGCATAGCGGCAAGGAGGACGCATTCCGCTCGCTATTAACCTTCCTAGACAAAGATTTCGCCAACCTGCCTGCCGATCTTGCCGGTAAAGGAAACGAACACCACCGGCGCCGGCTAGCGGCTCATTTTGTCCAGCGTCGGCGGGCGGATATCCGGTACTATCTGCAGGCCGAGACACCTTTCCCCGAGCGCGAGGAAGCCGAGGAAAACTACCAGCTATCCAGCTCATACCGGCAACTGTTCGACCGGGTTTTACGCTACGCCAGGGAAACTGTAAAGGAGTCCGGTGCTACCCAGCACCGCCAGCGGGTGCGCTGGTGGTCGGTCCTGGCTCTCCTACGCTCCATGGCCAGCAGCCCCGCCGCTGCGGCGGCCACATTAAGGAGCCGGGCCGCCGTTGCCGATACCGAAACCCCTGAGGATGCGGACGAAATCGGACGACGCACTGTCCTTGACCTTGACCTCGATGAGACAGCGGACGGGATTGACGTTATCCCCGGTAGTGACACCGGCGAACAGACTGAAGAAGACATGAAAAACCGCCAGATCCTATTGAAAATGGCCCGGACTGCTGATGGTTTGAACGGCGATAAGGACGCCAAGCTAATGAAGGCAGTAAAGCTAATACAGAATTTGCTCAAGGATGGCTATCATCCCATTGTATTTTGCCGTTTCATCCCTACAGCGGAATATGTTGCAGCCCAGCTCCGGGAGCGGTTATCAAAAAGGGTAGAAGTGGCAGCAGTCACCGGTATTCTGCCGCCAAGTGAGCGCGAAGAGCGGATCCTCCAATTGGCGAAAGAACCCCAGCGGGTGCTGGTGGCGACAGATTGCCTCAGCGAGGGGATCAATCTGCAGGAGTACTTCGATGCCGTCTTTCACTACGACCTGAGCTGGAACCCTACCCGGCACGAGCAGCGGGAAGGAAGGGTCGACCGTTACGGCCAACCCAGGCGCAAGGTGCGGGTACTAACATTCTATGGTACCGATAACCAGATCGACGGTATCGTCCTGGACGTGCTACTAAGAAAGCATAAGAAAATCCGAAGTTCTCTAGGGATTTCGGTCCCGGTACCGGTGGACACTAATTCTGTAGTGGAAGCTGTTCTTGAAGGTTTGCTGTTAAAGGAACAGAAAGGGGCTCAATATCAACAGTTAACTCTATTTGATGAGTACTTGCGACCAGCCAGGGAAGATCTATTTGCCAAATGGGATGATGCTACTGCCCGCGAAAAGCGCTCCCGCACCATGTTTGCTCAGGAGTCTATCAAGGTTGACGAAGTAGCCCACGAATTGGAAGCGGTGCAAAGAGCAATCGGCTCTGGTGCGGAAGTGGAGTGGTTCATCAGGGAAGGTTTTCGAGCCTGCAGTGCTACCGTAGCAGGTAATTCCCCATTACTAATTGATTTGCAGGAAGCGCCAACCTCCTTAATTGAAGAGGTGGGAGGTAAAAAGAAGATTAAAGTACAGTTCCAACTCCCCGTAAAAGACGGCGTCCTCTACTTGAACCGCACCCACCCGGTGGTGGAAGGGCTCGGCTCATTTATTATGAATACAGCCCTTGACCCGCTCCTTCCGGCACCGGCCCGCCGCTGTGGCATTATCTGTACCAGCCAAGTGGACTGCCGCACCACGGTGCTTCTGGTCCGCTTCCGCTACCATATTGTGACCAGACAGGGTGGTTTAGAAAGGCCACTGCTTGCGGAAGACTGCCAGGTCCTGGCCTTTGCCGGCTCTCCCCAAAGCGCCCAGTGGCTGGAAAACGCAGTAGCTGAAACATTGTTGCAGGTAGAGCCCGAGGCCAATATTTCCCCCAGTAAGGCTAGTGAGTTTGTGCGTCGGGTGATCGACGGCTTTGATCGACTGCGTCCGCATCTGGAAGAGGCGGCTTGGCACAGGGGCAGGGAGCTACTTGAGGCCCACCGCCGGGTGCGGACTGCCTCCCGACATACCGGAGTGAGCTACCGTGTCGAGCCACAGTTGCCGCCAGATGTGCTGGGCATTTACATCTACCTGCCGAAGGACTGAGGAGGGCACCCATGCAAGTAAGAAGAAAGGACATGTTCACTACCATTCGGACGGAGGGCTCCATCCTGCCCCCCGATCTACTGCAACGTATTGTTACTGGTGAGCGCGAACTGGATGGCCTGGCTCCTGAAGACTACCATCTGGCTAAGGGCGAGCGGCTGAATGAGGCGATCAACCGGTCCTGGAACCGCCTGCTGGGTGTATGGGCATCTTTCAAGGCAGGGCTGGAAAAGCTGCCGCCCGGTGATCCTGCCATCACCATCACCCGTGAGCGCTGGCTTTTGGTTCTCTTTCAGGAACTGGACTACGGCCGCCTGCTAACAGCCCGGGCAGTTGAAATAGATAGTAAAAGCTACCCAATTTCACACAACTGGCAAAACACACCCATTCACCTGGTGGGTTGTCGGATTGACTTGGACCGCCGCGCTGCCGGGGTTGCCGGGGCGGCCCGTACGAGTCCGCACAGCCTGCTGCAGGAGTTATTAAATCGCTCCAGAGGGCATCTCTGGGGTTTTGTTTCCAATGGTTTCGTCCTCCGGATCCTACGTGACAATGTAAGCCTTACCAAACAGTCATATGTGGAATTTGACCTGCAGGCAATAATGGATGGCGAGGTCTATGCTGACTTTTCCCTTTTATGGTTGCTCTGCCACCAGTCTCGCGTGGAGTCGGAGCGCCAAGAGCAGTGTTGGTTAGAAAAATGGTCAAAAACAGCCCAGGAGCAGGGGACGAGGGTAATGGAACAGCTCCGTAAAGGGGTGGAGGATGCTATCACCGCCTTCGGCCGCGGCTTTTTGACTCACCCCGCCAACCGGCAGTTACGGGAAAGTCTCCAGTCGGGCGATTTAAATACTCAAGACTATTATCGCCAACTCCTGCGCCTCGTTTATCGGCTTATCTTCCTTTATGTGGCCGAGGACCGGGGCCTTTTGCTGGACCCCAAAGCTCACATTGCCGCACGCGAACGCTACATGCGTTTTTACTCAATGGCTAAAATACGCCGCCTTGCTGGACGCAGCCGCGGTACGAAACATGCTGACCTCTTCCAGGGACTACGGGTTGTCATGGAGAAACTGGGTAGCGACAGGGGCTGCCCCGAGTTAGGCTTATCCGCCCTGGGGAGTTTCCTCTGGTCGGAGCAGGCCGTACCTGAGTTGGCCGGTTGTGACATTGCCAACCGCGACTTTTTGGACGTAGTCCGCGCTCTGGTCTTCACAACAGATGGCTACACTCGCCGCCCGGTGGATTACAAGAATCTAGGCTCCGAGGAACTGGGTAGCATCTATGAATCGCTCCTGGAGTTGCATACGTTTCTTGATACTGACGCCGGTACCTTTGAATTAAGGACTACAGGCGGCAGCGAGCGCAAGACCACCGGTAGTTATTACACTCCGACCAGCCTGATTAATTGCCTTTTGGATTCGACCCTTGACCCTGTGCTGGACGAGGCTGTGAAACAGAAGGACCCGGAGGCCGCAATACTTAACCTGAAGGTGTGCGACCCTGCTTGTGGCAGCGGGCACTTCCTGATCGCTGCTGCCCACCGCATTGCAAAGCGACTGGCCGCTGTCCGAACCGGCGACGACGAGCCGGCACCGGAAGCTCAGCGAACCGCCTTGCGGGATGTCATCGGTCGCTGCATCTACGGTGTCGACGTCAACGAGATGGCGGTGGAGCTCTGCAAGGTTAGCCTGTGGATGGAGGCGCTGGAGCCGGGCAAACCTTTAAGTTTTCTCGATCACCGCATCCTATGCGGCAACAGCTTGTTGGGAGCTACACCAGCTCTGTTAAAGAAAGGTATCCCGGACGAAGCCTTTAAGCCTATTGAGGGTGATGATAAAAAGTTATGTACGGAATTTAAAAGGAAAAACAGACAGGAGAGGGAAACTGGTCAAACCAGCTGGTTGTTTGACGATACCGGAACAGTTTGGCCTGAACTAGGAAGGATAACTAGTTGCATGACAAGGCTTGACAATATTAATGATGACTCTCTCGCTGGTATCCAGCAGAAACAAGAGCAGTACTACCAGTATATCAATTCCGCTGAATACATTCACAGTCGCATCCTGGCCGACGCCTGGTGCTCGGCTTTTGTGTGGAAAAAAACTAAGGAGTTTCCCTACCCGATTACTGAGGAGATCTTCCATAAAATTGAGCAAAATCCAGATGGAATCCCAAAATGGATACGGGAGGAAATACAAAGACTTGACGGCCAATATCAGTTTTTCCACTGGCATTTAGCTTTTCCGGATGTATTTAATTTGCCCGGTCCGAGCGAACAGCCGGAAAATGAGCAGGCGGGTTGGTCAGGTGGATTTGACGTGGTGCTGGGGAACCCGCCGTGGGAGCGGGTCAAGCTCCAGGAAAAGGAGTGGTTTGCCAGCCGCTCGCCGGAAATCGCCAATGCACCTAATGCTGCTGCCCGCCGCCGGATGATTAGCGCCCTGGCAAACGAGGACCTTGCTCTGTACAAGGCCTTTTTAGAAGACCGGCGGAAAGCTGAAGGTGAAAGTCACTTTGTTCGTGATTCTTTACGTTATCCACTTGGCGGTAGGGGTGATATTAACACTTACGTTGTTTTTACTGAGACCATGCGATTGCTTCTCAATCGGATAGGACGTTTAGGTTGTATTGTACCATCTGGTATTGCGACAGATGATACAACCAAGTATTTTTTCCAAGATCTAATGAATAAGCAATCTTTAGTTAGTTTATATGACTTTGAAAATAAATTAGGAATTTTTCCTGGTGTCCATCGTGAGCAAAAATTTTGCTTATTAATATTATCCGGACCAAAAAGACCAGCAAAGAACGGAGCAAAATTTGTCTTTTTTGCTCACACTACCGAACAAATCCGGGAAGAGAACCAAAGTTTCACTCTTTCTGCCCAAGATCTTGTTTTAATCAACCCGAATACACGAACATGTCCAATCTTTCGTTCAAGACGGGATGCTGAATTGACAAAGGCGATTTACCGTCGTGTTTCAGTTCTGGTCAAAGAAGGCTCCTCCATAGAGAACACATTGAGTATTAGTTTTGTAAGGATGTTTGATATGACAAACGATTCACATCTATTCCGTTCTAGAGAGCAGTTATTAAATGAGGGATTTCAACTTAATAAAAATATATTTTATAAGGAGCAAGAGGTTTATCTCCCATTATACGAAGGTAAATTAACGCAAATTTTTGATCATCGTTATGCGACTTTTTTAAACGTAGATCCTGATGAAGCTCTAAAAGGCAATCCACGTGAAATTACCCAAGATGAACATGCGATGGATACTATCACTGTAATCCCACGTTTTTGGGTTAACTTAAAGGATTATTATAGTTACCATGGATACAGCAAAAAGCTTCCTTCCTTCTGGTTATCTTTTCACGGGATTGCAAACCCAAATAATGAGAGAACTTTCATAGCGACAATTTGCCCCCTGGTTCCTATGAGTAACTCTTTACCAATCATAAATGGACCCTCCGACATAAAAACAGATAACTATATATTTCTCGTTGCTAATCTTAACTCATTTGTTTTAGATTATATAGCTAGACAAAAGATTGGAAGTCGAAATGTTAATTTCTTTATTGTAAAACAATTACCAGTGGTTTTCCCCAATAATTATGAACATTCTATACGTAAATTAATTAAGGACATGGTTATTGAGCTAACATATACTGCCTGGGATTTAGAGGAATTTGCTAGGGACTGTGGTTATAATGGTCCACCTTTTCACTGGAATGAAGATCGTCGCTATTTAATCCGCTGTGCATTGGATGCCGCCTATTTCCACTTATATGGAATCGAGCGGGACGATGTAGACTATATCATGGATACTTTCCTAATTGCCAAGCGAAAAGACGAGGCCAAATACGGCTCATACCGTACGAAGGACAAAATTCTTGAGATCTATGACGAGATGGCGCGAGTATCGGCTGAGAACGCCGCTGCCTTGGCTGCTGGTCGGGAGGCTACTGCTCGCTACCAGATGCGCCTGAATCCTCCGCCCGGTCCGCCCATGGATGCCGAAGGCAATTTTATATCTATATACTGCTGGGACCGCGATAATTGGCCGGACCATATTCACTTGCCGCATCCGGCATGGGAAGAGTCGCTTCTATCGGCTTGGTTCGCCGTCTGTCAAAAGCGCTGGAGCCATTTAGAAGGCGATCAGTTTTTCCCCTGGGACGGGCGTGAGGCCTTTGTATATGCTCTTATTCCATTTTAAGCGGGGATTCAGGGGAACTCCTGCGCGGGCGTGAGGCCTTTGTATATGCTCTTATTCCGTATCTGATTCAGGAAAAGCCCGGCGAGACGTTCGAGTTCTATCGCGACGCGGCGTTGATTGCCTCACATCCGAATCATTGTGAAACATTGTTGCTCAATGAGGAACTGCGTGACAAATATCGCCTAGTCATGAACGGTATCGATTGGTTGGATTTCCCTAATGGGCATCTCATTCGCCCGCGGAAAATTCGGGAGAAGCTGCAAGATAAAAGGATCATCCAAACCGATCCAAGATCCGGTGCAACCATAGTTCAGAACGCGGGTAATTTACCGCTCTTGCCGAAAGAATTGCAGCCGCTTCTGCCAATGATCTTGGAGGCGGCGGACAACCTCAACGAAATGCAACGTCGTGCCCTTGAAGACGCTGAAGTTGATTTCACACAGAACAAGGTTACCAATGAACTGCGGAAGTTGATGGTAGTATAAAATGTATCGATTAAACTCATTCGTTCAAAATTATGACATTAGCTCGCCTCGCTTGTGGATCAGGCGGGTCGTCCTGTTTGAGTCCCCAGAGAAAAAAAATGCTCCTATCCGTAGTATCCCATTTTCCCGCGGCCTCAACATTATTTGGGGTGTTGAATTGCCGGATGATGCCGTGGCCGATGGCACCCGTCCCGTAACACTTTCCGGACATTCTGTCGGTAAAACTATACTCTGCCGCTTAATCCGCTACTGTTTGGGTGAGTCTGCCTTCGGGAATCCGGGTGTAATGATCCGTATTAAACACTCCTTTCCCAAAGGCTGGGTTGGAATGGAATTGACAGTGGACGATCAGGAGTGGGCTATTCTCAAACCCATTGGCCAATCCGGTGATTCAAAAGCGGCCAAAATGATGGCTGTTGAGAACTTGTTCGATCAAGGACGCCAGGAAAATCAGTACCGTGACATCATGGCGCATCTACAAAGCACCATGATGTCGGGGCTTCAGGTCAATGCTCCACCTAACGCCGATAAGCCTTACGAGTGGAAGCACTTGCTTGCGTGGTTGACCCGCGATCAGGAGTCGCGCTTCCAGAGCCTGCACGATTGGAGATCATCTCGTAGCGGAGCGGATACAGCAAAATTCCAGAAACCCAAGGAACACGCGCTTTACTTGATACGTCTTGTATTGGACTTGGTGCAGGATAAAGAACTTGAAGTGTCTAGGTCACTCGCTGATGCAGAGAGGGAATTGAAGCAACGAGAGGCACGAATAGCTGAATTGCGGCGAGAACCGGAATATCGTCTTAATCAACAGGAAGAGGCGTTGAAGCAACTCCTTGGTCTTCCATCCACCGAGGCGCTGAATGCCGATATGTCTGACCTGTCTTCCCCAGTGTTTATACTGCGGATGGAGATTGAACAGGCCATTTCCCAGATTCAACATGACATTGAAAGAATCGACTTGACGATTGCACAGAAGCGCATCTGGCTGGCATCTTATGACGAGCAACGACGCGTCTTTAAGGCTGTGCTTGAAATGACCGAGGAGGCGACAGAACTCCTGCAAAGCGAAGAGCCAGAAGGCGATACCATACGAAAACTCCGAGAGCTCAGGGGAAAGGATTGCTTGTATGGTAATGTCCCCTTCCTTGAGTGCTTCTATGTTCGGGAACGCTTAGCCGAGGCGGAGAAGATCACTAGCTTACAGAAAGTACGCGAAGACAAGCGCGTGGCATCCGAAACAGAGCGGCGTTTGGAGGTCCTCGAACAACAGCGAGAGGACCACGACCAAGTGGTTGCATTGCTCAATGAGTTGCGCCGGAAACTAGAAGCAGACATAGCAGAGAAGCGCAGAAAGGAAATAAAACTATCGGAATACCGAGACCGGCTTCAACGTTTTGACTATCATCTTGAGCAGCGTCAACAAGCCCTGGACCTAATTGAAGGTCGAACACCGAGCACAAAATTGTATCAGGAAAACGCCCGTGCTGCCGAACTGCGCGAGAACATTGTACGAAAGCAGGATGAATTGAGAAGTTTGCAGAAGTCCTATGGTAAACATCTAAAATCAATCAACGAAGTATATAATGCCTTAATCAAAAATGTGCTTTCAGACACATACTCCGGAGCCCTTCGCATGCCGAAAGGTGAACTGCAGTTTCATATTGAAGAGGTGACTGGCCTATCGGGCGAGGCAGTGGAGACTCTGGCTTTAGTTTTGGCTGATTTGGCCGCAATGCTCTGTTCATGCCTGGGAATTGGCCACCATCCACGATTCCTTTTACATGACAGCCCCCGCGAGGCCGACCTCGACCGGAACATTTACAGCCGCTACCTGCAATCCATGTGGATTTTGACCAATGATTATGGCGGTCAAGATAAAGCGCCATTTCAATATATTGTAACTACTACCAGCAAGCCGCCCAAGGAGCTGGAAGCGGCTATTTGCCTGCGTCTCGAAGCTCACCCGGAAACCAAGATGTTGTTTGGACGCCTTCTAACCAATTCACCTATTAATGAACAACTTGAACTTTTTAGTGAAGAAGATAAGATATGATGAGAGAATTTGGTTTCGTTAGAGAACTGGATTTATTGTACGTGTATGTCCAACGAAGAAATATTGACCAAGCTTTCACTTATTTCAAAATATGAACCAATAAATCGTTAGGAAATAGCGGTTAGTTTGTCTGTGGTTTCAATAAGGTACGGCCCGCCTCCACCCAAATTTACCAATTGTGGTTTACCATAAAGAAAAAGGCTCATAGCTTTTTAGTAATTTTATTGCGGGTTTTAAAAAATACCTTACATTATATAGTTCTGGGCTAGTCACCCCAGAACTATTTTGGGATTTTGTTCTCCATAAATATTATCCAGCTTTAATTATCGACCTCCTACCAGTTATAAAAATCCAAATGACACTTGTTAACCGAAATAATAATTAGAGAATGGCAAGGCGGTGCCTTGCAGTTCATTCGGGAGCGGTTGCTTCTGTTCCCGGTAGGTTATGGCTGCCGTACCTGCTTGCATATTTCCGGTGTGGTTGCACCAGTTTCAATGCCGGGTCGCTGTCCAGCATTGAAACTGGTGGAAAATATAGATCACAGTAAAACATAGCCTAACCAATAATGAGCTTATAAGGGACAATTTCCTCTTGAAAAGGCTTATATAAAACGAAAAAGCCGGAGCTTAAACCGGCTTTCTTTAATACGGATGTCCTGTTTTTGGAAAGTGGAGTCTTACGTAAACGATCCAGTTCTTCACATACTTGGGGTTCAAAATATTGCTCACCACAATTATCACAAACCCAGGAAGGAACGTTCTCTATCAATGTTAAATCATTACCCCACCAGTTTTCAGCTGTAATCAATTTTTTAGTCGTTTTACCGCCGCACAAGAAACACTTTTTAATCATTCTGTTAATTCACCCCGCGTGTTTTAGGATCTTTCCACTTGGGAGGCTCGGGAAAATATGCGGTTATTATAATAAGGGTGCCTGAAGGGTCAAAAGCACAAACGGAGTGTACTGGCTGACTATCTTTAGTATGACCCAGCACAAGACAACTGTGGCCACGCTGGTCTTCAGGGTAATCTTCATACCAGGAAGGGCACAAAGTCGTGCTGCCAATCAAGGAGAACAAGCTGGACATCGGGCCTGGGATCACCCACAAGCGGATTATCCTTGAGCTGTACGAAGAGAAAGTCGCTTCGCCGGATATTGCCCGGCAAGTCAACCACAGTCAGGAAGCTGTAGACCGATACATCAAAGATTACGAGCGGATTAAGTTCTTCGTGCGCCGTGGGATGGGCATCGTCGGAATCAGACATCTCACCGGGCGGGGTAAAAAAGTAGTTAAGCGGCACCTGGAGATTATCAAGCAGTATTACCCGGAGCTTTTTGAAACCGGACAATCACCGGGCAGATGTCCGGACACCGGCGCCGGGTGCTCCTCCAGACCGAGTAATGGCAAGGTTTTTTAACCGGACAAATGTCCTAAATACAAATAATCAAATAAAAAATGATTTATATATCAATATAGTAAGAAATGGTTAATCCGGTTATAATTTTTCTTTAATAACACCTGTACGGAAAGCGCTTAAGAGCATCTCAAGATAATAGATTTGCTTTTTCAACTCCTGGCCATTATCGGTATCAGATATCTTCTTCCGGTCAACAACCTTCTCAACAACGCTTAATGTAGAATGGATATCCATTCCTTCGTTTACCGATTTTTCTACGGACTCGAAAGGCTCATGGCTTGCCAGCATCAGACCGTAGGAATTATAGATCAGGGTATAACCGGCTATTCCTGTTTCGCTTTGATAGGCTTTCGCAAATCCACCGTCAATAACCAGCAGTTTGCCGTTGGCTTTTATTGGACTTTCCCCTTTTCTAGTCTTTACAGGCACATGTCCATTAATGATATGTCCCTTCTCCGGATCAAGCCCAAACTCTGCAAGAATCATCCTGGCGATCCTTTCATCATCGACCAAAGTATAATAGGGAGTGTAGTTTTCCTTGTGCGGAGCTTTGTCATCAATGAAATACCTTTCCAAAGTTGCCATCTTGTCCTTGCCGAACAGCGGGGAATCCTGGTGGCACCATAGATACCAAAGAATATCTGTAGAGATGTCCTTGTTTTCTCTGCCGAAATAGGCTTCCCGGGACCATTGATCCAAATTATCCAGCAGATACTTGCCTGAACATTCCACACCATTGAGCTTTATTATCTTAAAGGTCCCTTCAGGATTCATGGGAATGGATGCATGGAACAACAGGTTGGAGTTGTATTTTAGGTACATGCTGCCTTTGGCGAACATGAACCGGACATGCTTTTGAAGCTTTTCACTTTTCAGAAATGTATAACGGAGCTTGTTGATCACTGATTTTTCTTCTACGGTCAGCTTCCAGGGCTCTTTGGGGTCGATGGTCGGGAAGATCTGGTCATTCAGTTTGTATACTGCGCCTTCAACGTTGATGGTGTGTTCCTCATAATTGATTTTATCCAGAAGCAATCGATGATTCATATCATATTCAGGGTGGTTTAATATAAGTTCATGCTCGAGTTTGAACTGGATCATAGCGATCGCCTTATGCATTTTGGCAAGAAGATCAACACTCGAATCCGGCACGGTATCGCCGGAGCTCATTTTAGGTTTGAATTTGCTGCATTCATCGTCCTTATAGGCAGTCATGGCAAATGTAGCCAAGGGAAATAGATTGATCCCATAGCCTTCTTCCAAGATATCCATGTTGGCGTATCTCAGGCAGATCCGGACTACGTTGGCAATACAGGAGCGGTTGCCTGCAGCTGCGCCCATCCAGAGAATGTCGTGGTTTCCCCACTGAATATCCACGGAATGATGTTTCATCAGGGTATCCATGATGAAATGAGGTCCTGGCCCCCTGTCGTAAACATCACCGATTATATGCAGATGATCGATGGTGAGTCTCTGGATCACGGCGGAGATATTGATAATAAAGTCGTCTGCCATATCCAACCCAACAATAGTATCGATAATTTTATTGTAGTATTCTTTTTTGTTGAACCGGTACTCATCCTCATGGAGCAGTTCCTGGATGATGTAGGCAAAATCCGGCGGAAGCGCTTTTCTGACCTTGGAACGGGTATATTTTGACGAAGTGTCCCTGCACACCTGGATCAGCCTGTAAATGGTGATCTCATACCAGTCGGAAAGGTTAACCTCCCTCTCTTTGACCAGGTGAAGCTTATCTTCAGGGTAATAGATGAGTGATGCAAGCTCATCGATATCATTTTTAGAAAGTGTCTTTCCCAGCACATCATGGATTTTTCTTTTTACAACGCCCGAGGCGTTTTTCATCACATGGTTAAAGGCTTCATATTCTCCATGAAGATCGGTAAGGAAGTGCTCGGTACCTTTAGGAAGATTCAAAATGGATTTTAGGTTAATGACTTCGGATGCCGCCTGTGATATAGTGGGAAATTTTTGAGACAGGAGTTCAAGATAATCCTGCTGCTCCATCAGTTTTTTTGTGGTAAAATTATCCAAAGTGCTCCCTCCATATAATGCTCCCGGAGTGGGACATAAAATTAAAAATGTAAGTTATACTTAAAGATGAAAGGCCATTGCCATTATTTCGCCCGGGTATTCGGTAACGCATAGCCTTACAAATAACTATTCTCTTAAAATCTTCATCTTCCTTTAAGGATTAAAAGCTAAAAAATATATTTGATAATTAACAAAATCACGAAATCTTAGAGGATAGTCTTGGAACAATATAGAAGTTCCTTAAATAGCAATATGCACACCAAAAAGGGAGGGCAAAAATATGCCGCTGGTAACTTCAACTGAAATGTTTAAAAAAGTTTATGGGAAATGTGCCGTGGGAGCGTTTAATGTCAACAACATGGAAATTATCCAGGGAATTGTTGATGCGGCCAAGGAAGAACAATCTCCTTTGATTTTGCAGGTTTCGGCGGGGGCCCGGAAATACGCAAAACATGTTTACTTAATGAAACTGGTGGAGGCTGCCGTAGAGGACAGCGGTTTGTCTATCTGCTTGCACCTGGACCACGGGGAGGATTACGAGATTTGCAAGTCCTGTGTCGACGGTGGGTTTACCTCGGTGATGATCGATGGTTCAAAGCTGCCTTTTGCCGAAAATATTGCCTTGACCAAAAAGGTCGTGGAGTATGCCCATGCCAAGGGTGTAGTGGTAGAAGCCGAGTTGGGGCGGCTGGCCGGCGTCGAGGATGAAGTGAACGTCAGTGCCGAGGATTCCAGCTACACTGATCCTGACCAGGCCGTCGAATTTGTCCAAAAAACAGGCTGCGATTCCCTGGCGATCGCCATTGGCACCAGTCACGGAGCTTATAAGTTCAAGGGGGAAGCCAAACTCGATTTCGCCCGCCTGGGGAAAATAGCATCTCTCCTGCCCGGCTATCCCCTGGTTTTGCATGGTGCCTCCACCGTGCTGCCGGAATTTGTAGCCAAATGCAATCAATACGGGGGAGAGATCAAGGGTGCCCAGGGCGTTCCCGAAGATATGCTTCGCAGGGCCGGAACAATGGGGGTATGCAAAATAAATATTGATACCGATCTCCGCCTGGCCATGACGGCTACCATCCGGGAGCATTTTGCTCACAACCCCGCTGATTTTGATCCCCGCCAGTATCTCAAACCAGCCAGGGAGGCCATTAAAAGCATGGTCAAGCACAAGATCAGGAACGTCTTAAACTGCAGCAACCAGCTCTAAGCAATAATCATCTGGAAACTATGCTCAGGAGTATAGCAGTGCTTTAAACATGAATTTAGAGAATCCTCGAAAGCCCGTTCTAGCTGGACTTTGCAAGCAGCAAACGGCAGGTAGGACGGGGTCATCTTTATGACTGTTGCCAACCACCATATCTTCTCTAAGACGACTGCCACGCAGGTGCGGCTCTTTTCGTTCCATTATGACGCCTGATTGTATTATCAGGAGGAGTGGAAGTCCATATTGAAAAGCCATTGCCGGTTCAATTTGTGAAAAAGATGAACCTAACCAAAATACATTGTTGGGAGGTGTGGGAACAGGAAATGCACCGTTTGTTTCTATGGCTTCCACTTTTTCTAATGCTCTATGGCTGAGAATATTTGTATAAATCGCTGGAGGCGAAAGCGGCGCGGTTAGGCTTTTTCCTCATCAAAACCATCCCTTTGTTGATGGCAATAAAAGAACCGGGATGCTGGCCATGATGGTTTTCTTGAACTGAACGGTGCCGGTCTTACCTGTACGGATCAAGATATCGTTGTAAACAGGCTTAAAGATTGCCGCCGGTGAGATGGATGATAAAGAGCTTCTGGAGTGGATTCTAAGACATAATTAACCGTTTTTTTGCCAAAGCCCTGTTTTTAGCAAAAACAAGTTGCATCTAAATTGATCACACATTAAATAAATTTTTATCGAAAGAAGTCGATTGCGATTTGGGCAGTTGGCTTCTTTGTAGTTTTGATAGATATACGAGTGAACATCATTTATCCCATATGCTCTATATCATCTTTAAAAGATTTTAATACATCTATTGACAACTTGCTTTTTTATGCTATAGTTAAGTAGTAAGTAGTAAGTAGTAAGTAGTAAGTAGTAAGTAATCTGTAAGGAGATAATACCATGAATGATCTGTCGATTTCTCAGGAATATGTATTATGTTCTTTAAACGAAAAAGGGAAATTCCCCGCACTTAGTACGGAAATTCCCGTTTGTGTTTTGGCAGGCGGGTTAATCGAACTGCTGGCAAGCAATTGTATTCAAATAGACGAAAAGAATAAGGTTTACGTGATAGGCAATTTAAGCGAGAAACAATTCCATTTGAAATCTCTTTTTGACCGGCCCCAATCCGGACGAAGTTGATAAAGTGATACAAAAGATAAGAGCGGAGTTGCTTGAAAACGGAACCATATCCGATGAAACAGTGGCACTGGTTAGTCTGCTGGAAAAAAGCCATCAGATAAAAAAATATTTTTCTAAATATGAATCTGAACAATTAAAGGCCCGTTTAAAAGAGATCAAAGAAGCTCCTTCCAATCAATTGGTAAAGCAAATGGTGGATTATGTTGATATGATTATCGCTGTTACTGCCGTTGCCGCGATATCGACGGCGCCTTAAGGGAGTTTTGTATCGTGTCAAGGCAGAGAAGCATGGAAGTGATAGAGAGCGCTCCATATGTTACGATTGGAGAACTGGTAAGATTAACAGGCGTGAGATACAGCACGCTCAAATTTTATACCGAGGAAGGCATGTTGGTTTTTGAACAAGCGGAAGAAAATTTAACGAGAAGATATAAACGTGTCGATACGATCCAGCGTATTTCCTATATTAAAAGTTTGAGAGCGGAAGGCAAAACCATTCCGCAAATTAAAGATATTCTCAGCCTAACAAAATAAGTATAATGCGTCAAAACCATGATATCTTTTTGACCTAGCTTTCCAAAGCAATAAAATCCGAACTTTTCCTTATCGGAGAGGGCGTTCGGATATTAACCAGCTGTTTGCCCAACTAAATCAGTCGTTGCTTTCACCTTGCATCGGCAAGTCCGCAAGTAGACGGGTATAATTCGCTCTGCCATCCACGATATGGTAAACAAAGATAGTTTCACCCAATAGTCGATAGAAACACAGATAATGGCCGCAAATTAGCATCCGGTAGCTTTCCGACCGGAGCATTTTATCTATGCACGCTATACCCATATTCGGATGGCTTCTCAAATGATCCAGCGCGTTATAGATGCGGTCCGTGATTTTGCGTGCCGATTCTACGCCCACGAGTTCCATATGTACGAGAGCAATTTCCTCCAGTTCACGCTGGGCAGGTGTCAGAAGCTCCAGTTTATATTTTGGTTTTCTCATAGATTGTATCCAAACGCTGTTTCGATTGCTCCAGCGTAAAAGTCGGCTCGTCGGCAAGACGGGATTGTTCTGCCAGTTCCAACTTTGCCCGCAGCTTTATGATTTCTTCGCGCTTTTCAAACGCCTCAATACTCATAACCACGAGATCGCCCTCACCGTTTTTGGTAATGTAGATTGGTTCCTGTTTTTCATGTGCGAGGTTTGAAATGCTGCCGTAATCGTTGCGTAAGCTGGTAGAAGATTTGATAATCATAAAACCCGCCTTCCCATAAGGAATTATTCTGCTATTATTATACGATAATTCTGCGATATTCTCCATCCATTTAATTTCTTCTTATGAAAAACAAGCTGCATCTAAAATTGATCACACATTACATAAAAGACATAGCTTTCCGTCAAGGGGGAGGCTATGTTCTTTATTTGTATGGAAAAATATGATATTGTGAACTCAAAAGTCTTTGTAAAGAATCTGAAATAATGGGAATTTAGTCAACGTATTAAAGGATAGATGGACGGGAGCAGAGGAAAAGGAGGATATGATGAATGAAAATTTTAGGGATAGTAGGCAGTAAAAGGAAAAAAGGCAATACTTCGGTTTTGGTGAACAGGGCCTTAGAAAAGGCCAAAGAGGCAGGGGCGGAAACGGAATTGATTTTTCTGGACGATTATGCCATCACAGACTGCAGCGGTTGCGAGGGTTGTCAGAAAACCCGGCGATGCGTGATCAACGATGATATGCAAAAAATCTACCCGCTTCTTTTGAAAGCAGACGGGGTTATTTTGGGTTCCCCCACCTACTATTACAACGTGTCGGCCAACGTCAAGGCCTTCTTGGACCGATGCTATTGCTTTGAAGTGTTTGCCGAAGACGACCGTTCTATTTGGCTGAGCCTCAATGAGGCCCTTGGAATAAAATACGCCGGCGTAATAGCGGTATGCGAGCAACATTCGGAAGAAGATATGGGGCCCACCGCAGAAGTCATGGCCAAATCTTTGGAAGCTCTGGGCTATCGGGTAGTAGATAAAGTCAAAGCCTTGGGGTTATTTGCACAAGGGGCCGCTTTGAAAGACGAAAGGTCCTTGGAAAAGGCCGGCAGAGCGGGGGAAAGGCTGGTAAAAATCTTGAAGCTGAGAAACAAAGTAAGAGAAAAATGGGGAGCTTAAAGCCTCCCACCGGGAAGGATGACTAAGGCCGCCACATTATGAAAAGATCTACATAGGCCGTGGCATAGAGACATGCTGCCAATAATCCGGACAAAGTTGATAAAGTGATACAAAAGATAAGAGCGGAGTTGCTTGAAAACGGAACCATATCCGATGAAACAGTGGCACTGGTTAGTCCGCTGGAAAAAAGCCGTCAGCTAAAAAAATATTTAAGCCGGACATCTATTCGCCATGGTAAAGGGTAAAGGCGGGAAGGAATTTCCGCAAACCGCAAAATCGTCAATGAAAAATTTTTGCATAAAAAATAAAATAAAGGCAATATGAAAAAGTTTTATCTTTAGGGCATGTTGTTTCAGACACAACTTGCCGGAGGAAGGTGAAGATTCTGGCGGCCCATTGTCGACATATCGCCGTTGTTGGGGCCAGCGCTTTGTTGCCTGGAGCAGACAATAGTGGAGGTTGTTGGAAAAATATCCTTGAAGGAAAGGATTTAATAACGGATGTTCCCGGTTCTCACTGGCTGATAGACGATTACTACCATCCTGATCCCGCGGCGGTGGGTAAAACATATTGCAAAAGGGGCGCGTTTATCCCGGAAATTGATTTTGATCCCCTGGAGTTTGCGATTCCACCCCATAATTTAAGGGCGACCGATACTTGTCAACTTTTAGCCTTGATCGTTGCCAAAAGAGTTCTTGAGGACGCTTGCCGGTCCCAATTTAAAAACATGAATAAAGAAAAAACCAGTGTTATCCTGGGCGTGACTTCCGGTTCGGAGCTGGCCATCCATTTGGGCGGCAGTATTCAAAGGCCCCATTGGGCTCAAGCGTTAAGAGAAAGCGGATGCCAGGAGCAGGAGATACGGCATATTTGCGACCGGATCACCGATAACTACCTGCCCTGGCAGGAAAGTTCTTTCCCCGGGCTGTTAGGGAGTGTGGTGGCCGGACGGATTGCCAATCACTTCGATTTAAAAGGGACCAATACGATCGTTGACGCGGCTTGCGGCAGCTCTTTATGCGCTGTTTCCATGGCCATCCTGGAGCTCCAGTCCGGCAAAGCAGATTTGGTCATTACGGGCGGAGCGGATACGCAAAACGATATCTTCATGTATCTGTGCTTCAGCAAAGTCCAGGCGCTGTCTCCCACCGGGGACTGCCGGCCTTTTTCCCGGCAGGCGGACGGGACGGTTCTGGGAGAGGGGATCGCCATGGTGGCCTTGAAAAGGCTGGCGGATGCGGAAAAAGACGGTGATCCCATCTATGCCGTAATTAAAGGCATCGGGTCTTCCTCCGACGGAAAAGCAAAGAGCATCTTCGCCCCACGGGCTGAAGGACAGGTACTTGCCGTAAAAAGGGCTTATGAGGCGGCGGGGTACGGACCGGACACGGTAGAGCTGGTGGAAGCCCACGGTACGGGGACAAAAGCCGGTGATGCCGCTGAATTCGCAGGATTGGCGAGCGTTTTTCAAAGGGAGGAAAAAAAGCAATGGTGCGCCCTGGGAAGCGTCAAATCGCAAATCGGACACACGAAGGCGGCGGCCGGCGCGGCGGGATTGTTCAAAGCCGTGATGGCTTTGCACCATAAGGTGCTGCCCGGAACAATCAAAGTAGACAAACCCAATCCCAACCTAAAGATAGAAAACAGTCCCTTTTATCTTAATACCCGGAGCAGGCCCTGGATCAGCGGCCTGGACCATCCCAGAAGGGCCGCTGTCAGCGCTTTTGGATTTGGCGGCAGCAACTTTCATGTGACCTTGGAGGAATATACGAAACCGGGGAACCGTCCCGATAAACTCAGAACAATGCCTTACGAGCTGTTTCCCTTGGCCGGCCGTTCACCGGAAGAATTGCTTCGGCGCGGGCAAAGCTTACTGGATGCAATTTCTTCCTGCGTTTCTGCCCGGAGCGATTTGCATGCGGTTTTGGCAAAACAGGCGCAGACGGAATATGAGCATCAGTGGGGATACCGCTTGGCCGTCGTCTCTTCTGATCTTGATGATTTGGAAGCAAAAATAAAGCAAAGCATGGACCGCATCGGGACGGAGCCGGAGCAAGCGCTGAGCCTGCCTGCCGGAATCTGCTATGAAACAAAAAAAATGACCGGCAAGATAGCTTTTCTGTTTCCGGGACAAGGCAGTCAATATATCGATATGGGGAAGGATCTGGCCATGCATTTCGATTGCGCCAGAGAAGTGTGGGACCGCGCAACGGAGCTTGCGGCAGGTCCGCAGGGAGAAAAACTGCATGATTTTGTTTTCCCACGGCCGGCTTTTGATGATGAAACACGCCGGCTGCAACAGGAACGCTTAACTGATACGCGTATCGCGCAGCCGGCAATTGGCGCCATGAGTCTCTCCGTTTTAGCGGTCCTGAAACAGTTGGGATTGCGCGCCGATTTCGTCGCCGGGCACAGCTACGGGGAAATCACGGCGCTGGCTGCGGCAGGAGTGTTTTCCGAGAAAGAGATGCTTCATGTCGCTAAAAAACGCGGGGAGTTGATGCGGGAAGCTTCCGGGAATAAAGGAGCCATGACTTCCGTATTTCTCCATCCCGATCAGGCTGATGCGTTGATCAGAAGATTAAACCTTTCCGTTGTAATCGCCAATGTCAATAGTCCCGAACAAGTCGTAGCTTCGGGACCCGCAGAGGAAATCCGCCAATTGGAAGCCGCGTTGAAACAAGAAGGCCTGCGTTTTGTCCGGCTGCCTGTATCCACGGCTTTTCACTCCGCCCTGGTAGAACCGTCTGTAAAGCCTTTCAGACAATATCTCCAAAGTGTTGCCTTTAAGAAAAGCGCCGTCCCTGTTTACTCAAACTTAGAGGCGGAGCCGTATCCGGAGCAGCCGGAGCAAATGAAAGAGCTGCTGGCCCGACAAATTGCCCACCCTGTCCGCTTTGCCGGGCTGATCGGCCGGATGGCCGGACAGGGAGTACAATTGTTTATTGAAGTTGGGCCGGGCGGGGTGCTGACCGGCCTGACCAGGCAGTGTCTGGCGGACCAAGACGTGAAGGCGATAGCTGCGGACTATAAAGGCCGGCATGGGGTCCTCTCGCTGCTGCAGGCCGTAGCTTTCATTTCCGTGCTGGGAATTAAGCTGGACTATTCCTGTCTGTGGTCGGGTTACGGCAGCTTGAAGGACCCGAGGGACGAGAAAAAACCGGCTTACACCGTGAAAATCGGCGGCGCCAATTATGGGAAGCCGTACCCGGCTAAAAAAACGATTGGACAGGAAAGGATTCCGGCCGCCAAGGCAGCGGCCCAAGCAAACATGGTCAAAGAATCGCATGAAGAATCAATTAACAAATCTATAGACAGGCAGGTATCGACCGTGAATCAAAAAGAGCGGCAGCAAGGAGAGCAAACCGCGAGAGGACAGGAGATCCCTGCCTCCTCCCTGGCTTTTATCCAAAAGCAAATGACGGAAGCCCATCTTGCTTTTCAAAAGGCGCTTACAGAAAGCCATCAGGCCTATTTGGGCTTTTCGGAGAAGCTGTTGGCCGCTCTCGCCGGCCAGAGTCCAACCTTCATCCCTGAAAACGGAGAGATCGGTGGAGATGAGGAACAGCGCTTATGGCCACAAGTGGAGAACAGCTTTATTGAGCACGCTGCGCCCGCTGCCGGGGAAACCGCCGCCGCCGTTTTGCCGGCAAAAATCCCCGCGTATCCCGGACCCGGGCAAAAGCCGGTTCCGGAGAGGGGCTTTGACGATGACGGCAAACCTTCCCTGTCCATTGGGGAAACCGTGCTGGAAGTAGTCTCTGACAAAACAGGATATCCGGTGGAACTGCTGGACCTGGATATCGATCTGGAAGCAGGGCTGGGAATCGACTCGATTAAACTGGTGGAAATCTTATCGACGGTTCAAGAGAGCTTCGCGGAGCCGCCCGATCTGGACGATTCCGATCTGGCCGGTTTACATACTTTAAAGGAAATAATCGAATTCCTGGAGCAAAACCCAAAAAAAAACTAGAAATTGCAGCCATGGAGGGCGGGCAGAGGTTAAGATGCTTTCATGTCCGGACCTTTCCGGCTCCCGCCGCCGGCTTTGAAGTGCCGGGTCTGAGGGAGTATCCGGTTTATATAAACAACGACGGCTTTGGCCTTGCGGAAAAACTGGCGGACAAATTGCGCGGCCGGGAAGTCGAGGCCATTGTCAGCCGCCGGATCCCTGCCTCCGCCCGGAATGTCGTTTATTTAGGGATGGCAGGCGGGCAAAGCCAGGTCGCCGAAGCGACAGAGCTGAACCTGGAGGCCTTCAGGACGGCAAGAAATGTAGCCGGAACCATGGAAAAGGAAGACGGTTTCTTTCTCACCGTGCAAAGTACCGGCGGAGACTTTGGCCTGTCCGGCAGGGCGGGGCATCAAGTCTGGTCGGCCGGGGTGGCCGCCCTTGCCAAAACGGCGGCCCGGGAATGGCCGCGGGCTTTTGTCAAGGCCCTGGATCTTGATTCCTCCTTATCCCTTGAAACCATGGCCGAATGCATCTGTGACGAGCTTTTTTCGGGCGGCCTGGAAAAAGAGGTGGGTTATCTGTCCGACGGTACAAGGATTGCCGTGGGGTTGGCAGAAAGCGGGACAAAGGGGGAACAGGAAAAGGGATACGACCCGTTGGCGCCTTACGACACGGTGCTGGTATCCGGCGGAGCCCGGGGTGTTACCGCTGATTCCTTATTGGCCTTGGCGAAAAAGAAACCCCTGCGTTTCATCTTGTTGGGAAGGTCGTCGTTAAATAGGCTCTCGGCATTAGATGGGAGGAATCATTAAATCTGGAATAAAGCAACTGGAAATTCTGGCATGCCAGGCTAAAAAGACTGTCCTTTTCACGACATTCCTAAAAATGGGCATGGCAAA
>NZ_JAKNBL010000046.1 GCF_022410535.1 Pelotomaculum terephthalicicum JT
AAACTTGCCGAGCGGGGCTACAGCAACCGGCAAATGCGGATGTACGCCGACAATGGCGTAGCGGCCAGAAGATTTCAGCACCGCTACCGCAACCAACTGATTCATTCAGACATAAAATACGGTCCATCCTGTAAGGAATACCCTAAAAAAGCGGCCGCACCGTTCCTTTTTCAATCTTTAACCCCAAATCCAGCTACCAAATGCGCTCCGCCGGGTATCCACGGTGGCCGGCAAAGACCCCGGAGAATTACTTCTGAGGCTGGCCATGAGCGTTAAGCCGAGACCGCAATGACCACAAATGAAATCCCCAATAAGCGGGCTCGGCAGCGAAAGTGGGTGGCGGGAATTAGCGCCCGAAATCGAAGGTATTTAAACTTTAGATATTTAAAAACCCGGATATATTACAAGACCGCCGTCAGCGCTGGTATTGTTAAAGCATAATAAAAAGGCGGTGTTAAAAGGATTATATTTATACAATACACAGCTGAAATAAAATCGGTTAGCGGTTAAAAAAGCTCCGCGCGAGCGGAGCTTCCTTGTTGACCCCAAAGGAATGCAAATACTATACCCCAGAGAAATGCTAAAATCTAAAAGGGCACTCTCCGGCCCGACTCCAAATTTCAATCACAGATTAAAGCTGGAGTGTGCCCCCTTTACATCGGCGCTGCGGCTGTGTCTGTCCCCAATAAACAGCGGCGGCGCCGTTCCCCTGTTGTCTTAGACCCTGGAGCAGGGCAGTCTGCCGCCGATGGTTGACCGGAAAAACCAGCATCAGGCACCATCGGCGGTTGTCTGCCCAACCCTAAAAAATTGATTCAATGCCGGTGGTTCCGGCCTGGCAGCCGCTAAGACTATCCTCATACCAGACCGGTGCCACCGGTTACCCTATCTAAAAAATAATAAAACCCGGGGTTCAGCTCCCCGGGCTCATTGACACTCAAGCAATATTTTCTTGTGCCTTTTAGAAACAACCTTAAGTTTGTATATCTCATTAACATCACACTCAAGAGCGTTAGCCAGTTTCAAAGCCAGAAGAACACTCGGCACACTTTTATTTTTCTCGACAGCATTATACCGCTGCTTCGTCCAACCCATTCTCTTAGCAACTTCTTCCTGGGTTAGACCAAGTTTCTCTCGAATTTCTTTCAAATGAATATCCAAACTAAACTCCTTGTCATAGAATCCCTTGTTATTCTGACAAATAGTTTCAGAATCCTTCGAATCAATAGTTATTTCTCCGCAGTTTGGACACTCTTCAACGGGTATATCCGGCGTTACTACTTTAATGCCGTTAATATAGCTAACCCAATCAATAGTTTTATTAACAACTTCCGCGTCGCACTTATAACATGACATAATAGCTTCCCTCCCTTGTGGTATATAAGACTAAAAGGGGGCCGTGGTTACATCACTGTAATCACTATTACATTGTCCTTAATCACAACCGCCAGCTTGCGGTTATATCTACCGCCCTGGATCTTGTAAATCGTGTGTTCCTTTTGGTCCACCCGAATCAACCGGCGCGGGTTGAGCAAAATATCTTTTACCTGCCATAGTTCCAGCTTACGGGCCGTCATTTGCTCTTGTGCGTGGAATGTCAACCGGAAGCCTTTTTCTTTTGTAATCCTGGCGATTTCAGCAAGTATTTCATCTTTCATTTTATCACCTCCATTTTATAACAGAAGAGACAAAAAGTCAATGAATTCATTTACTTTTTTCTCCTCTGTTTTTTCGGAAGGCCCCCGGGCAGGCCGGGTTCGTCAAGGGCGGCCGTTTTTTTGGCCGGGCCGGGAGGGATACCGGACTGGTTCCCGCCCTAAAGAAAAGCCCAGGAGGATATGCTCACGGCCTTTACCCTTGACGGTTCCGGCCTGACTCCTGGGGTAGAATAAGAAAGACAGAGGAGAGCCAATATTCTAGAACAGACAAAACCAAAAGCCACGGGGCCGGGAAAAAACTCATTCAAAATATGACCTGGGGATTAACTGCCTCAAAGCCAGGTTGATTACCTGACTGTAAGTCATGCGGTTATCATCCGCGTATTCTTCTAACCCTCTGATGGTACTGGGATAGAAACTATAGGTTTTCCGGACGGCTTTTTCCTGCAGCGGCCTGTTTCTGTGCTGTCTTGTGGAACTGGCGGAATCAGTAATTATTGCTGAATTATTCGGTAAGGAATCGGTAATAATTCCCGAAGAATTACCGAGATTGCCTCTCCCGATACCGGGCATTAATGCATCCATGGCCGCCCTTTTGTTAGCCATTCTGGATCACTCTTTTCGCCAGCGCCTTAAAGTCTTCCATCCCACGCCGGTCAGCCAGATCAAAGACCGTTTTTCCCCAACTCGGAGCCTCCGAGAGCTTCCCGTTAACGCGTATCGGGCTAGTAACCTTGTCCCCGTACATCTTGGCAAGATCCTCATTCACTTCCTGGCATACACGGCTTCTTCGTCTGTCAACAAAGGTCGGCACCACAAAGGATATATCAGTTGAAAGCCCGTACTTTTCCCTGACCTCGGATATGGCGGAACCGACCTGGGCACTACCCACCACACTGAGCCATTCCATGCTGACGGGCACCATGACATGATCCGAAGCTACCGCCGCAATGGTGTGAAGCAATGTTCTCGAAGGCGAACAATCAATTAAGATAAAATCATATGTATTTTTAAGAGGGTACAACGACTTCTTAAGAATTTCAGGAGTAACATTTTTTAAATCAAAAATCCACTGCATATCTATCTTTTGTAGAATCTTTTTTAATGCTGCACGGTCATTCCCTGATAAACCTGAGAACTGGATCCCAAGGTTTAAGAGATATGGTACGGCACCAAGATTGTCTCCTCCGGAGGGAATTATGTCTAGATTCTCTCTGACATTTGTAATGGCCTCGCTCGCTTTCTTACCTTCAACTAATATTTCAAAGAGAGTTATCTCTTTTTGCCCCGCATCAAACCAGATCCTGATATTTTCCTGAATATCCATGTCCACAATTAAAGTCCTCTTACCGGCCAGGGCCAGGGCATGGCCAAGATGAACGCTTATGGTGGACTTTCCCACACCGCCCTTACTATTGACAATGGCAATAACGATCATAATAAATAACCGCCTTTCATGAAGAATAATAATTACCGAAAAATTAAGTAATGCGACGCTCACGACTGGTTCATTCTAAGCAGATTGTTCCAATCTTTTGCATCTTCCGGGACAACCTCCTCCCGAACTTCATATCCCCGGGCAGATAGCAATCCTCCCCACTCCAGCGCGGCTTTCCTGCCCCAAATGTCACTGTCTAGGGCGAGAACCACCCGCCCAATTTTTACCCTTTTGAGAAAGCCCTCCAGCGCCTCCGTGTGAAGGCCTCCAAGGGCTAAAATATGACTTTCCCTCATTTCCGGGTATAAGACAACAAAGCTTACCGCGTCGATGGGCGACTCCACGGGAATAACAGTATCAGCGTTATCACAATCAGCCGGCCACCACCATCCATAACCAGTATCGCTGCCGGGAGCAACCCCTTTCCACCGCACGTTAGATACCGTTCCCGCGAGAATTGCGCCCCTTGCCCGGCCGGCCTCGTCTCTACAGACAAAAACACAATTACCTTTATCGTCCTGGTATAGTAATCCTATCCGGATTAAATCCACAACCATACCGGCCGGCAAACAACGGGTTTTCGTCAAGTAGGCAATAACCCTGTGTTCGTTTCGGAACCGCGCCGGCATCTCCAGCACTTTTTTTAACTTTTTCTCCGCCCGGGGCACCGGCCTTTCTATCGCAGCCGCAGGCGACCCGTTCAGTTCTAATACTGCCTGCCAGAAAGGGAGCCGGAGAAATTTTATGCAAAAGTCCAGTGCATTGCCGCCTATCTCACCACTAAAATGATAAAATCTATTACCCCTTATAACCAACCCCCCGTACCCCGGCGCACGCCAGTTTTTTCCCTCCTTTTTTAACTCATATCCTCTTGACCGAAGGTATTCCAACAGATCAGCACGCCTTGCTTTAAGAATCATTTCCCTGGAAAAAACCATATCGCCCACCTCCCGACATTTTAAAAAAGAACGTGAAAATATCTCACTCATTCAACTCAGGATCCGGATAGATCCTAGCCGGCCCGACAAACACCCCGCATACCTCACTTGCTTTTTCTTCCACGAAACGCGCCGCTTTCGAGGATATTAGGTAAAAATATTCCTCTTTTCTCAGAACGTACGTACTGACTTCTTTCATATGATCTTCAATCTTTTTTAAATCAGATTTACTAGCACCCACTAACCTAACCTCGCACAGCTCAATTCCTTCATTTTTCTCAAAACACATAGCTAGACACATCCTTTTATATTTTTTACGAGAACCCGTTTTAAGAAGGTTTATAAAAAGAAAAACCCGTCTTTTGACGGGCAACTAGCGCCTTAAGAGCTAGTTAATAATCAGGCCATTTTTTAACTGTCCAACGGGACGAACCATATTGCATGATTGGCCAAAAATTGTCCCCCTCATACACGCGCGCCTTCAGTTTTTTTGCCGACAGCACGCTGGTATAGGCACCGTCCAGGGGGCGAACGCTTAAACCGTCGCTGAAATAAGAAACCGTAGAAATCCAGGGATTGCAATCCCGGTCTATCACACTCACATCTTTGTAATAATAATCTCCATTTTTGCGATAACGGATCTGCCCAGTGTTGAAAGAAAGAACTTGCTCGGTTGTAGACATAGGCGATAATGAAATATAACTATTACCGCTCTGAACAAAAGCAGCGTCACCGGACCATGTAAAAAAAGATAAAACCTTTTCACGATCACGGATATTGCCAGTAATCGCATATTCCAAATCGCTTAAACGAATGCCTTTGGCTTTAACCAGTATTTCAGTTGTCACATCGGAATCATACAACAAGACCGATTGACACGGCGATATACTAATGTCGTCAAAATATAAAAAGACAGGTGAATAATTAACACTATCATAATTGGGACTGTTAATAACCGGAGTTTCATCTGTAATATAATAAAGATTAGCAGATAAACAATTGACCGCATTAAAAACATTAGGCAGGGCCAAATACGCTTTAGTAAAGCCCACTGCCACACTATCATCCGGGTTTGACGCCGTGATTTTTACATGGTGCTTGATGCTGATTTTCCAGTTCGAATCGGCTGAAACCACGTTATAGCTTTGATAAGTGTCATCAATCGTAATATAAGGTCTGTTTATGCTTGAATTCTCAATCAAAAAACCGGGAATGTATTCCTTTGTCAACACCCCAACATTCGCTGAATCCGTAGGTTTGAACCGGTAAAACTCATAAAATATCGGGCGCGAGGTCAAGACGGGAATTTGTCGCCCTTCATTATTCACGGTTTTATATTGCCCGTCACCCCACCCGAGATCTTCACCGTCATCAATTGAAGTATAATCCGCAAGCGCAGGCCCGCTTGCCTGGGAAACCCTTTGATCCGGCCCCTCGTTAAGACTGACCTTACTTGGCGCACATCCATAAAATTTTATATTATCAATTGTTTCTAAACTATCATTGATATAAGGGAGCTGATCAAATGACCGGCTGTTGAAGAACGCCTCAACCTTCTGCTTGGCTAAATCAGGATTCTCACTGTCATCCCCGGGAACCGCAACCCACCCGTTTTCCGTATAATTGACTTTTCCTTTAAAATACCACTTACGCTTATAGTCTTCACAGCGAACAGAATACATAAAATTTATACCGCCGGACAAATCGTCGGGAACAGAAGTCAACCCGCCATAATCGCTAAACGATATAAAGCCTTTATTGGGGCCTAACTCCGCAGGAAGCTCAGGATCAAGGTTCTCCGTGACAAACGTGCGGAATTGTGTCGCCCTTGACCAGTATCTTTTATACCCGTTCCAATCCGAATCGTAAGCCAAGTACAGGTAGCCCTTGTCCTTGTTTGAGCCGCGGTTAATGACAGCATATTTAGTTTCATTCGCTCCCAGGGATACCTCCTGGCTCATGTCAATACTCGTTGCACCCAAGCTAGAAGATAGATATTTTTGCCACTGGCCAAGTTTCACCGCCAGATTAATTTTAACCGGCCACGGGTTGGGATTGGAAACCTCCGCCACAATCAGCCAGTAATCAGGATCATCCCCGGGCACGAGAAAACCTTGTGTCGGCCCAGGCCAGGTGACAGGGCCGCTGGCGGTATCGTAAAGGTTTCCCGTTTCGTAATACTGTTCTATACTGTAATCCGAATACGACAAGTTGTTCACTATGTTCGGCGCGAGCAGCCTGACATTTACCGGATCTATCCTTTTTACCTGGCTCCAGTCTTCGCCTTCTTTTCTTTCATAGCCAACAGTTATTTTTACCGACTTGTCACCTATTTTTACGCCAGGCACGTAAGCTTTGCCCGTTTCCTCACCGGTTGCCGGGTCACAGGCAACAAGCGCCCCGCCGTTTAGAACAAAGTACCCGAAAACGCTACTGGTCACAGTATTGCCACTTTCGTCAACCGATGTGATAATATCGTGCCATTTCTTATCCTTGGTTTCCGCCGCAGAAAACGGGCAGTTCAAAAGCAACAGGCACATTAAGGACAAGATGATTAAGATTTTACATTTACGCACTATAATTTAACTCCTTTCTCTCTCATTCTACGAGGTAAACACGTATTTTACCGTCGGAGGTGTCTTTTGTGAACGGAACCTCCTTATAACCGTATACCGGTACGGTATACTCTTCGTATATCGGAACAACCATATTTACATATGGATGGTAATAAAGTGGGTACTGCCAGCTAATCGCCGTAGTAGGTCCGCTGGGCAGGGCCGTACCGGCGACACCCATTTCCTTTTCATTATCCTCGTATGTTGTTTCCGTCATACTCACAAAAGGTTCCTCAACATACTTGCTTTGCTGATCCCACCACCTGTATGCCACCGTGGCAATAAGCGTTACTTCGCTGGTAGTGCCACTCCAGTCCCAGGTTTTTGTGACTGTGCCTCCAGGCGAGAAGTACACGGTTTCTTCTTTATTAACACTCATGGTTCCGTAATGGTTATCCTTAACGTAAAACCTCACCTTGGCGTTGCCGCCCACATCAAAAGTGGACTTAAAAGTAGCCTTAACCTGGTACTGCTTGTTTACCACAACCGTCCCGGTAACAGGCTGCCCGTTGCTGTTGAGCAATTGCAAGTTCGCCACGGACAGGTTAGCAGTCTCTTCTTCCTCCGGCTCGGGCTCAGGATCAGGATTTATTATTATGACTGTTCCCGATCCTCCTTTGACTTCCATTTGGTTATTATCATAGCGTCCCTGCTCTGCTATGGCGTGATTTTCGTCACCGGCCACATTACCGCCGTTGATTTTGACAACAATATTCACCGGCCCTCCGGGGTGGACAAAAGGTATATTGTACGACTTTTCACCGTCACTGTTTGATAAGCCGATATCTTTTGAATAAATTTGCACACCATTTAAAGTGGCGGTTAGCTTCACGCTTTCCGACATCGAATAATTCGGGTCAATTTGAGCCACCTTGGCGGCGGCGTAATAAGAATTACCCGCCACAAAACTGTCTGAAGACAACTGGAGATTAGTGACGGCATAATCAGGGTAAACACGCAATATCAAGCGATAAGACTCGTACCATGGATAACCGTTAACCCAGTGCCACTCACAGAGAGAACCATATAATTCTCCGGGGAGAGGGTAGGATTGCACCTTCCAGTAAACATCTATCGCGCTTACATCGGCCATAAAATCAGGCAAGTTGTATGCTAAAAGCTGGTTTTTAATTAACGGGTCCCATATTTTTTTGATTTGTTCAACATAACTAGGATCATTACGCGCGCAAAGGTTACAGCCTGTATTTGGATGTTTCACAAACCAGGGGTTTTGGATAAAATTCCTATAAGGGCGATTTGCCGGGTCTCCTCCCGCATCTGGCGGAAAATCAAAGTTTGGGAATGGTTCTGCATCATCATCTACATATGGCTTTACATAACCCAGGTAACGCCACTCCAACTGGCCTGTTACATCACTCCATTTTTGCTCCTGTGGTTCTGGCAATTCACCATACATTTCTCCAAATCTCTTCACAATTAATGGATCACCATATACACCTATGGCCGCATAATCTGGGTTTAGCATTAACTCTTCGCCATATAATACGATTGATGGAGCATATTCCGCTTCAGCAAATAATGGTATTAACAAAAAACTTAACAATACAGGTACCAAGAAAAATGAAATGAATTTATTTTTAAACATTTATTAAACACCACCTTTCGGTATATAGATACTAATACAAGTATTAACCCCTCCAGTTTCATTCCTCCAATCGACGATTTTTACTGAAGAACCATTTTCGGAATTATCTATTTTAAACAGGGGATAACCATTAATAAATTTACTTTCTTTGGCAAGCTCAATACCTTTCATCACACCGGCCATTATCTCATCAGCATCATGAGGAAAAAACCTTTTAACGATTTTTTCTGTCTTTTGTAAACCTTCGTTTTGATCCCTATCCGTATAAAGGTAAACATTAATCTCTTTTTGATCCGGCTTATCCTTCAACTCTTCGCAATAATATAGAAAGCCATATTCCCCATAGGTAGTTAACGAGTTTCCCGAAGGTTGCAATTCTTTTCCCGTCACCTTGCTAAGATATTTAATGTCACTAACTGGGTGTGCCAACTTTATTAACAATACTGTTGTAACAACCGCCAATAATAAAATAAAAACAGCCAAAGCTGTTTTTAAAGAGAATTTCATGTTTTCACCCCTATTATTTTTTATCTAGTTCTTATATCCAAAGATATAAAACCATTACCATCCGAAGAACATTTAAGCTTGAGATAAGGTGGATTATTCCAATTACTTATTTCACGCTCATATAAATATCTTCCACCATAAGGTTCCGCAGATGTATCGACTTTTCCTAGATTTGCCCACTTATCTTTAACTATCCAGTAAGACCTAACTACTTCTCCATAGATTTCATCAACATTATCAGGAAAATAAACAGCTATAATAGGCCTAAATCTGGCAAGTTCAACATCAGCAAGACCATATTTCTGAATTATTCCAGGATAGACTCCAATATCGAGATCAAAAACATAATCATCACTTACTGTACCACCACTAGCAATCGTACTCCACTGAAGTTTATCATAATTGGGCTCAAAGTACCACGTCGGCACCACGGTACCCTGTATATTCAAAGTAATTCCCATGACACTCTCGACAACTCTTACTTCTTCAGGCACCGTTATAGTTCCACCAGCAAAAGGAACCGTCTCCCTGCCGTGCTGCACTACCGTAACCGTCTCGTACTCGTCGTTCCAAAGTACATCATATCCCAACGCCTCGGCAACGTACCTGGCCGGTAACATGGTGCGGTCATCGTTGATTACCGGGGTGGTGTCCATCGTTTTCTTACCGCCATTCACGGTATAATTGCTGCTCCCAATAGTGAAAACCAAATTAGTTCCATTCCCCGAAATGGTTGCGGTTTGAGACTTATCGTCCCATTTAACCCCGCTCTCCGTCACGCCCAGGGCATAGGCAAGAAACCGCAGCGGTACCAGGGTACGGTCTTCGCTGTTAACGTAAGGCGACACATCCATGTCAACCTTCTGGTCGTTGCTGACGTAATAGCTTTGCCCAATCCAGAATTTAGCTACTTTAACCATCTCTGCAGCTTCAGCCTTCGGATGCAGCCAAGGTACAAAAATGACGGTCATGGCCAGGAATACTATAAGCGTAAAAAACCTTTTCACGTGAAGATCAACTCCTTTTCCTCAAAATATCGTGATGCCCTATAGCATGAAGAACAAGGGTATCACTGTTTTGCTCAAAAATAATCCGTATATCCATGTTGACATAAGCCTCCCAGAAAGGAGTTCCTTTAATCCGATGTACATGCAGCGAAGAATGTTTAGGATTATCTGCCAGAAAACGTAGTGTTTTTCTTGATTGTTTCTGTTCATTTTGGGATAGTTGCCAAAAGTCCTTCTCGAATGGCTCAGTTAGAATGATTGTCGGCATCTTTTTCACCCAGTTCTTTCAAGAGGGCATCCGTATTATCGAATGTTTTTACCTTTCCCTCTTTAATAGCTTCCGAGCTTCGTTTCATCTTTTGCTGCCATTTGTCAGACCAAAAGTACTCCTGGCTTTTGTCATGCCACGAAACAGGCTTAATAAAAATACCACCATCCCGTATCTCCAACGTAACATGATCGCCCTCCCTGATGTTAAGTGTTTTTCCAATCTTGGCTAAGCTAACCAGCATTCTTTTTTGAACCTGTTGAATATTTTCAGGCATAAATAAAACCTCCTACATCAGCAATACTGTAATAACAGTATAACTGATCTGGATAATACTTTCAAGCAATGCTGTACTATGATAGAAACCTTAGTCTTTAAAACTGGAAGGCGACTTCAGCGAGCTTTAGCCCGCTATATTTCTTTTTATCGCCACCTGTAATTAACTAGCATGTTAACTTTCCAGCAGTTTTACAAACTGTTTTTTTTCGCTTAGTGAATTTACCAGCCTTTTGTCTGCAGTCCAGAACTCACAAATGCTCTTCGTTTCTTTCGCGGTTATTTCAGCTGCAGCTAAATACGATGCATCATAAAGCGTTGAAAGCTTTTCCTCTGTACTTATGCGCCAAGCTGCGTCAATCATTTCTTCGCCGTCCATATAGGTAATGTTTCTCAGCCGCCTGAATATTCGCCAGGATTCTTCCGCTTCTTCGACCGTGATTTCTTTTCTCAAGGCCTTTTGCCGTAGAACACTTCCTATTTCAGCCCACGCAAATGAAGGTAAAACTACATATAACTCGTTTGCTGCAATATTTTCCATCAACTCTGCCGCCGCATCACTCCCATCTTCCCATGTGAGCAACTTGACGAGAACGCTGCTATCAAGACAAATATAACCGCTCATCTGGTTTTACCCTCCCGCAAATCTCTGATAAGGGGCACTGAATCTGGCTGTTTGCCTTTTTGGGCCATCTTTTTTCTCAATTTAGCAAGATCCTGGAGAGCGCTTTTGGTTTCTTCAACACGTAATAACCTGTCCGCTTCCTCAACTTTTTTCAGCATCTCTTCATAGGCAGACGCCTCAACCACGTAAACCACTGGTTTCGATCTCTGTAAAATGACTGCCGGCTCCCTGGTTTCTACCACGCGAGATATAATCATGCTCGCATTCTGACGGACCTCCGTCACATTTGCCATATACACTATTAACACCCCTTCATCCGCTTGCATTTATATTAAACAGTATACCATACAATATTTAACAATGCAAGCAAGTTATGATATTTTAGCATCACCCCTTTATAATACGAAAACCGGGCAATAACAATACCCGGTTAATTTATATAGGTCTGGAAGCTTTACTAGTAAGATTCTTGGGATATCAACCAAATGATTTTTACTTTATCATCAACCTTTTTAAACTCGTTGTCCCCAGTAATAAGTGGTACATCCTTCTCAAAGGCTAGTGCAGCAGCAAAACAATCTGCGAAGGAGATGCCACCCCTAGACTTAAATATTCCAGCCAATTTCGCCCGTTCCCAGGTTGCATCTACCACACGAATGTTGTGAGCTTGATTTAATTCAGATTCAACGAGCTCCGCAGTTTCCATGCCTCGCTCTCGGAGAGTGATATAAAATACTTCGCCCATATTTATTGCACTAACGTAAAACAGTGCTCCAGAAACTTTAAAATATTCATTAACAATATCTCCCCCCTCCTCAGCTTCCAAAAAAGCAAGTAAGGCATAAGCATCCAAAACAAAAACTTTATCGTCTCTCTTTTTCGATTTCCAAGGCATGTTCTTTTTGCAGCGACCCGGTTAAGCTTGTTTTACCTTTTAACACTCCATAAAGCTTAACAAATGGTTTATCCTGCAACGGAACCAAAAGTAGCTTCCCATCATGTTCTTGCAGTTCAAACCTGTCGCCCTGCTTAATTTTGAACTTTTTCCTGAATTCTGAAGGGATTATTATTTGTCCTTTAGAAGACACCGTAATAACCGGCACTGCCTTACACCCCCTTTGACTTACATTTTATATGTAAGCACAATTAATGTCAATTATAAAAACGATATAAATTGAGCAAGAATTACATATGAACTACCCCTCCCTTCGCTCCACAGTTTATGCGGCCGGGGGGTTTCCCGGCCTATTATTTAACTCCTGTTTCTGGTGCCTCCCAGCAAATCACCACCGCGCTTTCCACTTTGGTCCGGTCCTCGCCGTCAATATCTCTGGCCATGACTTTAACTTTCTTACCTGGAGAAATGTACGTTTCAAGGTCAACTTTTTCGCCTTTTGGATTCGGAAAGAGGATTTTAGAGCCTTGTTGAATTGTTGCATCCGGATTAACTCTAAATAAAATATCTTTACCAACCAACTCCGGGTCTCCGCTGTTTTCCACCCTGACAAGAATTTCATCCTTAGTTACGTTTATTAAACTACCGGAACGAACCATCCTGTTCATTTGTTCCTGCTGTGCCTTCGCTACCGCCCTGGCCCTGTCAGCAGGCGCTTTAAACCCAAAATACCAGTACGAGACGATACCCACCCCGATTCCCAGGATGAAGCACGACAACATTAATAAAATTTTAGACTTATTCACGGTTTGTATTCCCCCTCTTTACCGCCTGCTCTGAATGACATAAAGCTATATCCATAATCCCAAAAATTTTAGACACTCACCTGTTCACGCCAAGAATAGTAGACCGTATTTCTTATGGTATCCGATATAAGAAAGAAACCCTGGCATATTGCAATTGATGCTTTCTTTCTAAGCTATTTGGTTATCGGCTTTGACCCGGTTTATGCTAAAAAAGCGGTGGTATCGACCTGAGTATCATGAGTGGTATCGTCTATCCATAGTAAAAACAGAAGACTTGGAAAAGTAACCTTTAAGATATCAACCCAACGCTATATTTATGGTATATACTCCTTCTGAAACACCGCCTGCCCCATCACAGTCGCCCAGTTGCTCCAGGGAGAGTCACTTTTCTTAAAAAGTCTGGGGTACCCAGGTATGGGACAGAAAACGTGATAAGATACTTGGGCATATACATACGTGTCATCCTCATTAAAGACGATATCCGGCGTTACCGGGTTAGGATTTAGAGCGTCAAAAGGCTGGTGCGGTTCTCCTGCTGCACCACCGGTCCCTGAAGGAGTAGGGAGCTGCGCTCGAACCACATTGATTGCTGACTGGTTAGCAAGGGTATAGTCATGGAAAACGGCGGCGGTTCTACCGCCTTCCCTGGCGGCCTGCAACGCAACGTCTTTAGCGTGTGCGACAACTCCCCAGTATAAACCGCTAATTATGCCGAGCATAAAGAAAGAAAATACAATACAAAATATTGTTACCTTGCCAACCCCTCTTTCATCCTCCCACAGCCTCTTAAAAAGACCCATTAATTTCCCACCACCTTAACGAAAATCTCGGCCAGGAAAAGGCCGTAGAAGAGGTATACCCCAAAGCATACCTCTTCACCCGCATCCCTGTTGTATCCTGTTTTATTGAAAAACGATAACATGACATAAAAGTTTTCACTGAGCCAATGGCCGGCGGATCCCTCGGCCAGATGCTTGACCATATAAACCACAAAGGCGATTAGCCATGCAAAAATAAATGCGAATATGCCAACGTGGGCACCCACCAGCGCCCCCAGGGCGAGAGCGATTTTGAAGTCGCCGCCGCCCGCCTTGCCCAGCAACCAAAAAATAAAAGGCCCTGTACCGGCCATCAAGGCAGATATAAAGCAATAATACAAATCACCCCGCAAGTACCCCAGCAGCAGACCGAAAAGCAGTCCGGGAACCACATGGGCGTTATAGATTTTACCCGTCTCCATATCGGACCTGGCAGCAGCGGCCGCAAGCGCGGCCGCAACCACAGTTCCTGTCCATTCAGCTCCCATTAAAATCCCTCACTCGCGCTTGTCAAAGTGGAGGACGTATTGTTCCAGGCAGTTTGGATTTTTTCGTACAAATTAGGAGTGCCAAAGAGACCATACGCCAGGAGCGCAAGTCCGGCTGCCATCATGACCGTTTCAACTGAAATGGCCTTGATGCCATCCTCGTCGTTCCAAAGCTTCTTTAGAAACTTAATCACTTCAATCACCTCCTTTCACTTTCAATCCGTCTTAACAACCGCCCGGGCAGTGCCCGTTGCAGAGACAGGCATATCAATAAAAGACGTGCTTCCTGTAATTAAACCAACGGCACCGGCAAAAAACGTTCTCACCTTAGCCCTGGCCGACACCTTATAGGAGTCAATTCCCACCATTTCACCCCTCCAGTCACTTGTTGAATTAAATGAGACTCCCCTTGCCGCTGTTAAATCGCTACTGTTCAATGAGAAAGCAGAAAGGGCCGCGTTTGCCGCCCTCTCTGAAGAATTGATCTGTGCGTGCCACCGGACGTCCTCATGTATCCCGACAACATTGCCGCTGCTGTCGTATTCCGGCGCCGCTGTCGATTCCTTTATGGCATCCGCGGTCATAGCTCCGGACAAAGAACTCGAATCGCAGGCAACCACCAGGTTGCCCTGCACGAGCCTGAGCCTTCCCATGTCGCTCGCAAGCCCGGCGATAAGCAGCAAGAAAAACATAGCCATCACGGAAAAGGTTATCTGGGAAAAACCCCTTTCGTCCCGGATTAGATTACTGACCCGTGAAAACACTGCCCGCACCCCCGTAGAGCGTTATGAAATAAGGCGCGGCCATGGACGTAACAGCCGCCAGCATTGCCGACAAGACCAGCGGAACCGTAATAATATTTTCAAGCTTCTTAATCCTGCTGTTAACCAGATAGCCCCGCCGCGCTTCCATGTCCCGCAAGACGTTTTCCAGGGCCACGGTAATACCCCCGGCACCGTACCGGTGAGCCAGGCTGATGTTTTCACAGGCGGAGGCGAGCTCGCCGGCATCCATTATCTCCGCCCGCCGCGCGAGCTCCCCCATGGCCTCCTGAAGCGTCATGCTTCCTTTAACGTCAATCATAACCCTTGCTATTTCCAAAGACAGGTCAACGTCGATTTTTCCCGCCCAGACTAAGGCCTCTTCCACCGACTGGCCGCCCTTGATGCCCACAACGAGCAACTTTAAAAACAAGGGGGTCGCGCGTTGAAGGTTAAAACCGATGTTGTTGACTTTCTGAGCCAGTATACTTACCGGGATGACATATCCGAGAAGCGCGCCGATGACGGCCCCCAATAACCAGGCGCGGCCGAAAAGAACAGCCAGGCACGCCGCCAGACCAACGGACGAAAGAACCCTGAGCCCCAAGAATTCCTCGCTGCCAATTTTCCAGCCCGCGATTTTTAATACTTCAGGCAGGTTTGGCAGGGAGATTAAATTCTTTAAGGCTGTGGGCATGACCGAAACAAACAATCCCAAAAAGTCAATGGCCTGTGACACTATGCCCTTACGCTCTACCGCCTCACCCGCCGCGCCGCCTCCCTCAAACGCTTCCACAAGAGGGTTCCTGACTAAATACAAGTAGAGACCGAAACATAAAAAAGCAACAAACAAAAATACCGAAATGTAAAAAAGCAAATCAGCTCAACTCCCCTTCCAATTTCCGGCATTTCCAGCGTACCCATACCTGCACGAGCACAGCCTGAAACATACCTCCGTAGATAACCATTTTCCCCGTGGAAGTAGAAAGAACATTTTTATAAATATCCGGCATAAGGAGAAAGCCCAGCAAAAAGAAGCCTGTGGTTGTGATCATGGCGATAGTGGCGTCACCCAATAAATCTGCCAGCCCCGACCTAACGGCATCACGCACGATGTCCCTGCCACGGAGCATTCCCTGAACTTCTTCCAGCAGTTCGAGCGCGCCGGTGCCCCCGCCCAAACGGATAAAACGAGCCAGGACATTTCCAAGCACTCTACCCTCCCTGACCAGAAGCCGCCTGCCGAAGTTTTCCGCCGCCTCATCTTCTTTTATCCCTGATTCGATTTCTTGAGACATATTCAAGAATTCACCGGCAACCGGCTGTTTGGAAGTGGCGGCGGCGGATTCCAGCGCCTTTTTAATGGACATGCCGCTTCTCAGCGATACAAGAAGTGAAAACGTACCCCCGGGAAGCGCTTTTAACACAGCCAGCTTCCACAACGCCTGCCGGTAGGCCCCGTAAAAACGGGGAATTAATATAAAGCCTGCAACCGCTGACAGGATGCCGAAAATTATTCTGCCTGACACAAACCAACCCAACGCACCACAGGCAAAAATCGTCAAGATCCCCGTGTTAAATGCATCTTTCCGATCAAATACGCCCTCCTCGCACCCCCAGAATCCGTATAGCGCCGGCAGGCGAACGGACATCCTCTCCTGCTCCAGACCCGTGTAAGTATTCATGCTGCAGTCAAGGGGATTATGCCGTACCGCCGCATAAACACCGGTAATCATGAAAAAGGCGGAGAGAAAGGCAAAAACGTAATAGTAGACTATGCCACCCGACCTCCTTCACCTTTTTTCAACAATTTGGGTTCGGCAACCTGTACTAGGTTAGCCCCCTTAAATATCACCCTTACGTCAGGGAGCAGCATATCGTTTACCCACTTGGGCACGACTTCCGATATTTCCAATACGCGTCTCTCGATCCTGCCGTCGTCATGCTTGATCAGACCCGAGTATACGGCAACGTCCACGGACGAGGCCACCAGGCCCAGCAGGTAATTCATCCCCATGCTCTGACCCTCGCTGCTCATGCTGGCCAGAATTGGCAGTCGATACATCACGGCGTCGTAACAATTTACTGAGTGAACTGTTGTAATGGAATGGGTACCGGTATTCATCCCGGTTAAAACAAAAAAAGTGTTGAAATCCCGGCACTCGCCAAATAGCAAGAGCCCCGGCCTTGTCCGTAAAAGCACGGTCTGCACGATATAGGACAGCTTAACGCCCCCCTTGTCCTCAATGTTCGGGAGGATCGGCTCGAACTGCCTTACCCTGTCGTTTAATGGCCGGGTCTCAATGGGATCTTCAATGGTTAGGACGTCAGTATCAACCTCGCCCGTAAAGCTGTTGGCGCAAGTTGTCTTGCCGCTGCCCATCGGACCGCAGACCACAATGTTCCATTTGTTTTTCAGCGCCATTTTTAGAAACGCTTTTGCCTCTTCGTTGAGATAGCCCATGGCCACCAGCTCGTCCAGGGAGAAAAACTTGGGAAATCTCCTGACCATTAATGTACTGCCGTGCAGTGACACACCCTTTAACACCGCACTGACACGTGAACCATCCGGTAATCTTGCGTCCACTATGGGCGAACTTTCATCCAGCCGGCGGCCAGCTGACTGCGCTATCTTGACCGCCGTCCTGCGCATGTGTTCTTCAGATAAAAAAAGGAGCTTGCTGTCCTCGATCCGGTGCAGGCGTCCATTTTTTTCGTACTCGCCGTTATTGTACTTGTAGTACCGCAGTTCGTTCACTTCGTTGTCATCAAGCAGTCTCTGCAAGGGGCCAAAACCGAGAATGTCGTTTGAAACCGCGTCCACGATCCTGTTTATATCCGGCGCGCCGGACTCCAGGGCTATCTTCCGGACGGATGCTCTTAGATAATCGCGGGACTGTGCAGGAGCTGAAAAAGCTTCGGGCTTTTCATCACGGATATGATTGACAGCCTTTATCCTGACCTCCTCGGCTATCTGGCTGAATTTACCTTCGTCAATGGATTCAACCTTTATGTTGCCGCCCCCTTTAAGCATTGTGTAACGTGTATCACGTGTATCCTGCATTTTAGCTCACCTCTTTTCTTCTTCTCCCAAATGTGCTAAACAGCCGGGAAATAAAAGAACGACTTTCTTTTTCGATCACCGGCCACGCGGGCCCCATTACTTTTGCTATATACCGGCTGACTGCTTCATAATAAGGTGAACCAGGCCCGGCAACGTCACCGCCGGCAGCGTTCAAGGCTTTTAATACAGATGGATCTACCGGGAACTGGTCTGTAAATTTCTGTCCCAGGAACCCTTCGATGTGTTTTTTTACAAGAGCGCCTGGAATGTTGAACTCGTTCAGCAAAAGCCGGATCTTTCTTACTTCAATATCATTGGAAGGCGCGGTATCCCGGAAAAAGGATGTGGCGTTTTTAACCTTGGCCTTGTCCGGCGTGATGAAGAAGAAAATGTCCGGGACATACCGGAGTACTGCAAACAGGGAATCGGCCACGCCGTAGCCAAGGTCGATCAATACGGCATCAAAATGTCTGGAAAGCGCCTTGATAATACGCTCAACTTTCTCCGGTGTGAAGTTCAAGAGCTCGCTCGTGTTCTGAGGGGCCGGCAAAATCCACAGGCCGCTTTTATGCTTGACCAGCAGGCTTCTGGCGTCTTCCCACTTGAGCCTGTCGGGGTCAACATCCACCCAGGCGGAAACGGTTGTCCTGGCCGGAACGCAGAGCATTTCCGCAATTGAGCCCTGTTCCTTTTCAAGGTCCAGGTCAACCACCACTACTTTATATACAGAAGAAAAATTTTCGGCTGTTCTTGCCATATAAACTCCTGCCGTTGCTACAAAGGTGCTTTTCCCAACCCCACCGTCACGGCTGTAAGCTGCTGCCACCAACTTCGACAGCGTGTGTCTCTCCCGTGAGGCGATATCCTCCAACGTTCGGACGATCTCCGCCCCTTCCACTCTTTCGGCTTTCTTGACACCCGTATTCATTGCGGACAGGCGGGAAGCTAGTTCTGATGTCGTTACGACCTCAACCCCGGAGGCGATGGCCTGGCGGTAAAGGCCGGGGGAATAATGATCCTGGCTCACCACCAGCAAGATTAACAGGTCGCGGTACAGGTCGGCGGCGTTTGCCGCCAGCTCAAGATCTTTAACATCCCGGTACCCGAACAGCCCGCCTGCCACGCCCTCCCCGGCCAGCTCGGAAAGGACCCGGGCGGGTGACTGGGCCACGATCTCTTCCATGCCGGCGTTTGTTATGTTGGTAGTTTCCATGCCGTAGAGTACGAGTTTCACTTAGCCACCCCTTTCACTGTCACAATAAAATCGGCTCCTTCCGAGCGCGCGTCCAGATAATTCTTCTTCTCTTCCGGAAGAACACCGATAACCACGGACTGTTTACCACCCTGGCTGTTACCCTGGCCGGACACATACAGAACGGGAGCTTCTCTGATTATGGAGTTCTGCTGCCCGCCTGATTCTTTTTTCCTTACACTGTCCACGTCGACCAGCACTCCAGCCTTGGCAACATAGCCTGCCGTAGTGTCAACCTTGTAGTCAAATCCCAGTAGCACCCTGCCGGGGAACCTGACCAGATCTTCAACAGGGTTTCCACTGACGCCGCTGCCGATCATTGAGGCGCGCAAGGGCGTGTTTTTCGGGATAAATCCTTTGGCGACCAGCCCGGCAGCATCCTTTGGATTACTGTAAACATCGCTGTTTATTCCGCCCTGCGGCTTCATCTCCAGAACCAGCTCGTCCTCGGTTATTTGGCGGCCTGCCTCAATATCTTCTTTTACCAGCACCGCCGGTCTTAAGCCAACTTTTTTACTGGTATAGGAATGGACGGAGTAAACAGCTAACAGGCCGAATATCACGGCAAGCCCGATGATTAACTTGTAATTCTTGAATAAGCTGTAATTTGTTCCACTCACCATCGTTTAACCTCCCAATCATCCTAAGATTCTTAATGCGGATGCCAGTTTCCCGACAGCCTGAGCCACCTGGGGACTCCTTGTGAGCGCGGGTTTGCAGTCGGCAAGCGCCCTGATGCAGCCGTTGGTGTCCGTATCAGCAGTGATCACTTCATAGCCTTTCTGCCCAAATATGCAGGCGGCGTCGGGCCTGCCGTTCTCCGACGAACGGTTGACGAAAATTATTGGCGGGTCCATATTCATAATCTGGGCGGAAGTAATTTCTACAATTTGAATGTCACGGTCCAAAACAACCACACTCTTGCTGCCTTCAAGTTGGATTAGACGGTTCGGCGAACTCACTATGGTTACGTCGTGCTTTGATACAACATCCTCGAAAATTGATTCAACGTCATCGCCCGGCACGACAAGGATGCCCCACTTAGTTTCGTAAACCGCGGGTGCCTGGACAAACGCAGGCTCAGGAACCCCAAAGTGAAAACTCGCACACGGTGGCTCTCCTAAGTCAATATAAGCTACTTTGAGCCCTGCTTCAGCGGCGTGAGCGGCCAGGGACGTTGCCATCGTGTCGCAGCCGCAACCTCTTTTTGATGAACTGACGCAGATAACCTGATTGTTTTTTTCCTGAGTACCATCTAATTCATTCTTAGGAGTGCTGTCTTCGAATACGGGAGGGTCTGATTCTGTCTCCTCCTCAGCCTTTTTTATGGCTTTTAAAAGTTCTGAGGCGCGAACCGTTTGACCAGGCTGTGGCATTAAGATCCATTCTTCGGACAAACCGAAGGACATCAATCTTCTTTTAAGTTCATCCGTATTTTCATTTAAAACAAAGATAACCGGTATTGTAGCTCCGGTCTCTTTTACTAAATCCTCAACTTTTTCAAGGTATTCTTCCAAATCGTCGCCGGTGCCGGGTCCACAAACAACCATGTCCGAATTATTTGCATCACTGAGAGTGCCATGAATGACCTCATGCCCTAAAAGCCTTTTGCCCAACCAGTCAAGTAACGACGGGTTATCTAGCGTTAGTAATATGTTCAGATCGAACAACTCCTTTCTTTTTAAAAAGTCTTGAAATAAAACCGCTTATTATACCGGAAAAACCCGTATTTTTAGGTTTGACTTTTAAATCGGGAATGATGCCTTCGGCAAGGACAGTGATTCCATCGCCTAGTGGGGATTTCCTTAAGTTTACGGGTAAAGTGTGCCTTTTAGCGGCTTCAGCCAGTGATTGTTCATCTTCCGGCAATACAAAATCAAGATTCAAACCAGCTTTATCAGCTACCTCGGCAGGACGCCTGGGAGCCCTGGGGCGGTCGCGATTTACCAAAAACTTAAGTCTTTCAGGACGGATCAGTTTTCCGGGGCCGACGTGCCCTAAAAAGCGTACTGCTCCTGATACGGAAACATCGTCCGGCCTTGCTACCAGCAGTACCGTATCGGCCATTGAAAGCGCTTTTTTCGCCCCGAACTGCCTCATGTCGGTGCCGAGGTCAACAATAACGTGATCGAAATGGTCCAGCAACACGTCAAGGACAGTACCCGGCAGTACGTCGGAGACCAAGGAAGACAGCATAATATCCTTCGGTGCGGGAAGGACGTGAAATCCGAAAGGCACTTTGGCAAGGTAATCCTCAACCGTCTCCCGGGACTCCCTTCTATCCATGGGAAAGTCCTCCCAGAGAAGAATCGTTTCTGGTGGGCTCGGCATTGGGTCGGGCCAGAAGTACACGGTTGCCCCCGCCGAATTGAAATCGAAGTCGACCAGGCAGGGATCTCCGCCAAAATATTTCAGCAAATCGGCCAGGTTTAAAGAGATGGTTGTCTTCCCTACTCCTCCGATTAATGAATAAACACATATAAGAATGCCCCGTCTCTTGAAGGGGGAAAAGCCAACTTTCTTTTCCTTCTTGCTGTTTTGAGGGGTATTGAGTAACAAGCCGGCGGTCTGTTCAACCTTGCTCTGTCCTTGAGGTATGGGTGATTTTTCCTTAACCGGCACAGGTAGTTTTTTCTGTTCCGGCTCAATAATTTTCTCTCGTACCTTTGTAATGCCGAACCCGTTCTTTTCCGGCGGACGTAATCCACTGTACGAATAGATCTTTGGAACCACGGCTTCCACATTGCTTAAAACTGTTACACCTGCCATTGTGGCCGCCTGCCAGACCTCCAAAGATGGAGGTCTGATTACAAAAACCCTCGCGGGAAAATAATTCTTTAAATCTTGGAAATTTGACGTTTCAGTAAGAACAATATCCTCGGAACCAGGCTCTCCTTCCACGGAAACTTCACCCAGCGCCGTCCGGCATTCGCGCACAAACTTATCTCTGCCTAACGCGTAAATTTTTATTTCCATCAACCTCCTTCACAAATAAACATATTTGCCGATAGATTAGCAAAGGCGTCGGCCACTTCGGGGGAAAGAAGCATGATCGGTACACGCCGTTTGCGGGCCTTTTCCAGTACGTTAGACAAATGCCCGACTGAAATTATATACACCTCACTTTCGCCCGGTCCTACCTTTAAAATGACATTGTTACCCTCACGGCAGGTTTCTATAACCGTGCCTTCGCTACCTGAAAGTTTGGGTTGAGACTTCCCCGCGTGGACGATTATAAAATCTGCCAGCAGGGTTTCCGTTAAGTCTTCTAAATCATCCGGAGTTCCGGCAATCAATAGTAGCCCCGGCAGTTCCTTCGGCCGGCCGCCTTTTTTCCAGGCCCCGACCGGGTTACCTCTTACATGTTGAACTTCTAGTGGTTCCGAACTAAATATTTCAGCAGCGCCAAGTTCGGGAGAAACATCAACGAGGCAGACGGTACGGCCCTGCCAGGTCAGCGATGCAGCTAAATTAGCGGCAACGAAAGCGCCTTCGGCCCCGAGTGCCACAACCACCCTGGCATTGTTTCCAGTTGCCGGTGCTGCCGCAACCACCCTGTTTCTACCAGATTTTTTCGCCCGGTAAAGTGCGTTATCGGCAGCCTCAACGAGTCCCTCCGCGTCAAGGGCGTCTTTGCCCATTACGGCCAGGCCCGCCGAGAAGGTGACTCTGATTTTTTTACTTCCGGGAAGAACGATCTCCTTACCTGCCCAATCACCGCATAATTTATTGGCTATTATCCATGCATCCTCAACTCCCGGGAAAACCACCAAGAACTCCTCTCCGCCGTACCGCGCCACTATGTCCGTTTGGCGCACCCCAGCCTGCAAAAAAGCAGCAAACTGTTTAAGAACGGCATCCCCGGCCTGGTGGCCATGAGTGTCGTTAATCCGCTTGAAATAATCCAGATCAGCCATCATAACACTGAACGGCACCCTGGTTTTACTATAACGCCGCACCTGTTCCGAAAGATAGTTGTCAAGGAACTGCCTTTTGTATAACCCGGTAAGGTCGTCCCTGAGAGTTCTACTCCACAACTCACGCAATTTGCCCGCCCGAGCCCGGATTCGTTCAATAGTTTTTGTGTCCAAATTCTCCACACAATCTTCAGCGCCTGCAGCGCAACAAGCTGCCGCGTCACACTTGCCGACAACCACAACCGGTATAGACAACAGCTTGTCTTCCCGCCGCAACAACTTAATGATCTGAATCAAGTCATGACGACCCGCACTGATAAGAATTGCGGATGGAAGAGGATCAGCTTCACATAGCAATTTAACATTCTGGTAATAAGCACAGCCAAAACTTTCATCCAACGAGGCAAAATCAGGCGGCGCCGGAGAAAAAACAACGGTTGAACCCAGTTCCGAGTTCACCGCCGCCGTATCGTCCACATCCGGATTTTTTACTTTAACAGTTTTTATACGTTTTAAAATACCCCTTTTTTCTTTCGGCCCATTCTCCCCGTTTTCTGTTTCCAGGACATCCCATATGGCCGCTTCCAGGTAACCAGCCGGCGATTGTTCTAAAGTAATCTTAAGCCGTTCCGGCCAGTTTTCGTCTTCAATAATATCGTATACCCCGCGACGAACAAGAGAAGCAACCAGGCTGTCACCAGGCACACACCCCGCAGCGAGCAAAATGATCCTGGTCGCAGCTCTTTGCATACGGTATATATTTACCGCGTTTATCAGATCCTGATTTTGTCCGACAGAGATATCAAGAATAAGAGTTTTCAAAGGTATTCTTAGAACCTTTTCAAAAATACTAAAAAGCTCGGATGACTCAAAAACCCCGTATTTGCTGTATACAATCATGTCTCCAAATAGGTTTGTGATTTGATCCTCCTTGTCTTTCGTGAGTATACCGGGTAAAACTGAACAGTTTGACCGCTAAGATTAAACAGTGTCCCCGTTTGAAACTGAACACCGGTTCCGAAGAAGTTGAACACTGGATATGGCCCTTCTGCTAAATTGAATTTATG
>NZ_JAKNBL010000047.1 GCF_022410535.1 Pelotomaculum terephthalicicum JT
GCATAAATTCAATTTAGCAGAAGGGCCATATCCAGTGTTCAACTTCTTCGGAACCGGTGTTCAGTTTCAAACGGGGACACTGTTTAATCTTAGCGGTCAAACTGTTCAGTTTTACCCGGTATACTCAATTTAGTGCTCAGATAAGTGAAGATATGTTTATTGATATGGACAATGAGGATAAAAAAATGGATCGAGATATGGTAACGGATTATATTAATAGGTATTTAGAAGAGATAAAACTAAGCTTGGATTTTTTGAAAAAGCGAGAGAATGAAGCTCAAAGGGCTAGACTTATTAAGGAACTGGCAAGTGTATCCGGTTTATCAGGCAGACAAATTTCCGATATTATTGGTATTAATAGAGAAACAGTAAGAAAAGTTATAGTGTCATACTGTCAAAAGAACCGTCTTCTTGACAAACTAAGTCCCCTTGACAAATGATACCCTTGACACCTAAAGAACTGTTCCCTGACAGTCCGCGTCCCCTTGATAGTCCGTAATGTCAAAAGAACCGTCCCCTTGACATCAGTCCCCTTGACATCAAAGAACCGTCCCCTTGACATCCCCTTACCAGAAAATTAAAGCCTTTGCATTAAATGTTAATATCATACACTATTGACAATGATTGTATCTAATGATAAGATACATTTAAATGGGTGTTTCGCTATTAAGGCGAAGCGCCCTTGCGCTTTATATTGGGTTTTTCCATTTAGTGGCTGAATATGGAGGGGAGTAAATTGGTTAGGGTCACACTGTCAGAAGCTTCCTTTAATAGTCTCATTAAGCATTTGGTAAAAGTTGAGGAAGAGAAAAAGGAACTTATTGAAAAATATTTTCTTGAACCATCAAAAGAACGTAATGAATTTGAGAAGCTTATTGAAGATTATATAAAACATATTGAACAACTAGTCAGAAATGCAAAAAAGACACAAAATTTAGGCAATAGACTTCCTTTTGTCACCATAGGTAGTGAAGTGGAAGTGCTAGACTTATCATGCCAGGAGGTTTTTAAGTATCGCATTGTAAATCCCTTTCAAAGTAACATAAAAGAGGGCGATGTATCATTTTTATCACCGATGGGAAAGTCATTATTATTAAAGAAAGTCGGTGATGAAATAGAAGTGAGAGCACCGGGAGGGGTTTTCTTTTATAAAGTAAAATCTATTCAACTGCTGCAGGGTGAAATTGAATGAGAAGGATACAGCGGAGCGCGGCGGAGTGCTGAATAAATATTATTATCATGGCAGTAAGGTTTTTAACTATCCTTGGCAGCCAGTGAAAAATAATATTTATTCTCTTTTTCTTCCTTGCGTACCATCTTTACTTCCTCAAGATATTTCAGGTGAGCGAGAGCCTCGCCGCAGGCAAACCATTTCTGTGTGACCGGAAACAGATCCCAGGAGTCGTATGTCATATCCCAAGTCATTTGGGAAGCTGTGTGATAGGCGTCCAGGCTGCCATTTTTTAATATTGATAGCACCTCGCCGGCTCTTGTTTGGTGGTGGTTTTTCAATTCCTCAATTCTAGCCTTACAGTCTTTAATAAGTTTCCTATGTCCGGGCAGGACAAGAGCAACGTCAAGATTATTAATTTTATCAAGACTGCTGATGAATTCATACAAAAGGTTATGGTCATAAGTCATCCCCAGTGAAATATTCGGAGTAATATCTGTTAGGATATGGTCCCCGGAAAACAGGATCTTTTGGGATGGCTCATAGAGGCACATGTGGCCGGTAGTATGGCCGGGGGTTTCTATGCAGGTAAAGTGCTAGCCTCCAGCGCTGATCATGTCTTTATCCTTTATTATTTTGAAATTCATCTGTCCCCTGGGGCGAAACCTGTAACCGGGATGTTTGTTAACAGCTAGTCTTAGCTCTTCCTCAGGGAAGCCGCAGATTCGTCCGAGGAATTTTAATTTCTCCCAGTATTCCGGTTTGCTCAATCCGTCAATATCTATCGAAGCAAGCCGGCTGCAGTAAAGTGTTGGTTTTTTTGGGGTTAGGCTTGCTACCAGGCCGCAGTGGTCCGCGTGCATATGAGTAATAAAAAAATCAGTTTTATCCAAATCCACCCCAATTTCATCAAGGCCGGACAGCATGGCTCTTTTGCATTCTTCCCTGTTCATAGCGGTATCGATAATCAAACTTCTTGAACTATCCTTGATTACATAAGAATTAGTTGCTTGCAAGGGGTTATTGGGGAGCGGGATTTCTATTCCGTAAAGATTAGGCAGTATTTTTTCAGCCATGCTTGGGTACGTTCCTTTCAAACAGAAATTCATCCAGTTACCCTTGCGATTATTCGCTGCTGATATTTCTTCATTTTCCAAAGAATAATTAATATGATAGTCTGATAATTGGTGTTTTTATTTTATCTCATCTGAGAATAAACAGCTAGGGGGTAAAAAACACATGGCGGGAGTTAACCAAGGAAAAGAAGAAAACAAAAGAGATGGGCAAAGGGGGCCTCGCCTGCCGCTTGTGCCGGTTGAGCAAATGCCTGAGAAGACGCGTAAAATGATCCTGGCCGGCGGGCCGACCAACAGCCTGAATATTAATAAAATGATGGCTCATGCGGAGAATAGTGTGCGTCATTATATGCGGCTGGGCAGTTCGCTTTTGTCCCAGGTGAAGCTGGACGCGTACCTGCGTGAGTTATGCATACTGAGGGTGGCCGCTTTGTGCGATTCTTACTACGAGTGGTACCAGCACGAAAAGATGGCGCGGGAAGCGGGGGTTCCAGAAGAAAAAATCGCCGGTGTGAAGATAGGCCCGGATGAGGGATGCTTCAGCGAGCCGGAGCGGTTGGTGCTGGAATATACTGATGAAGTTACTATTAAAATTAAGTCTACCGATGAAACGTTTTACAAGCTGGCAGAACACTTTGATCACCGTGAACTGGCAGAACTGACCTTGATTATCGGTTTTTACAATATGGTGGCCCGTTTTTTGGAAAACACCGAGGTGCAGGTAGAAAGAAATAAACGAATAAATGTGTGATTTTTCTAATTTAAAAAATTATTTAAAATTTTCAAAAAATACTATTGACAATGTAAGTTCTGCTATTTATAATGAAAGTGACCCAGGAAATAACTTTTAAGTTAAAGTACTGGGAGGAAGACCCCCGGCGGGTTCGGTAACCAGTAACTGGGAAACAACGAAACGGTAGAGTTGTAACCGAGGCGGTTCAAAGGAGGGTTGGCTGAAAAGCCGAAGACTTAGCAGGCAACCGGCCAGGTCAGACTAAAGCCCTGTGGTTAAGGTAAAGCCCGGGGAAGATTAGCAAACTGAAAGTCCGATAGCTGAGTGAAGCTGTTGGAGGAGTAAGGAGACCGGTACCGTAGGAAAAAGGGTTCAAAGGAAGATCACTGAAAAGCCGGTTGGTGAAGTAAGAGGTCGACCAGGTTGCTGATAAGCTAATGGCTGAGTAAAGTCATTAGGCAGGGTAAGCGGCCGGTACCAAGGTTATAGCTAGGAGTAGGTGTGAACCGGCAACGTGGCGAAGATTCCTGTAAAGGGAGAAACCGAAACCGAACGTTAGGAACGTTAGGAACGTTAGGAACGTTAGGAACGGAAGATAGTTATATCGACCGGACCGAAACGCGGGGGGAATAAAGGAGGGATGTACTGAGTTGCAGTACACCTCGGGTAAAGGGTAGACAGATTCCAAAGTGGAATCGTGATTGTCTGCCCTTTATCCTGTTAGAGGGGGCATTAGAGGGGGTCAGGCTTTACTTTGTGACTTATAGAAAGTCACAAAGTAAAGCCTGACCCCCTGAAAAAAGAGTAGAAATAAAATGGAGAATATAGTATAGTAATAATAGTATGTTTAGATAAATAATAAACATTCTGAGAAAGGGGAATACAAAGACCTTGAAGTTTTCGACACGAGCGCGGTATGGTTTGCGCGCGATGGTGGATCTGGCACAAAATTATGCCCCCAACGAACCTATTCCCCTCATCCGGGTAGCGGAAAGGGAGGAAATATCCGAGGGTTATTTGGAGCAGTTGGTAACCTTCCTGCGCAAGGGGGGACTGGTTCGGAGCGTACGGGGCGCCCAGGGCGGTTATCTACTCACCCGGGAGCCCTCTAGGATTACCGTTGGTGAAGTAATTAGATGCCTGGAAGGGCCTCTGGGGCCGACTGGTTGTGTTAGCGAAGACGATCCGGAATCATGTGTGCGCGCCGAAACCTGTGCGACAAGAATAATATGGGAAAGAATCAGGGAATCCATAGCGCATGTGCTGGACAGCACCACGTTGGAAGACCTGTGCATGGAAGCTGAGAAGATACGTCTGTCGCGGGAAGCAAGTATGTACTATATTTAGTACTATATTTTAGTGATATTATTTCAAATGGAATAATCGGATGCCGGTGTAAATAAGTATAAAAATAAGTAAGTATAAAAAGGTTTAATAGTGGTTCTATTACCAGTAAAGCAATTGATTAAATTATGTATAGAGAGGATACTGTTATGCTCAGCGGACTTAAAAAATATATATTAAGTATTATGAGGCGCGACCCCGCAGCCAAGTCTGCGCTGGAGGTAATTCTATGTTACCCGGGCTTTCACGCTGTGGTCATGCACCGGGTGGCGCATTTTTTTTACAGGCGTGGTTGGTATTTAACGGCCAGGTTGATATCTCAGTTTTCCCGTTTTCTGACCGCTATCGAAATTCACCCCGGAGCGAAAATTGGCGAAGGTTTGTTTATCGACCACGGAGGGGGAGTTGTGATCGGTGAGACTGCCGAGATAGGTAAAAATGTGACTATTTATCAGGGGGTAACCCTGGGTGGTACCGGTAAAGAAAAGGAAAAGAGACACCCCACCATTGGTGATAATGTCGTGATTAGTACCGGGGCCAAGGTGCTCGGTTCGTTTACCGTAGGAGAAAACTCCAGGATTGGGGCCGGCTCGGTTGTTTTAAGAGCTGTTCCGCCGAACAGCACAGTGGTGGGTGTGCCCGGCAAAGTTGTCGCCCGGAACGGCCAGAAATTGGCGCTAACAGATGAAGCTGATATTGATTTGCGGCACGATCTGCTTCCCGACCCGGTAGCGGAAATGATGTCGAATATGCAGGCGAATATTGAGTTGCTTGAAGAACGAGTTAGAATGCTGGAGAACAAGCATTAATTGTATAAATACTCCCGGGTCAGGGGCAGGTTGTTATTTAACCCATTGGAGATTAGAATCTGGTGAATATCCAGGCCGCTGACCCGGAAAGAAGCGGCGCAGGAACGCAGGTACAGGCGCCACATCCGGACAAAACGCTCATCGTACATTTCCCGTATTTTACCGGTATGTTTTTCAAATCCTTCCGCCCAGCGCTCCAGGGTCATGGCGTAGTGCATCCGCAAACTTTCTATATCTAAAACATGAAAATCATAGTCGGGCAGCAGCCAGATCACTTCGCGCAAAGACGGGATATAACCCCCGGGGAAAATATGTTTTTTTATCCAGCCGTTCACCGGCCCTTCCTTGGTATGCGTAATGGTATGAAGTAAGGCTAAGCCGCCCTCCTTCAGGAGCTTTTTCAATGTCATCATGAACTGGGGATAGTTGGCCCGGCCAACATGTTCGAACATCCCAATGCTGGCGATTTTATCGAAAACGAGCCCTTTGCCCGCCAGTTGCCGGTAATCCATCAACTCAACTTCCACCCGATCTTTTAGACCCAGTTCCGCGATACGGCGCTGGGTTTCCTGATGCTGTTCACGGCTCAGAGTAATTCCTACCGCTTTTGCCCCGTAAACCTGGGCGGCGCGGAGAATCAGCCATCCCCAGCCGCTGCCGATGTCAAGAAGAATTTCCCCGGGGCGCAACTGCAGCTTTTTCAGCACGTGGTCAATCTTTTGAATTTGGGCTTGGGTCAGGGAGTCTTCGGCTTTTTGGAAATAAGCGCAGGAATAACTCATGGTCTCGTCCAGCCAGAGGGAGAAAAAGTCATTGCCCAAATCGTAATGATGTTGAATGTTTTCCTTCTGTTCGCGTAAAGATGTGGAATGCGGGCGGTGTGAAAAAATTTTGGCCAGGAGACGCCGGCCCCGGTTTTTTTCATTTAACTTCATACTGGAGCTGACTAGCTTGATGATATCGTCCAGTTCACCGGTAATATCAATCAAACCGTCCATGTAAGCCTCGCCAAACGCTAATACCGGGTCTTTGAGTATTTGCTTGTACGGTATTTTTTCGTGAAAAATCACTTTAACCGGAGGAGTATCGCCGCCGTATTGTTCAGTCGTGCCGTCCCAATAGGATACTTCAAAAGCGCCGCATTTAACCTGGTTAAATAAATTTTGGAGCAATCGCTTTAGCATAAACCTGTCACCTTCCGTTGTCTGTAACAGTTTTAGGTTCTCCGCTGTTTATAACCTTTATGTATCCTTTGAAGGAGTGAGGATAAAATTTTGAATTGCCTCAAAATATTGCCTTAAGCCCACGTACATTATGTCGTTATGGCCCGCGTTAGGGATGGTAACCAGCTTCTTGCGGGCTGTTCCTAAGTTTTCGTATAAGTCTAGGGCTTCTTCATATGGAACAATGCAGTCGTCCTGCCCATGGATGACCAGAACGGGTATGGAAATGTTTTTAACCAAGTCCAGGCATTCCTGATCAAGCTGGTGCAGGGTAACTTCCCTGGGGAAATGGTCAAGGTGTTTCATGACTTTGACCACGTTGGCGAAACCGCTTTCGACAATCATACCCTTGATTAAACCGGGGTATTCGTTAGCCAGCTCCAGGGCGGAAATGCTGCCTAAAGACCTGCCCATAATCCATAATTCTTGCTGAAAGCCACGGTTGGACAGTTCGCTTGTGACAGCTTTAAATATGGATTTAGCGTCATTGCATGCGTTGGTAAAAGAAGGGGTGCCTCCGCTGGCGCCATATCCGCGGTAGTCCGCCACTACTATGTTCAGCCCTAGATCGTTGTATGCAGGCGCGATTTCGTCGTAGTCGCTGACCACTTCCCCGTTGCCGTGAAAGTATAAAATCCAGGGCTGGTTGACGCCGCCGGTGTAAAAGCGGATTGATACGGAAATATCTTTATCCACAGGCACGTCCAGATCAAAAGCGTTTTCCGGGCACGGGCTAAAATCTTTACGCGGATAGAAAATTAAATTTAATATCGGAGGCAAATCAATCATTGTGTAATCCGGCATATTTTCCAACTCCCAATAATGTTAATTTATACTGGTATTATTAAATTCATAGTACTAAAATATAACGAGGAATTCAAGGGCTAATCGAATGAATAGCCAATTTTTCACAGTGTTGGTATAATATTCATTAAGCAATACCGGTTAAGGAGATGAAAAGTCTGAAACGATGAGCTATGTTAGTACAGATTAAAAAAGAGTATAGTAAACAAACCATCCAGAAGACGGTCTTTGAAAAAGTAAATAAAGAGATTAAAGAAAGGAATTAAACTGTAATTACAGAATATCCGTGTCTTTGAGCCAATATAACGGCTTGCTCTACAGTGATCCGGCGGGTCCGGGGCATGACTTCCACTCTTTTGTAAAGCACTGGATTGTAAGGTTCACCATTTTTCAGTATATGGTATATGGCGGTAAGCAGCATACGGGCGACTGCTATAATAGCACGCTTATGACCACGTCGTTTCTTGATGGATAAATAGCGACCTTTGATTTCAGGGTGTTTATCACTTTTAACAACAGCGTTGGCGCACTGTACCAAAAGTGGTTTGATGTAAACACCGGCACGGGAAATACGGACAGAATGTTTCTTGCCGGCACTCTCGTCGTTTTGAGGAGTCACACCTGCCCAGGAACATAAGTGTTTGGCTGTCGGGAACACAGACATATCAACGCCGATCTCTGAAATAATTCCGATAGCAGAGAAAAGATTCTTGATACCTGGAACAGTCAACACCAAAGATAGTTCCTTAGCAAAAGGCTCCGCCAGCGAAAGAATCAAGGATTCAAGATTGGACTTGCACTTTTCCAATTCGTCATAATGCTTCAGGATAATATTCATTTTTTGGCGTTGTTCAGGAGTAATGATCCCGTCGAGGGCAAGCCGGATATTATCTGCTTTATGCATCATAGAGCCATGAAGAAGCGGAATAAAATCGAAATCCTTGTCATCAGGATTTTCAAGCAAGTAGTCAATAATGTTCATTGAACTCTTACCGAAAGTATCAGATACCACGTTGGCGAGCTGAATATTTGATACAGTAAGACAATTTTGAATCCGGTTTTTCTCGCTGGACTTAAAGTTTGTAAGCTTAAAACGGTAACGCATCAAGTCACGCAATTGACGAATAAGAAGAGACGGCATAAAACTTCCGGCAACCAGATCGTGCTTGAACAAGTCCGCAATCCATTTAGCATCTTTTTTATCTGTCTTTTTACCGCGAATGGCTTTGACATACTTGGGATGGGCTAAGGTTATTTTACAGGTGGGTTCTAAAATGTTATAGACAGGGATCCAATACTTGCCAGTAGACTCCATGCAAACCTGGGTGCAGGAATTGGACGTAAGCCACGCTGAGATTCTTCGCAGATCATTGGTATAGGTGGAAAAGCGGCTGGATTTGTAAGTGGTAACTCCTTGGTTGTTGGTAGTGGCAATGCAGGCAACAAGAAACCTCTTGTGAACATCAATGCCGCAACAAATGGGATAAATGATTTTTAACATTAAATCTCCCTTCTTCAAAATAGATTATTGAGAAAAACAGGCATTGACTGACTGCCCAGCAATAAACGAGTTGTTTATACAAAGATAAGTCTACGTGCTCTTGCGTCACACTTATTTGTGCTCGGTAAGGCAATCTACACATATAACAATGCGGTCTACTTCCAAAGGAGCAGCGCACTCACCTCCCCGTGATTTGTAGTTGCCTGTAATCCCAACAAGATAGTTTTAAAATAGAAAAAGCTCAAGGGCAACGGTTTCATCCCGTTTTGTGCCTTGAGCGAAGCGAAAGGAATGATTGATAACAATGAGAAAAATAAAAACGACATTGGATAATAACGGCTTGCTACTGGAAGCCTGTCTGGATATGCCGGACATAAGTGGCGGCCCATGTCCGGGGGTGGTGCTTTGCCATCCCGACCCGCGTTACGGTGGCGACATGAGCAATAATATAATCATGGCGGTTAGTTGGGCGCTTACCGAGAAGGGAATCGCCGGCATGCGCTACAATTCCCGCGGTGTCGGCCGGAGCCAGGGGTTTTTTGGCGGAGGCGTACCGGAGCAGGACGATGCCCGGTCTGCGTTGTCTTTTCTTGTTCAACAAGAAGAAATCGACTCCGACCGGGTCGGCATCATGGGTTACTCATTTGGTGGAAAAATAGCTTTGCCGGTGGGCGGCGGCAGCGACGCAATCAAAGCAATCGCCGGTGTGTCTCCGGTTATTCCGCCGGGTGTTCTGACTGACTGCGTGAAGCCGAAATTAATTATCTGCGGCTCGGAAGACGATGTTGTTTCTCCTAACCTGGTTTTGCAGGAAGCCGCTAAAATGAGCGAGCCAAAGACCGTTGAGGTGATTCCCGGCGTTGACCATTTCTGGTGGGGTTGTGAGGAGAAAATAGCAGTTCTGGTGGCGGAATTTTTTGTCAACGCGCTGGGCTGAGCCGACTGACGGCGGCTTTTTAGATCTTATTGATCCCGATAAAAATCAAGAATACCCCGAGTATGACTGTTGCCATGCCGGCCGGAGATATTTTTCCGGCGAGGCCGATCAAGCCAAGGCTAGTTACGGCGATTAACACCGTGGGACCCACCAGTGCCAGCGCGGCATTAATTTTAAACGCGGTTTCCACCTGCCCGTACTTCAGCATGAGCATGGCCGCCGTAAATTCGATAGTAGCGGACAGCACCCTGATGCCCGCCATGCCGAAAACGATTTTATCCGTGATAAAAAACAGTATCTTCACCTCCACCGTAGTGTTTACATAGATTTCATATGCGCCGGGGGAGGCTTAAATGACTGCTCTTGATAAAATATTAGTTGCCATTAAGGCCGTCGCCGGTCCGCCGTTTCCCGCCGGCCGGCACGGCTGCCATCATTCCCGCCACACCCAGGGCTGCTGCGAAAAACATTACCCCGCGATAACCCCATCCCTGGGCAATTAGGCTGCCGAGCAGGGGAATAAAGATAATGGAGCCTTGAAGGCAAAGCTGAGTAAAAAGTTGACCAGCCCGAACAACCACAAGCGGGATTGTCCTCCGCTCACCTTGTTATCCAAATGAGTACACCAATCCCAGAACGATGATATCAGTTCATTTTAAGAGCCTGACCGGCCGGTGTCTACAGCAGGCTCCAAAATCCCTGACCGTGACATGAGGTAATAAAATATGCGGCCAGTCTTTATTATTAAATGCTTTATGTGGTAAAATTTTATTTGGTCAGATTTGTTGACATGATCATTATAGAATAAGAACTTAAGTGGAGGTGTCTTTTCAGATGTCGGTGTCAACCGGGGAAAATACTTATGAAACCAGGGAATTTCAAGCAGAAGTAAAGCAAATCCTTGATATTGTCGTGAATTCGCTTTACACAGACCGCGAAATATTTCTGCGTGAGTTAATCTCCAACGCTGCCGACGCCCTGGAGAAATTCCGGTACGAAAATCTAACCAACAAGAACGTCAAAGATGGGGAACTCCCGCTCGAAATCACCATCGAGCTGGATGACAAGGAGCACACTCTGACCATAACCGATACCGGTATCGGCATGACCAGGGAGGAATTGATTGAAAACCTGGGTACCATAGCGCACTCAGGTTCAAAAGCTTTTATCCGGCAAATGGCTGAAGCCAATCAAAAAGATTTGAACCTGATCGGCCAGTTCGGTGTGGGATTTTACGCCGCGTTTATGGTAGCCAAGAAAATCCGGGTGCTGTCACGTTCGTATCAACCTGAAGCGGCTGGCTGCGAGTGGGTTTCAGACGGCATTGGCAATTATACCGTCGGTGCGGCAACGGATTTGCCGCGAGGCACTAAAATCATCCTGGAGCTTAAAGATGACGCCCACGAATTTGCCGGAGTCGAGGTCATTAAACGGATCATCAAGCAATACTCCAGCTTCGTCTCTTTTACGATCCGTGTTAATGGCGAGCAGATCAACACCGTTCAGGCGATCTGGACACGAAATAAAAACGAGATCAAGGAAGAAGAATATAACGAGTTTTACAAGTTTATCGCGAACGCATACGATGAGCCGCTTTACCGTCTGCATTTCTCCGCCGACGCGCCGCTGGCCATCAACGCTCTCTTATTTGTGCCGAAGCAGAATTTTGAGCGTTATGGTTTCAGCCGGACGGAGCCCGGTGTCAATCTTTACTGCCGTAAAATCTTAATCCAGCAGCAAGCTGAAGGGATCCTGCCGGAATGGCTGCGTTTTGTAAAGGGCGTAGTAGACAGTGAGGACATCCCGCTAAACATCTCCCGTGAAACCATGCAGGACAGCACCCTGATGTCCCGGCTGCGCAGGGCTGTAACCGGCCGGTTCCTCAGGTTTCTCAACGAGCAGGCAAAAGCCGACCCGGACAAGTATGAAGAGTTTTGGAAACAATTCGGCTTCTTTATTAAAGAAGGGGTTTCCAGCGACTACACCTACCGGGATGAGCTGGCCAAGCTGTTGCGGTTCGAGTCGTCCAAATCAGAGCCGGGTAAGTTAATATCGCTGGCGGATTACACGCAGCGAATGAAAGAAGGGCAAAAAGACATATATTACATTAACGGTCCCACCCGGGAAATTATTGAAGCCGGTCCTTATCTGGAGGTTTTCCGGGCCCGTGACCTGGAAGTTATCTACACGCATGAGCCTGTTGACGACTTTGTTCTGAGCAATTTGATGGATTATGAGGAAAAGAAACTGGTGTCCGCTGATCAGGCCGGGCTGGATCTTCCCGCGTTGGACGAGAAGCCTGACGGGGAGCAGCTTGATCATGAAACAGTGCAATCGTTGACAGGATGGCTGAAAGAAATACTGGGGAATAAAGTTACTGAAGTCAAGGAATCCACCCGTTTAATCAACAGCCCCGCAGTCATTCTGAATCAGGACGGCATGATGACCAGCAGCATGCAGCGGGTGATGCAGGCGGTAAACAAAGACCTGGGCGCCATTGGCAGGAAGATGCTGGAGATCAACCCGCGGCATGAATTAATCAAACGCTTAGCCGCGTTGCGTGAAAAAGATGAAAAATTTGCCCGCCTGGCGGCGGAGCAGATCTACGACAACGCCTTGATTTCCGCCGGGCTAATGACCGACCCGCGTGACATGGTGAACCGCATGTATGATATCCTGGAGCGTGCCCTGGCGGGGGACACCCCTCCGACTCCGGAGTAAGGCTTTTAAAGAGGTGTGACCCCTTCTTAATAGGGAGGACATTCCTCGGCCCCAGAGTATGGCTCAAAAGAGAGGTGTGTCCCCTTTCCTAATTTACGGTTGAAGGGAGGAGCCGAAATGCAAAAACCGCAAAAAGTTGTTGACGGTGTTTACCTCGTGGGCGGACAGGAATTAACCGATATGAGAGATTGTTGTGTTTACCTTGTCGACGGCGGCAGCGAACTGGCCCTGATTGATGCCGGCCTCGGTTATTCATGCCGGTCGATATTGGACAATATAAAAAGACTGGGGTTTGACCCTTCCTTATTGAAGTATGTAATCGCCACTCACGGGCATATCGACCATATTGGCGGCCTGAGCCACTTCCAGTCGCTCGGTGCGAAGATAGTGGGGCACGCGCTGGATTTGGACGCTATTTCCAAAGGTCTGGCCCATTTGACAGCGGCATCGTATTACAGGGTAAATTACCAGCCCGTCAACGTCGACGTTATTCTGAAGGGTGAAAAGCAGGATATAACAATCGGGGAACTGACCCTTCACTGCCTGTTCACCCCGGGGCACACTCCCGGCGGGATCAGCCCTTATATTGACCTCAACGGCGGCAGGATTCTGTTCGGTCAGGACATCCACGGGCCTTTTAACGCGTCCTGGGGTTCGGATATTAAGAAGTGGATCACTTCAATGAAAAAGTTAATCGACCTGAAGGCTGATATCTTGTGTGAAGGGCACTTCGGTGTCTATAAGCCGGCGGCAAAAGTGCGGCAGTATATTGAACATTACCTGGATCAATATGCCTGAGCATATGGCAACGCCGGAAAAAGCTGAAGAGCTTTTAACTTAATAAAGGTAATCTATGTGAAGGGAAGTCGGCTGGAATTCGCAAATTTATTGTAGGCGTCATGGGCGGTGGTGAAGAATTAGCACCGGAAATTTACCGGCTGGCTTACCACCTCGGGGAACTCATCGCAAAAGAAGGCTGGGTGCTTCTTAACGGCGGGAGGCCGGCCGGTGTTATGGAAGCGTCGGCAAAGGGCGCCAGGGAAAACGGCGGGCTGACCGTGGGCGTGTTGCCCGGAAAAGACGGAGGCGCGGCTTCTGACTATATTGACGTGGTTATTGCCACGGGAATGGGCGACGGACGCAATTACATCAATGCGCTTTCCAGCGACATCGTTGTGGCCCTGCCCGGCAAGGCCGGAACGGTTTCAGAAATTGCACTCGCCTTAAAAAACAGGAAAAAAGTAATCTTGCTGGGTGCCGACGTGGGTACTACATTTGATTTTTACCGGGACGAAGGGTTATTAGCGAATGCAAGTACTCCTGAAGAAGCAATACAGATAATTAAGAGATTGCATGTGCCAGGTAAAACACATGCTACCCCTGGCTCTAAGAAATTGTACGGTAAATATATAATAAAATAAAACTTAATATCAACCCAATTATTTAGTGAGAGAGCTGGAATTCTGCTGAATTCGCTTGTATTATTTGTGACTGAATCAGGTTTTCTGAGAGAGCGTGTGCAGCTGACCCCGGTATCCAGGAAAGGAAACCGGAGAGATGGTTCTCAGGCTTAAACTTGCGGAAACAGCCGGCAAAATTCCCGGCTGTTTTCTTTTTTTGTTGTTTTTCATAAGTTTGTTTACGAAAGTTCAATATAAAATATATAATTTAGTTTTAAGGGACGATATTATTTTAGATTATTTTTTTTTTAATCAAAGATAAGGAGCGAATGAGATGAAACAAATATGGGCGCCGTGGCGCAGTGTCTACATTGGCGGGGACCACGGGGACAAGTGTGTCTTTTGCGGGATCTTGGAATCTGATCAGGACGGGGAAAACTTGGTTCTATGGCGGGGAGAGAAGACGTTTGTGGTGATGAACCGGTATCCTTACACCAACGGGCATGTGATGGTCGTACCCAAGAGGCATGTTGGAGAAATTGAAGAATTAACCGAAGAAGAAATGTTGGAGCTTTTTAAGAATACCCAGAAAATGGTTGGAGCGCTGCGCGCTTTCAATCCGGACGGGTTTAATATCGGGGCCAATATCGGTAGAATCGCCGGCGCGGGCGTGCCTGGCCACGTCCATATTCACGTTGTTCCCCGCTGGGGTGGAGACACCAATTTTATGCCGGTGTTCGGAGACGTGAGGGTAATTTCCGAATCGTTGGCGGTTACATATCAAAAGCTGAAGGATTCCTTGATAAAACTGAAATACATCTAAAGGTAAATCATCTATTGCCCGGCTGTGGTATAGGGGTTGTCAATGGTGTATGGGGGTTGTCAATGGTATGATGATTATTTACGGTTTCCTGGAAAGAATAGTATATCTTAACGAGGATACTCAATTTATTGTAGCCAGGCTTCAGGAAAAAGGCAAAAAAGAACTAACCACGGTTGTCGGGAACTTAGCCGGCATCAATCCCGGTGAATCCTTAAAACTTACCGGCCAATGGGAGCACAATAAAAAATTCGGTGAACAGTTTAAGGTCGAGAAATTTGAAACTATCGTTCCCGCCACTGTTAACGGTATTGAGAAATATCTTGGTTCAGGGCTGATCAAGGGTATCGGCCCCGTTATGGCCAGGCGCATTGTCAGGGTTTTCGGGCTGGATACCCTTGATGTCATTGAAGGCGCTCCCGATAAACTGACCGAAGTGAATGGTATCGGCTTAAAGCGGGTCGCCATGATTACAAAAGCCTGGGAAGAGCAAAAAGAAATCAAGGAGATCATGGTTTTTCTCCAGGGCCACGGGGTCAGCGCCACATATTCCGCAAAGATATTCAAGAAATACGGGAGTGCGTCCATTGAGACCGTGAAGAGCAATCCCTACCGGCTGGCTTCCGATATCTACGGTATCGGGTTTATTACCGCCGACCGGATTGCCAGGAGCATGGGAATTGACCCCAACTCCATAATGCGCGCTGAAGCGGGCGTCATTTATGTTCTAAATGAGCTCATGGCGGACGGGCATGTCTATTATCCTTTTGAGCCTCTCTCAAACAAAGCCGTGGAGATGCTTCAGGTCAGCAAAAACGTGGTGGTCAACGCCATGGCAAAGCTGATTGAAGAGAGGCGGCTGGTCGCGGAAGAGCCATCGGAACAAAACCGGGATGTTAAAGATGACCACAATGCCGTGTATTTGCCGCCGCTTTACACGGCTGAGGCCGGACTGGCCAAAAGGCTTTTGTTATTGAAGTCGGAACCGTCCGCCATTCGCCCCATAAACCCCGAAAAAGCGATAGCCTGGGTGGAGGCGCAATTAAATATTCAACTGGCTGATAAGCAAAAAGAGGCGGTTATCTCCTCCACACGGAGCAAAATTTCCATTATCACCGGCGGTCCCGGCACCGGGAAAACAACTATTATCCGGGCTATCATTAAGATTTTTCAGGCTATGCAGCTGAAAGTCCTGCTGGCGGCTCCCACCGGCCGGGCGGCCAAGCGGATGCAGGAAGCGACCGGGAACGAGGCCAGGACGATTCACCGGCTGCTCGAATACAGTCCGCATCAAGGCGGTTTTCAAAAGAACCAGGAATTGCCCCTGGCAGCCGATGTAGTCGTTGTGGACGAGTCTTCCATGATTGATACTGTCCTGATGTATCACCTTGTTAAAGCAATTCCCGCGCATGCTGTTTTCATTCTGGTCGGTGATATCAACCAGCTTCCCTCGGTAGGTCCGGGGAGTGTTTTAAGAGACATGATCGATTCCGGCGAATTTCAGGTGACAGTCCTTGACGAGATATTCAGGCAGGCCAGGGAGAGCAGGATAATTGTCAACGCGCATATGATTAACCAGGGCAAGTTTCCGGATATACGCAGACCGCAGGCCGGTGACAAAACCGATTTTTATTTTGTTTCGGAAGACGATCCGGAAAAAGCCCTGCAAAAGATCTTGGCGCTCTGCGGGGAGCATGTACCCAAAAGTTTCGGCTATCACCCGGTAAAAGACATTCAGGTCCTAACCCCCATGCACCGGGGCGAACTCGGCGTGGCGAACCTGAACGTCAAGCTGCAGGAATTGTTGAATCCCAACGAGAGTAAAACAATAAAAGGTTACAAAACCTTTAAGGTAAACGACAAGGTGATGCAGATGACGAACAATTACGACAAAGAAGTGTTTAACGGGGATATGGGGCGTGTTGTTTCCATTGATCAAGAAGAACAGGAAATCCAGGTGGATTTTGACGGAAGGGTGGTTGTTTACGAGTTTGCGGAAATAGACGAGTTGGTGGCGGCCTACGCCATCTCCATTCATAAATCTCAGGGCAGTGAATACCCGGCTGTAATTATCCCGGTTATGACTCAACACTATATGCTTCTCCAGAGAAATCTGATTTATACCGGAATCACCAGGGGGAAAGAACTGGTAATAATTGTTGGCAGCAAAAAGGCGTTGGCTATAGCCGTTAGAAATAATAAACCCCAAAAACGCTACACCAGGTTGAGAGAAAGATTATTGTGAATGCCTGAGTCTAGGATTACAGAAGTCAGAAATAGCTTTCTCTCCGAATATTCTGAGTTCTGGCTCCTGAATGCTGGATACTTGATTAATAATAGATTGGAGTGTCCTGACTTGTGTGGACGTTTTACTCTATCGACCGAATCGGACGAACTGAGAATTCACTTTATGCTTGAGGAAAGCTTTGAGCACACCCCACAATATAATATTGCGCCGGGCGCCGATATACCGGTGATTATCAATAATTCCGGAGTGAGAAAAGTCTCCTTGATGCACTGGGGGTTGGTTCCCCGCTGGTCTAAAGATAAGAAAGCCGGCTACAAGATGATTAACGCCAGGGCGGAGACAGTCGAGCAGAAACCCGCTTTCAGGGATGCCTTTATGCGCCGGCGCTGCCTGGTTCCAGCCGACGGTTTTTTTGAATGGCGCAGGGAGGGAGGCAAGAAGGCCCCAATGTATATCACCCTGCCGGGCAAGTCGCTTTTTGCCTTCGCGGGCATCTGGGACTGCTGGAAGGCGCCTGACGGCAAAATCATTAATTCCTGCAGCATCATTACCACCGCGGCCAACGCGTTGATGAGAGACATTCATGACCGGATGCCTGTGATACTGGCCGGGGAGAGTGAATACAAAGCATGGCTGAAAGCGGAACGTGTAAGGGCAAGAGAACTGCTGCGGCCATATAAAGGTATCTTAACTGCTTATAATGTGTCAACGATAGTTAATTCACCAGGGATGAACAGTCCGCTCTGCATAGAAAGAACTGAATTTCAGCCGCGCTAGGCCCTTCCGTCGGATTGGACAGGCATTCAGCCGGTGAAAGGCTAAAGAAATTGTCCGCTGTTCATATTCATGTTTTTAATTCCATGATCATTTTTGATAAAAGCAGGAAATTAATTTTATTGTGGTAATCGATTGCAGCGTCAATACAGTCTAGGACAGCTATTAGAGTTAACTTTGTTACGTTTAATTTTGGCGGTTTAAAAATTTTATCAACTCCCAGGACACGATCAAAATAGTCCTGCAAACTACCGTCTATATTTGGATTAAGGTAATAGTCGTCTACGTTATCCAATGTGTTAGCCTCCAAATAATACTCACTCGTGCTTTTTATTTTATTATATGCCACGTTAGCGCCGGTTGCCATTTTTATGATACTTAGGTGCAATGAATAAGGCGGGAGGGTATGAGATATGATGATGGAATATAAACCCTTGTTATTTTGATATTTAGTAAAGATATTTTATTATTAGCATACTTCGCCTCTGTCGTTTAAACAGTAACTAAGGAGGATATCTTAATTTTGCTATTGAATCGTGAAGTATAGTATACTCAACCACAGCTGACTATATATTTGCCGAATCCCAGAAATTAATCAACTGGGTACGGGGGAACCATTCGTGGGGGTGAATCCCAAGTTACCATTATTAATGGTGAACTTGGGTAGGGTTTCTTTAACCGAACCCGTCAGCTAACCTCGGAGGCGACAAAAGAAAGGGGAAAAGAATATGGTCAGAATCAAACGTATCCTTTTTGTAATCGCACCTTGTCTCTTATTGCTTTTTGGTGTACTGGCTAGCGCTAGTGCTGCATCGCCGGCAGATTTGTTGCAAAATTGCGCATCAGGGCAATGCTTTAACACCAACAGCCTGCAATGTGGCACTAATATGCAACAGCAAGCTGGGCTGTCAAGTTTGTTGCAAAATTGCGCATCGGGGCAATGTTTGAGCACCAACAGCCCGCAATGTGGCACTAACGCGCAACAGCAAGCTGGGCTGTCAAGTCTGTTGCAAAATCTCTCATCAGGGCAATGTCTGGGCACCAACAGCCCGCAATGTGGTGCTAACATACAGCAGCTAACTCCATCATCTGTTGCTTCAATGTTTAATTTATTTAATGCCGCAAGATAACATAAATACAAAACATTGCCTGTGGTACAGTAAAAATTCCAAACAATATTATTAGATTTTAGTTTAAAAACCGGTGGAACTCCCCCCGGTTTTTTTATCCAGCTTTTGTATGCAGTTCTGTTTACTTGGGTTGCCAAGGTGTGCTTTCTGAAGCTATTGACAGCTATCCAGACCTTGGCCAGAAAAACTGGAGGTCTAAGCGATAAAGCTTAGGCCTCTTTTTTATTCAAGAAAAGGGGGTGGCAAGGGTGGAAGACTTGATCCGAGAATATAAGAATCACTGAGAGAGTTTCGCGAAAGTAAGGTAAATCCTTTGATTCGTGGCAGTATAATCTCGGATACTGAGTGGACAATTAAGCTTATGGAAACGGGGCATATACCTGGAACAAAGTGGATTGTGGTCCGCTGGAGTCAGGCAAAACGGGAAGTGCCAGTTGATCCGCTTGAGATGGCCAGGTATATCCAGAATAGAGAACCCGCTGAAGCTGCCCCTGAATGGATGTTGGACCTGTTAGATAAACTTACAAAATCTTTGACCCCTCTTGAAAAGGATGCTTATGAATTGGTTCGCGGAAGAGGATATTCTTTCTCACAAGCTGCCCAGTTATTGGGTTGTTCTAAGGCATCAGTCCAAAGCTACATCAAGCGTGCAGAGAAAAAAATACAGCTTGCCATACGATTGCAAACTATAAGTAAAGGGATTTGCTTGCCAGAAGGAAAAGTATTCCGTTTGTAGAATTATGATGACAAAATAGGATACGGGGGCAATAAATGGCACAGGGTAAACTTCGATTAAAGAATAAAGAGCGCACGTTACTGCTAAATAGTCAAGTTATTGAAGATTATCCATGGTTCCATGATTTATTAAAATCCAACCAAAGGATAACAGAAGAACTTATTGATAGTCTTTCCATCGACTATCAAAGATTTTTTGACAATATGTTAAATAAAGTAATTGGGCAAGCAACGGTAGAATGGGAGGGGAATCCGCAGCATCCTGTTGATGACCTTGAAGATAAAAGGACTCCATGTACACTTTGTGGTCAACCAACCAGATGGGTTTTTTATATTTTTAACAAATGGAATGGTAAAAATATTAATGTTGGTAGTGAGTGTGTTAAGCATTTTGGAATCAGTGTAGATAAAACAGGTTTGACGGTCGATCAACTAACAAAAAGAGCAACCCGTGCCATGGATTTTAGGGCTAATGAGTTAGTGGTTTATGATAAGACATATGGTAATATGTAATTGTTTCGTTAAAAGAATTTGCAGAAAAGTTTAAAAAGATTGCCATTGGTATTTATAGTTTAACAAACGATATGGTTTCGTATATATTAAAATATCCTGGAAAGAGATTTTCATATGATGAATTAATCGATATACACAAAAGATATGAAAATAAGGATTTACGCTTATAAATTAGGGAGCCTTCAGGCTCTTTTCTTTTGCAAAAAAGAAGCAGCCCGTTTAAGACTGCTTATACTCCAAGTCTTTCTTTTAGAGCTTCCTGGAGAACTTTTGATAAACTGATGCCGGCATCGGCGGCTTTTGTGTCCAACCATCCGGGAATACTGACTGTACGGCGTACTGCGCGGTTGTCACGTATTTCAGCCCGAACAAGATTCACGAATTGATTATTCAAGGGCTTGATATTTTTTATGTTGCTGGCATTTGGAATATTTTCTTTTTCGTCCAGTAAATATTCAACCCATTGTGTCAATGCGCTTTGCGCCATATCCATAGCGTTGCTTAGAGATTTGCCTTCACTGACACAACCCGGTAAATCGGGATAGGTAATCGTATAACTACCGTCGCTGTTTTGCTCGAAGATGGCCGGAAAAATATATTCCATCGGTTTAACTCCTTTCTTGTTTGGTTTTATATAACACCCAAAGGCGGCGTTTTTATTTCAACCCCGCGTCCTTTAGGATTTGTCTGGCCGTGTTTTCGTTGATTTCGCGGTGTCTCGGGACTTGTACGGCCCGCTTGTCGGAAGCCTTGTAAATGGTGTGTTTACCATCGTCTCTTATTTTGCGGAAGCCGTTGGCTTCTAGTATTTTTATCAAGTCCCGCCGTTTCATTGTTTATAATTACCTCCTTTCTATGGTTATATTATATTACGTAATTTACGTAATGTCAACAGAAATTATTTAAATTACGTAAAAATCTTTTTTGGAGCCGCGAGGCTCTTTTGTTTTTCTTTTGTGAGGGGTTAACAATGTTTTGGACTTCCCTCGGTTATTTGGACACAAACTTAAGCAACTTTTCTCTGGTTCTCGTAGTTTTCCGGGGTCTCATATCCGATTGCTGAATGTAGCCTGAACCGATTGTAAAAAACCTCGATATATTCGAAGATTTCCAGCTTCGCTTCTGAACGGCTTTTATAATGACGATGGTATACGAGTTCCATCTTCAATGTTTTGAAGAAGCTCTCCATGGGAGAGTTATCCCAGCAGTTGCCCTTGCGGCTCATGGAGCAAATAAATCCATGTTGCCAGAGCAACTGCTGATAATCAAAACTTGCGTACTGGCTACCACGGTCGGAGTGAATGATCAGCCCCCGGCCAGGATGACGGTTGGTGATGGCCATATTCAGGGCCTCAATAACCAGTTCCCGGTCAGGTACTTCTGCATTGAGTAGCCCACGATCCTCTTGGAGCAGAGGTCCATGAACGCCGCCAGGTACAGCCAGCCCTCATTGGTGTTGATATATGTTATGTCTGTCACCCAACTCATGTTGGGGCTACCGGCGTTGAAGTTTCTGTCCAGGATATTCGGTGCCACCGGCAGATTGTGCTTAGAGTCAGTGGTGACCTTAAATTTGTACTTTTGGATAGCCTGGATGCCGGTTTCTCTCATTAGCCGTTCGACTCTCTTTTTGCCACAGTGAATGCCCTGCTTGTCCAGCTTCCGGCGGATACGGGGACTGCCGTAGGTCTTACGGCTCTCGTTATAGATCTTCACGATCTGCTCCTTAATAATTTCATCCTGCTTTTTGCGCTGGCTCACGGGTCTGGCGATCCAGCGGTAATATGCTGTCCGGGATACCTTTAGAACTCGACACATCGTCTCGACACGGAACTTGCCCGTGTGCTCCCGGATGAACCGATAGATCATTTCGGTGTCTTTGAGAAGATGGCCATGGCTTTTTTTAAGATGTCCCGTTCCTCCCGGGCGATTGCCAGCTCTTTTTTGAGACGGCGGTTCTCTTCTTCCAGATCGGTGCCCAGTCTTTGCTTCCCCATACCGGGAAAGGCCCGATCATTATAGCTCGCCAGTTCTCTCCGCCCCCTGCCGGGCATATTGACGTTGATTCCCAAGTCCCGAGCCACCTGGTTGACTGTTTTTCCGCTGTTGTAGGTCAGTTCTACAGCATTGCGCTTGAATTCTTCATCATAATGTCGTCTCGACTCTCATTGGACACAGCCTCCTTATCTAATAGATAGCCTCTCGGCATTCGCCGAGGCAGATGGCACAAGGCTTTGCTTGAACCATCGTTATTGAATTCCTCCTACTTACCATAGAGGAATTTTTTTTAAATCCGCATCCAATTGGGAATTCGGATCTGA
>NZ_JAKNBL010000048.1 GCF_022410535.1 Pelotomaculum terephthalicicum JT
CTTCTTTGCCATGCCCATTTTTAGGAATGTCGTGAAAAGGACAGTCTTTTTAGCCTGGCATGCCAGAATTTCCAGTTGCTTTATTCCAGATTTAATGATTCCTCCCATCTAATGCCGAGAGCCTATGATTATTTTGCTTTCAAAAATATAGACATTCCCTTGATCAGAAAAGCTACTACAAAACCGATTACGGCCAACATACCGTAAGACATCAGGGCAATTTGAATAGATGTTTCCAACACTTTTACTTGCCCCCTTTCATATTTTTGTAAACTATCATGCAAATATAACCAACAAGAAATTCTGCATTTATACAGTATACAATTAACGAATAAAAATAATAATGTTGACGGCCGCCTTCAAGGGTTTGCCTGAAATAAAGCAACTCCAGTGACGACCGGCACCATTTCCCTTTGTCCAAACAAAATCGAATAAAAATTATCCCAGCGTAATAATCGCTTTGGCCGGATCAACGTTTGTATTGGGTTCAGCGTCAATCGAAGCGACAGTTCCGTCGGACGGGGCAAATACTTTAATAAGCATTTTCATGGCTTCAACAGTAGCAACGGGATCGCCTTTTTTAACCGCGTCGCCTACCTTCACATCGACAGAAATCAGTTTACCAGCCATCGGGGCGTTAACAGCTACACTCATGATAAAGAACTCCTTTCAGTTTGTTTTTAATAAATTCTTTCAATCTTTACCCTCAATAAACCCTTCATCTCTAAAACAACTACTTCAGCGGAAATAAACCGCCCACTGCTAATATTGTTCCAGAAAACCCCCTTCCTTATCACAAAATACAAAATACACCTGGCATATTTAAATATGCAATAACCATGCCAGGCGATTTGTGCCTGTAAATTAACCCGGAGCCGTTCCTTACCGTCACCAGATAATGCATCATTGCATACATAACTGCAAAATTACATTCATTAGATCTGCCTACTAGAATTCGTCTCCTCAAGCTTGTCCTTAATCTTCAGACAAAGATGCCCTATTACCCGATATTCTACAAAAACCCCATCAAATTATCACTGCCAAAATTAAGCATATTGCATCACTGGGATTGCCGGGTCAAGCATTGATATTATACCACGTGGACAGTGGATTGAATAGCTTTTGTTGCGATAGTTATCGTAGGAAGAACCGGTATGTTTTAGATGTATATAATAAGGAATGCCTCAATATTGCAAAACATTGCAAAACCTGAAAAAAATTAGCGGGACCTGCCTGCTTTCGCGGTTATCCATATAGCGAGAACAGTTAATAAGATAAGCCCGCCGACATAGGGCGCGGTAATAAATTCGCGCGGCACGGATGCATACAAACCGATATAGCCGAAAGCGATAAATATCAATGCCGAAATCCATTTTATGAACTTCTCCGGGATTCTTTTACCCGCCAGAACCCCGATATAAATCCCGATGGCGTCCGCGATCAGCATGCCGGTCGTCGTGCCTATGAGAGTCGCCACCGGGGCGTTGTATTTTGCCGCCAGCGCGACGGTAGCCAACTGGGTCTTATCACCCATTTCCGCGAAAAAGAAGCCGACCCCCACCGTCGCCACCGGTCCCCATGAAGTTGTTCTTTTCTCCTCGCCGCTTAAATGATCCCCGTTAATCGTCCATAAGCCGAATAATATAAATGAGGCAGAGGCAATTACCTGGATGGCTTTCATATTGAACGACGCTCCCAGGTAAGTCCCCAGAGCGACTGCCAAAGCGTGGTTGAGCAGCGTGGCGACAAGCACCCCCCAGAGGACGGTCCTGGCCGGAAACCGAGTGGCAAACGCCATCGCCAGCAATTGTGTTTTATCGCCCATTTCCGCTAATACCACCATTAATACCGCGCCTAGAAAAACCAGCAACTGAATCCTCTCCCTGCCCGGCGATAATCGAAACAAAAAGACCTCTATATAACCCGCCTATAGTTACGACAGTTATGCTAAAGGTCTAGTTTACTTGTTTATTCTAATCTTGTCAAATATAACTGGCCGGCGCGTCGACTTATTTCAAGTTATTTCAAGGATTTTTGCACCTGCTGCAGAACATCGCCCACTTGATCGTTAAGCTGCAAAAGCCGGGCGCATTGTTGAGAAATATCGGGATGGCCGGCAGAAGCTATCTGTTGAAGCAGTTTGCCCATTTCCACAGTGCCGTTCTGGGCGTCCCGGATAAAAAAAGAAGCCTGCTCGCGTGACAGCAACGCGCTTCCCCTGTGCTCGAAAAGACCGGAAATCAAAATCTTCAACCCTCCATTCGTCAGTAGTCAGGAGTCAGAAGTCAGAATAAAAGAATCTCCTTGAGTTTTATCCTGAATTCTGACTCCTGAGTACCTGTTATTATTTATTATTCTCCTCCTGCCGAATATTATGTTTTTCTTGTTTTTTTCTGACATATAATCCGATTGCCGCGGCAATTAAGATTAAACTGACCACTTGGGCCGCCCGGAACGGTCCCAGCATCAGGCTGTCGGTACGCATTCCTTCGATAAAAAAGCGGCCGGCGGAATACAAGGCGATGTAGGCCAGCAGGATTTGACCAGGCAATTCTGCCCGCCTGCGGTAAATCATTAAAAAAATAAAAACTAGCAGGTTCCATAATGATTCGTATAAAAAAGCCGGATGGTAGTATTGACCGTTGATAAACATCTGCTTTTGAATAAAACCGGGAAACCGGCTGATAAACTCCCTGGCAACCGGACCGCCGAAAGCCTCCTGGTTAATGAAATTGCCCCAGCGGCCAATCGCCTGTCCGAGAATAACGGACGGCGCCAAAACATCTCCCCATCGCCAAAAATTCAGGTTATGTTTTCTCACATAAAGGAAACCTGCCAGGACTCCTCCCAACAGGCCGCCGTGAATGGCCAGACCGCCGTGCCGGACGGCGAATATTTCAAGTAGATTGTAGCTGTAATCCTCCCAGCGAAAAAGAACGTAATACAATCTCGCGCCAATTATCGCGGCCGGTATGATATAAATCAACAGATTAAGCACATGGTCGGAATCGAGCCGGCTCTCCGCAGCCAGGCGATAAGCCAGCGCCGCGCCGATGATGAAGGCGGTGGTCATAATAACGCCATACCAGTAAATAGGCAAAGGCCCGATATAAAAGGCAACCGGATTAATCATTTTTACCTCCGTAGGTCATAATAATCTGACGGTATTCAGGAGTCAGAATTCAGAATAATTCAAGACAGTTACTATTTTAGCATAATTTTTATACAACTCAAAGAAACAGGCTGGTTTGTACCAGCCTGTTTCTTTGACTAACCTAATCTCAAATGTCCTCGCTTTCTCTTATTCTGACTCCTGACTCCTTTTCTATAAACATCCCATAAGGCTTGCCTAAAATTTTATTGACAAAGTCACAGCGTGCTTTTCCTGCGAATCATTTCTTCAAATCGATCGGGCGGAACAGGCTTTCCGAAAAGATAACCCTGCATTTCATCACATTGATGCTGTCTCAAAAAGTCGTACTGCGCTTCGGTCTCCACGCCTTCCGCCACCACTCCGAGCTTGAGGCTTTGTCCGAGCACGATCACTGTTGAAGCAATCGCCTCATTATCCTGTTCGGTACCTATTTCACTGACAAAAGACTTGTCGATTTTTAATTTGTTGATAGGGAAACGTTTTAAATAATTAAGCGAGGAATAACCCGTGCCGAAGTCGTCTATGGCCAATTGAATACCCATATCCTTTAATTCGTGAAGCATTTTTACGGTATATTCGGCGTTTTGCATGGCCACACTTTCAGTTATTTCCAATTCCAGCCAGCGTGGTTCCAGGCCGGTTTCCCGCAATATCCGTGACACTACTTCAACTAAATTTTGCAATTGAAACTGGCGCGCCGAAAGGTTTACCGCCACGCGCAAAGGGGGCAGGCCCGCGTCCTGCCAGGTCTTGTTTTGAGCGCAAGCGGTGCGCAATACCCATTCGCCTATCGGTACAATCAACCCGGTATCTTCCGCCAGGGGGATAAAATCCCCCGGCAGGATCAGTCCTCGCCCGGGAATCTGCCAGCGTACCAAAGCTTCCATGCCGATTATCTTTCCCGTATTCATGTTTACCTTGGGCTGGTAATAAACCACAAACTCATTGCGATCCAGCGCGCGGCGCAAGCCGTTTTCCATAGCCAGCCGTTCAAAGGCTTTGGCGTTCATGGCCGCAGTATAAAGCTGGTAGTTATTCTTGCCGTTTTCTTTGGCCCTGTACATCGCGGTGTCGGCATTTTTCAGCAAGCTCTCGGCATCTTCACCGTCGTTTGGATAGAGGGCTATACCAATACTCGTGGAGATATAAAGCTCGTGAACGCCGATATGCACCGGTTCTCTGATGGCCCGGAGAATTTTCCGGGCGACCTTAACCGCGTTTTCCGCCTGAAGTATTTCCGGCAACAGCACGGTAAACTCGTCGCCTCCCAATCTTGCCACAGTATCGTCTTCACGCACATATCCGACCAGCCGCCTGGCGATAATTTTCAGCATCTGGTCCCCCATATCGTGCCCCAGCGTATCGTTTACCAGTTTAAACCGGTCCAGGTCGAGAAACAGCACCGCCAGCATTTGCTTATTGCGCTTTGCGCGGGCTATTTCCAAAGCAAGACGGTCCTTGAAAAGCATCCGGTTGGGCAGACCGGTTAAAGCGTCGTGAAAAGCCTGGTGCCGGATCGTTTCCTCATAACGCTGTCTTTCCGTGATGTCTCTTGAAACAAATACCACCCTGCTCTCGCCGGTGGCGGTCCGGTATGTTTTTCCCGTGCTCTCAAACCAGCGCAGCTCCCCGCTCTTATGAATAAATCTAAAGATAACCTGTTCTATGGTCCTATGCTCAAAAACTCTCCTGAATGACGCTTTGACAGCGGGACAATCCTCATGATAAACCTGATCGGCAACTTTTCTGCCGATCAGTTCACCGGGTGCAAAGCCCAAGACATCCCGGTAGTTCGGACTCAGGTACAAATAACGTTCATCACAGTCTATCTCACTGATTAGATCATAAGTGTTTTCGGCAAGTGTGCGGTGGCGCTCCTCACTCTCACGCAAGGCCTCTTCCGACCGCTTCCGCTTGGTGATATCGCGCAGGATAACGGTAAACAACCGCTGCTCGTCAAAATAAAATTCACTTATTGTTAATTCTATGGTTCGCGCGGAGCCGTCTTTTCTACGTCCGGAAATTTCCCTGATCGCGCCGGCGCGCTGGTATCTCCCGGTGAGTTGGCCGCCGGAGAAGCAGGCGTCGAATTCTTTACTGAATTCCGGCATGAGCAGGTTAATGTCCCGTCCGAGGACATCCCTGCACCCGTAGCCGAAGATACGTTCCGAGGCAGGATTAAAAGACTGAACGACACCGCCCGCGTCGATGGTAATGATACCGTCAAGCGCATGGTCCACCAGCGTCCGGTTGAACGCCTCGCTCTGCTCAAGCGAAGCCTCGGCGTGCCTGGTATACATCATCCGCCGCACGCGATGACGCAGAACCGCCCATTGAATAGGTTTCGTTATATAGTCGGTAGCCCCCGCTTTGAAAGCCATGTCAACGTCTTTATCATCATCCAGCTTGGTAATCATGATTACCGGTACGCGATCTCCGCCGGGGAGCTCCTGCAGCCGGGTGCAGGCGGTAAAACCATCCATTACCGGCATCATGCAGTCCATCAAAACAATCTGCGGCCGGTAATGTCTAAAGGCGGACAGCGCCTGCACCCCGTTCTCCGCGTCAATAACATTATAGCCATCGTTTTCCAGAATCTGACGCAGTTTAAACCGCATATATTTAGAGTCGTCCACCACGAGAATCAAGGAATTCTTTACTGCTGCTTTATCGTCCATTTTTACCTCTTTGGCGATACTATATTACCCATGTCATCCACCGTACGTTTGAGAGTAGTAACGATGACATTATAAAAGTGTCACGGGGTACTAATAATGGATCATTATTCTACATAATAACCCATAATTCCTTCCGCTTAAAAATTCAGATTGTTATAAATTTTATGAATAATATGACTGTATTAAGCTTGCAAACCGATTTGACATTAATATACGGTAATAAAAAGCTTGTTAAAAGGCAAGATAAATAATAGTTTCACTAAATATATACATGGGGGGACTTAAATGATGGCAAAAGGTTGGAACGACTTTCAAAAAGGCGTGGAAGTAAAAGCCAGTGATTATAGCAATGATATTACCATCTGCTATAACGGCCTTCTGGCGAAATCAGGCGCCGACCAGGTATTTTTGCATTACGGTTTCGGCGACCACTGGATGGATTCAAGCACTGACAAAATGAATAGAACTTACCGGGGATGGGAAAAGAACATCAGAATGAAAAGCGACAAGGTGAATTTTTGCTTCAAGGACTCCGCCGACCACTGGGACAACAACAGCGGCAGCAACTGGATAGTTCGTTAGCGGCAAGGGGCAGTTGAACTGCCCCTGTTTAATCAAATCACGGTGCTTGATTCAGGTGCTTCTCAATCACCTCAGCGCTTAAATCCTTATTTACCGACACTTTGCCGATACTCAAGGGAAGAACAAACGCCAGACGCCCGCCGGCAGCTTTTTTATCGTGATGAAAACTATCGACAAGGTCTTTTGGCGTAAGGTTCCTGGGCATTTCCAGCGCCAGACCCGCGCGGCGGATTAGCGCTTCGATCCGGCCGAGAGCGGAAACGCTTAATAGCCCGAGCGCCGCAGCCAGCCGGGCGGCGGCCGCCATGCCTATGCCCACCGCTTCACCGTGCGTGTACCTGCCGTAGCCGGTCAGAGTCTCGACGGCGTGGCCGAAAGTGTGCCCGTAATTCAGGATAGCCCTAAGGCCACCCTCGGTTTCATCTTGCTCCACCACTGCCGCCTTAATCCGGCAGGACTCCCGGACCACATGAATAAGCGCCTCGGTGTCACCTGCCAGCAGCGCCTCGATGTTTTCTTCCAGCCAGGCAAAAAAATCTTCGCTCCAAATAACACCGTACTTGACCACTTCGGCCAGTCCCGACCGCAATTCACGTGGAGGCAGGGTCTTTAACAAGGCTACATCGGCTAATACGAAACCGGGCTGATAAAAAGCCCCGATCATATTTTTACCCCTGGGGTGGTTTACCGCCACTTTGCCGCCGACACTGCTGTCCACCTGGGCCAGCAGCGTAGTCGGCACCTGGATAAAAGGCACTCCGCGCAGGTAAGTGGCCGCGACAAAACCCGCCACGTCTCCGGTCACCCCGCCGCCCAGAACAACCACCGGGCTTTTTCGGTCAAGCCCTATGTCAAAAGCCAAATCGTAAAGGTGCCCGGCCGTGGCCAATGTTTTATTCTGCTCCCCATCGCCAATCACTCCAAAAGCCACGTGAAAACCGGCTTCCTTGAGGCTTTTCTCAGCATGCGTTCCGTATAGGCTTCTGACGGTGCAATTGGTGATCAACAGCGCTTTTTCCCCCACAGGCAGGGCTTTCAAGCAATTCCCCAGCTCTTTTATTATGCCGGCGCCGATATAGATCGGGTAACTCCTGGCGCCCAGATCAACTTTAATAATTTCCATGCTTCACAGCTCCTGCTTTTCCTTGAGATACGCAACAATCATTTCCACAACTTTCTCCTGGGGAAACTCGCCGGTGTCCACCGTATAGTCAGCCACATCGTAAACGTTCCGGCGCTCCATTAACAAATTCTCAATCTGTTCTTTCAAGTCGCCTTTAGCAAGCAGGGGGCGGTTCTTCTTTTTTTTTAATCTGTTGAAAATAACTTCCGGCATGGCCTTAAGACCGATCAAAACGCCGTTGCTTTTCAGAAGGCGGACGTTTTCCGGGTCCAATACCATTCCCCCGCCGGTTGATATGACCAGTCCTTCTTGCAGAGCAAGTTTTTTTACCAGAAGCGCTTCCTCAGAACGAAAACGAACCACACCGTGCCGGGCAAAAATCTGTGTCACAGTTTTACCGGTAATACTCTCAATTTCCGTATCGGTATCAATAAACTTTCGATTGAGCCGGTGCGCCAAGCGGCGGCCCACCGTCGACTTGCCTGTTCCCATGAACCCGATTAAAACAATATTTTTCAATAAACACTACACCTGCCTTTGATACAACAGGTAGTTATGCCAATTGTCCTTTAATTCCGCCAGGCTGTCGCCTCCGCACTTTTCCACACATGCCGCGGCGATTTCCCAGGCCACCACCGCCTCGCCAATCACGCAGGCGGCGGGAACGGCGCAGATGTCGGAACGCTCCACTGACGCTTCCACAGGCTCCTTGGTGATTAGGTCAATACTGCGCAAAGGCCGGTATAGTGTCGGTATCGGTTTCATCGCTGCACGCAGCACCACAACCTCCCCATTTGTCACACCGCCCTCAATACCCCCGGCGCGGTTGGTCATGCGGTAGAATCCCCTGTCTTGCCCGTAAAAAATTTCGTCTTGCACCAACGAACCCGCCTGCCCCGCCGCCGCAAACCCCAGCCCAATCTCCACGCCTTTCACGGCCTGAATACTCATGACGGCGGCAGCCAGGCGGCCGTCCAGTTTCCGGTCCCATTGCGCGTAACTGCCCAAACCGGCCGGAACACCGTAAGCATTAATTTCAAAGATGCCGCCGAGCGTGTCGCCTGCCTTGCGGGCCTGATCGATTTCAGCGATCATTCGCTGCTCCGCGTCAGGGTCCGCGCACTGGAGCTGCGAACCGGCCATTTCAGCTGCCAGCTCCTCCATGTCGAGGCTTCCCGCCACAGCCTCCGTACCGCCAATCCTCACTACCCGTCCGACAATTTTGATCCCCAACTCTTCCAGGAGCCGCCGGGCCACACTGCCCACCGCCACCCTGGCGGCAGTTTCCCTGGCGCTGGAGCGCTCCAGCACATTGCGGATATCTCCATGCCGGTATTTCATAGCTCCCGCGAGGTCGGCGTGGCCCGGCCGCGGCCGTGTGACCACCCGTTCTCCCACACGCCCGTCCGGTTCCGGCGACATCACCCCGGACCAGTTGTCCCAATCTTTGTTCTCCACCTGAAGGGTGATCGGGCTGCCAAGAGTCAGACCGCCGCGCACCCCTGACAGGAAACGCACTGTGTCGCTCTCAATTTTCATCCTGGCGCCGCGGCCGTACCCTCCCTGGCGGCGGGCCAGCTGTCTGTTGATGTAATCACCGGCCAAGGACAGACCGGCCGGCATGCCCTCAATAATCGCGGTGAGAACCGCGCCGTGCGATTCTCCCGCGGTAAGATACCTCAACAATTCAAATCCTCCATTGCAAGCATTTTAGCAAGCTTTCCCTCATTACCTCAACCGGAGCCGCTTTACCGGTCCACATTTCAAAAGACAGGACACCTTGGTATAAGAGCATGCCCAGACCGTTCAAAGCAACCGCGCCGGCTTGCACGGCGCGTTTCATGAAAAGGGTTTCCGCGGGATTGTATACCAGATCGCAGACTACCTGCCCCGGACTAAACGAGGAAAAGGGCAGCGAAATAGACGAGCCTTCATCCGGATACATCCCCACCGGCGTGGTCTGCACCACCAGATCGGCCGGCGGCGTTTCAGGCGGATCTGGTTTTTTTCCGCTCCCGGGCCATGCGACCACTTCGGCGGCCGCCGGCCCCGCGTTTTCCACCAGCAGCCCGGCCAGCGCTTCCGCCCGCTCTCTTGAGCGATTGGCCAAAAACACCTTCCTCGCTCCGGCCAGGACCAACTGGACCGCCACGGCCCGCGCCGCGCCGCCCGCACCCAGGATCAGCGCCGTCTTACCGGCGGGGTTGAATCCGGCCTGTTCCAGCAAAGCCCGCAAAAACCCTCTCCCGTCAGTATTATCACCGAGCAGGCGCCCCGCCTTGTTGACAATCGTATTGACCGCGCCGATCAAGCGGGCTTCTTCGGTAACTTCATCTAACAGGGGCAGCACGGCTTGTTTATGTGGAATAGTTACGTTTACTCCCGCCAGCCCCAAGGCTCTAACCGCTGCCACCGCTGCCGGAAGACAGGCGGGTTCAACCAGAAAAGGCACGTATACAAAATCAAGCTCAAGCGCGTTAAAAGCAGCGTTATGCATCACCGGGGAAAAAGAATGTTCCACGGGACAGCCGTAAATACCGCATACTTTTGTCCGGCCGCTAATCCCGGTCAACATAGACAACCTCTTTGTACTTGCTCAGCCTGGCCAGCACAAGCTTTTCCAAAGGGCGGCAAATCAGCCTCGAACCCCAGAAATCCTTGCCTTCCATTGGAACAACCAATATAGTGTGCAAACCTGCCAGATTCCCGCCTAAAATATCGGTAAATATCTGGTCGCCAACCAGCGCGGTTTCTTCAGGAGAGGTTCCCAACATTCTCATAGCCCGCCGGAACGGTTTAACCCACGGTTTAACCGCGCGGTGAACCGAAGGAACCTCCAGCAACCCGGCGATGGCCACCACGCGTTTACGCCTGTTGTTGGAAATAATGCCCACTTTGAAACCATGCCGGCGCAGCTCGCAAATATACCCGGAAACCTCCGGGGGAAACTGATACGAATCCCTCCGGATAATAGTATTGTCCAAATCGAAAAGGACTCCCTTTATCCCCAGCTCTTTCAGCCATTCAATTTGAATATCGGTAATCGATGACACGTAAATTTTTGGATATAATAATTTCAACAAGCCCCGCTCTACCTTTCTCCATCCTTGTCGGCCATCTCTCTCGCCTTATGCAAATCCGCCGGTGTATTGACATTGAAATAGACAGTTTTAATATCGATATCCGGACATAAACTTTCCATGCTTACATAATTTACCTTTACAAGAGAATAAAAATCATCTGTTTTGTATCTGTCCGCCGATAACGATTTTTCAATGGCCGACAGACAGCTCCGGCTGTAAGCGGCAAACAGAGGCTGCCGGTAAATTCCGTAACTCGGCACGGCGACATCGTATCCTTCCAATTGCCTGATCATAAAGCCCGCCAGTTCCGCGGTGATGAAAGGCATATCGCAGGCAACGACCAGGATCTTCTCATGTAATGCCGCGTGAAGCGCGGCATGGATGCCGCACAGCGGGACATTGCCTTTAATGAGGTCGGCGACAACTCTCAGCCCGAGGTTCCGGCCTGTTTCCATGCTGCCCCCGGAAATTAAAACCTCGGAAAACACCTTTTTAAATTCACCGGCTATGTGTTCAAGCATACCTTGCCGCCCTACTTTCAGAAACGCCTTATCAGTGCCCATGCGAACGCTTTTCCCGCCGGCCAGAATCACTCCTGTAGCTTGAATCATCTTATCCCTGCATCCTTCCATTATGCGATAAATAGAGTAAAAAACCAATATCTATATTTTACCCATGCCCGACTGCTAAAACAACTAAATCCAACAAGAACAGGTTACTACCATTATAATCTCCGGGCGGTATAAAAAGCCACCATATTATTATTGCTTCTCCGGCCGGACAAAAAAACCTTTATTTAAACAATTAAACAATTTTTACGAGGACTTGCACCATTACCGCCACCGGAATCATATTATTATTTTATATGCGTGAATCATCAAACGAATTAGGAGGGATAAATGTAGATGCTATCTGGTCTCTGGGCTTTGACCGTGGTATCTCTGGTCAACGGTCTCCTGCTGCTCGTCTCTTACATCGCTAACAATTCCTTTCCGCAGCCGCTGTCTGAGGAAGAAGAGCTAAAGTACCTCCGGCTATTAAGCGGTGGCGACGAAGAAGCGCGCAATGTCCTCGCTGAGAGGAATTTACGCTTGGTGGCACATGTCGTCAAGAAGTTCGACAGCACCGGAGAAGATTCGGAAGACTTGATATCCATTGGTACAATCGGTTTGATTAAGGCGATTAACACCTTCAACCCCGGTAAAGGGACCCGGCTGGCAACCTACGCGGCAAGATGTATTGAGAATGAAATCCCGATAACAATAACTAGCGGGTTGAACCGGAAAAACTGGAACTAATCTCTTGTTCCGTCAGTTTTGCCGATATTATTATTTGAATGTCGTGCAAGCCCTTGCTACCGGGTCTGCCGCGGCCGGACACCGCGACCCGCGCCACCAAAGTCCTTACCAACGCTTTCTTTTCTTCAAACTTCAGTTTATCCAGCCCGGCCAATACTCCTTCAGCCAGTGCCCGGGTTTCCTCCAATCCGGCACTGTACTTTTCCATCTCCCGCAAGGCGACTTCCAGCTCTTGCTTGCGTTTCTCAAGTCTCTCCTGCCGTCCCTTCAGGCTGGCAAGTTTGGCTTTGGTCCTGACATCCAGCTCAAACAGCCCGGTAGAAAGAGCGTCCAACACAGCCTCCCGGCCTTTAACCAGATCTCCCAGGTGTTTCTCCACGCGCTCCAACTCCCTGCGCGTTCCTTCGTGGCAATTAATGTTGGCCATTGCTTCCCGCGCCAGGGCGTCCGAGTCTTGCAGCCAGGCGCAAACCTCTTTCCAGACCACGTTTTCAATGGCACGGGCCTGTACGGCCTTAGGCGGATGACATCCTGCATTTTTCGCGCCCTGATGATTTTTCCGGCAAGTGTAGCGGCGTTCCTTCTTGCCCCACCAGGTGGCATAGACACCGGTCATGGTGTTCTCACAATCAGAGCAGGTAATTAGGCCTGACAGCAAATAACTGTGCCTTCCTTTACCGGCCCACAAGCGGCGGGCATCTTTCAGTTTTTGCTGCGTCTTGGACCAAACTTCTTCTTCTATCAAAGAAGGAACTGGTATAAACACATCTTTATACCGCCAAAGTCCGATGTAGACAGGATTGATTAATATCTGGCGGATTACATTCCGGTGCCACCCGCCTTTCCTCTTTCTGGTCGGGACGCCGGCTTGATTCAAGCGCCGGGCCACTCCGTTTATCCCTATGTCCTCACTGACGAACCAGGAGAATATATCTTTTACTACCGCCGCTTCGCTCTCATTTACAGACACAACCCCGGTCTCCTGGCTGTAGGAGTAGCCGAAAGCGTAAAATCCAACCGGGATCCCGCCCTGCCTCGCTTTTTGGGTTTTACCCCTGCACATGCGGTCCCGGATCTTTTCCCGCTCGTACTCGGCGATGGCTCCGCGGATAGAATAGAAAAGCCTGCCTTCAGGCGTATCCTGCCAAGTAAAGTCCAAAAATTCCAGCCGGACGCCGGCCTTTTCAAATTCTTCAGTCAAAAGCAGCTGCTGGACCAGCTTTCTGGATAACCGGTCAGGGTCGCGCACGATAATCACGTCCACCTGGCAATTCCTTACCGCTTCCCTTAAGAGTGAAAGGCCGGGCCTGTCCATTATTTTACCGGTGATTCCTTCATCAGCGTATTCAGTTGTTACTGACGCCCCCAGTAACAGGGCGCGGCTGCGGCAGGCTTCCCGCTGTTCGGACAGGGAATAACCGTGCCGCGCCTGGTCCTCTGTGCTCACCCGGACATAGATTGCCGCGTGCAACGGTTTCTCGCCTCCAGTTCCCGCCGGACTTTTCCCGCAAGCAAGCGGTAGGCGTCCTTCAGACCGCCGCCGCCTTCTGAGCAGACCACTCTAACAGTGACAAGCGGCTCTCCTTTTTCTTTTTTATTTTCTATTTTCCCACTAACGGCGCTCATTCCACCCCGCTCCCTTCGCTAAATACTACGCCGCTTCGGGATTGTCCTAAAACTACCATAAAAAATAATATCAAAAAAATTTCGATTTCGTTTTATTGACGTTGCCGATATGCAGAAATTCCTGCAAAACAAGAAAAGAAGACGGTAGGCGCGAATAAATCCAGCATTTTTTGGGGCAAGCCATTAAAGGTAGGTTAATGAATCTCAACGTCTTCATTAAAAGGCAAAGCGACATATTGATAATCACTTAAAAAGAAAAACCGCCTGAGGTCTAACCTCAAGCAGCTTTTCTGCGTCTTGTTTACTGTCCGGCGCCGGGTACTTTAGGTAAATTATTCAGCATTTCGCTCATATCGGTTACAGCCACACCGGCCGGCAGCTGGAAGGTGTTCGCCGGTTGTTTTCCTACTGTCATATTTTTATATTCAATAACCATCTTGTTGCCGTCGGCGCCTGTTACCTCCAGGCGGACAGGGATGCCGTAATCCTCCCGCACCCACATTTTCGTAGTTTCCTTTCCATCAGCGCTTGTAACGGCAATAACCTTACACTTTACTCCATCGTAAACCGTCGTTTCCAGGATCTCGTATTTATCCGGAGCCGTATCTACGTCCGCGCTATATTCGAAAGGATTCACCGATTGTTGATTGTCTTGTTTTTCCAGAGCCATTTTCATCGCTGTGTTTTCATCGGGATAATAAGTGTAAAACGCACTGCCGTCAATGATAGTAATGGTTTTTTTACCCTCTGCCGTGGATTCACTTTTCACTTTTTCTCCTTCAATCCACATTTTCCCGCTCATAACAGCGTCCTTTGATGTCATGCTGTAGTCAAAAGATAAACCCTCGATTTTCTTGCCCTTGGCGAAAAGACTTGCGGCAGATTCTTCATTGGCAGCAGTTTGCTGACTGGTTGGCTGACTGCCGTTTTCCTTCTTGTTCCCCCCGCAGCCTGCCATAATAAGGCATGATAGAATAAAAACCAGGGACAATAAAAATGACAAACATCTCTTCATGATATAAATCCTCCTTCGCCTGTTTATATAAATAATACGTTAAAAAAACAATTTATCCTTTTTTTGAATATTTTTTCAACATCCGCCCCACAAAATGGCCCAATTGCCTGTTTATCCTTACCCATTTATTTCCCGGCAAAGATCTTGAAAAATCCAGCCGACCCCGTCCCGCCAATGATCATCTTCAGCATAATGCCGGTTGATCCAGGTTAAGGCATCCATTGCTTCCGGTTTTGTCCAAAGTAAATTTGATATGGTTTTCGACGCTATCCTGGCTGAATCCTGAATGCTTGTGTTGTACTCAGTCCAGCTATGATAAACATTGAAGGGGTTGTTGGCGATTGCGACAGCTTCCTTGTCCTGCCTGGGCACAAAAGACTGTTCCTGCCCCGTTATGGCAAAAAGGAAAATGGGGTTGACGTTAAATTCTTTGGCTGACTGGACAATGACCGAGAAATATGGCTCTTCCGCCAGGATTGAATTTCTTTTAAGCAGCGACTGCCTTAATTTTGCAGTATTGACTTCCTGGTACAGCAGATCCTCCGGACGAATTTCCAGTTGCGTTGTGGGCTGATGCGCCTTATTTGTTGTGTTATTGGATACTATCATCTGACGAAAAGAAAGCGGCAAAATATTTAGAGGCTGCAACGAAACGGCTATAGATATAAGGAGGATGGCAGTCATGACCTGGCAGGACTTATTTTTCAACCAAGCCCCGGAAGCACGCCGGCATACTCCGGCAACTCGTTTCAATAACCAGGCTCCAATTTGGGGCAGAGCCGGCTTTGGCAAAGGATGAAAATTTTCCGGTTCAAACTCAACATTATGCAAGCACTCCAGGATGAGACTCCAATCATGCTGCACTATATCGCCGGCATACCGGCGCACTTTGTCGACGAATTTGCGCAGAGTTTCCCTGGAAACGGGAATTTCCTGCCGGCCATTAACCCACCGGGTAAGCGCCTCCGTATAATCTTCCTCATAGTTTTGAATGGCAATGCAGGTCTTAAAGATATCGTCGTCGTTAATAGTGTAATGATTTGTGGAAACTGCTTTTTGTAATAAGCTGCCCCTAATTTGAGACCTGTATCTTTCATTAAACTCTTGAAGATGCCTGTCAATTATTTTGCGGACGGCATCCGCCAGAATATTTGCCCGTTCATGGCTGCCGGAGCCGGGATATTTTTTGCGGATATAATCACGCAAAATAAATATGTCGTTATTCCTCAAGACTGGCGTTTTCTTTAAACATTCCAGAACTGCCTGCATTTTTTCCTTCCCCCGGGCCAACTGTTTGCGCTGGGACTTCTTGGTTAATTATACCATAAGTTCGGCCCGAGAAACCCAAATCTATCTGCCGGGCTTTGTTATTGAGATTGAAATCCTTATGCACCTGCGGTATATAAAAAAAGTCAAGGCTGAAATATCCCTCTACGACCCCATTGGGGTCGATAAAGAAGGCAACGAGATTACCCTGGTAGACATTCTGGGCACACATCCTGAGATTGTGGCGGAAACTGTGGAAAACAGATTTGAGCAAAAACGTCTCCGGGAAAAAGTGAGCCATTTGACGCGCCGGGAAAAGAAAGTGCTGGAGTTGAGATTCGGGCTGGAGAACGGCGCGCGGCAAACCCAGCGGGAAATCGCCAGAAACCTGGGCATATCACGATCATATGTGTCACGTATCGAGAAAAAGGCTCTGAACAAATTAACCAAGGAATTTGCCTCGGAAAGCCTGCAGTAACAACACTTGCATTTTTATCAACCTTTTAAGTAACGATACTTAAAAGGTATTTTTATTAATAAAACAATTTTAAAATATAATCACCGTCTAAAAGCAGCAAAACCATGTCAACTTCTTACAAAATATTGTCTGAATTTGCCATGACTCAATTTGCTTAATATGTTAAAATAAAACAGGTCAAGTATCCAAAAGAGCTTGCTGAGAAAAGGGGAGAAGAATTGTGGGGAAGAAAACTATAGTGGGAATTTCGGTGCTGGCTTTAGTGCTGGCCTTAATGACAGCAACCTTTATTTTTTTCAGCGTCAACAACTTAAAAAAGGGTCCATCCGAAACTGACAATACCGTGCCGTCCGGGCTGATTACGGATGTTGTTCCCTCGGATAAGGTCGATGCGCAATCCTCCAGAGACGCTTACGTCAAAGCAACCTCCCTGGCAATCAGGACGCCCGAAGCGGACGATATAAAAACACTTATTCCGGTTATGATGAAATTCAGTCCTGCAGAACTATCCACTCTCACCAGCCTGGCAAGCAAAACCATGACCAGGGAAGAAATCGAACAGGCAAAAAGCATCCTCCTCGGCAAGTTAAACCAGAAGGAGGTTAATCTCCTCTTGCAGTTGGGGCCCAAGTACGGACTTGATTTCCGCGCGGTTTTAGGCGCGACTGATGAACCTAAACCATAGAGAATTGCCTGTGGGCGGCCGGAGCCGCTCCTTATCCAAGCCAACACTTCCTAAGGCAGGGTAATGGTTAATGAGACAGCCGACGAATTGCCGCTGCCGTCTGTTAATGTTCCCCTTAAGACTACCGGATTGCCAAACAGCTGTCTAAAATTATCTAAATTCATCCCCTTACTGCCAAACTGACTAAGGATGCTGATCACTTCCAGTTGATTGTTACCTGCACTTAGTTTTTGAGTCAGCGGAATATTTTCAACTATTAGTCTTAGAGTTGACATCTTCGAAACATTGATTGTTCCCCCGGTTATGGGCAATGCCCCATCAAGGCCGGATAAGTCAACGCTGCCGTTCCTACCGTCGCTAATCGCCACATTCCTCGTTTGACCGCCAACTGTAATTGTGGCGGCAGTGATTATGGGAGCGCTGCTATCACTGCCGGGGGAGCCGCCCCCACCCGATGCCTGCGAGCCGGCAGGCATTGATTGGGTCACCACTTTATTCGCTATCGTTGCGGTGATTCCATTCGAGACCAAAATGTTGCCGGGCGACTGCTGCATCGTTACCCCGTCGGCATGCACCCGGGCTGTTTCCACAGTTCCCTGTCCTGTCACCGTTGCCGCCGCATTCAGGGTTAAGGTGGATACCTCTGCCCCGCCGGCCACGTTTACAGTAGCTCCCGCGGCGTCTTCCCCGACAATCAGCCCGGTGACCGACCCGCTGGCCAATTGAACAGTAATTTTGGGTGACGCTATCTCAACAGATTGAAAATTTCCCTTTAATACTATTACCGCATTTGCCGGAACGATTCCGGCAATAGTTATACCGCCAAACCCATTTCCGGCAAGCCCGGATTCCTCCAGCCCGGCTCCCGAATCCAGTTCCACTTCGCCGACAGACGTGTTCCCCAAAGCGACTACTCTCACGTTGCCGTTACTTTTGTTAACCGTTACGGTACCTAAGGTACAATCCTCAAGGGTAATGCTGTTGGTTCCTCCGCCTTTAATGGTAGTGCTTCCTTTTACCGTAACATTTTTCAGGGAAACATTGCCTTCGCCGATATCCTCCGTTAAAGCAAGGCGCCCATTAATGGCAGTATTCTGCAAAGTGACTCCTGCGGCGCTGACAACCACATTGCCATCGATCGTATTTATGCCCTGCTCCGGCCCGTAGGTCCCGGCTTGGTCAAAAAATGCAGCTTTTGTTGCCTCTCCCGCGGCTCGCTCCAGGGTGACGATGGCTTCCGCCCGCGTGATGAATTTTTCGGGCTGATATGTCTGGTCGGGGTACCCCGCCATGTACCCGTTCGCCACAACCGCATTTACGGGTCCCCTGCTCCATTGGGGAATGCTGGCCAGGTCTTTTAACCTGCTCACCGCATTGGCGTTTTCAGGGATTTTTAGTTTTAACAGTCTGGATAGAATTACGGCTACTTCCTGGCGGCTGATTTCATTGTCGGGTCTCAAAGTGCCATCCTCATAGCCCGAAATATACCCGGCCGCCATGGCGCTGCAAACATCTTTAAAAAACCAGTCAGTTGACGAAACATCGGTAAAATGAGCCGGGGCGTTACCTGTCAAGCCAAAGGATTTATTCACCAGGGTGATAAACTCTGCCCTTGTAATGCTATAGTCGGGTTTAAATGACCCGTCCGGATATCCCCTGGCGAAGCCTTTATCAATCCAGCCGTTAATTTGTTTCTCCGCCCAGTGTCCCTGAATATCCGGCGGCTGGGCAAATGAAGCGCCGGCTCCTAGAAAGAGGAACAACGAAACAATAGAACAGATCTGTAAAAATTTTAGACTCAACTTAAACAATGCTCTACCCCCAAAATTATATTGCAGTGAGAAGAAAAGCCGGGCAAGATTTTACCCGCAGGCTCAATCTTGCCCATGACTGCTTACTTATATACAAGCTATAACAAACCCAGTAATCGTTTGAGCATGGCTGTTGCTTCCGCCCTGGTGGCGTTGTCCTGGGGAGCAAACAGAAGAGTTCCATCGGCACTCAGGCGCCCCTTGATGATTTCCTGGTTTACCACCTGGGCTACCGGTTCTGCGGCCCAGCCGGAAATCAAGTCTTTATCGGCAAACTTGTCCATTAGAGCACCGGTATCTTCGGTATTTTTCTGTTTTCCTTGGTATTGCAGCGCCCTGGCGATCATGGCTGCCATTTGTTCCCGGGTAATGCTGTCTTCCGGTCCGAATTGTTCGTCATTATAGCCCTTGATTAACCCGGCGGCAGAGGCACTGGCCACGAAGCTATAATACCAGGCGTCTTCCGGCACATCCAGGAAGGTGATGGCTCCTTCATTTTTCAGCTGCAGTTCGTTCACCAGCAGGGTGGCAAACTCTGCCCTGGTTACCATTGCATCCGGGGCAAAGGTGCCGTCGCCCATACCCTTGACGTAACCGTGGGCCGCCATGAACTCGATATCCTTTTGGGCCCAGTGGCCGGCGATGTCGGAGAAGACCGGCGGTTTGGGGGTCAGGTCGGAGGGCGGGGCGGGGGTCAGCAGCGCCCACTTGCTGAATTTATCGGTTTCAAATGTGAAGGTGCCGCCGGTCGCGTCATATTGGCCGGAAACAATGTCCCAGGCGCCTTTTTCCTCATTAAACCGGCCGGCCCGCAGCTCCCCATTGGAGGCGGCATCCCGGGCGGATGCCGGTACCGGCAGGGCAACCTTTACCGACCCGTTGAACTTTTCGATATCTTGCTGGGTGTCGTCTTCCGTTACAGCCACTGCGTCAAGGCTGAAAATGTCGCCGGCAACATTGTCTTGCCCACCGTATACGGCCTTATCGACAATCTCTTTGGCGGCAGCGGAATCAAGCTTAGCCGCGCCGATTTGAATAACGGATATCTCGGTAAGGTTTAGATCCGGGGCTTTTAAGGCTTCCGCCTCCAGGGTAAAGGTTACCTCCGAAGCTTTTACCTCGATTTGTTTACCCGTCAAAGCCACCTTATCCAACTGAGCGATGGTAAAGCCGATTTTGCCATGCGAATCAGCTTCAAGCGAAATTATTCCGCTGGAACCGGCAGCTTCTATAGCCGCATCCAGGTCGGAGTCGCTAATGGCGGTTACATCCGGTACGGCCGGGGTACCGCCGCCACCAGCGCCGCCTCCGCCTCCGCCGCCGCTACCGCCGCCGCCACCTGCGGGTGTGTATGCAATAAATTGGGTGAAGTGCTTGGTCCAGAGTACCAGGTCGGACCCGACGTTTATTTTGCCATCCCCTTCTGCCGGCAATTCAGCATCGGCCACCGTCTGGGAGTCGGCGCTTATCGTCCTGGTAATGGTTACAGGGTTGCTACTATTACCCCTTTGGTAAGCGGCTGATTTCCCTTTTTGCCCCGGTAGAAGCAGCCTGACCCCCTTATCAAAGGTCTGGACCGCGTCAGGCAGGCCTACTTCCACCACCATGCTGACGTTGCCGTTGCTTATGCTGACACTGTCGTTCGCCTTGACTATAGGCAGGGTAATAGTGCCGTCCCAGCCGGCCGGACCGGTTATTTTCGTATCGTCAGGAATCTGGAGGGAAATGGTGCCAAAGGAGGTTGCCACCTGAGCCTGTACGAACGGTAAAGTGGCGGTGCCGCCTGCCAAATCTTTCGCCTTTATTTTGGCTCCGCTTACCTCCCGGGGAACAGTAATGACTACCGGTTCGTCAGCGCATACCTCTATGGTTTCATCGCTTTTCTTTGGTTTTTCCTTCTTAGGCTTGAGTACTGTCAAGGTGTAATTTTTTTCAGCACCGCTTGGAGCGGTTACCGTAACAGTAACTTTAACCTTTCTGGAATTCCCTTTGAAAGAAATAGTCTCCGACGCGGTCCCACTTTGGACAAGCTTTTTTTCAACCTTCACCGTAGCATTGGCGTCAGCCGTGGTTGGGGTGACGGTAAACCCGTTAACGTCGCTGCCCACGATAACCGTATACTTGACGGTATCCGGCGCAAAGACCGGATCCAATGAGCCTGCGCTTACAGTCAGTCCGCTCAGGTCGGCGTTATCATTTAAATCTCTAATGGTATTAAGAATATTTTCGAGCTTAGTGATCTCTTCAGCGGTCAGTGCCTTCCTGAGTTTTTCAACATTTCCCCAGTTTAATCCATAGCGGGCCGCAGTCGAAGAAGCTATTCCCAAATCATCTTTTAAAATTTTCTGCAGATCTGCTTTGGGGATTTTATCAAAAGGATCAAAGGTCAACTTCGCAACATCCAATACAGTTTTAATGATATTAGAAGCAGTAAGGCCTTTCGCCACCAGAGTATCCTTTAAATCTTGCTCAAAGCTGCCTTCAACCGTATTGATAAAATTGGCCAGCTTCGTCAAATCGCCACTTTTTAAATCGTTGATTTTTTCTTCAGTATTTAGCTGACTCATCACGCTGTTATAAGCGCTTTCAACCTGTGCATTGGTCAAACCCAAATTATTGAGCAGGAGTTTTTGATGGGGGTTAAGGATTTCCGGTATTGAGTCGCTTTGGACAATGATCCTCTGGCCAATCGCCAGAGCGTCGTTTACCTGCTGAGTGCTCAGTTTCTGAAACTTGACGATAAGCTCATCAACATCTTTCAGGTCGTCCGGAGTAACAGCATTTGCAGTTGATACGTTAATTGATATAACGGTGCTCAAGAAAAATATAGCCGTCAAAAGGACCGATAATATTTTTTGCCGGATTTTTCTTTTTCTCAACTTAAAATACCTCCTAAGAATTAAATAGCCTCTCGGCATTCGCCGAGGCAGATGGCACAAGGCTTTGCTTGAACCATCGTTATTGAATTCCTCCTACTTACCATAGAGGAATTTTTTTTAAATCCGCATCCAATTGGGAATTCGG
>NZ_JAKNBL010000049.1 GCF_022410535.1 Pelotomaculum terephthalicicum JT
ATAATGCTTGTCTGATAAGGATGATTATACAGAAAATGGTGAGTGTTTTGCTTCGCTGCCAAATCAGATGCCTGAATCTACAGCATTAGACACAATTACTCACCATTTTATATCTCTCACCATAATGCCGCCATAGGTGCGGATGAACATTCTCCGGAACCTCTGAGCAAACTTGCCGGGCCGAAAACCCATATGCCTTCATGAATTTTTGCACATTGTCATCCGACATCGGGCGTTTTTGACCATCCCGGATGACATAAAACAGATATTCTTCGGAAAAGCAGTCAGCATCCAGATGGAACGTTCGAATATAGCTGCGGAAATGTTCCATTGTTTTCTTCATCAGCGGAACCGTCCGTACCTTTGCGCCTTTCCCGTGCAATGTGGCAGTTGGGGTCGCTCCCGGATGAATATCTTTTACCCGAAGGTTAAGGACTTCTCCAATTCTTGCGGCAGTATCATACATCAGAATCATGAAAAATCTATTGCGGAGCCCTTTTGCCGTGCTGATATCCGGCTGCTCCAAGAGCGCTTTCACCGCCGCCTCACTCATAAATTTTGGTCCTGCGGCTACTGTCTTTTTCTGCGGTATCTTTTTCAAGGCAAGATGATACATTACGGTTGTTGGTTCCATTGAAGCTGCGTAGCGAAAGAATGACCGGATACACGCAAGCCTTTGGTTCCTTGTTGCAGTGCTGCAGCCGCGAGAACATTCAATATGATCAAGAAAATCCGTAACCATTTGGCAATTCAGCATTCTAAATGTGATTTCTGCCAATCCGACATTTTCTTGTTGTTTGGTAAAGTCAAACAGCAGTTCCAAGGACGTCCGGTACGCTTTTATCGTGTTTGGGCTGGTGCATTTGTGGAGTGGCAGATATACTTTTAAAAAATCGTGCACCAGCTGAAACAATGTTTGGTCAGTTATTCGGGCCATACATCCACCTCCGGAATCAATCCTTGAAATCCGGCCCAGTCAATTCCTGACGATTTGACCAGGTTTTCCGGAAGGAGATGTATATAATACGCGGTGGATGAGATTTTTTCGTGTCCCATGTATGCGCGCAGATATGGAAGCATCGCCGATAAATTTTTCTTTTCATCCAGCCATTTGTTAAGGATTGCGGAGGCAAAACGATAACGCAGATCATATACCCTCACCCGTGGCAATGTATTTGGGGCTTTGTCTGGGTTGGCTCGAATCCAACATAATACAAATTCCCTCCGCAGTTGCCGGTGGGAATAAGCTCGGCCATCAGCGCGCGGGAAGAAATACTCGCTGCCCGGGAATATCATATTGCGTCTGGTTTCATAAATCCTGCAAAGATTGCGCATGTCATCGGACAAAACTACGATCCGTTCCTTGTGCCGTTTTGCTTTGGTTATCAAAATTTCTCCTGTTTCCAGATTTACATTCTGCCGTTTCAGTTCACGCCCCTCATGGAGACGCAGCCCGCAGGTGTAAATCAGTCGGAAAATCACAGGTATGACAATGGATTTTCCAGGGTCGCCGGGGTCGGAGGCAACCCTGTCTGCAGCGTTAAACAATGCTTTGAGTTCTGCGTCGGAAAACACATATGGCGTGAATGTCTCGGCATGCCCGACAAACCTTTCAGGAAAAATGTAGGCTTCTATCCCCATGGAGTTCAGGTATTGTCCCCAACCTCGAATCATTTGGCCTCTGATTTTAAGATTTTGCACACTCTCATGCGGGCGTTTTTCTATCCATTTCAATACCATTTCCTTTTTCAGCAGGGATTCTTCAGGGAAATGTGTTCGGCAAAAGCGGTCTAGATCACGCAAGCGGGATTCATAGGTTGAGCGCGCATAGCCGAGAGCTTCTTTGAAAGCGAGCATCTCTTCCATCAGCGGAGCAAGATTGCTTGTGAATTGGTTCATACCGGCAACACCCCGTCTCCGACTTCGATTCCGCTGAAATCCAGCGCGCATTCCTTCAGATGTACGCTGTCTAAGGAAATATATTGCTTGGCGGATTCGATGCTGCCATGGCCAAGAATCTGTGAAATTGTAATAACCGGAATTTCGGCAACAGCCATGTTTCTTCCGACTGCGCGTCTGAGCGCATGAAAGCCCTTGCCGTCAAAAGGCTTACGGACAATACCGGCTTTCTTTTGATACTCGTTGAAAATATTCGCAATAGATACGCCATTGCTCAGATTTTGGTACGGTGCATTGGTTCGAAGGAACATATACTCCGATTCGGAATTGGGCCGGCCGTGTATAATGTAGGCTTTAATCGCCTCGCCAACGGCATGTATAAGCGGCAGAGTTAATATTTTCTGCGTTTTCTGTTGTACAATATAGATTTCGCCGGTCTGCCAGTCTATGTCCCTCAGCTTAAGGTTTACAATATCGACGGCACGCAGCCCGGTGGCCAGTGCCAGAGTGACAATGGCATAATCGCGTTTGCCAATGTTTGTGGATCTGTCAATCTGATTCAGCACCATACATATTTCGTCATGTGTAAGGCAAGGGAAGATTTTTGTTTCCCGGACGATAGGGTCGGGATAAAATCTTCTCATAATCAAAGGAAAGCTGTTCTGTTTTTTGCAGGTACATGTGAAAGATCTTGAGATACCCTCTCACATTTGACAGGCTTCCGCCTTTTAAATGGCGCGAACTGTAGATGAGAAACGCTTGGATATCCTTAATGCTGATATTTGCAAGATCGTGATGTCCCTGTGTCTCTAAAAAAGCTAAATATTTTCGGACGGCCCAGGTGACGTCTCCCTTGGTGTTGGGATGATACGAAGTCGAGGAAAGGAATTGCTCAAGAAGCTCTTCAAAATAATCATTTAATTTGAATTTCGAGCCTCTGGGCCTGCAGGCCCATTGTAGCTTGCCCGTTGCATAAAATTCGCCCATGCGGTCCGCTGCCTTCAATAGAGTACGATAGCGGTTCCGGGTGATTTCACCGTTCTTAAACTTCTTTTCGATCATGCAAGTGTAATCCGCCATAAGCTCTGCGCTGTATTGGGTTACCCCGCAGCTGCGATAAAATTTGCCGATAGACAAGTACAAATCATGATGGTTTCTCCAAATACCGCGCTCTGTCACTCCAAGACCCCTTAATGCATCCATGATCTGCGGAATCATTTGATTGACTTCCATAACTTTCCCGTTCATAAGTACCACTCCTGAGAAATAGAGTCAGAATTGCTATTCCGCCATTCTGCTATTTCCATTATGGGTATTTCTGAATAAGGACGAACGCTTTTTGGAAGTTATCCCGACTTTTCCTTTTGGGCAATCGCGGCCTTGCTCATGCCGTGAAGGAAGCAGGCGCGGATACGCCTTGCCTGCGTTTTCGATAAACTCCTGATGGCCGCGTACAAACTCCTGATCGGCAATTTCTTTCTCGTAAATTCCCTGCGGAGATGGCTCGCGATACAGAGCGGCGTTCTCAATGCCGTCGTCCATGTCGAGGGAATAGTACGCCTTATGGACACGCCTGCGCTCGTAATACGCATGGTCGTCGCGCTTGAATTGGGTAAGCGCCTCTATAATCTCGTCTTGTACTTCAAGAAATGTGTCCGATGTATATGCCGGGTAATAATCCCGCAGATTGATGGTTTTCATGTTCAATCCTCCGTTTCGATTCTTTAGGCATGGGCAATCGAAACAGGGAAGGCGGGGAGCGGCAGTTTCTTACCGGTTTGTCCGATATGACCGTACGATACATACCGCAGGCGGTCGAAAAAGGGCGCAAAAAAACACCTTTAAGGGAAAATCCCTGAAAGGTGTCGAATGAAAATGAGCGCAGTAGCCTTCCGAATATCCTTTTAATTTTTTGAAGTTGTGTAGAATTAAAACTTCTGCTATATCCGGCCGCTACGGTAGAATAGCGGCCCCTCCACAGCAGAACACGGCAACTTGGGATACATAAAGGCCCCCTATCCCCAAGCCGCCGCTAATACATATGGGGCAAAAAAGGACATACTTATCGTGCCCTCGGCAGTCTCCTTTTTAAGAAACACGGCGGCTTAGATTTTTGATTTTCAAAACCGCCATCTATTTTATAATTGTTTTTTTGCACAACTATTCAGCCACCATGACAACGGTTTTTTTTATTTCCGTTGTCTGGCGGCATTTTGGGGTGGAAGCTATTTTTAGGGTTCTTTTCACTGCTTTATCTCTCTTTTGCATAGGCGGTAGCGTCCGGCGCTATTATTTTTTCCGTAGTACGAAAGCAATAAAATTCAGATATTTCCCGCCGCCTGCGTCCATTGTTTTGCGGCAATGAACCGCAATCTCATTTTCTTCTTGATTCAGCCAATCCACCCAAACGTTCTCGTTGCTTTCCATCTCGTATATGGAAATTACCTCTGCATCACGGCTGCTATTCACTATTTCCGTCCAATAAGCAATATCACGCAGATAGGCAAGCTGCTCCGGTGTCCACGAGAGAAGCAATTCTTTCGGCAGGTTATCATGGCAATCTTTTTTCAGGCCGGGTACGCAGCAGTAAATATATCCACCGTGTTTGACAAAGGGCAGTAGTTTTTCGTCCAAGTATTTTGGGTCACGTCCCCAATAGTTATAGGAATCTGTGCTGACTACCGCATCGAAAAATTCTTTTTCAAAGGGCAAGGCGGTGGCGTCAGCCTTAACGGGTGTAATCTGTTCAAGGGTTAATCCCATTTTATAAAAAAAACTACGGTTTTCCTGCGGCTCACTCCACAAATCGGCGGCGTAAACCTTGAAGCCATAATCTTTTACGAGCATAACACTTGTATGCCCTTGCCCACTTCCGAGGTCGCAGACGAGACTTCCGGCAGGGATTTTATGATTTAGCAGCATTTCTTCCTGCAATTTGAATGGGTTAGGCCCCATGGCCGTAGCCAGTAATTCGGGGGTATTGTACTTTTGGCTTATTGGATACTCCATTGTAATTGCTCCTTATCTTATCTTTTATTTGCTTTATTGCTTTTGCATAGTTAAATTATACCCCGTTCCTTTTATAAAAGCTCCCTACTGAACGATACAGAAGCAAAAAGGCGACATGACAAATCTGCCATGCCGCCTTTAAGGTATATTTATCATTTCTTCATTTCGGATAATATCTTATATACAGTCTTGGGCGACAAATAGAACTTATTTGCCAGTTGCGGGACAGGTGTACCACGCTGGTATTCCGTAAAAATGGTTGCATTACGTTCGTCAAGCAATTGTCTACTATTACTTAATTCGCCCCAGCCTTTTTTGTTTTCTTCTTTACGAGGAATATAAAGATATTCGCCGTCAATATGTTGTTGTATTGCCATAATCAAATCATCTGGCAATATACAGATTGCATTTTTATAGCCCATTGTGCGCCTCCTAAATAATCAAAAAATAGGATTACGCAAGGACTATCCTCATATTTGAATTATGCGATAGCCCTTGCTACGCACAATACCGACTCCAATGCACCTTTAGGGATAAGACAACGCTCCTTTCGTATTTATCTATTGTTCTTGTCTTTAATATGCTTCTTTAATTGTTTCATTTCACCCTTGCCGCCGAACATTCTATTGAGTTTCTCGTTTTCAAGCTGGCGGGCATTTAATCCGGCGTATGATACTTCCCGTTGCAATTTTTGATAGCTCTCAAAGCGTTTTTCGGACAGTATTCCATTTTCGATTGCTTCTCTAATGGCGCAGCCCGGCTCTGCTCCGTGAGAACAGTCGCCAAATTTGCACCGGGCGGCAATTTCTTCAATATCTTCAAAGGTTTTTGACAGGTTGCCCGTATAAATCTGCAACTCCCGCATACCGGGCGTGTCTATGACAATGCCGCCATTTGGCAATAGCAATAGTTGGCGGTGGGTTGTGGTATGTCTGCCCTTGGCATCATCTTCCCGTATCGCTCTTGTTGCAAGCACATCCTGCCCCATAAGGCGGTTAATAAGTGTGGACTTGCCAACTCCTGATGAACCGACAAACGCAATCGTCTTTCCTTGCCCGATATAAGCGTTAATCTCGTCAAATCCATTCCCGTTTTCAGAAGAACAGGTAATGACCTCCGCTCCCATGCTCACCGAAGCAATATCGTTAAGCTTCTGCGGTAAATCAATACACAAATCGGATTTTGTCAGAACGATAACCGGGGTCGCCATACTATCCCATGCGATTGTTAAATATCGTTCAATTCGCCGGATATTAAAATCCGCATTGAGCGACATACAAATGAAGATAGTGTCAATATTGGCCGCAATCACCTGTCCAGCATTTTCCGTACCGGCAGATTGCCGCGCTAAAACGCTTTTGCGGCGCAGGATATGATGAATGATTGCATTGCCGGTGCTTCCGTCCAATCGGTCAATCATCACCCAATCCCCAACGGCGGGGAAGCTGGTTTGGTCGTTTGCGTGGTAAGCAAATTTACCCGAAACACTTGCATCTATTTCTCCGTATTCACTAACTACTTTATATAGGTCGCGGTGTTGCTCGGTAACTCTGGCGATAAACAGGCCATTATATAAGGTTGCCTCCTGTTCAAAGCGTTCGTTTAGTCCGTAGTTTTTTAAATTGATATTCAATGGTTTCAAATCCTTTCGCAAAGTATATGCGTACCAAATAGCCTTGCGACAATAAAAAAAGCGCAGTTACCCACTGCGCTGCAAAACAAACAAAAGAAGGTGTTAAACAAACACTTCTCCGTCATTCCGTAAGGCATTTGGGTACACAAAATAAGCAGGTCAAAACCCTGCCTCTGTGATACAAATAATTACCTTATCGGACGACCGACATCAATACACCTCTTTCTAATAATTATATAATAGAGTAACATCATTTCGCAAAATTGTCAAATCCCTATCATTGCATCATATTAGGGCTTCCGCTAATCGGCAAGCAGGGCAAGTGTCAATACACTTGCGTATTTTTTGCATTTTGCCCTGCGGCCAAAACACAAAAAATCTGCTTGTTGGGGCCTGCCCCAAACCCTTGCCACTTCGGGCCATGTTGGCCCGAAGATGGTCGCTCCGCTTAAGACAGAAAAAGTACCTGTCGGTTAAGTGTCCAACAGGTACTTTTAAAACTATGCTTTACTTATAAACGATTTGATAGAGGGCGCTTTCCTCGGCCTCATGATTTAGTTCATTCATCGCGCCGACCCATTCCATCCCGGCTTGCCTTATCCGGCAGATTTCTTTTTCGGCTGGTTTGGTTTATAATGTCCTGGATCATTTCCCTTGCAAGTAAATCCACTTTGGCGAGATGGGTGTATAATTCGCCTGACAACAATAGCTTTGCATACAATCCGCGCCTGTGGGTTTTTAGATAGGTATGGCGCAGCATACCGTACTTGCCGATTGTAGCCTGTTCGGCTTCGGGCAGAGCTACATCAGGCAACAGGTAATCTCCAGACTGTGAATAAGTAATCTCTTTTATTTGCTTTAGCCTCCAATACGTTTGTAGTTGCTGTTTCCAGCTTATTTACAATACCGTTTGCCGACTATCCAATGTTTGTTTGAGATTACTTCCTTATCACATGCCGCCTTAGGCTGGGTTTTTGCTTTTATCGATATGTTTCTTCAATGTAACATTATGCAATATTTTGTCGATTAGGAGGAAATGTCGATATGGTAAAGAAATCATGAAAAAGCATAAAGAAGGGAGATAGTTTTGCGTAGGTTTATTTTATTTGTATTGGTGGGTTTAATCGGAATTGTTCTGGTAGGTTGTTCATTCGGGCAATCGCCTGAAACTGTTACCAAAGAGTTTCTAACATCTCTACAAACATGCGACTTTGATAAAGCGGCGACTTATACGGAAACCTCAGATAAAGATATATCTAAGGATATTATTAAGAATGATGAAGGCGAAAGAATTGGCAAATTGATCTTATCAAAAGCTACTTATGAGGTTGGTACTTCAAGTACAACAGGAGAAAAGTTAACCGTTAAGGTTAAGGTTACTGCAATTGATATGGTTCGTATCGCTACAAAAGTAATGAGCGAATTAATGCCAATGGCTTTTGCAAGTGCATTTTCTGATGATAAGAACGCTAGCAATGAACAAATGGATAATTTGATGAATCAGTATTTGGAAAATAGCATTTCGGATGCGCAGGCTCCAAAAGTGGCTAATGAGGTTAATGTTAATTTGATTAAAACAAAAGATGGGTGGAAGATAGCCCAGGATAACGAAGAACTATTTGATGCAATCACTGGAAATGCCTCAAAAGCCTTTAAGTAAAATTAATCATATCCAACTTCCGGTAGACAGGTAGAGCAAGCTGTTTATAAATTTAACCCTTTCTCGCTTGTCGCTTGAGGCCAGCTCCGAAGTAGCTTCGAATTTATCTCAAAAAGACAAAGAAGATTTGTTGGTTTTACTGAAAAAAATAAGAGGTGAAGGAAAATGAAAAGCAAGATCGCGGAGTCCGTTAACCTAAGGTATGCTCCCGTAGCTATTGTATTCACCAATGAAAAACCCGAAGGGGCAACCCAGTTTAAGGAAGGACGCTGGGGCTGTGTGGTGGCCATGCTTCAAGCGGCGGCGAAAGGACGGATTACGGTTTTCGACCGTAAGACTTACGGTTGCAGCGGCGGCGGCACCGGTCTCGGTTTCGGCAATACTTACATTAATATGCCGGGTGGTATCGAATATTTCCTGTCTATGGGCAACAAAGAATTCTACCAAAGCGAAATTGGTAAAAATATAGTGAAAAATTTGCCCGCCTTGGAACATGGCGAAGCATACAAGAAAACTCCGGAGTTCGCCAAGTCCTTTATAGACGCTCTTCCCTATTATGATGTTCCCACTGAGTACGTAGTATTTAAGCCGCTGGAAATACTTTTATCAGGTGAAAAACCGGAAGTGGTGGTTTTCCTGGCTGCCCCGGATCAGCTTTCAGCCATGGTGGTACTGGCAAACTATGCCAGGCACGGCGGCGACAACGTTATTGTCCCAATGGGCGCCGGTTGCCACAGCATCTGTATCATCCCTCTCAATGAAGGGAAGTCGGATAACCCAAGGGGGGTTATCGGCCTTATAGACGTTTCCGCCCGCAAACACGTGGCAAAAGACATCCTTTCCTTCAGCGTTCCTTACAAGATGTTTCTTGAAATGGAAAGCAACGTGGAGGAGAGTTTCCTGACCAGGGATGAGTGGTTAAAAATAAAAAAAAGGAATCAGTAAAAGAAATATAAAAACCTTCCGCGCGTCGTGGAAGACAGTCAATATAAAACGATAACTAGAAGATGGGGATTATTCTGAGTGCGGCATGGAGGACCTTGGCTCCTGCCGCATTCTGATTCTAAAGAAAAAGCACTTGAAAATGAAAAAGATACCTATACACTAAGATTAGACCGGACGGTCAGTATGTATGTCATCAAGGAGAAGGCCATGAATAAGCGCAAGTATGAAGGGGAGCAAACAAAAAAGAATATCGCCGACAAGGCCCTGACCTTGTTTTCCCGCAAGGGCTACGCCGCCACCTCCATTCAGGACATATGCGACGCCGCAGGGTGCAGCAAAGGGAACCTGTACCCCATTTCAAAAGCAAGGAAGATTTGTTTCTTTATCTTGAGGAACAAACCTTCACGGAATGGTGGGAGCAGTTGGATAAAATATTCTCCCATTGTGAATCCGTTACCGAAAAACTTTATGCTTACGGTGACTTCATTTCCGGCATTGAAAGGCCGCTGAACTCAGCTGAAAGAGAGTTTATCGGCAAAGTGGGAACGGACTCGGAAGCTGGTAAAAAATTTGTGGCTATTGTCAATAAATCCTTTGAAAACATCAAGAAATTTATCTCGGAGGGGATCGCCAGCGGCGAGTGCAGAAATGAGAATCTGTTTGAGTTGAGCTTTATTATCAGTTGTTTTTATTCGGGACTAAGCCGTTATTCTTCTTATATGATGGATAAAGAAGCCAGTAAAGTCTTGTATCGCAAAGCGACCACATTGTTATTGCACGGTATAAGCCCCCGAAGCGGGACATAATTTTTTTCTGAATATATTAGATAAGCGCCAATTTCGGTCTGGGGGAAAGCGTGGTCAGCGGCGCCGTCGAGCCGGACGAGTACCGTCTGAACTATTGGTGTGAGGAGCCGGAAAAAAGGATTGGCCGGAAAGAAGGGAAAACCATTGCCAAGATAACCGGTGGGACAGAGTTTGTCGAGTCTGTCGGAACAACGAAATGCCAGGTTTTAACCGATGAAAATATCCGCAAACTGGCCCTGCTGATCCAGCGAATCTTCGATAGCCTTGGCGCTGGGGAACTGCATCAGGACATCGAGTGGGTGTTTGACGGTGAGAATTTCACCCTGGTTCAGGCCGGTAACGGCGTTGCCCTGGTACACTTTTGAAGAAATTAAAAATCAGTCGGATATGTGGTCCAACGCCAATTTAAAGGATGCCTTTCCCTTGGTCCAGTCACCCCTCAATTGGAGCCTCTGGAATTATCTTTTGGCAGGAATTGGCCAGATCCCTAAAGTGCCCAAGGGAATAAAGGCTTTTAAATTATATCAGGGGCGGGCATATTTGGAACCTTTCCTTTATTCAATGGGTTAATTATGACGCCTTTGGCATCACGCCCAGACAAATGCGCCTAATGGCAGGGAAGGGGGATATAACCAGCGCAGAGCAAGGCTACCGCCTGGTGAAAATGGCCGAAATCGCCCGGGAGGATGCCGCTGCCCGAAGGTTCTTTTCTACCGAGCCTTTTCATCCTCTTCTTTGGGAAAGTGAACTGCCGGAGGGTTCCCCGTTTAAGCAGTCGTTGCGAAATTTCCTGCTCGAATACGGGCACCGGGGAGTCTATGAAATGGATATGATCAACCCCTGCTGGCGGGGAAGAGGATTCTTGCCGAATCTACAGATGTCTACCACTGCGCCTGGAGTGAGCTTCTCTCCATTCTGAAAGGGGACTGGAACGGTATACCTTTTATGCTGCGCCATGGAATTTCAGGATTGACCGCCTGTGCGCCCTCACTGACCTCTTTGGCAAGCTCTCCAATCTGACTAATGCAAAACGCTGTCGCGGACATCGTTTTTCTGTCCTGCATAAAGGCGTCAAAGGTCATACCTTGAACGTAATCGCCGGCTTCCTTGGCATAACCGGAGATTTTTTGCAGGATAATCCTATCCTTGTCGTTCATAGAGCAGCACCCCCTGATTTTGGATTTCACCGTAAATGGGGGAATTCGGTTTAATCTCTGTGATTTCAAAGAGATCAACTTTTTTACCCAATGTTTCCGTTATATCCTCCAACACGCCGTAAAAGTTTATGTTGAGGAGTTCACCACGGTTGTCAATGACGATATCAATGTCGCTGCCCTCGGTGGCCTTGCCTTTTGCGTAGGAGCCAAACAGCACAGCGCGGTAAACCGGCGCTGCGTCAAACACTGGCTTCAAGCGACTTCGAATTTCATGTATGGGATAAACATTATTCATTATCATCACCACATCTTTCCAATCCACATTATAACCAAAATGGGAAAGAAATGCAATGATTACCCCTTTTATTCAAAATGGGGTAAGGAAGGCGGCAAAAAGTACGGGACTGTTACGAAAGCGCAGATGATTGCTTCGTGCAGAAAATGGGATATGCTTGGAAACTGGTTTTAGGTATTCTTAAAGGAGATGTTGAGAAATACGCTGACGAGTCTTTCTATGATCTAAGAAAGTAAATTAAAAAAGAAATTTGATGATGCAAAAGCGAAGTGCCGCTGGCTAAAACAGCCTGCGGCTTTATTAACGCCAAAAAAATTTTTTGCCCAGCGCTTGCCAAAGACGGAGATTCCTATTATAATCAACTTAGTTGTATTTTCAACTTGTTTGTATATTCAACCAAGTTGAATAACGGACCAAATATAGAGGTGGAGAAATGGAACAGATCAGAGTAAGCAGAACCGAGCGCAAAAAAGAAGAAACCAGGAAAAAAATTATCGCTGTGGCCATGGATTTGTTTAACAGGCAGGGTTTTGAGCAAACCACGGTAGAGCAAATAGCCGAAGAGGCAGATGTCAACAAGGGGACCATATATAATCACTTTCCCGCTAAAGAAGCCATTATTTGCGCATATGTGCAAAGAATCATCAAGGAGCAGGGGCCTGAAGCGCTCAGCCAGGCGCTGCAGCTGCCCGATACCCGCTCGCGCTTGGTTTCGGTGCTTTATAAAGCAGTGGATTGGTTTCATGTTAAATCTAACAGGGATATTTTTGAAAAATATTATACTTTTCGGGCACAAAAAGTGTTTCAAGTCTTCAGGGATGGGGATCTAAGTGAGAGCAGCGGCTTCAGGGATGTCCTGGAACCAATTATAAAAATGGGCATGGAAGCGGGGGAAATCAGGCGGGATATAAACAGCATGATTCTTGCCGCCCACCTGGAAACGATGTACAGCAATTGGTCGGTTCTATGGGCGGCTAATCCGGAATTATTTGCCATAGAAGAAGGCGTTAACATGATTATGGACTTTTTCCTAAACGGTGTAAAAAACAGGGAAAATTAGAGAACGAAAAATAGCACATACATGACAATAATACAGCGACAGCCAGATAGAAAAATATAATCGGTGAGGGAGGAAGCCCATGGATAAGAATTGCGGAGAGTTCTTTCTCAACTGGGCAGGGGCTTTTCAGGCCGGGGTAGAAGCTGCCGGAGGGAAGGGGTGGAACCTGGGCAGGCTCGAAAGGTACGGGTTCAATGTTCCCACCGGAGGGTGCCTTGCAGCCAAAGCATACCGGAGTTTTATTGAAACAAACAACCTGCTTGAAGACGTGGAGAAAATTACCCGAAATGTAACAACCGGCAACATCGGAGATATGGAGATAGAGCAAAAATTATTCCTGCTCAGGGAAAAAATCATAGCCGGGCATATTCCCTCAAATGTTCGGGATGAACTGGAAAATAACCTAAGAACCGCCGGCATACTGGAGAAACCGGTGGCCGTCCGCTCTTCGGCAACAGCCGAGGACTCCGGCAAGGCGTCTTTCGCGGGGATTCATGAATCATTCTTAAATGTCCGGGGACTTGATAACATCCTGTCCGCCATTAATGAATGTTATGCCTCTTTATGGACACCCAGGGCAGTCTCTTACAGGCGGAAAATGAATGTTAAAGATGACGAGGTAATCCCGGCCGTGGTGATCATGGAGATGGTGGAGGCCGAGGCCGCCGGAGTTGGCTTTACCTGCGACCCCCGCACCGGCCAGGAATTTATTATACTTATAAGCGCCAATTACGGTTTGGGCGAGAGCGTGGTCAGCGGCGCCATTGAGCCGGATGAATACCGTTTGGACTTAACGTTTGAAATAACACAAAAAAGAATTGGCCGCAAAGAAGGGAAAACAATTGCCCAAAAAGGCGGCGGGACGGAATTTGTCGAGTCTGCCGGGTCAGCGGCCGGTCAGGTTTTAAGCGACGAAAATATCCGCCGGTTAGGTATGCTGATCCAGCGGGTATTTGACGCCCTTGGCAGTGGGGAACAGCACCAGGATGTTGAATGGGTGTTTGACGGCAAGGATTTCCTCCTGGTCCAGGCCAGGCCGGTGACGGCGTTGCCCAGGTACACTTTCGATGAGATTAAAAACCAGCCGGACATATGGTCCAATGCCAATATCAGGGATGCCGCGCCCATGGTTCAGTCGACTCTCAACTGGAGCTTCTTTAGACTATCTGAAAAGTTTCGCGATAATACGAACGATGGTTTAGATTATAAAATACCCCCGGGCTTGCGGTATATTAGGTTATATCAAGGCCGGGCATATCTCAACATGTCCATGCAGCAGTGGATCTTATACGATGCTATTGGGATTACGCCCCGGCAAATAAACGAAGGCATGGGAGGGCACCAGCCGGAAATAGAAATCAACGAAAAAAAACCTTGCCGTGGGATTAAGGGATGTAAAAGATTGGGGCGCTTGGTGAAAATATTTTTTCGTGGACTTAAAATCATAAAGAGCGTGCAAAAATCTTTTGACCGCGTTGACAATTTTACCAAGGGTTTGTTAAAAGAGAATTTCAAAGGCCTGACAGAAAAAGAGCTTATCGATAAATTCACAGAGATTAAAAGTGTATACATAGAATATTACCCTGTGTTTCTGTCTTGTGTCTTTTGTGCCAACATGGATTCGCTGATAAAAACGCTGGAAAAATATTTTCCCGGCAAAGGGAAAGCTTATGCCAACACCCTGATGGCCGGGAGGGGGGACATACCCAGCGCGGAGCAGGGCTACCGCCTGGTGGAACTGGCCGAAACCGCGCGGGGTGACTCCGCTGCCCGGAGGTTCTTTTCCGGTGATAACTATCATCCTCTCCTGTGGGAAAAAGAATTGCCGGAGGAATCCCCGTTCAAACAATCATTTCGAAACTTTCTGGCGGAGTATGGGCACCGGGGCGTATATGAAATGGATATCATCAACCCCCGCTGGCGCGGGGATCCTTCTTACCCCTTGAATGTCATCAGGAGCACCATGGAAACAGCCGATCTGGGCAAGATAAGAGCCCGGCAAAAAGAAAAAGCGGACGAGGTCTGGCATGAAATAAACCATAAGGTACCTTTCTACAGGCGTGGATCAATTAATCGCTTTTTAAAACAGGCCGTAAAAGGTATGGGAATCAGGGAAATGTCCAAGTCGGTGCTTGTTAAGATATCTGAGCTTATGCGTTTAGTATTTCAGGAGATGGGGCGACGGTTAGCGGAAAGAGGAATTCTTGCCGAGCCGGCAGATATATACCACTGTACCTGCAGTGAAATTTTCTCTATCCTGCAGGGAGACTGGGACGGCAGGGGATTGAATATTCTGGTGGCCGAGCGCAAGGTTAGGAGAAAAGAAATGGAGGCGCTCTCACCCCCCGACCTTATTGTAGATGAGGCGCCTCATTTTGCGGAACCCGCCGCCCGCGGTCAGGGCAATGCGCTGACAGGTATAGGCGTGGCTGCGGGGAGGGCTTCCGGCACGGCAAAAATAATTTCCCATCCCGACGAAGGGGAGAAGCTGCGGGCCGGAGACGTGCTGGTGGCCCCGTCAACGGACCCCGGCTGGACGCCATTGTTCTTAAGGGCTTCCGCCATTGTTGTGGAGACAGGAGGGTTTGGGTCCCACGGCTCCATTGTGGCCCGGGAGTACGGCATCCCGGCGGTGGTGAATATTCCGGGCATAATGACGATAATCAAGGACGGTCAGTCAATTACCGTAGACGGCGACGAGGGCAAGCTCTATTTGTAGTTTTGATTATTCTTCTGACCAGAATTTAGTTAACTGATTTGTTGTTACATTTTTACTAGATTATCACTCAGTTTACAACCGTATCAGCAGGGACATGCTGGAAGCAACCGAAAGGCTTCCGCTTTAGGAGCGGAAGCCTTCGTGAACTATTACTTTCCGGATGCTTTTTACCGGCTTTGCTCACCTTTCGGGAGAAGCCGGGCTTTCCGCGAGAAAGGTTCTTCTGCCTGGAGCAGCCTTCATTATTCTCCTTTTAATTCACCTTTCCAAATAGATTTACCCCGGTACTGGATGCTTATTGGGGTTTCCCCTTTGGATCTGGCCAGGTTCACGATTTCCATCCGGTAGGTTCCGTCCAGTTGGTCCGTGACCGTAATATCAACAGACTGCCTGCCGTCGGTGGCTGAGAATTCATGTCCCAAGCCTGGGCCCAGCAGTTGCCCGTATTCGTTCTTCGGTGTCATAATAATCAAAGCGCCGGTATGTTTTTCGCCCAAGATTACCGTTCGGCTGACCTTGGTTTGGCCTGGGTCGGCCTTGCCTGGCCCGACGTAGACCGTAACCATATCTGTGCGGTAAATCGGCCCGCTTTGCGGGGTTTCGCAATTTATCGAAACCTTGTAAGAAACGAGTCCGGGTTGTTTGAGGGTGACAGGAATAACGATTTCTTTTTCATCAGTTTGGCATTCTAAACTGCCCTCAAGCAGTGAGGAGCGCTTTCTGACAGGTTTCAGAAGTTCTTTATAAGCGGGATCGGCAGCTAGTGCTTTAAGCTTGGCGGCCAATGGACTGTTTTTATATCCGCTTAACGCGCTTTTTGTTTGAGCGGCGAGCTCGTATGCCGATACTTTATATCGGGAGCAGAGTTCAGCCGGCGTGACCCGGAGTTGAGCTGTCTCCATAATTATATCTTTTACCCGGACCACAGGCTTCTGTGACTCCGTCAGCTTGATCCTGATTGGCAGGATGTCTCCCACCTCGTAGATTCTCTTTGGAGGTTCCAGGTGGAAGTGCACTTCCCGGTCTTCGGCAATTACAAAAGCATGATAATCGGCGCCGGAGCCTAATGTCTCACCCCGGATTACCATCCGCCACCGGCCCACGTGCGTCAGGCGGACGCCATTCTGGTCCACAGGCAGGTAAACGGTGGCGAGGCAATGGTTTTCAAACAGTTTCATTTCCTGCCCCAGATGTAATAAACTACCGTCGGGACCGTATAGCCAGAAGGTCAAGTCGCCTCCCTCCGATTTATTCCAGGAAAGTATCACTGTTATTTTTCTGGCTGAACGGTTGAGATAGAAATATTCCACTGCTTCACATTCCCCGGCGTCCAACCTGCCCGTGCTGTGGTGGGCCACGGCGGGAGAGCCGCCGGCCATGCAGTTGCAGAGGTCCAAAAGATAAATCAGGTCGAGGTCGTTTTCAGGGTCGTTGGTACCCCGGTAAAACCCGCCGGTGGCATTGGCTATGTCCTGCAAGAGCCCGGCGTAAGTGGCCTGAATACCGATGCCGATTGTATGAATGCAGGTGTCGTAACTGGTAATATCCACTCCCGGGTGGGCTGGTACGCTGGAGTGCGCGCCGGCCACCCAGCCGCCGCTGTCGATTATCTCAAAATGGCTGCCCACCTGTGTTACTTTTGGCTCAATATTTTGCATGCCGTCGGTGCATAGGATGGCAAATCTTTTGTTTGCGCTCCCCGCCGTCAGGGTGTCAAAGGCCGTTTGCAGCCCCGCTCCCATGGCGGTATACATGCCTGTCCCGTGGGCGTTGATCTGGCTTCTTAAATCTGCCCAGTTGCCCGGAATCGGAAGCAGCTTCTGGTGCAGGGTGTTTTGATACTCGCTCGCGTCATCGGTAAACCAGACTAGTCCCATGCGATCATCTGTCTGGCCGTGATCCTTGAGAAAATCGGTGATAATCGTAGCCGCCGTTTTCATAATTTCAAGTTTGGGATCCCCGCCGCCGGGGGGACTGCTATTCATACTGTCTGAAACATCCATGACCATTTCCAGGTCGATCGGTTCGCGCATGTACACGACATCCATGAGATGTCCTCTTAGGGTATCCTCACTCATCTCTCCAAGAAGATCTTTTCTGATCACCATGTCCCGCCCGATGATATAGAGATGAGGTATGCCTCCGTAGCCGGGCGAATAAGCGCTAAAGATAGAAGAGGTGTCTTGAATGGCGGGGAAAGTTGCCCCGAGGCCGGTTAACCATGCGAGACCGTCAGACTCGGTGCCGTCAACATGAACCAATATGACCTGAACCCCGTGCCCCGCGAAATCTTGCCAAATATTTTGCAGCCGCGGAACTTCGTTGGTGCAATGAGGGCACCAATAAGCGCTAAAGCAGAGCAGAATAATCTCTCCCGCATGGCCTGCCAAAGTAAAAGTGGTATCGTTAATGAAATCGTGACCGCTGAAATTCGGAGCCGGACTACCTACTCCCGGCATGTTAATCATCCTCCTTGGTTCTGGTAATTTAGAAAAATAAAGCTATATATCAATATTTATATAACTAAGTCATTAATGCACTCCCTTTCCATATTAATGATATTGTTTGTCATTATACAATAAATTTTTGATAATCCATGTCGAAATGCGGTGCAATTAAATAAAAATAATGTCGTTTATTCTATAATTTTAAGCTATTGCCAGGTATTGTCTGGGAAGCATATCATTAAAACTGCTCTTGCAGCTGAGCTTCATTCAGAAAAAAAATGCAAAAAGAGAAAATATGAGGATTGACTTACTGGTGATAATGAGGGAGAATAATAATTAATTACACATTGTATATGATTATAAATCGTATACAATTATAAATTGTTACTCAATATTGCATATCTGAATTCAACATAAATGGGAGGTGAAGCGATGGAGCCAGGGGATATGCTGGTTGAAAGCAGAATGGAGAGGAAAAAAAGGGAGACGCGGCAGAAAATCATTAAAGTGGCCATGGATTTATTTCAAAAACAGGGTTTCTATGATACAACGATGGAGCAGATTGCCGAAGTAGCGGATATCGCCAGGAAAACCTTGTATAATCACTTTCCCGTTAAAGAGGCTATTGTTGACGAATATGTTAGAGGTGTTTCCAAGGAGTTTGCTCAGGAGATTATTGATTCTGTTAAAAACCTGCCGGACACAAAGGCGCGCTTATTGGCGGCGCTGGATAAGGCTTATGCATGGGTGGAAATCAACCCGGAGATTACAGGCATATGTCTGGGATATCGTTTTAAAAACATGTGCCATGGGTCTGCCTATAATGAGGGTGAAACCGGCACTCAGCGCATTATGGCTGAGATTATCAGGTATGGCCAGGAGACGGGGGAGATCAGGCGGGATATCTCGATAAAACTGCTGGTATTGCAGCTGGATATACTGCGCGGCACGGTCGTCATGGGCTGGCTGGGCGATAAATCTAAGTATAAATTACGTAAGGAGATCGCCAAAATAGTAGATTTGTTTATCTATGGGGCGGTTGACAGGCAAGAAAGCCAAGCAAAAGCAGGAGGAGCAATTACAGAAGAATAAAAGGAAATTTTGTTGAAAGGAAGAGAGTGTGCATGGAGAAGAATAGCGGAATGTTCTTTTTCACTTGGTCCGAAGCGCTTCAAGCCGGGATAAAGTCAGCCGGGGGGAAGGGGTGGAACCTGGGCAGGCTTGAGCAGTATGGATTCAAGATTCCCGCCGGAGGTGTCCTCGCGGCCGAGGCATACCAGCGTTTTATCGAAGAAAACAACTTGCTTGAAGATACGGGAAGAATAGGCCAAAGTGTAAACATAGGCAACATTGGGGAGAAGGAGATTGAGCAAAAGCTTTTGCCGCTCAGGGAAAAAATCAAGTCCGCGCACATTTCTTCCAATATCAGGGATAAACTGGTTTCTTGCCTGAAAGCCGCTGGTATACTTGACAAGCCAATTGCCGTCAGGTCATCGGCTTCTGCCGAAGACTCCGCTCAAGCCTCTTTTGCCGGCATCCACGAATCGTTCTTAAATGTCCGGGGCGTGGATAATATTCTATCAGCTATTAAAGGGTGCTACGCCTCCTTATGGACGCCCAGGGCCGTGGCTTACCGGCGGAAAATGGGTGTTAAAGACGCGGAAGTGGGCCAAGCTGTGGTAATAATGGAGATGGTGGCAGCCCGGGCAGCCGGGGTGGCCTTTACCTGCGATCCCCAGACCGGCCGTGAAGATATATTCGTGGTTAACGCGAACTTCGGGCTAGGCGAGTCGGTGGTGAACGGCGCGATAGAGCCTGACACCTATTGTCTTGATGTGTCGGCCTTTAGCGCAGTGCCTGGTCTTAAAGCAAAAAAAATCGGAGCCAAGCAAGGGATGACAGTGGCCGCCGCAAGCGGTGGCACTCATTTTGTGTCATATGATAATCTAGCTTCACAGCAAGTGCTGCCGGATAATGATATTGAAAAACTGGGTTTGCTGCTGATGCGAGTATTCGAGTCCCTGGGCGAATGTGAAGAGCACCAGGACATGGAATGGGCTTTTGACGGGCGGGATTTCGTATTGCTGCAGGCACGGCCGGTGACAGCGCTGCCTTGCTATACATTTGAGGCTATAAAAGACAAGCCCCGGATATGGTCCAACGGGAACTACCGGGATGCCGTCCCCATGGTCATCAGTCCCTTGCACCGCCGGGTGATGAAGAAAAGTATCGATACTATTCAGTTTACTTCTTTCTCAGAATCAGGCTATCCCATGCCGGAGGGTTTTCAATTTTCCCGGTTGCTGAAGGGCAGGTTGTACTGCGACATGTCCGCCCTGCAGTGGGCCCACTATGATTCAACCGGCACGCTGCCGAAAGATTTTAACCCCTTTTGGGGAGGACATCAGCCCGAGATAGAAATAGAAGACACCGACCCCTTTAAGGGTGAGATTGGCCTGGCCAGACAAAGCCGCATAATGAAAGGCGCCTCTCTCATTATGGAGGCGTCCGCCAATGCCGCCAGCACTTTTGCTGAATTTACCCGCTCCGTTGAATCCCTGATTGGAGATGGATTTGACCGGATTCCCGACCAGGATTTCATTGATAAATATAATGAACTGGGCCAGATCGTTAAGGAGTACTGCGAGAAATTCACTTCCTTAAGCGGTGTCGGCACTTGGCCGCTGGTGTTGTTGCTGCAAAAACTGTCTGGATATTTGGGGCCGAGAGTGATGATCGTATTGAATGGCTTAATGGTGGGAGGGAAATCGGCAATAACCAGCGCCGACCACGGATACCGCCTGATAGAACTGGCCGAGTTGGCCCGTCGGGATAAAGCAGCGGTTCAATATTTAACCGGAAACCACTTTAACCCCTGTTCCTGTTCCTGGGAGGAATATCTGCCGGAAAGCTCTCCTTTTAAGCAGGAATTCCGGAATTTCATTAAGGAATACGGGCACCGGTGCGTTTACGAGCTTGATATCGCAAACCCCAGATGGGAGGAAGACCCTTCGTATCTGATGGATATCATTAAGAGCATCATGGCGACCGCGAATCCCGAACAATGGAAAACCAGGCAGAGGGAGAAGTTTAATCAGGCCTGGGCGGAAGTAGCGGAAAAAATACCTTCTGAGGAGCATGCCGGGATCCAAAAAGGGATCAAGGATGCGCAAGACGGGGCGGCGGTGCGCGAAATGACCAAATCGGTTATGGTTATGGCCTTGAAAGCTTATCGTTTGATGGCTCTCGAATTGGGCGATCGTTTTACCCAACGCGGCATTATTGAGAAGCCGGATGATATCTTTTACTGCTCCTGGTCAGATTTGTTTTCCATACTATATGGAAATTGGCATGGCGACGGGCTACGGAACCTGGTAGCGGCGCGAAAAGCAAGTCAGAGGGAAAAAGAGGCGCTATCGCCGCCTGACGTTATCTTAGGAGAAAAACCTGTTTTTTCGGAACCTGTAGACTTAGGTTCCGGTGATTTCTTGCCGGGGGTAGGGGCTGCCGCGGGAAAAGCTTCCGGCGTTGCCCGGCTGATCAGACATCCGGGAGAAGGAAACAGGCTGCGGCCGGGAGATGTCCTGGTAGCGCCGTCCACAGACCCGGGCTGGACGCCGCTTTTTTTAAAAGCCTGCGCCGTTGTCATGGAAACGGGAGGATTCCTGTCTCACGGGTCCATTGTGGCGCGGGAATACGGTGTCCCCGCCGTGGTGAACGTGCCGGGCGCCATGCAAATCATTAAGGAGGGTCGAAAAATAGTTGTAGATGGGGATAAAGGAAAAGTATTTTTCTAGGGGAAATAATGGGAAATAATGGGGTCAGCCCTTGACATTGGACAGCTTTTTAGGTTGGCGTCATTATATTTAATTATAAGGGTTCTACAGGAGGAACCCCTATGCATCAACAATTAATAATGAACATCATTGACTTCTTTACTCCTCAATCCAAAGTCGTTTTCTATACAAAAATCTTTGATTCTCTTGACCTCTCATGCTTTCCTGATAAAG
>NZ_JAKNBL010000005.1 GCF_022410535.1 Pelotomaculum terephthalicicum JT
ATTTATGACCTCTTACTTCACCAAAACATTGAACCTTTTATCGACCTTAATGTGCGCGGCAAGAAGAACCTGGAAACCAATTGTGATATTCAAATTTCACCTGAAGGCATCCCGATTTGTCCCGCCGCAAAGAAGATGAAGCATTACGGCTTCGACCATTCTCAGAAACGGCATAAGTGGAGATGTCCGATGATGAAGAAGCGAACAACCAACACCTGCCAAAAACCATGTTCAACCGCTAAATTCGGAAGAACGTTCCATACCTGCAGTAAAGACAACCCCAGACTGTTTCCGAAAACACCAAGGGATTCGGAAAAGTGGAAACTCATTTACAAGCGACGTACGACTGCCGAGCGAACCAATAAACGAGAGAAGGTTGATTACAAGCTGGAATCTGGTCGTCACCGTTCTACTAAGATGTGGTACATACGCATTTACGGCATCATGATGTGTCAGCACATGGATGCTTGGTATGCCCACCAGCAAGAAGATCTGAAAAACTTAAAACAACTTATTTTCCAAACGGCTGCTTAAGGCTATTTTTAATAGAGGCCGTTAGGCTTCTTTGCCATGCCCATTTTTAGGAATGTCGTGAAAAGGACAGTCTTTTTAGCCTGGCATGCCAGAATTTCCAGTTGCTTTATTCCAGATTTAATGATTCCTCCCATCTAATGCCGAGAGCCTATTTAACAGAAAACAAGCGCAGTAAAGTTTATTGTTCTCATATGTATTACAGTAGCGTACTCTGTTTCTGGCTCAAAGCTATCCTCGGATAACTAACCGATTGTCTTTCATTGATCCAATCATATTATCCCGTTCCTGTCTGAGAATGCTTTCTGCTATAATGCGTACCATCGTCATTCGCCCGTGATTAACAGCAGCCATTATTTCCTCATTAATATTTTCTGATGATACATAGTGTATTTTAGATCCTATGTTCTCGCAGCGTGATTTACGGGCCATAATAATTGTTCCCCCTACTTTCGTGGTGTACAGTGCAGCAAGATATATTTCTAAAAATGCTTAGTTTATTTAGCCTACTGGAAGGTAATTCCATAAAAATAAAGAAATACTTATTATAGCCTAGCCCTCTACTTGTCTGCATCGGCCTCCTTAATAGCACGTATTACCGGCGGACCGATTATTTTAGCAAGCCTTCCAAAAAAATCATTTGTATCGTCCGGTGCCAGCCCAAGGATTTTCTCTTTGATCGTTTCTATTTTGTCAGCACCACGGCGGGCTGTCAGCTCGACGAACACAATTTCTATAGAGTTACCTTTTAGGGGCTGAGGGATCATTTTCTTCACCCATCTTTTTTATAACCTTGATTATTGAGGGGTCCATTAAAACAAATCACTCCCCTACTGCCTTGTCTACCGGTTCGTTAATGAGTTCAACTACGGAAACATCTAGAGCGGTGGCTAGTTTTTTTACAATTGGAACAGTTGGTTGCTTCTTGCAGAGCTCCAGCTCCGAAATATATGTTTGGCTAACTCCACTTTTTTTAGCTAATTGTGTCTGCGACCATCCGCGCGCTTCTCTTAATTGTTGAAGTTGCAAGTTTATCACCTCTTCTAACTCATTATAACGCTCAAGCGTTAACTATGTCAACGCTAAAGCTTTATAAATTTTGAAAGATATTTATGATATTATTGCTATAGCGTTAAATACATGGTGGTGTATCTAATGGATGTCCCGGCTAGAATAATAGAATTACGTAAACAAAAAGGACATAGCACCAATAAACTTGCCAAGTTGGCCGGAATTGGGCAATCAACTTTACGTGAAATCGAAATTGGACAAAAACAACCAACTATTTATACCATTGAAAAGATCTGCTCCGCTCTAGGTATCGAATTGTACGAGTTTTTCGCAGCAGAAAGCCAGGACTTATTACAACTTCCTCCCGAAATCTGGAAACTCGTTGTCGATAAAAACAACTATGACCTTCTCAAACAAATACAGGCCATGAAAAATAAAGGCTATTCAAATGAAGTAATAATTGAGTGGTTAACATCATTAGAGAATACATTGGAGAATATTAAAACAAGCGGAGTTTTTTGGGGTGGAGAAGATTTAGAGGAATCGCAAAAGTACACTAAACAAGAAAAACAAGAGATTATTGAAGGTCTTAATAAAAAACTAAACGATCCTAATTTCAAACCACCATGGAAAAAGAATAATGTCGAATAGTGTCTGAATTTTTGCTAAGGAAAATGTTATCCCCTGTCGAATTATGAAATTAAAATTTGACAGGAGGGATTGCATGAAAGAAACAGTAATAATCATGCCTGGGTTACTTCAAGATTTTATCGTACTTAGTAATAACGTAATTTTACTCAACCCAGAATTTGTGCAACAATTAATTAAAAGCTAAGAGTTATTGAAGGAAGCGCCTTTGAGCGCCACAGAAAAGAAAACATTAATGTTTATATAATACAATAATACTTAGCAAAATAATCAATTAAAAACCAAAAATCTTATAATAAGCATGGTTATTACAAAAAAAATAATTTTTTACCCAAAAATTGATTAAAACAAAAATAAGAAGCAGTCGAGGAGAATTTTTATGGATAGTGAGAAATTTCAAGAGTTAGTGTTACAGCAGTTGCGGGTCCTTACAGAAAACCAAAAGAAATTTACTGAAGGTCAACAACAACTTACAGAAAAAGTTGGTTCACTTACCGAAGGCCAAGGCCTACTTGCAGAGAAAGTTGGTTCGCTTACCGAAGGTCAAGGCCTACTTGCAGAGAAAGTTGGTTCGCTTACTGAAGGCCAAGGCCTCCTTACAGAGAAAGTTAGTTCGCTTACTGAAGGCCAAGGCCTCCTTACAGAAAAAGTTGGTTCGCTTACTGAAGGCCAAGGCCTCCTTACAGAAAAAGTTGGTTCGCTTACCGAAGGCCAAATGAGACTCGAAGAAAGGCTTACTAGATTAGAAAATATAGTCATCCGTATCGAAAACGATCACGGTAGAAAACTTGGTGCTCTCCTTGACGGCTATCACCATAACGCCGAAATCCTTGACGACCATACCGAGCGTCTTACCCGGATCGAATCAAAAATTACTGCCCATGACATACAGATTTCAATACTTGACAAAACCAAATCTAATAAGCGTAAGGTCAAGTGAAATAGGAGACATTTATGAAAGCAACAATTTATGCGCGTTTTTCGAGCGACAACCAGAGAGAAGAAAGTATTACCGCCCAAGTAAGAGCATGTACCGAATATGCCCAAAAACAGGGGTACACTATAGTTAAAGTCTACACAGACGAGGCAAAATCAGCCACTACGGACGACCGCCCCGGGTTCATGCAGATGATTAGTGACATAAAAACAAACCGTTTACAGGTTGACGTTCTACTTATACATAAGCTGGATCGTTTCGCGCGAAACAGGTACGACAGCGCATTCTACAAACGAGAACTTAAGCGGGCGGAAGTGCGGGTTGAATCCGTGCTGGAACACCTTGACGACAGCCCAGAAAGCATATTGATGGAATCTATCTTCGAAGGGATGGCTGAATATTATTCAAAAAACCTGGCCCGCGAAGTAATGAAGGGCATGAAGGAAACAGCCTTACAAGGAAAACATACGGGCGGGCTCGCTCCTCTGGGTTTGTCGGTAGATAAAGAGGGTTATTATATAATCAACAAATTAGAAGCGGAAGCCATCCGAATAATATTTAACATGTTCCACCAAGGCCACGGTTACAGTAATATACAGGGTGAACTCAATAAAAAAGGACTAAAAACAAAGCTGGGCCGCCCTTTCAGCAAGAACAGCATACACGATATCTTGCGGAACAAGAAATACGCCGGCATCTACGTTTTCAACCGGGCTTCAAGCAAGTCCCCAGATGGCCGCCGCAACAACCATAAGTCAAAGAGCCGGGAAGAAGTCATCGAAATAAAGGGCGCAATACCGGCAATCATCCCGTCTGAAATATTTTGGGAGGTGCAGGCAAAGATGGACAAGAACCAGCGGCAGAATTCAAAAGGCAGTTATAAATCAAAAACAGTATACATCCTTTCCGGCGTCATCTGGTGTGGAGAATGCGGTAAGAGAATGGTAGGAACTTCATCAAGCTACCTCACCCGTGTATCCCGGGAGCATCGCAAACAATACTACTACGAATGCAATTACGGCAAGCGCACCGGTGCCTGCGGCAATGGCAAAATAAGAAAAGATTTGGCGGAAAACTACGTGCTATCCGAGTTGGAAGCACGCCTACTAAATGACCTCGCCATACCTGAACTTGCCCATAAAATTTCAATCCACTACAAACAGGAAAAAATGAAAAGCGCAGGCGAAGGATTATTTCTTGAACAAGAACTTTTAAAGGTCGATAAGCAGATAAATAACTTAGTCCAGGCAATTACAGAAGGAGGCGCGACAGTCCGTGTTATTGTCGAGCAATTAAAAAGGCTGGAAGCAAAAAAGTCCTCCCTCGAAAGCAGGCTGCAGGAATGGCGCATTAAGCAATCGCAGGATTTGTTGTCGGAAAATACAATAGCATCCTATTTGCAACATTACCGTGAATTACTAAAAAGCGATGACCCGGTAAGCTGCAAACAACTGGTGGAAGAGTTCGTTGAAAGGGTAACAATAAACAAAGACACCATTAAAGTTACCTTTAAGGTGTCTGTGGATACATCTGCATAGTTAGGTAAAAAAAGATGCCACTTTTAAATATCTTTAATCTGCAAAATCGCCATCAAAATCAACCTGTTCCCAATCGGATTCTTCTTTCGTCTCAAAAAGCTCGTCCAATTCCAAATATAGTTCTTCAACCTTATCGGGAAGGTAGTCGTCTGTTCCTTGAATATTTTGTTCTGTACCGTTACAATACCTGATTGATATACTCCATGTCGGATCGACATCCTCAATGTTTACTTCTTCCTCCAGGGTATCCGCCGGTTCGGAAAAGTTATCGAAGTCAAAGCCGGGGTTAAAGTCATCATCAGCATTGCTGGAACAGTAATCCTGATTCCAACAGAAAATTTCATAATGGTGGATCAGCGATTTCAGCAGCTTTGCATATTTATCCGGCTCTAATCGGATCGTGGCCGGTTCAGTTGAAACATCCAGAGCCTGCATTGAAATAACCGGTTCTGCTTTCTTCATGAAAAACCGGCAGCTTACAGGAATTTCATCACCGTATTCATCCCATACGCAAGCATTCACCGTGAAGGTGATTTCTTTGATATGAAGCTGTTTTTTCATTTCATTGCGCTCCGCATGAGGGAACCTCTGCGAATAAATCTCCTTTGCCATGAGCCGTACAGCTTCTCTGGTATCCCCGGTACACTTCTTCAGCCATTTTAATTCATTGTCAGTTAAGCGCCGGAAAGGTAGATTCATTAACCGGTTTATCGTCATCGCTTCGGATTGCTCTGCCGCAGACAGGCGAGCGCAGGCTTTGCAGATATGACTGGCATGGCCCTTGCCCGAAAAGCTCTCATTAGATTTTTGCAGACCGCATATTTTACAGTAATGTCCCTGTCTTTTTTTCTTTCCTATGGCTTCTCACCCCCATCTTTGGGAAGAAGCGCAGCGTGCTTTTCTTCAAGTGCCGACACCCGGTGATCTTCTGTCAGCAGCTTCATCTGGCTGATGGCAATAGCGTTTAGTTTGGCCAGCCTTTCGGGTTGCGGCATCCCGTCGCCGATGAAGACGGCGTTCAGGTTTTCCATGTTGGAAAGGCAGACAAGCTGTGAAACATTGGCGTAATCACGAATGTTGCCTTTCAAGTCAGGATTGCGGTCACGCCACTCTTTTGCGGTCATGCCAAACAAGGCGACATTGAGCATGTCCGCCTCGCTGGCATATACCTGATTGATCTGCTGCGGTGTAAGCTGCGGCGGGATCAGGTTTTCTTTGATTGCGTCCGTGTGGATGCGATAATTTATTTTTGCCAGATTGCGTTTGATATCCCATCCAAGCTGGCGCTGTTCCTCCGCCTTCAGCCTTTCAAATTCTTTGATTAAATAAATTTTGAATTCGGGACTGATCCACATGCCGAATTCAAATGCGATGTCCTTATAGGCATATGTTCCGCCATAACGTCCGGCAGTGGCTTTTAAGCCGATGGCGTTTGTTTTGGCCACCCATTCCTTTACGCTGATCTTATAGCTGTTGAGTCCGGCCTGACTTTTAATTATGGCGAATTCGCCATAATTAAAATCGGGATTGTGAATCTGCTCCCATATGCCTAAAAATTCAACGGTATTCCGATTGCGAAGCCAGTCCGAGATGAAAAAATCACCGTCTTTTGCCTTCAGCATATCTGTAAGAGAAATATAATCTTTATCTTCAATTGTTGTAACGGTAATCTGTGTACCGTTTACACTAATGTGACTTGGCATCAGCCTCACTCCCTGTTGATTTTATTATACATTTTTTTGCCGGCATTTTAAATGGCGAATGTTCAAACAGGTATTCCTGACGGCTGCCGTCATAAAGATAAACATGGCCCATGACCAGATTCTGTTTATCCAACAATTCGCTGAGAGCTTCATTTGTCATGGTTTTCTCCTTCCTTCATATATTTCAGTCAATATATATAAATAGCGGAGCTGCTTTGCTCCGCTAAAATGGTTTTGTTATTCGCTCCACATCGGGATATCCTATATCGTGAGCGGTTGTTCCATCGTAATGCCGCCTTTGAAAATAAAGAGCAGCTTATCTTCATTCACCACCTTGATGGTGTCGATAAACTGCCGCACAATGTTGTTGCTGTATTCCGTTATTTCAAAGGGGGCGTCTTCCAGCGCCTTGCAGATGTCGTCGATCTGCCTGGCGAGTTTATCCGGACCGTTTTGCTCCGCCTGGTATTGCTCCAGTGTTTTCTGCAGGGATTTGATTTCCTCCGAAATTTCTCTGAACTTGTCCTCGTAGCTTTCGGCGTTTCCCGCCTTTGCCGCGACCGCCACCAGCTCCATCATACTGTCCTGCAGCTTGCGGATGCGGTTTTCGATTGCGTATGGATTGGTCGCACCGCTGCTTTTTTCAGAAAGCGTGATTTCCAGATTGGTTTTAAGGATACCGATGAGCCGTTCCCGATTGCTCATCATGGTGTTGATGGCTTTCAGCACCGCTGCCTGAAGCCTTTCTTCATCGATGGTGGGGGAGCTTTTGCAATATTTCGTACTGTAGTCTAACCGGCTGATGCACCGCCACACGATTTTTTTCTTGCCCCGCTTTGACCAGGTCACCCGCTTGTAGGGAGTACCGCAGCTGCCGCAGATGAGAAGCTCGGTCAGGGCGTACCTGCCGCTGTATTTGGACTGTCCGGTTTTGCTGGTCTTGTCGGATACCTTCCGCTTTCCGGCACGGCGGGCGATTTCCGCTTGCACTTTCTCAAAAAGCGTACGGTCGATGATCGCCTCATGGTGGTTCTGAACCAGGTATTTGGGAAGCTCGCCGTTATTTTTCCTCGTTTTCTTGCTGATGCAGTTTTCCACGAAGGTCTTTTGCAGGAGGGCGTCGCCGCAGTATTTCTCGTTCCGGAGCATGTACTGCAGGGCGCCGACGGACCATTGGGGCTTTCCTCCCGCCGCGGCGATGCCTTCCGCTTCCAGCATCCGCTTGATATCCGGCACGCTGCTTCCGGCAAGATAGCTTTGAAATATCCGCCGCACTACAGCTGCCTGTTCGGGGACCACCCTGGGCTTATCATTCTCGCCCCGTTCGTATCCGTAGATTCTTGAATACTGGAAGGATACCTTTCCGCTTTTAAAGGCCTGGCGTTTGCCCCAGCGGACGTTCTGGCTGATTGACTCGCTCTGCGCCTGGGCGAAGCCTGCCAGCATGGTGATAATAATTTCGGTGTCCGCTTTCATGGTGTTGATGTTTTCGTTTTCAAAAATGACCGCTATCCCCAGCTCCTTGAGTTCCCGGATGTAGTTCAGGCAGTCTACCGTGTTTCTCGCAAACCGGCTGATAGACTTGGTCAGTATGATATCAATCTTGCCCTTCCTGCACAGACGGATCATTCTCAGAAAGTTGGTGCGCTTTTTTACCGACGTCCCCGTGATGCCTTCGTCTGCGAATATGCCTGCCAGCGTCCATTCGGGGTTGCTCATGATCTTGTCGGTATAGTAAGCCACCTGCGCCTCGTAGCTGGTGAGCTGTTCCTCCTGGTCGGTGGAGACCCTGCAGTATGCGGCGGCGCGAAGCTGCCGGGGGAAGGTCCTGTTTTGGGCTACGAGTGGATTGGCGGGGATGATGATAATTTGCTTTTCTTGCGGTTGTAAATCGCTTTGTGCCATCAGCATGGCATTGCTCTCCTTTCCGGCCTGTTTTCAAGGCTCTGTCCGTTTTTTAACTTCAGGGAGACCGTTCCGTCCGGCTGGACGACGACCGCGTCCACGGCGCATTCGAACAGCTCCGCATCAAACTGTGTCAGGAGTTTACGGCTTTCAAAGGCCGCTTTGATTTCCCGCGCCTTTTGCGGCAGGAGACCTTCCGGGCAGCTCTCGTATTGGGCGGCGGCGCGGGCTATGATCAGGATTCTGGCGTATTCCTCGTCGCAGTCCGTCTTGTCCAGTTCCCGGTTGATCTCGTTGGTCAGCCTTGTGATTTCGAGGTCATGGCATCGGCTTTCAATGGCCGGGATTTCGATGCGCTGCGGATTTTCAACGGCAAGGTTCAGCAGGGAGATGATCTGCCCGGTCAGCAGGGTGTCGGTGATTTTTGTCGTGCGGCGGCACCCGGTATTTTTGCATTTCCATTTCTCCCCGGTCCGGTTGTCCAGAATCCTTTCATAGGGGCTTCCGCATTCTCTGCAAAATACTTTCCTTTTCAGGGCTGTAATCTCCGGAGCCGTATGTATATCCTTGCGGGTATATTTTGCCTGCTGGAGCAGGGCGGACTGTCTGAACTCGTCCTCCGTGACCAGTTTGGGATATCCGTCCTGTCCGGTATATTTCCGGTTTTGCAGGATGCGTCCCACCATATTCTTGTTCCAGCGGGAGGAGCCTTCGCTATAGGGCTGCCCCGCTTTTTCCAGCATGGCGGCGATCCGGCCGTAGGACTCGCCGGATATGTATTGCCGGAAGATCAGCCGCACCATTTCCGCTTCCCTGTCATGAGGTACGATGACTCCTTCAGAAAGCCGGTATCCGAATGGGATGTATCGGTTTTTCATGCTACCGCACCGTCCTTTCTATGGGTTCGGCAAGCTCCAGACCGTTTATCAGCTTGAATTTCAGCCGTTCGCCGGACTCGGCGGTAACCAGCTCCACTATGCTGTCAAAGAGCGTTTCGTCAAAACCGCTCAGACGCTCCGGTCCGTCCTCCAGGATTTCGATCAGGCTCCTGGTTTCGGTGATGGCGCTGTCGTCCTCATCCTTTTCCATCAGCTTGTTTTTCTCTGCTTTTAAGGCGCGGATTTTTCTGCTCAGCTCGTCGGTTTGGGATATAAAAAGAGCGGAATCGATGATGCCTTTGGACTTCAGTCCGTTCAGCACATGATTCCGCTCAGTGAGTTCCGCGATCTGCCGGTTCAGCTCGACCACCTGCAGATTGCTTAAGTTTCGGTGTCGCTTGAGCGCCTGCAGTTGGTCCAACATGGGGGATAAAATTTTATCATAGTTCAGCTTTAGCTTGTGGTACAGCCGGAGGAATGCTCCGTAGATCTCCGGCTCCGGAATTTGGGTTACAGTGCAGTTAGATTTGCCTTTATTGTGGTTGTGGCATACCCAGTAGGTTTTTCCGTTGCAGGTTTTCCTTTTGAAAAGCGACCCGCACTCTCCGCATCGAATCCTTTTGCTCAGCGGATACATCGAGCGTTTCGACATGGTAGGGATATTCCTGCTTTGGTTCAACTCCTGCGCCCTTTCGAAAATATCGCGGGAGATAATTGCGGGATGCGAGTATTTGACATAGTATTTGTCCTTCTCGCCTTTGTTGCGCTTTTTCTGGAACGGCAGGACGGCGGTGGTGTACCGTTTTTGCAGCAGAGCGTCGCCTGCATACCGTTCATTTTTCAGGAGATAGTCTATCGTACTGTAGTGCCACCTGTCTTTTCCGTCCCTTGTGGGGACGCCCTGCGCAGTCAGTTCATCTGCGATTTCGTCCTTGCTTTTTCCGTTCAGATAGCTGTTGAAAACATAGCGAACGATTTCAGCTTCCTGCTCATGGATTTGCAGGGTTCCGCTCTGCAGCCGGTATCCGAGGGGCGCTTTGCAGGTAATGAATTTGCCGTTTTTCATGCGGTGCTGATAGCTCCACCGCATGTTTCCCGATATGGACATGGACTCCTGCTGGGCGTTGCCGGAGAAAAAGGTCAGCAGCATCTCGTTGCTGATTTCTCCGGTATCGATGTGCTCCTTTTCAAAATAAATGGTCACGCCAAGGGATTTGAGTTCCCGGATGGTTTCCAGGCACTCCCTTGTGTTCCGGGAAAACCGCGAGATGGATTTGGTCAGGATTCGGTCGATTTTCCCTTTGCGGCAGTCGCGGAGAAGGCGCTGAAAATCCTCCCGCTTATCCATCCGCAGTCCTGTGACGCCCTCGTCGGCATAAATGTCGACGAGTTCCCAATTCTCGCTTTCCCGGATCAGCGCGGCGTAATGGCTCACCTGCGCCGCGAAGGAGTTCAGCTGGTCGTCGGAGTCGCTGCTGACACGGGCGTATGCCGCGATGCGCAGCTTGTCTTTTTGGGCCTGAACGGTCGGATTGATTACAATAACCCTGGGAGCTTCCGTCTGAAGTTCTCCCGCCAGTGCTCCGCCAACAGTATTTTGGCTTGTTTTCACGGCTTTTCGCCTCCTTTCTTGTCAACAACATACACTACCACACAACCGGCGCCATAGCTATACCCAATAGCGCTAAACAATGAAGACGGAGGCTCCCAATTGTTCGGCAATACGCGAGGCGGTTTTCCTGCCGTCCTCGGCGGTGATCTTACCGGTGGAAACCAGCCAGTTCAAGGCATTGAGAATTCCGATATAGTCGGCGTTGGCGCTGATTCTTTCGGCAGATTCATTCATACCAGCTTCCTCCTTATTCCATTCTCATGGCGGCAAGGCCGCCATACATTTCCTCAAGCCGCGTCAGCTTGATTTCACCCTCCAGCGGGGAATAGAGTCCGATTCCAAGCCGGCCCAGTCCCCGGATGAAATCCATTGTTTTAGCGGTATCCCTGTCCAGGCGGGAGAGATTTACAATAAGCAGCACATCCATCTTGCCTTCAGCCGCAGCCTCGATTACCTCGGCAAGGCCGTTTCTGGCAAAATTCAGGCCGCTGCCGGTGTCCTGGGAGACTCCGACCACTTCAAACCCCATCTGCTCGGCGTAGTCCTCGAGTTCTTTCTGCTGCCCTTTGAGGCGGCCATGCTCGTCCTCCGGAGCGTCGATGCGGCAGTAAAGCCATGCTCGTTTCTTTTCATCCATATTTTTCATGCCTCCCGTTAATATATGGTTTGATCCTACAAGGATGCGGCGGGCGTGGCCGTCCCGCCGCATAGTTTCTAAGATCAAAGCGTTTTCGCTTGTTCTTCATTTCAGGTCTGAATAACCGGCTTCAGACGATGCGCTTAATTCGACACTACTTCCCAAGCACGAATGGCAGCGGCGCAAACTATCCGTGGTCAGCGGATATCACAGGAATTCCACCTCCCCGAGAGCCTCCGGGCCGCACTCTGGGACCTAACCTCGACTATGCGGGAGTATCATTATAGGCCGTTCAGGTCAACGCGATACAGTCCACCACAGACTGTTTTATGGCCGGACATTTCTCGCTCGTCGCCTTTGATGCCATCGTTTTTACGGATCGCCTTGACTGATCCGCAGGCAGTCTTCGCGTGCCTGCCAATGTCGCTTTCCGTTTCCGGCTGAACGGCTAACGTATTTGAGCCGCTGGATATGGACGGTTTAAAGCCGGCTTTTTTCAAAGAGCAATGGGGGAATAAAAAACCCCTCACTTCTTTAAGGAAAAAATGAGGGGGTTGAGCGGATTTATTTTTTATTTTTCCAAAAGTTTTTTCAGCTTCAGGAGAATCCTGCGCTTTCTATCGTTGATAGTTCTTTGCGGCGTTCCTGTTTCCGCCGACAATTGGCGCTCGCTTTTCCCCTGGAAAAACAGCGCGTAAATCAGCAGCCGTTCCTGCTCGGAAAGCGTTTCCAGGCACAGCGCCAGCTTTTTTAGCATTTCCTTTTTGATGACGCCGTCCTCTATGGATTCTTCCGCGCGGGATAACAGGTAATCCACCTGAATGCCTTTTTCCTCGCATTCCTCAAAGGATATGTTGTGCTTGCCGGCGAGCTTGTCCAGATACGCTTCGCGCTCCTTCTGCCGGTAATAGGCCTTATATACCTCTTTGCCCACGGCGACGCGCTTTTTGTTAACCAGCAATGTATACTTGCTCTCCTGTTCTTCCATGAGCTTGTCCTCCATTTCGAGATTTTTTAATCCGGAAAATGAAGAACAAGCGGAGGGGAGCGGCACCTTGCCGATTGGGCAAGGCGTCTATTTGTTGTTTTCAGTCGAAAACATAAGATTTTTGTCAAAAAGAAAACCGCAATCTGCGAGCTGCAAACTGCGGTTTTCCAGTCAATATGAGCTGGACTGCCAAATGAAAAATCTAATGAACGCGCATAAAGCCATAAGGCTGGAAGGTGCATATTCCAACCGAGGGAGATAATTCTTGCGCTGCAGATGCTTTGATAGCACGCAAATTCAGCTACTCCAACCTCTCAATAGATTTTTTCATGTGTCAGCCCTCCCGGTGCTTTTAAACAGTGCCAAGATTCACATGAGTGTCGTATTTTGCCGAAAATTATCCGCCTTGGCAAACAAAAAACCCGCCGCTAAAAAGGGCAGGTTTAATTACACAGTCTTTGCGGCAACCAGGCTGTCATAGCGCTTTAAGCACCTTAGACCCTATGGCTTTGCGTCCCGGCCTTTAGGCAGGTTTGCCCTTGTCACGGATATTATCTTGATGTTAACGAAGAAGTTCCAGCTTATAGTTGAGCCTGGACATCTTGGAACAAAAGCATTTCTTTTTGAAAAAGGCGGAAATAATGTTTGAGGCCGCAGTCCTCTTTTTTTACCGCGGCCTCAAGGTATTAGCTTATTTCTATTGGTGAAGCTTATCTTTAGTATTTATTGTAGATCCGGTACAAGAATACCGCTGCTTCGGCCCGGGTGGTAGGCGCTTGGGGATTCAATTTATCCCCGGAGCCTGCTATCAGTCCTTCTTTGACCAGGGTAGCCGCGCTGCCTATGGCATATTCGGCGATATCTCCCTTGTCGCTGAATTTGTCCAATACGGCAGTATCGCCCGCCGCCTTGAGCCCTTTATATTTTTCCAGCGCCCTGGCTGTGAGCACCATCATATCCTGCCGGGAGATATTCTCCTTCGGGTTAAAACGGTTATTTCCGCTGCCTGCGGCAATACCCAGCTTTTTGGCGATGCCGACGGCTTCATAATAGTAGGTGCCCGGCTCCACATCGTCAAAATTGCTGTCAAATTTCGCCGTCAGCCCCAGGGTTTTGACAAGCAGTACCAGATAGTCGGCCCTGGTGATGTTGGCAGCAGGGGAGAAGGTATTCTTTGAAGTCCCGCTGATGATGCCCTTGGAAGCCATAACCTCAATAGGTTTTCTGGCCCATTCCACACCACCCAGGTCACTGAAGGTCTTATGCACATAGGCTACGGCATAATGACTGAAATGGGTGGTGGTAAAGGTCACGGTTCCGGTGTCCGGGTCGTAGCGTCCGTTGGGTACTGAAATTACGTTGCCGCTGCCGTCGATGTACCAGATGACGATATGCTCTGGATCAGCCAGCTCCGCTACTGTCGGCGTATAGGGGATGCTCACCGTAACCGGCGCGTCCGGATTATTCCATTCGGTCTGCGTACCGTCCAGAGTCAAGGTGAGTCGGACAATGGGCCGGTCGCCGATGGCTGTTTTTACTTCCTCCGGCAGGCCGGATTTGTCTCCCTGGCCGATGGTGATACCTGCTTTTTTCCCTTCGGTTTCCGGCATTCCCGCCAGCATGTCGGACGGGATGGTGATACTGCCCGCGCCGGTGGAGAAGGTCAGTGCGCCTTCCCCTTGTGCGTCGGACAGGGAAGCCGCAGGTATTCCCACGGTATAGGAGTTCACGCCAGGAATGGAGGATACTGTAAGGACCGCTGTTCCCGTGCCGGCAAAAATATCTTTCGCCAGCGTACCCAGGTCTGTCGTTGCGCTGCCCGCATTTGTATTGACACTGACGGGCAGGGTGGTTTCCGTCGTGCCGATGCCGGAAATATTCGCTTTATACGTTGGTGTGGCAGGAGTGTTGACGCTGCCGCCTCCGCCGCTTCCACCACCTCCGCCGCCGGCACTGGAAGCCGTCAGGATCACCTTATATGTGTCGGTAGAGTCCACCGTACCGTCATTGGCTGTGAATATAAGGATGGTAGTACCTGCAGCAGTCGGCGTGTATGAATAATTCTTATTTGCCGCAACCGCCGCCGCGCCGTTCACCGATACCTTGTATGTCAAAGTATCGCCATTTGCATCCTCGAATATGGTTGAGAGGTCGAGGGTGTAGGCGTTGTTTACAGTTACAGAGACTGTTGCCGTCGCAGGTACGCCTGACTTGCGGTTCGGCGTCGTGTTCACGGGCGGCGTTGCCTCGGTGGTTACTGATTTCATGGTGTAAGCGGTCTTGTTCCCGGTTTCGTCCATAACAATGACGTTAAAGTAGTAAGTGGTATTGCCGTCTAAGCCGGTGATTTCTTTTGTGCCGATATCTGTTGCATAATCTCCTATTGCTGTGCCTTTATATACCGCGTCTGTTACCGTCCCTATATTGTCTGAGTATGAAAAATAGACCAGATACTGAAGAGCGCCCTGGGGACTCACATCATCCGTCGCCTTGCTCCAGCTCAAGGTGACTCCGTTATGTGTGAGGCCGCTGGCAATGATGGTTCCGTCCGCCACTGCCGGTGGAGTGGTGTCAGGCTGGGCCGGTACTGTATCTGTCGATACGGTCAGCCCTGCGCTCTCAGCCGATGCTTTGTGTGTGGAGGTTTCTTTGATCCTGGCTGTGAAGGTGTATTCGGTTTCCGGTGATAAGCCTGTGAATACATTGCTGTCCTGCCATGGACCTACGTCTACCCTGAATTCATAGGCTGCATTGGCTTCCAGGGTGACGCTGTTGTGCGTTTTGCTTACCAATGTTGGTACTCCTGGGGCCGCCGGTCCGTCGGCTTTGTCCACAACAGCCGTTGGAACACTGGTGACGCTGCCTGTGGCATGAATGCCATCGGCGGTGACGGTCACGGTGATTGTCTGGCCGATGTCGGCCTGCGTCAATGTGTAGGTTGAAGCTGTGGCCCCTGGTATATCCACTCCGCCGCGTTTCCACTGGTAAGTGGGCATGTCATCGCTTGTGTCCGGAGTATATGTTATAGCTGTTGTTATCGCCGTCAGTGTTTCACTGTATTTGGCATCACCGAGTATAGTAACACTTCCGTCCATGACCGGCAGCGATGCCGCTGTTACCGTACGGTTGCCTCGCCGTATACCCCGGAGCCGTCGTTGGCCGTCGCTCTTACAGTCACCGTACCTTCTCCGGTGCCCGTCAGCAATCCTGTGGAAGCGTTAATGCTGGCTGTACCCGTTCCGGAATACACGCTCCAGGTCACGGTTTTATCCGTGGCGTCGGAGGGCAATACCTCCGCTGTCATTTGCAGGGTACCGCCGTTCACCACTGTTGTCGCGTCGCCTGCCCCTTTTACGGTGATGGAAGCTACAAGGGTTGGCGGCGCTGCTGTTACGGAAATCGGCACGGTTACATTTACGGTATCCGTTCCATCACTGACCGTGACGACAACCGACGTATCGCCCGCCGACACGCCGGTGAGCGTTACGGTTCCACCGGCAAGGCTTGCCGTCGCCGTTCCGGAATCCGGGGCTGTTACAATGGCCGTGATGGTCAGCGGGTCATTTTCCACATCCTCCGCGATATCTGAAGCGGTGAACGTGGTTGAACTGCCTGTAATTACGCTCTGGGTCGGTAACGGACTTTTTGCCGCGGGCGGGTTGTTTGCCGATGGTTCCGCTTCGGTAGCCGGGAATACGGCGGTTACTACTCCGGTATCAGCGGGATTGCTTACTGTGGTTGCGCCGGCTACGGTAAAGAAGTTTTCAGCTACACCTGTTAGAGTGTATCCTGTCTTTGGCGTCAAGGTTATGGTAGCCGTATAGACCGTACCGGCGCCAAACGGATTGTCAGCCGGTGACCAGGTTACGGTTCCCATATATTGTGCCGTTTCGGTTATCGCGGTTACGGGTGTTGATCCCCTTACCGGGACGGGTACACCCGGAATAGCAGCAATGTTGATTACAGTTGCGGGATTTACGGTAATGCTTGCTGTTTCAACAGCTTCACTGAAAAGCGTTGAACCGCCGTTGACAGTGGTATTGGCTGTCTGGCCGGAAGAACTGACCCAGGCAGCCTCGCCGTAAATTGTGCCGTCGTGGTTCCCCGGCCCGCTGTCTGTGGCAACCGTCCCTGTTCCTTCATTAAACTTCCAGTTTCCAATAAGTCCGCTCTCACTGCCCGTTAAAGAGCCGTTTGCCATGTTATCCGCAATTTCAGCCGCATTGAGTTCCAGGCTCCACAAGCGGAAATCGCTGAAGATACCCTTGCTGAAGCGCTGCATTGTCCCGCTGTTGTTCCATGCGCCTATACTGAAGCTGCTCACATTAATGCCAGGGATAGCCGACAAGTTCCTATTCTTCGTCTCTTTGTACACGCCATTCACATACAGCTTGAAATTTCCTGTTGCTTTGCTGATTGAAACAGCGATGTGGGTCCACTTTCCGATTATCCCGTTGAAGTCATAATCAAACCGGACAAATGGCGTCGGTGAATTGGAGAGTGCAATTTCCAACTGTGTCGGATTTCCCTTGATGAACTGGGTGTGCAGCAAGCCCGGTATTTCCCAGTTGTTGCCGTTTATTATGACATTAAAGCCGTCAGAAAAGCTATCTAAGCGTATCCAGCTTTCTAATGTGATGCTGGAATAAGAAGTACCCAAACCCGAAACAGCCACATAGTCGTTTATACCGTCCAATTGCAAGCCCGCTCCGTTATTCTGCCATGCTCTGTATGTAAAAGTGGATGTGCCGTTCCAGCCGGCATTGGGGACAAAATGAAGGCGGGCATTTTCGTCCAGAAGCAGGGAATTGGCGCTCAGATCAACGTTTGAACCTGCAACACCGCTAATATCCAGCCAGGTGACACCCCCGTCAATGGAGTACTGCCATTTCCCATTGGTATTATCCACTGAAGTAACGGCAATATTTTTAGCTGTTGATCCGTCAGCGTAGGTTATCGAGCCGGTTGGCACAATTTCTGCGACGGTGTTGCCGATTGAGGTGTAATCACCTTCATTGATTCCTGTAAGTGTTGGGTAAAATCCCTCAACAGTTAAAATGGGCGCTTTGTTTTCCCAGATGGCGTACAGGGTTAAGTTCCCCGCAGGCATGGTCACGGTTGCTCCAGGCTGATAACTTTTGCCTGTTCCATTTGCAGCCGTGTTCCACTCCTTGAATTGCTTGCCGCCTGGTGCGGCAAAGGTGTTGTCCGCCGCAACAAATGTCTCGCCTTCGGCTTTATCGCTCTCTGTCGGCGCTGTTCCCGTTCCGCCGTTACCGTCGTAGGTCACGGTATAAACTCCAATTATATTAACGGCAAAATTGCCCCCTATGCTTCCCCCGGCGCTCCCGTCGGAGACGGTGAAGCTGAAGCTGTCCGCGCCGGTTGCATTGGTGTTCGGTGTATAGGTAATCAGGTTGTTGTCGATATCTGCCTGGGTGAATGTTCCTCCCGCGGCGACCGTGATTCCGTTTTTCCGGAGCATTCCCTTGGCAGGCGCCGTTCCCACGGCAAAGGTTAAGGAAGCCGCCCCCTGTTCGGGGTCGGCGGCCCTGAGCATGGTATTGGTGATCGTCACAGCCGGGCTGTTCTTATTGACGGTTAGTCCGGTATTGACCGCCAGCGACGGCGGGTTGCCGGTGGTAAAGCTATAGGAGTCGCCGTAAGCGGTCCCGAAAGCATTGGTGACATACGCCTTATAATAGTAAGTGGTATTCGCTTGCAGTCCGCTGAGCGTCGCTGTAAACGGGCCGGTGGCTCCGGTGGTTCCCGCCGCTGCGGCTGTGCCGGAGGCCAGCGTAAGATTGGCTGGGTTGGTGGAGTAGACGATTCCCCGCTCCACGGTAGCGTCGTTTCCCAGGGAGGTGACGTTTCCGCCGGCGACGGCAGCGGTTGCCCCGACCGAGGCCGGAGCGGCATTGGTGGTTACAGCCGGATCGGTCGTCCCGTAAATCTTCAGTTCGGTGATGGCGGCCCATTTATTGTTCAGTCCGTTTCCGGTGACCACCCGAACCCGGACATAGCGCGTGGTATAAGGGATGGAGACATCAAAAAAGCTTGTTCCATCCGAGCTTGCCTGCACCCGGTACTGTTGAATATTATAGGCAGCGCTCCACCCGGCGGATGACATGCCTATTACTTCGATATTGTCGATCCGGTAATTGCCACCCAGATCCACCTGCAGCCACTGGTTGGTTACACCGGAAGCTTTGGCGCAGACCCAGCGGCTGGCCGGAGCGGTGCTGCCGTCCACCGCCCGTTCCGGCCCGTACGGCGCCATATAGCTGCTGGCCGATACGCTGGCAGGCGATATTGGTATTAAATTGCCGGCGGCATGGGACGTCTGTGTGGTCCCCAGCAGCAGTGCCAAAACAAAAACTACCATGACCGTGAGGCGGCTGGTAATCCCGGCTATTCCAAGTTTTCGAGCTTTGTTCATGACATAACCTCCTTTCAAGCCTTACATTCTTCCAATCAAGGGCTTGGAAGGATTGCATACTGCTCATCCGCCACGATGCAATACGTTCCCAGGTTCGTCACGCCCCAGGGGTTAGATGGATTGGCACCGCCGTCCAGATTCGGCAGATTGAAGGTACTGCCGCCGCCGCCGTACAAAGTGCCCAGTAGGGAGGACAACCTCGAGTAAGCAGAGGCGGAGAGGGATTGCCCGTCACAGCGCAGCCAGCCCGCCGGCGGTGTACTTGCAGAGGCGTCGGCTCGGATAGCAAAGAGTCGGATTTCGCCGGTGTACACAGTAGGGAGGGCATACGTCTCCTTAGTAGCAGAAAAAGGAAAATATCCATCCGTACAAATGCAGTAGCGGCTGCCGGGAACGGGCTCCAGGCCGCGCAAATCGGGCAGGGCGAAGTTGGTAGTGTCGCCGCCGTAAGCCGTGCTTAATAAAGTATATAAAGCGGTGTTTCCGGACACCGGCATCACATCCCCGTTGCACTGGCGCCAGCCCTTGGGAATGGGTGTCGCCGGCGAATACATAAAGAGGCGGATCTCGCCAAGGTAAGGATTGATCGTATCAAATGTGTCGGTGCCGGAATCCGGATAGACACCGTAGGCCGCTATAAAGTAACGGCCTTTGCCGGCTCCCCAGGGGTTGGCGCTTCCTGCGCCGTTGAGATTGGGGACGGCGAAGGTATTCATCCCGTCGCCTCCATAAGTTATCCCAAGCATGTTATACAAAGCATCATACTGGGCAATCTGTAAAGCCTGGCCGTCGGCGGGCACCCAGACGCCGTCGTTGGGCACGAAATCAAAGGCAAACAAGCGGATCTCCCCGAGAAACGGGGTTGATCCGGCGTCGGCCCGGGCCGAAAATGGGCATAACATGACCGGAGCAAGCAGGAAGATGGTGATAAGGATTTTGAAAATTCGTTTACACATGCTTAACACCTCCGGAGATATCAGGGCTTCTTCTTGTTCTTGTACTGAGCAACCAAATTCCTGCATTCTCTCAGGTAGTCCTCCCATAAGCCGTATAACAGCCTAACGGCCTCATCTTCGGCATCCGGGCAGACCCCCAGCGCTTTCAACTGCTTGTCGGTGAGCGTCATCTGATCGGAATAGGCGTTAAATATCCGGTCCCATACAACGCCCGGCCCCGGGTTATTTAGTTTTCCGTAAGTTCCCCAGAGCCCTTTTGTATCGTTATATAAGGCCATGTCGGCCAGGTCTCCCGCGTCCAGATTTGTGACGGCGGCGCAGATGCGGTTGGCCATCTGGTGGCAGACGCCGGAATGGAGGTAAATGATGCCGCAGCAATCGCCGAGACGAAGTTTGCCGCTCGGTGTTAACGTTGATACATCCGGCTTTCTTCCATAGTCCGTCCTGCTTTCATCGATTTCGAAGCTGCAAATCGCCCGGGCCAGCAGGAGCTGGTCTTCGGTGGCCGTGAAGGACAGCGAAGGATAAACCCAATCATTTGAAGGATCATCGGGATAAGTGCCACCATAGCAGTCAAAATTCACAGTACGGCTCCCGTCAAAGCTCACAGCCTTCACGTAGGCATGGGCCGCCCACTGCCACTTGTCAAGTACCGGTGCGTATTTGCAGCCATAGTGCCCAAAGTTGAAAATATAGTCAGGCGGGTTATCAGTCCATTGGGATTGGATGATCAAGGTAAAGGAGTCATTGTCCTTTGCTGTGTCAAAGTATCCCGGGAGGGAATTGGGAGCAACCCAATCTTTATTATGGCTGTTGTTGGCGCGCAGGCCGGTGCTGACCCGGTCGCCGTTGTGGGACCATGGATCCGCAAATGCAAAAAACTCAATGGTAGCCTTATTGACAACGTCCTGGACATACCACCACCCCCAGTTGCCGGACCGGAGCCCCGCTTTAGGCAAATCAATCGTTCCAATTTCCACTATCCTTTTCCCTTTTTCTCCTCCAGGAATAAGGGCGCCTGAATTGCAGCTGATGCTATCTCCCCAACTGCCGATGCATTGAAAGTCATGGTTCGAGTTATTTATAACCCTTATGGTCATAGCACACATTTTAATGCCTCCTCATAATAAAGTTTGCTAATACGTATTTGCCACGGCCCCGGTATATGAGTACCGGGATTGTAAGCCGCAAGGCTTTAAACCCTTGCGGCTTGCGACCTGGTCTATTTTGTCAGCAAACTGTACAGCACCTGGGCCATCTGCGCCCTGGTGGTGGTATCCTTCGGTGAGAGCCTGTTTCCGCTGCCGCCGATGGTTCCGGCATCCACAAGCAGCTTCATGGCGTCCTTCGCCCAGGGGGCTATGTCGCCAACGTCGCTGAAGCTTGAGAGCGTACTGCCGGAACTGCCCTGGGGCAGCCTGCCGATTGCTTTCAGCGCGTTGTACAGCAGGGTGAACATTTCCTGGCGGGTGATTTCCTTCTCAGGAGCGAACATGTTGCTGCCCACGCCCGCGGATATGCCGAGCCTCTTGGCCGCAGCAAGGTAGCCGGTATACCAGGTGCTGCCCGCGTCCGCGAAGTTGTCCTTCGGATTAGCGTCGGGGGCTATGCCGTATGCCTTCATCAGCATGACGATGAATTGGCCCCTGGTTAGCTTCGCTTCCGGGCTGAAATTGCCGTCCCCCGTGCCGGTGGTGATCTCCCTGGCGGCTATGAAGGAAACCGCCTTGGCATACCACGCATCCTTCACCACATCCTTGAAGCTCACTTGCTTGAAGCTTACGGCGTAATAGCTGAAATGGGTGGTGGTGAAGGTTACGGTTCCGGTTGCGGGGTTATACCTGCCGTTAGGTACGGAAACCACGTTGCCGCTGCCGTCGATGTACCAGACCACAATGCTTTCGGGGTTCGCCAGCTCCGCCGCTGTTGGTGTGTAAGGTATCGATACTGTCACCGGCGCAGACGGGTTGTTCCATGTCTTTTGCTCGCCGTCAACTGTAAGACCCAGCTGTATCACCGGTTTATCGCCTATGGCATTTCTAACCTCCTCCGAAAGTGCCGATTTATCAACATTTTTAATTGTCAAGCCTGCATCACCCTGATTTTCGAATCCTGTACCAGCGAGCATGTTGCCCGGGAGTGTGACTTTACCTGCATCAGTTATTATTTCAATGTTAATGTCAGGCTGCGGATTGGAAAGCGCTGCTGTCGGAAGCTCCACATTATAGCTTCTCGTAGCCGACTTGGGCAGTTCAACCTCCAATGTCTTTTTCCCGTCATCACCCGTCAGTGCGCCTTCGAGTGCTTTATTCAGAGTATTGGCATCAAGCTCTGTTTTTACGGTACCTGTAGCTGCATCCACAGTCATGGCGGTCTTCAATCCGCCAACAGTTGCTGCTGGAGGTTGCACAGGCTGAGGTTGAATTACCGAGGTTCCACCACTGTCTCTTGGCGCTGCCGCCCTATTTACAATGACAGTATATGTCCTGGTGGTTACACCATCCTGTGCCGTAACGACAATTGTAATCGTATTGCTTCCAACGTTAAGTGGTATGGCTTCGGACGGCCGACCGCTTTCTATGTCCTTTCCGTTCACCTGCACCCTGGCATTGACGTCCGCCGCAACAGGGGTAACTGTGGTGCTTGATACTCCATGGGATACGTTCAGCTTATAGCTTACCGTATCCGGCGCGAAGCTCAGGCTCCCGGCACTCAATGTCAGCCCGCTGAGGTTTGCATTGGAGGACAGCGGCTGCTCTGCCACCGTAAAGTGTATGGTGTAGGTCAGCACGGCGCCGTCCTCGGCAGTGACTTCCACTTTGGCTGTTCCGGGCAGGGACGCGGCCTGAGTGATACGTACGGTTGCCTTGGAGTCATTCGGCGTTGCGCTGACGGCAGCTGCCGGGCTGCCGGGCTGAGTGCCGTAAGGCAGCTGGGCAGTATATTCATACAGGTTGTATACAAAGCCGGTAACGGTTTCTCCGCCTACTTTCAGATCGCTTAAAGCAGCGTCACCGGATGGTACGTAGTTGCTGACAGTGTTAACTGTCATTAATGCGCTGTCTCCCACATCAAAAGAAATTTCAAAGTCTATGGAATTTCCTTCGGTCAGGTTTAGTCCGGAGAGATAGGTTTCCTTTATGGTCAAGGTGTTCCCGCTTACGTTGTAATCCGCAGGTGATGCCAAATGAACTGGACCGTAGACCACATCAGTGACGGTACTTGCGCTGCCCCAGGATATGGTCGTGCTTACATCGCCGGGGCTATCCAGATCGAAAGTCACTGTTGTCGGGCTGACGGTTGCGCTGATGATTTGCGGTGTTGAATCGGATATATTGACGGTCAGCGTCGCCGCATCGCCCTTGTCAAACTCAACCGTCAGCACAAGGCTGCCTGCCGGCTGGGTGGCCAGATACTCCTTCTTTATGGTCAGGATATTTCCGTTTACAGCATAGTTTTCCGTTCCAATGGACGCTCCGGCCTTCTTGACATCGGTAACGGCTGCGGCGTCATTCCAGGTGATGGTGGTTTCCACATCCGCCTGGTTGGCCGGGTTCTTGTCGAAATCAGCAGATACCGGAGAAATAACGGCATTCTCTACCGTCTGGCCCTTAACGGTCACCTTGAAGGTTTTTATTGCCGCATTGCCGGAAGAGTCCTCAGCCATGCAGGTTACAGGTGTAGTCCCCACAGGGAATACCGAGCCCGGCGCCCTTGAATAGCTGGCCGCAACCGGACCGTCCACCAGGTCCGTGGCAGTAGCGGTAAAATTGACCGCCGAGCCGTCGGGTCCTGTCGCGTCCACTTCTATATCGTCCATGGAAGCAAATGTTGGAGGAGTCGTATCCTGTACTTTGACCTTAAAGCTGGCCGTGGCGCTGTTGCCCGCTTGATCCACGGCGGTAACAATCACGGTAGTTTCACCCAACGGGAATATCGAGCCCGGTGCTTTGCTGTAGGTCACAGGCACTTCGCCGTCCACGGCGTCAATGGCCCTGGCCGCAAAGTTCACCACCGCCCCGGCGGAGGAAGTCGCCTCGGCCGTGATGTTCCCCGGCGTCCCGATGGACGGCGGCGTGGTGTCAGGCGGCGCCGCTCGGTTTATGGTTACGGTGTAGATTTTGGTGGTTTTGCCGTCCGGCGCGGTGACTGCAACCTCAACTTTGTTTGCTCCCACACTGAGGGGCGCTTCTATCCAGCCGCAGTAATCCACTGTGTATGAAGTGACATTCCCGTTTGCATCCGTGTCGATGCTGTACGGGTATTCTGCCGTAGCCCCGTTGAAGGTCAGAGACGCTCCGGGGTACATGGGTTTGGCGCGGAGGTGGATTTTGTCCGCCTCGCTCCTCACGTTGACGGTGTAGGCGTATTTTGCAAAATCGTAAGTCGGATTCAACCCTTCTATGCTATTTTTGTCTATGCTTACCTGCAGTCCGCTGTTATTGTGCATCCAGGCGTTCGCAGAAGGGGAGCGCAGGATGGTGATGTTGTAAGTCTTGCTCGCCTGCAGGTTCGGAGATCTGACGGTCAGCGTCAGATCGATGGGGTCAAATGTTTGTATGGCGCTCACTTCGATCAGGCACTGGTTTGACATTGGAACAGTATTGACAAAGTATTTGTTGCCTGGATTTGGATAGCTCACGTCAACTCGTGAACCGCTTGACGCGTATGGCAGCGTTATCTTGACCTGCCCCGGCAACCCCGGGTACGCGAGGGCAGTAGCGCCATCGCCCGGGGTATACGGGATCTTGAGCACATAACTTGTTATCTGCTGACTGAACGGCTGGTCGAAACTGCCGCAGTCCGCAGTGATGCCAGAAAGATCGGCAATCATTTCCGGCGGCGTCGGCCGCGTCACATTGAGCCTGTATGTCTCAGTGTCGCCGTTCGCCGCCACAACGGTTATCGGGATCTTATTCAATCCGTAACCCAGGGCGGCTGTTCCGCGTCCTTGATACTTGGGATAGGAGTCATACCCGTTGATGAGGGCATAAGCATCCCCGTCGGCAGGCCTCGCATATATGTTGATGTTCGATACATCGGAAGCCACGTTCAAAGAGTACTCGTTTTTGCCGGGCTCCAGCGTAATCGGCGTCTGGACGCCGCCGGAAATTTCATAGCTGAGATCCAGCAGACCCGTTTGGCCGCTGGATCCGTTGACCATGAGCACATACGTGGTTTTACTGCCGGCGGGGTCGGTGACATAGACGGGAATGGCGTAACGGGAGCTACTACTGAACTGGCCTATTTTTGTCCAGCCTGTTGCGGAAACGCTGAACAGCGCATCCGACCACGGATCGTCGTAAGATACGTCGGCACCCGCTGAAAGAGGCGCTGCGGTTATATAGACCCTGGCATTCTCATTTACAGTAAAACCATGACCGATGACAGCAGGATCGAATTCTATGACCGGCGCGTCTTCTCCGTCGCCTATCTTGACCGCCAGCCTCGTAAGTGGAACGCCGGCACGGATCACGTTAATGCTATACATCTTTTGCGTCACGCCGTCCTGGGCGGTGACGACAATCTCAAAGTTGTTGTCCCCCGGCTTGAGTTCCACCGTTTTGTCCACGCCGCAGTCCCCGGTACCTTCCCCGTTCAGCGTCACAACGGCGTGCGGCTCGCTGGCCCCGGCGTGGATGCTGATGCTTGCGACGTCCTCATTGACGCTTACGGTGTAGGATGTTGTATTCTTGTCAAAGGCCGGGTCCAGAGCGCCCTGGTTTACGCTCAGCTCGGCAAGGGTGGCGTCTTCGGACGGCGCCCGGTTCACTTTGACCGTGTAGGTGTTCGTGTCGGTATAGTCGCTGACCTCAAAGGCGATGATGTTTTCTCCCACATTGAGGAAGGTTTCGAATGTCTGCCCGCTGGACCAGGGCACGCCGTTCACCTTGAGGGCGGCGGCTATATCTTCCAACACCGGAACGAACTTGACGCTGGTATAGTCAAGCGGCAGGTTCATGACATAATTGTTCTGGTCGGAACTAAACCCATCGGCAAAGGCCAGATATGTCGGTGAAGTCAGGGACTTGAGCTTGATGGAAGGGCTCTGTTCTACCTTCAGTTTGTAATCCTTCACCGTCGTCCCGTCTTCCGCCCATACAGCGATCGGTATCTCCGCGTCGAACCCGTTGAGGGTAACCGTATAGGGCTGATTTGCATCCACCGGATTGCCGTAAATCCTCACTTTGGCGCCGGGGCTCTGGGGCTGGACATGAAGAGTGATGCCGACTGTGTTATAAGGTATAAACACCTTGTAGTCGGTATCTGTATCGTTCAGCTCGGGCACTAGGGCACGCTGCTCATCGCCGATTTTTACATCCAGCTTCTTTAAGTTCGCGTTTGATGAAAGGTGCTCGGTGTAAAGTCCTTCTATAGTGCCGTGAAATTCCTCCAGGATCAGCTTGAGCAGGCTGGTATCCAAGCTGGCCCCGCCCTGGACTCCCAGCTCCACGCCCTCGCCCAGGCTGACGCCGCCGCTGGCGCCCACCGAAATGTCGATGCCTGCTTGGGCCAGGCCCGTCACGTCGTCAAACTGCAGTTCTCCCAGAGAAGCTACGAAGAAGATCATTTCGGGGTTGGTTTCCATGTACACGGAGGCCCCGCCGTCCACCGTCACCACCGCTTCCGCTCCCAGGTCGGCGCTGGCGCCCGCTCCAAGGTCGAGGCCGAACATGGACCCGTCGATGCTTTTGATAAACTCGAGCAGGTGCTCTGTGCTACCTCCCATGTACGACTCGATGTTCTGCAAGGGTTCCAGGCTGCCTTCCCTGGCGGCTTGAAGCATGGCCCGGTTTAGCCCCCTGAGACATTCAATATATGCCCCAGCCGCCTCTACGAGCGGTTTGGCCGAAAGCTCTGCAGTAAGCTGCACATAGAGGGGCGTGCAGATGTCAAAGCTCAGCACCGTTCCCTCCGCCAGGTTGTCAACCACCTCGTCCAGCTTGTCAAGCTGGTCGGGCACATCCTGGTCCACATTGCCGCTCAGCATGTTGCCCAGTAAAAGCGCCAGGCCTTCAACGGTATCGCTGATGAATTCTCCATTGGCAGCGCTCACCAGGGCTTCCCCGCCAGGAATGGAGGCCTCGGCGGCAAACAGGTTGAAGGAGCTTTCTGTGCCGCCGTCACCGCCTCCCGAGGTGCTGCCTTCTCCCGCTAAGTCAAGGGATAAGGAAATGCCGACACTGGTTTGGGCAACTGCCCCCACAGTGTCATTGACGATATTTTCAAATACCGGTTTTGCGCCGTTTTCCCAGGAGTTTTGGAGCCTCGCGGTCACTTCTTCCAAGGCTTCACTACTGAGATCGCCGCTTAACACACAGGACGCAATCCGATGGACATCGTTGGTCATTACTTCCGCGTTTTCTAATAAACCTGCTAAAGCATCAACTCCAATGTTTGCCGCCGCATCCAAGGGCAGTTCCAGGTACAGCCCGCCGGAAGCGCTGATGCCCGGCCAGACGGTATCCGCCACCCCCAGCCCCACCAGCCCGGCGATATCCACGCCTAGGGTAACCGAACCGATGGCCCCGGGGTTTTCAGCAGAGCAAAGCTGCAACTGGTCAATGGCCGCTTTGATGACCCTGGCCGCCGCCTCGGAGCCGAGTTCGCCTTTTTCCGCCTCTGCAATCAGGGCTCTATTCATGGCGATCATAGTCTGGTTGGCTACTCTCTGCGCCTCTTGAGGCGACACTCCCACCGAGAAGCTGGCCTTGGCCTCGCCCTCGATGGATACCTCCGCATCCGCCGTTCCCTTCAGGCTTACCTCAAAGTTCAGGTTTACCTGGGTGTCGGTCATACCGCCGATTTCAACCTTTATGTACTGCTCCTCCTGGCTTCCCCAGGGGATATAGCCCCGCGCATATACCGTGGGCATATCCATCCCGAAAGGCAGCCGGGCATGGATATAGTCCTTCCCGTTGGGGGTGATGTCATAGAAAGCAGTGGTTATGTGCCCGGGATTTTCAAAATGGGCCGCATTCCCCCCGCCCAGTGGGTCGTCATTGGCGATGCCGTAAACGGCCTGGCTTCCGCCGGGGCCATCCACCCACATGCACAGTGAGATGTAGTCCCCTTGCTTCTTCGCCCAGGCTCTCGCTCCCAGGTCGCTGCCCGAATACCCAGGTATCGGCACGGCAAAATCAACGTCGAAGTCGAAGGGTACGGCCCCCAGAATTTCGGTAACAACGTTGCCGGTTTCCGCAATTTTCTGCAGCACAGGCATGATTGCGGAAAGCTGCGCTGCCGCCTCTTCCGCCTTTGCTTTGGCGTCGTCTATGACCATCTGCGGTACTTTCTCCATCACCGGCAAAGTGCCGTTTACCGCATCTTCCACCGCGTTGGCCACATCGTCCACCAGATCCTTCATACCCGTTTGTTCAAGAGCTTCGTTGGCCAGTTCCTCTACTGACGGAAACGCATATGCCTGCACAGGCATAACAAGATTCACCATCAGCAACAGGACAAGGGATAAAGCCAGAAAAGAACTGGTGCTTCTTTTCCTGCGTCGTCTGCCATTCATAAAATTTTCCTCCTTCCAGATTGGCATAAGCGATCATCATAATGCCTTTTCAAGCAATACATTTTGCTCGCGGAATATTATAGCAGACCAACCTTTAGGCTCTATCCCTTTTTACCTTTAGGGAAGGTAAAGATGAAAATTTTTTTGTATTCAGGAGGCAGGAGTCAGAAGATAGAAGTTAGAAATTTGGAAGTCAGAATTGAGAATACGGAAGCCGGATTATGGAACCGGAATGCGGGCAATAAAAAACACAGGCTGCTTGCTTAAGCCTGCGTTTGAAGTCAGAATAAAACAGCGTTTTTCTGAGGTCATATATTGAATATCGAATTCTGAATACTGACTGCTGACTTCTGACTACTGCCTTATGCCAGTTCTTTTTGAATTTTCGCAAGCTCCCGGCGGATTTTTTCCGCCAGCTCCCCGGCTCCCTCAAGGGCGCCGGCATCGGCCTTTTCCTCCATCTCCCTGCACAGGGCGGCGAAGGAGGCGGCTCCGATAAACTGCCCGCTTGATTTCATCCCGTGGGAGAGCAGCCGGACACTCAAGGCGTCTTTTTCCTTAAGGGCGGCTTCCAGCGCGGCAAGCTTTTCCGGCATATCCCGCAGGAAGGCGGCCAGCACCCGGGACAAAAGCGTCGGGTCCGCACCTACCGTTTGCAGCAGCTCCGCCTTTTTTTCCTCCGGAACAAAGGAGGGGAGAATGATCTGGCTTGCGACATCGGCCTCGGCAAAAGCGCTCCCCAAAACCGCCCCCCCGCTTTTCACGGCGCCCGGCAGCCAGCGCGCCAGCGCGCCGGACAGGACGTCCAGCAGGACGGGCTTGCTTATGTAATCGTCCATGCCGGCGGCAAGGCTCCTTTCCTTTTCCTCAAGGGATACGCCGGCGGTGACGGCGATGATAGGGGTATGCCTGTTTCCCCCGGCCTCCAGCCTGCGGATAGCTGCCGCGGCCTGAAATCCGTCCATGCCCGGCATGCGGCAGTCCATCAAAACCAGGGCATAGTTCTTTTGGGAAAACATCTCCACCGCTTTCTGCCCGCCGGCCGCGGTTTCCGCCTCCAGCCCCAGCTTGCCAAGCTGCATGGACAGCACCCGGCGGTTGAATTCAAAATCATCTACAACCAGCACCGACCCCGGGCTGTTTTCCCACAGGTATGACGCCGTTGTCTCGCTGCCGGAGGGCTTTCCGTCCTCCAGGGCCGGCTTGGCATCGGAAATCTTTAAGGGAACGGTGAACTTAAACAGCGAGCCAACTCCTGCGGTTGTCTCAAAGGCGATGCTGCCGCCCATCAGCTCTGCCAGGCGCCTGCAGATGGAAAGCCCGAGGCCGGCGCCGCCGTGTATGCTGTCCGTCCGGGAATGTCCCTGGGTAAAGGGCTGGAAGATGCTCCACCTTATTTCCTCCGGTATGCCGGGGCCGGTGTCTTCAACCTCGAAGGTAATTTCAACCGTCGGAATACAGGGGTCAGAATTCAGGAGGCTGGAGCCAGAAGCCGGATTTAAGCGCCGCTTCGTGGCAGGTACGTTTCTGTTATCCGGTGTCAGATCCCTGTTTTCCGCCATATAAGCCCGCAAGGTAATGCACCCCTTTTCGGTAAATTTGACGGCGTTGTTCAAAAGGTTCAAAAGCACCTGGCGCAGGCGCAGCGGGTCACCCCTGAGGACCGCCGGGACAGACGGGGAGAATTCGGAGACAAAGCCCAGGCCTTTTCTGGCGGCCATGGGTTCGATGAGGCTCGTCAGGTAGCGCTCCATGCTTTTTGTCTCAAAATCCTTTTCTTCCAGTGAAACGGCGCCCTTTTCTATCCTGCTCAGGTCCAGCACGTCGTTTATAAGGGAAAGCAGAAGGTTTGAGCAGTCCCTGACCACCGAAACATACTCTCTTTGTTCCTCATTTAAGGGAGTGGCCTCCAGAAGCTCCAGCATGCCCAGCATGCCGTTCATGGGAGTGCGGATTTCATGGCTCATGGTGGCTAAAAAATCGCTTTTGGCGCGGCTGGCGCAGTCAGCTTCCTCCTTGGCCCTGACCAGGTCGGAGGTCCTTTCCTGCACGGTGTTTTCCAGGTTCCGGCTGTATTCCTCCAGCCTTTTAAGGGCTTCGCTCCTCTCGCCGTCCAGCTTTAAGAGCTCGGTATTTTTGTCCCGCATTTCCTCCGAGAGCTTTTCCACGGTGGCAAAGGAGCGGGAGAAGCGCATGGACAGGACGCAGCACTGAAAAAAAATGAAGACGAACACGCCGAAATCGCCGATGTAGGGGCCCCACAGGATATCGTTGGAAACCAGGGAGTCGTTGACGACTGCCAGAACAAGGGCCGCGGTGCCGGGAAGGAAGAGGGCGGCGCCCTCGCGTTTCCTGGCTATGGCGCGGATCAGGACGGCGCCCAGAACAAAAAGCAGCAGGGCGACGGCATACGCCTCATAGAACGGCATGAGCCAGGTGTACACCTTGGGCGGGGTCAGCAGCACAATGAGGCTTGAGGCGGCGCCGACGGCCCAGGCGGCTGCGGCAAGCTTTGCGGGCATCTCGTCGGGATACAGTATTTTCATAAACTGGATAAAGGCCGGAAGCGCCAGGTAAAATCCGAGGTACTGCACGATATAGATGGCGTTCCAGCTCAAGCCGGGAAGATAGCTTAAAATGAAAATCTCGCCTGTGACGCTGGCCCTTGCCGCTATGAATAAGCAGAGCAGGGCGCAGAAAAGAGGAGCCCTGTCCTTACGGCGCAGCAGGTAAAGCCCCAGGTGGTACACGGCCATGATCAACAGGCCGCCGCACAAAAAGAGGGTGCTGAAGGCCTGTTTTTCCCGCAGCGCCTGGAGCTGGCCGGGGGTGCCCATTTTGATGCCGGTCCAGATGCCCCCCTTGCGGTGGGTGAAGTTGGCGATCTGCAGGATGATTTCAACGGTCCCGGCGTCATTTTGGAAATTGACAAGCCGAGGAAAGGCCTGGGGCAGGGTTTCGTCTTTGTTTGTCCCTACTCTGCCGTTTTCCGAGAGAAGCTCGCCGTTGACCCACAAGCGGTAGGAAGTGGCAAAATCCAGTATTTTAAGGCCCATCACCGGTTCACCGGCATTGGTATGGATAACAAGCCGGTAGGTGGCATAACCCTCGCCCGGCAGCTTTTGCCCCTTCTCGCTCCCCGGCGGCGCATAACCGTTCCAGGTGCCGGGAACGCGAATATATCCGGTCCGGGAGACTGCCCCGTCCCCTTTAAAATCTTCGGGGCTCAGAAGCTGCCGCCAGTAGAATTCCCACTCGCCTTCCAGGCTCAAAACGCCATCTCGCCCGAAGGACCAGTTCCTGAGATCAAGTACGCCTCCTGCGGCCCGGGGAGGCTGCGGCGCCTTCGACGACAGATGGCCTGATATGTAAAAGGCCGCGGTTCCCAGGACTACTGCGGCCAGGAGAAGAAATACTGCTGTTTTCAGCTTTCCCGCATTGCTCAAGAAATGCACCTCCCATTTCCAAAAACGGCGCCGGAAGTCATGCGCCCCAAACCGTTTCCATAGTTATGCGGAAACAAAATACCTTCAAATTTGCAGCATATCAATGAAATATGCTATAATTTGATATATATTGATATTATAGCAGATATTTGAGGGATATTGAACTTTTGATTCATCCGGCGCCGGATGTTCAGGAAGGAGGCGGGAATCTTGGCAGGCGAAAAAATCATGATTGTGGACGATGAGGCGGTTGTCCATGAGCTTCTTACCCATTATCTTGAAAGAGAAGGCTTCAAGGTGTTTTCGGTTTACAGCGGAAGCCATGTCCTGGACAAAACCGCCTTCCACAAGCCCGACCTGATATTGCTGGACATTCTGCTGCCGGGGCTGGACGGCCTTGAAATCTGCCATGAGCTCCGCAAAAAATCCGATGTGCCCATTATCTTCATCACCTCAAGGGACGCTCCCCATGAAGTGGCGCTGGGGCTTGGCATCGGCGGGGACGACTATGTCAAAAAGCCCTTCAACCCTGTGGAGGTGGTTGCCAGGGTCAGGGCGCAGCTGCGCCGCTTCCGGAATCAGTGCACATTGCAGGAAGATGAGCCTGTCGTCCTTGCGTTTGGCGACCTGCGCATCAACCTGTTCGACCGTACCGTGGAGATGAAAGAGGAACGGGTGGAGCTTACCGTCAAGGAGTATGACTTGCTTCTTTTTCTGGCCCAAAACCCCAACCGCTACTTCAGTTCCGACCAATTGATCGAGGCGGTGTGGAATCATCCCGGTCCATCAGCCAGAAAGCTTTGATGACCCATATCAGCAACCTGCGCAAAAAGCTGGGGGAGGACCCCGACAGCCCCAGGTACATTGCCACGCTGAAAGGGGTCGGCTATATGTTCAGCAGCCGCTAGACGCGCTCTTTCACCGGACATCTTGCAGAGTTTGTATCCGGTCCGATACAATCCGTGTTTGACAGTTGTTCTTTTTCTGCCGTTAAAATATTCATAGAGTGGGAGGTTCGCCTTGACGGTTCACCATGGCCTCTCCCCCGGTTCACCAGAAGGACAGACCGCCCCCTTGGCGCGGCAATAAGCTTTTTCACCATCCGTCCCGCGCAGCCGATTACTGCACATAATACATGCAGCTGCTCTTGCCGCCGTTTTCCCGCCACCTTTGCTCCTTGCGAATCCAGCCGCTTTTTACAAGATCGCCGATGGCCCGCTTGACGGTGCTGCGGGACAGCTTCAGCTCCGCGGCGATGGTGTTAATCGCCGGGTAGCACTTGCCGTCCTTGTCCGCCCGGTCCTTGAGGTACATGTACACGGCCACCGCCCGGTGCGGCAGCTCCGAGGCATAAAGGGATGCAAAGTAACCCACAGCTTCACCTCCTATTCAATACGAACAGGCGCTTCCGGCTGCCTTGATTTAAGCAGCGCCTTTGTTTTCGGCGCGGCTTTCGCTTCTTCCCTGACCGGCGCGTGCGCCATGCCGCCCGCCGCCGGCGCCGCTTCCGGTTCCTCGTCGGTATCCACGCAGGCCGCGTGCCGCCGGATGATTTCCTGTTCCAGCTCCCCGCGGTCGGCATAGGCTACCTTGCGAGCGGATTTCTCCGCAATCTCATAGGGCTTGCCGAAGGTGATGCCCCATTCGAGGAACAGCTTGAGGGTGCCGCGCATGGGATTGGCCCCGGTCTTGGTGACGATGAAGCGGCCTTTGGGCATGCTTTTCAGCTCGTCCGGCGTCATCAGGGGGCGCTGGATCATCTGCAGGGACTGGCCGGGATCGTTTTTGCCGCGGCTTACCGAGCCGCTCATTACGGTCCTGTTGCCGAGGGCTTTTGACAAAACTTCAGCGGACTCGCTGTTGGGCGCGAAACCGCCGAACACCATGTCCTGGCAGTTGTCGACGATGATGGACGCGCCCTCCTTGCCGTAGTTCTTCTCCAATTGAGCGAAGCTCTGGATAATGGCCACGATGGATATGCGGCGGGAACGGGAGGCGGAAAACATCATCTCGATGGATTCAATTTTGGGAATGGTGCCGATCTCGTCCAGGTACATCATGACCCTGTTGGGGAGCCTGCCGCCATGCTCGTCGGCCACGGCCAGCATCTCCCGGTAGAGTTGCTGGACGATGAGGCTGATCAAAAAGTATTTGGTGCTGTCTTCCTCCGGCATGACCAGGAAGATGGCGCTTTTTTTAGTGCAGAACTTTTCCGCGTCGATGGCGGTGTCAAAGCAGAGGATTTGCTCCAGCTCGGAATCCAGAAAGGCGTTCAAGCGGGACAGCGCTGTGGAGAGGACGCTCTGCATGGCCTGTTCCGCGCTGTTGACAGCCGCCCCCGCGAACCAGCGGGCCTTGTGCTCCGGAGGCAGCTTTTCAATCAGCAGCTGGAATTGGTTTTTGCCCTTGACTCCGGAGGGAGCCAGCAGGTCCTGGATCAATTTAAACACGCTGATGATGTGCCGCTTGGACGGCGGGCAGTATTCCGCGACGAGCAGGATGACAGAGGTCAGAAGCCCCTCGGCGGCGTCATAGAAGAAAGCGTTTTGCCCGTAGGCCGCCGCGTCCGCACCTCCCGGATTTATTATGGTCTTGGCGATGATTTTGGCGTACTTCTCCGCTCTGGCTTTGAAAGAAAGGTTCTCCGGATCGGCGATATAGGCGTCCATATACTTGTTGACCAGATGGAGCATGTTGTTGCCGTCGCTTCTGGTAGGATTGCGCAGGTCAATGACCGCCACATCGTAGCCGTAGTGTTCCTTCGCGATGCCTCCGTAGTTGCGGTACAGGTCGCCCTTGGTGTCGGTTGTGATGAAGGACATGCCGGAGGCGCAGGCGTATTCCAGGTTGGGGTACAGGAAATGAGCCGTCTTGCCGACGCCGGCGGCGCCGATCATGAGGCAGTGAATATCGCCGGTGTCCACCAGGGCGGTGACGCGGCCGCGGGATATTTTGCAGCCCACCACCAGCCCCTGGGCGGAGGGCAGGTTCTTTTTCCCCCGCCACAGCGTCGGCGTGTAGGGCAGGTGGACATATGTCCTTTTGATTTCCCCTTTGCTCGCCCAGCGCGCGGTGCCGTGCTGTCCGTCGCCGACGGTTTTGGATTTGATTCCGTTTAAGGTATAATAATGGGCCAGCAGGGAAAGGAAGCCGATAACCCCGAACATGGTCAAGGCCGCGGCGGTCAGCGTGATGATTTGGGATGTTTGCATGGGACACCTCCTCATGGGTGGTTTTGCTTGCTGTTTGTGGAGAAGGATTTGCAAAGACGGCAGAGGATTCCGCCGCCTTTGTCTGTATATGTTCTCGCCGTCATGCCTTTCTACAGCATGAGTCTTTGTGACGCCAAACCCGTATGCTCCGCCTGTTGAACATTCCCGTCCGCTTTTTGCAGGCAAAGCGTTTCAGTATTCTGTTTGAGTTCTTCAAGGCGGACAAAAATCTGCGACCTGACGCAGTCCAGCGCAAGGCGCAGGTAAGATGCGATGAGATTATGCTTGTCTTCCGGACTGCGGAGGCCGGTCGCGCTGATCTGGCGGTTGAGAGAGGAAACGTCCTGCCGCAGGTCATCCGCCCTGGAGCGCAGCATGCCCCGGTCCCGGTGGGGACGGTAGCTGTCCTGAAGCTCCGCAATGAGCTGCTCTATGGCCGCCGGCTGTTCCATCTGCCGGTATTGTCTTTGGGCTGCAAGCAGAGCTGCCGCCGCCATAACTTCCAGATGCTCCGTCACCGCAGGCGCCTTTCCCTGCGGCAATTTTCCGTTTGCTATCAGGGGTTTCAGCTTTTCATAATGCTCCAGCAGCACAGCGTCCGGATTGTGCGCAGATATTAAAGATTTGCAGGTTTCATAAAGCCCGGCGCAGATTTCCGGCAGGACCTCCAGCTTGGGATGGCCCTGTGCCGGGATGGATGCGACGCCGTTCTTTGCTTTTAAGTCTTCATTCCAGTCCTTGTATTCCGGTTGCCGGACCGACACCTTCCAGTATCCCCGCGCCTGGATGATTTCGGTTAGCCGTCCCGCGGCTTCGATGCCCGCCTCGTCATGGTCCAGGCACAGTACAACCTTTTGCAGGCGGGGGTTTAATTCAAGCTGCCGCAGCAGGGCGTGTTCGGCCACGCCGTCCAGGGCCACGTAGCTGTTTTGCTTCCAGTCCTCCGGGTAGAGTGTGATAAAGGACAGCATATCTATGGGCGCTTCAAACACATACAAGGTGTCGTTAGCGCCTATATGATGGAAGCTGTATGCCGGGTCGCTGCCTTCCACGTTGCCCCGGTAGCTGCCGCCCACGGTGTAAAGCCCCCGTTTGTGCGCATGCCTCGGGACGCCGTTTTCATCATACCCGACAAAAACAGCGTTGTGATATTCTTTTGTTTTATCCGCGGACCGCTCGCAGCTTTCATAAAGCATTTTTGACTTCGCGAAATGGGCGATAACATCCCGGTCTATGAACCGCTGTTTGATCAGGTACGCGTAGACGCGGCGCATGTCGCTGTTCATTTCCGGCAGTGCAAAGGGCTTGCGGGGAGCCGGGGCGCTTTTATGGGTTTGATTCCATTCCACGCCCCCTTCGCCGCCCAGGAGCAGCGTCACCGCCTCCGGAAAGGACAGGCCGTAGAATTCCCGCACGAAGTCGATGGCGAGGCCGCCTTCCTCCCTGCTGTGCCTGTACCATTGGTTGCCCCGGATGGTCACACTGTCATGCCGCTTCCAGCGCCAGTCCCTTCCGGCGCGGGTGAGCTGCTCTCCCTGGCGCCGCAGGAAGTCCGCTATGTCTATCGAATTGGCCCGGCGTTTTTGTTCATCGGTGAAGGGAATGTATTTGCTCATGATATCCCTCCCCAATCAGCGTTTCCGTTTGCCGCACCTGCGAAAAAAAGCCGCCCTTTGCGGGAGCGGCTTGCGATTGGAAGGCAAACGCGGGATAAGCGCTTTATCTTTTTTGCGTAAATATTCTTTCATCATGGAAATCCCTCCTGTTAATAGCTTTGGCGAGGTTCGCGATCGTCATGGGCGTGGCCCTGGGCCGCTTTTTTCTGCGCCAGCTTTTTGCGCAGCTTGCGATCCACCTGCATAACGCCTCCACCAAATCGCTTTTGCTCGTTGCGGAAGATATTGCCCAGGTGGTGCATGAGCCGTGTGGCCGCCATCAGGACCGACGGTTCGCGGAAGGAGTCCACGCGGTCGAGGAAAAACTGCGCATAGATGTTTCCCTGTCTGGCTGACAGAGAAAGCCAGCGTACCGCGGCCTCCCGGTCCCTTGGAACCTCATGCCCCATAAGGTAGAGCTTTCCGAGCGCATACTGCGCATATTGATTTCCCTGTTCCGCGGAAGCAGTCAGCCACTTGACGGCCTCATCCACATCTTTGGGAACATCCTTTCCCAGCATATAGAGCTTGCCCAGCCTGTACTGGGCGAATGAATTGTTCTGCATTGCGGACTTTTCCAGCAGTTCTACGGCCTTCGGAACATCTTTGGGCATATCCTCGCCAGTAAGATACAGCTTTGCCAGCGCGTATTGGGCATGGACGTTGCCCAGCCGGGCCATCTTTTCAAAATATGCAGCCGCCGCGGACACATCCTTGGGAATATCTTCTCCCGCGAGATACAGGTCTATTTCCATATCCTCATCCGGCTCAAAAGTGAAATGGTGGCCGCCGATGCTCATTGCCTCGGCGATCACCATATTTTTTATGCTCTTGAATTCCTTCCGCCTGGAGAGAGGCAGCGGATCGGGAAGCCTGTCGGCATAGGTGCGCAGTACTTCGTTGCGCAGCTCGCACCATTTTTCGTAGCACCGGGCCACCCGCTCATCCCTGGCCAGCTCGTCCACGATCTGATCGACGACCGCCTTGAGGGGCGCTTTCAGATAGCCGTATTGCTTTTTGCCGGAGGTGTGCTTGAGCCGCTCCGCCAGGCGCGCAATCAATTCCTCAATGGTTTTGTTTTCGCAGACTCCCGAACTTATCTGACCGATGATTTCCCGCATGGACTCCCGGCTTTGTCTGGTCAGGGCATCGCGGCGCTTCGTCTGTTCGGAATAAATCTGAATAAGGTCCTGTTTGAAGATTTCCCTTGCCAGGCTGCTTCGCATGTTTTCAATGCCCTGTTTGGTGAGATAGGCTTCCGTGGGATTAACGGAGTATGCGATTAAATGTACGTGAGGATGATGACCCTCGTTATGGTAGGCGGCGTACCAGCGGAGATTCTCCGGGGGAATCTTCATCTGCTCCGCGATATGGTTGCGCTGTCCCCGGATCAGGTCCCGCCACGCTTTGGCGTTGTCGTAGCCGAGCCGAGCCGCGTCCTCCCGGCGCAGGGAGATGACATTGGTCCACACGTTGCCGGGGTGATTGGCGACTTCCTCCGCCACTTTGGACAGCACCACAGGCAGGCCGGCGTCGGTAAACAGGCCATGGCTGCCGAGGGCCTCCGCCCCCGGACGGTTGGCGATGTATCCGACATAGTTTTCGCGCTTGCCGAGGAGATCGAGGTTTTGCTCCAGCGCCACGGCGATAAACTCCGACGCGTTTTCCCTGGTCTTATCTTTAAGGTAGTCTTCGTACTCGAAGAGGCCGGCCGTGTCGGGAAGCTTGCTTATGATTTCTGCGATGAGCCGCTGTTGTTTTTTGGTGGCGGGAAGCAGTCCCGTGTTGTCCGGCACTTTTTCCACGCCCTCGCGGGTGGCCGCGTATTCTATGAAATTGGCAAGGTGTTCCGACGCGTTTTTCAGGTAACGGCATTTGAAGATGATCCTCGGCATGGTTCGTCACCCTACTCGCCCTTCTGGAATTTCACCACGTCCTCGAAGGTGACGGCGCCGACGGATTTCTTCACGTCGTTCACGCACTTGCCCCGCAGCCTCTGTAGCAAGGCTTCGTCAATCTCCGCGTTGGACGCGATGATGTTCATCATCATGGACATTTCCACCGCCAGCTTGAAGAGCAGGCGGGCGATCCTGTTCTCCGAGCTTTCCACCACCCCGGCCATGGCGGAGGTTAGGGCGGCGGGCAAATACTTCATGCTGTTTTCCGCGGAGATGTAGCCGCAGTAAAACAGGACCGCCTTTTCGATGAACTCGCTCTGGCTGCCGCAGTTGTCCTTTTTATACCATTCCTTTACCTGCTTCCGCGTTTCCGGGCGCATCCACAAGGGGAATTTCTTTTTGTTTTCTTCTGCCATATTGTCTACCTCCATTCCGGCGCGCGTAGACCGCGACGTCTATTGCGACACCTGTAAAAAGCCTTCGGCTATAGGTTTTGCCGCGTTCCGCGACTCCTGACCCGACTCCAAATGGCAAAATCCGACCCCGGCGGGAAACGTCCTTCAGCCCGCGTTGCGGGCTGATGTGAGCCGAGGCGGGGGCGTTTGCGACCCCGCCTCTTTAACCTGCAAGGTTTTCGACCCCATGGTTCATCTCACCTGAATCGGCGTTTTATGAGGCTCTGTTCCGGAGATGGTTTTGCCCTTTCCCAGGCTCCTTCAAAAAGCCCCGACACGAGGCGTTATCCTGCCAACAGGTGCAACGATGCCACCCCTGCCGGGAAAACGCAACACAGGGGCGCACGGGCGGCAACACGGGCGAAGGTCGCATGTGCTAATTCCGCCCGTCGATGGTTTCCCTGACTTCGGCCGGCACATACGTTTCATACAGGCTTTGGAGCAATGACTCCAGACCTGCCTGCAGTTCTGTTTCATCCTTTATATATTGCCGGAGGACGCGCAGCTTTTCAGCGTCATACCGGATTTGAACGGTTGATTGCTTCATGAGCGTTTCACTCCTTCCTTGTTTAACCGGGGAAAATGTGAGCCAAGTTGGTGCAAGTTTCAGTCAATCGTCGGGGTAACGACCGAAATGTGAGCCAACTTGGTTTACATTTCATCCAGCGCATGAATGAGGCTGTCCGGAAGGTCAGCCAATTGAACCTTGTCATCCGTTTCTTCCCGCGGCATTTCTTGGGGCTGGAGCCGAAGCTTTTTCAGCTCGTCCCTGACCGCCTGGCGGACCATTTTCTCCATGCGGTCAGCCTGTTTTGCCGCCAGCATGTTGGCAACCACATACTCGGTGCGCTGCCGGCTGCCCTGGTTCGCAACCAGCGCTTCGGCCTCCCGGTGCCTTGGGTCATCCATATCAAACGAGAGATAGTATCGTTTCCGCATAGGCTCACCCCATCAGGAGCTTATACCCGTCCGCGTTGGCAAACCGGTTCAGCACCGCCACAGTATTTAGGCCATCGCCGTACAGCCGGGGTTCCAGCAACTCCGCGCCGCCGCCCGCGAACACGGTGGGGAGCTTCAGATCCAGCCCTCTCTCCCGAAGGGCGTTGAACAGCTCCTTGCAGTAGGCTGCCACCGCATGCTCCACTGCCGCCTCAATCAGCTTGCTGTCGGAGTGCTGGATTTGTCCCCGGATGGCATCGGTGATGAGCTCGTCCGAGAGGAGTATGTCGCTTTTCTGGAGTGCGTCCTGTATCCGGCTGTACAGAATGATGGTTCCCATGCGCAGGCTGGCGCAGCTTGACCTGTCCAGCCGGAAATTATGGACGGTGAGCACATCCACCGTATAGCCGCCGATGTCCACCAGCGTGATGCTGCGGTATTCCGACAGCCGGGGATAATACCGGCACAGCGCCGCATGCCCCTGGGCGAACACCTTGCACTCCGCGATGCGGCAGCGGTAGGCCGTGCCCTCGAACAGGAAGGAGATATTGTCCCGCAGAAAGTACCTGCGGAACGCTTCCTTTTGCGTGCCGTAGCTGTCGATGGGCAGCCCCACGCCCAGGGCGATTTCCGCGTTGGTGGTCCCCGCGTGCCTCATTGCCTCCGCGATGGCCGGCAGCGTCAGAAGAAAGGTATCCTCTTCCTTGGTTTTGTCCTGCTGGAAGCGCAGGCGGCGCTCCCCAATGGCGTAATACTTGCCCTCGTAGAAAAGCTGCATTTCCTGCGTGATGAATTCCTTGTCGCTCACTGCATAGCCGGAGGCGTAGAGCATCCCCTCCGAGGATTTGGTGTTGTAGTTTCCGTTATCCACACCGAGCTTGATCATTGAAATTAACACCTCCTTTTTCCTTTCCGCTGTTTACATGCTCATGGTCATGCCCTGGGTTTCTTCCTCGGCAGGTCCCTCCGTCCCGGTCTGAGCTTGCGGAGAGGAAGGCGCCTCGGCCGTTGCCTGCTCACGCTGGCGGCGGGTCTGCCTTGGCTGGCGCTGCGGTTCCGCCTGCCGTTCCTGGGCTCCCGGTCCTGGCATCTGTTCCTGAGCAGGCTCCTGTCCGATCCTGCTTTCCACATACTCCCGGACATGGACGGGGACGATCCTCTCATAGGTTTTTTCAAGGTAATCCTTCAGCTCCCGCTCGATGTCCAGCTCTTTTTTCCGCATAAAAAAACGGAGGGCCTCCAGCTTCTCCGTGGGGAACAGTATCGTAAGTTCCGTTTCTCTCATGGCTCATTTCCTCCTTTCTATGGCAGATAGCTTCTTGGATTTTGGATTTCTCCATTGATGCGCACCTCAAAATGCAGGTGCGGGCCGGTGCTTCTTCCGGTGCTGCCAACCTCCGCGATGATGTCGCCGGCCTTGACCGCCTGACCCTCGGTGACGAGGATTTTGGAGCAGTGGGCGTAGAAAGTGACAAAGCCGCCGCCGTGGTCGATGGCTAAATGATAGCCGTAGCCCGTGGTCTTATAGCGTGCAAACACTACCGTGCCGTCCAGCACATCGCGGATTGGCGTCCCTTGGGGCGCGGCCAGGTCGATGCCGGAGTGTCCTTTGTGCCGACCAGTGAATGGGTCGGTCCTGTACCCGAATTCCGAGGTCACCATGCCGCGCCAGCCTTCCCCCAGGGGAGAACAGAAGCCGTCGGCTCCGACAAAGGGCGCGTCGGACAGAGGCAGTCCGTTTGACCAGGCGTTGAACGCCTCCCCATAGGTGGGGATACCGCCGCCGTACAATACGCGGTGGTAAATCTCCGAGGCGTTGGCCCGGTCCTCATGGGTGATTGTCCTGCCCAGGGTGGTTTGGAGGTTGGCGTAAATTTCCGGCAGGGATTTAAGCGGCACGGCCACAGTGCAGGTTTCGCCGGTTTTGTTGCCGTCCTCATCCTTTTTGGCGCGGGTTTCGTACCGCACGAAGCAGTCGGCGAAGGCCCGGTAATCTGAGACGTCCATCCGCAAGTTTTCAGCGCCGAAGAACAGAGAATAAAAAACCGCCTTTATGCGGGTGGCGTCAAGCTGCCCGTCCTCCACCTGCGAAGATATGTCGGCGATGGCGGCGTCAAGCTCCGAAAAGCCGTTGCGCATCTCCCGGATATGGGCGGCGTAATCGGCGGGGACCCGGGAAGAGATCGCGCCGCCGTTGAAGCACAATTCTATGGCGTTGCTGTTGTGATCCGCCGCAGCCGAGAGCAGGCTCACGATCATCACGACGATAAGGATAAAGGGCGTCAGGATAGCGGCGACAAGAACGCCGGCAGCCTTCCATGTCCTTTTGTCGGTTGCCGCGGCGACGGCCGCCCTGACCGCAAGGGTGATGGTTGCGGGATCAGCCATGCTCTCACCACCATTTCAGGCCAAACAGGTTCTCCTGTTCCGGCTGCTGTTCCTCGGCCAGCCGGATGGATTTTTCCATCGCCTGTTCCAGAACCTCGGTGTCAAAGCCCGCGCTTTCATAGCCTTCCAGGATGGTGTTCAGGTAGTGATCCGAGGGCGCGCCGAAGGGATGCCCGTCGTTCATGATATACGCCATGGCGGGAACGATCCCGCCTTTCAGCTCCACATTGAGGATTTCCTTGCGGTAAAAGTGGGGATATCCCTCGTAGCGATCGAGAGCCTGCAGGTCTTTTTCCTTCAGCGTCCATAAAAGAACAGGCACACGGCCGCCTTTGCAGGGTTCCACCGTTGCCACCGCGCTATGGCGGCTGCCTCTGAACAGCAGCTCATAATCCTTAAGCTCGCTTGTCCCGACTACTTTGGCGGTGGGGCAGCGGCAGGCCATTTGCGTCAGGTTGAGGTTGCTGCCGTAGGCGATGTATAGGGTTTTGCTTTTCATTTTCTCTCATTCCTCCTTGCTACATGGACATGGAAAGGCCGGGTCCTTCTTCAGTCCCGGCCTGTTCCATGTCTGTTTGATCTTGTTCCTGTGACGCCTGTACGGCCCCGGCGGCCCGCGCCAGTTCCTTTTCTTTTTTCTGCCTTAGCCTTTGTTTTTGCCGTTCCGCCTGGGCGGGGTCTTTCCACGCGATGCAGCCGTCCAGATGTTCCAGGAGATGAAGCCGGGCGGTCTTGAATTCGTCGCCGATAAGGCCCAGCCGCAGAAGCCAGGTGCGGAAGGTATATTTTTCATTGGTGCTTTGGGTTTTGATGCGGCTGGCGCACCTCTGTGTCAGTGCCTGATGGCTGATGGCAAGGCAGAGCTGGATGTATGCCTTGATCTTTCCGGCATGGGTGGTGCCGTTGAACAGCCTGAATTCAATCGTGCCCTTCTGGAACACGCTGTGGAGGTTCAAACAGTGGTAGCGGCTGTTGTGGTAATGCTCATGCCTGCCGTCATTACCGTTGTACCAGATCCGGCTGACCTGCTCCAGGGTTTTCGGTTTCTTGCGGTTGAGTTCCTCCAAAAAGCTCTGCTCCACCTTTTTGCAGTAGCGGCGTTCCCGTGCCACGCTCACCTGCAGCGCCTTGTAGATCAAGTCCTCCTTGCTGGCCATGATGTTGGTGATGTTGCGCAGGGTGTTGGCGTTGTGGGGCGAGGCGTCCACGTGGACATGGATGCCGCAGCTTGCGTTGGCAATGGCTCCGGCGGTGCGGAGCTGGCGGACGATTTCCTGTATGGTTTCGATATCCTCATACCTGCAGATGGGGCTGACCAGTTCCACGCTGTAGGTGCTGTCGGCAGGAACAATCCGCCGCCCTTCTTTTTTCTCTGTAGTGATGCTGCCGTCGCTCATGACCTTCCACCGGCGGCTTTGGCCGTCCAGGACGGAATAGATGCCATAATAGCCCCCGTCATGGGAAACCGGCGTGCCGAAGTATTCCGCCAGGACCTGGGCGGCGCGCAGGCGGGACAGTCCTGTCAATTCGATTTCGATGCCGAAGCGCTGTTCTTTCATCTCCAAAATCCTTCACCCCCTCGCTACGGCATTCGCATCCCGCCCATGCTTTTTTTGATCTCTATATTTCTCATCATCTGCCGCCCGCCTTTCCAAAGAGCCTTGCCTTGTGTTCCGGCGCGGTCACCATGAGGTTGTACCGCTCGTTGCCGCATTTGTAGAGGCACACGCCGCGCTGCGGATAGCGGATCAGGTTGTACTCGCTCTGCTCCAATTGAAGGTTTTCGATATAGAATTTGGCGTCGATGTTGCCCGCGTTGAACAGGAACTGGTGCGTAGGTATGGAGAACAGGGGCTTGGTGTATTCGCGGATGCCTTCGATGTCGAAGTCCTCCAGATTCTGCGAGGCGAGAATGACGGCGCTGTCCTTCTTTCTCACACGCTTCATGAAATTCCGGATGTACTCTATCGCCGTCAGGTTTGTGAGGAATAAATACAGCTCGTCGATGGAGGCGGCCGTGTTTCCGGCAGTCAGCAACTCGTTGCTCATAAAGGACAGCACGTTGAACAGCAGGGCGTTGCGGATGTTCTTCGACGCCTGCAGCAGCCCCTTGACGCCGAAGGTCACGAAGCTGCCGCCGGTGATATTGGTGTGCCCGTTGAAAAAATTGGACTCCGCGCCCTTGCACAGGGAGTGGAGTCCAAGGCAGATTTCCCGCAGCGTGTCGGCGGTGTAGAGCTGGCGGCGGCTCTCGTCGAAGGCTTTGTACTCGGCCTCCACCAGCTCGTACAGGTCGGACAGGATGGGGTAATCCGCGGGCTTCAGCCGGTCGAAATTGCTCCGGTCGGTGATGCCCCATTTGTCGTAGAGCCTGCCCAGCATGATCTCAATGGTGTCGATCTGCCGGTCGTCAAAGTCCTTGTAGCAGCGGAAAAAGTCTTTGAGAAAGCTGATGTGCTGGCTGAGTTTGGAGGTCTGCCGGAACGCCTGGGGTGCACCGGTGTCCCCGGGGTCGCCGGATATATCCCATGTTTTCGGCTCCAGCACATTGATGATGTATTCGCCGGACATGAGGTCTATGAAGCAGCCGCCGAGGTTTACCGTCAGTTCCTCGTATTCCATTTCAGGGTCTAAAGCCAGCACATGCATGCCGGACTCCCGCAGATTGGTGAGGATAAGTTTCAATAGGTAGCTTTTGCCCTGGCCGGAATTGCCCAGGATCAGGATGTTGGCGTTAGTCTTGTCGTCGGCCCGCTTGTTGAAATCCACAAGGATGTTGCTGCCGAATTTGTCCCTGCCGAGGTAAAACCCGCGCTCATCGGTTTTGCCGCTGTAGTTGAAGGGATAGAGGTTGGCCACTGACGACGCCGGCAGCACACGCTCAAACTGGTCGCCGAACACGTTCCAGCCGGAAGGCATTGCGCAAATAAATCCCTGCTTCTGGCGGAGCAGGAGCCGGTCCACATTGAGCTTGCTCCGTATGAGTTCTGTCAGCACCTCGGTCTGCAGCAGCTTGAGCTGGTCGGGGTCGTGGGCGGACAGTTCGATATATACGGCGGCGTGGAGCAGCGGTTCCTTGTTCCGGTGCATGGAAGCCACGATATTGGCCACGTCCTGCAGGTTGCTCTCGGCGGCGACGGTCTGCTGCAGGTCGTTGGTGCTGCTCCGCTTCATGCGGTTTTTATTGGCGGCGTTGGATATGATTTTTCTTTCCTCCACCGGTGTGACATGGCGGGTATAGATGCGCAGGGTGACGCCGTCCTTCTCGCCCAGGTGGCGCAGGATGGCCTGTTCCTCCGTGGCGGTCGGGTACTCCCGAAGCGCCCACACGCAGCGGTAGGTATTGCCGCAAATGAAGTGGTCGGTATAGAATTTGACGACCGACGGCGCGATCATGTCAAGGAATTCCTGCACGCGTATGTCATCCTGTTGCGCTGCGGCGGGAGAACGGACTTTTTTGGGCATATGGTATCATCTCCTTAATGAGCGGAAAATTTAATTTTTCCCAGATTTGAACAGAAAAAAGCCGCTCGCTCTATTTCCACAACAAAGCAAACGGCTTATATATGATGATAATATAAAAGAGCATCAGCCGGTAAAGCTAATGCTTTCTATGCAATAATGACCCTATATTTTTTAGTCTTTATCCCATGAAAATTTGAGTGATGTTGTTCTCTGGCAGAGGCTTGGTTATCTTGATGAACAATTCATTCATTTTGGTATAATCGCATGAGAAGGATGCCGCGCTTGCTTCAATCATTTGCTTGTCGGTCACCTCGGAAAAGTCTACGCTATAGCCTGCATTTTCGGCCAAATACTCGATAAAGAGCCTCTGCGCCCTGCCGTTTCCTTCTCTGAATGGATGAAGGACATTGATTTCACCAAGATAATACGCAAGACGGATGGGAATTTCATCTGCGGAGGCATCTTTCAAGTAATTTTCTTTTTTCAGCTTAGCGAAGAGCTGATCGGCGTTTTGTTCGATGAACTCATAGTTGCAAAACATATTTCCTTTTGCGATGTTCACCCATCTGATTTCGCCCGCCCATTCGTAGATATCGCCAAATATATACTTGTGAATCTGTCGTAAATGGAGCAGATCAAAATTGCCTTTTATAACATTTACTTTGGCATTGGCAATTCTCAAGGAAGTTATTTCTCTTTCGGCTATCTGGAGCTTTTCAGCATCCCTGATGCCCAGCTTGTTGATAAGAACATTGGAATGAGGGTAGCAATATCTTTGATCCCACTCATAACTGTATTCATAGTTGCTGCTCATGGCTATAGCTCCTGGCAGCCGTGTGCTTTTTAACGAGCTCAGCTATGGTTTTTTCAACCAGTTTATCATTCCCTGCACACCGTCTGATTCTATCTTTATCATCCTTCGTAAGCGGCATGCCTTCCATTGACATTGAGCCGTTTACCTCATCTATCAGTTTTTCCAGATCTCTCATATGAACACCACCTTACCTTTATATTATACAATATTTTCACTATTAATTCAAACAACATCGGGATATCCTGGACCTTGCTGCACTGCGGTTTATGCATGTTTTTTGTTCATCAGTCTCCGAAAATGATCCACCGCTCTCCGTCAAAATCTTCAAACCGCTCGGTGGTCACGTTTTGCTCGAAATAGACCGCCAGCAGCCGCTTGATATCCTCTTTTCCGGCCCGTTTGACAGAGAATCCCTGCTCCCGCAGGGTTTTCTCAATGCGGTTTAAGTAGGGGAACACCTCGCTCTCTTTTTCATCGCGCAGCCGGATGATGATGAGAAATTCCCTCGCGGTCGCCATCTGCACCTGGATGCGGTCGAGGAAGGTCAGGTCCGCTTCCAGCAGCTTGCGGACGGCCGGATTGTCCTCCTGTTCCACGCGGCTTTTCAGGAACCGCTTGTTGTCCTCAAAGTTCTCACGGGAATTCAGGCAGCACATCTCAATCTCCGCCATGCCCTTCAGCACGGTCATCAAGGCGTAGATCCGCGCCGAGACGCTGGCTTCGGACAATACAGAAATGTTGCTGGGCTTGATGATAAAATATACCAGCTCGCCGTGGCCGTAGGTCTGCAGGCTGTAGTCGGTGATGGCTCTGGTGTTGATGAGCTGCCGCGTGGCCTGCCTTTGCTTCTGCTCTTTTTTTTCTTTTCTGCTCATTTGCCCACCCGCTTTCCGTCCGGTTCCCAATGGTCGCCGGATTGCAGCCGCCATTCGTAGAACTGCTGCCCGGTCAGGAAAAAGGCGCAGGCATAGCGGATAAAGTCAAGGATGCTGGTGTCGTCAAATCGAATGGTCAAAAAGGCGTAGAGAGCCGTCGCCACGATGGGAAGCAAAAAGCCAAGCTGCGCCAGTGCGAAAACAGAGATAAGGCAACCGATACCGATCACGCCGATGTCCCGGAGCTGCCACAGCCACAGCACCGCCTTGGATTTCAAATTGTCGGGGTAAATATACACTTTTCAGCCCTCCTTATAATTTCATACTCATGCTGGGAGCGGGCGCGTCCTCCGACTCCTGTTCCATTGGCCTGGGATAATAGGAAACGTTGGCCGTCCCGATATTCTTCATAAGCGCTTCGGCCTTGGCCGCCGCTTCCTCATAAGTGTCGAAGGTTATGGGCTTTCCGTCCGACTTGAGCCAGGCTTCCGCCGCGCCGCAGACGGAGGCCGCGCTTCTTTTCGCCCATATTCCGTATTTTTTCATATCCTTCACTCCCGTCATTTCAATTTCGCCGATGTGTTTAATCGGGACGCCGAGCCTTTCGGCCTCCGCGATCTCACGCCGCATGCCCTCGGATATCCGGCCGCCGAAGACCCACAGTTCGGAGCATAAGGCAAGGAGCTGCAGCCCCATTTTGATCCCCAGCTCCCGTTCTTCCGGATTCGCTTCGCAGAGGAATCTCGGCATCAGCAAATGGGGAGCCAGAGGGATAACGCCGTGTTCCGCGGCGTAGCGGCAGTATTTTATTGCCATCCGGGTGTTGTATTCGATATCTCCGGCATAGGGCGAGGCAATATAGACCAGCTTCTTATCCGTCATTTCGCCGCCACCGCCCTTACCACCGTCCTTGTCATGTTGAACGCTGTTTGGGCGGCGTACACGGTGCTCATCAGATTGCCCCTGGTGGAGGTGTCCAGCCCGAATTGCCCCGCGATCCTTGGCACCTCCGAGGCCGCCAGCATCAGGCCGAGGCCTAAAAGCATGCTGCTGTTGAACACCATGAGCCCCGCGATGAGAATGGTGGACTGCAAAAACGCGGTGAGGCACAAGCCCACCACCTGCTTGCACCAGCTTACGAAGCCGTCAATGTAGCCGCGGGGAACGCTGAACATGTACAGGCTCCCCACGGCGATCTGGATCAGCAGAATGCCGCCGCGTTTCAGATTGGCAAAGAACACCTTGATCACCGCGTAGCCCATGAGGATGACGCAGAATAGCCCCATGATGGGGTTGAATCCGAAGCCGCCGACATTGGCGAGGGCGGCAAGCGTCATGGCGCTGATCCCGCCGTTGGCAAGACCGGTGATGCCCGATGTAAAGCTGCCCTGCAGGGTTATCGCCAGCTTGTATAACTCCACCGGGACAACGGTAAACAGTCCGACCGCCATAAATCCCTTAAAGGCGTTAAGAGCTGCGTCTTTGACGCTGCCGCGTCCGGACTGGTATTCAATGGCGCACTCGAAGGCGGAGACCACCAGCCCCGTCACATAAAGCGCCCACGCGAGATAAGAGAAGAACAGCACGACAGCCTGCACCCAGCTCATCTCAAACAACTCGGCGCCCATGTTGCCCATCATGGAGAAAAACTCACCGAGAAATCCAACAATCTGCGCGTATATCCAGTCCATGATCTGCCCCAGCACAAGGTCGGCGGCAAAATCCCATATAAACATTGGGCGTGTCACTCCTTTCCCGAAAAGCGGAGAGCCTGCTTTTACACAGGCTCCCGCGCATCATTTTACAGTTGTCACATGCCAAGGATGCTCCAGATGTATAAGGGGGCCGTTAACATAAACACAAGGGTTGCGAACAGGATCGCCGGCGCCGCCCATTCAAACTGCCCGTGTTTGCGGTAGTCGAAGTACGCCATTCCCAGCTTGGCGAAGAAAAACACGGCCAGGATCAGGTCGATGGCGGGGAACACCACCTTGTTGACCACGGTTTTGATCTGCGCGGACGCGTCTTTCCACGTCCCTTCAATCGCCCCTGCCACATCGCCGGTGGGATCGGCATAGGCGGTCACGCAGAATATGCCTGTCAGGACAAGGATAAGGCAAAAGACAAGCAGAAGCTTCTTGGTTTTTTTCATGGTTTTTCCACCTTTCATCCTTTATTGCTGAAAAAGAAAAAACCGCAAAGCTGTTTTTGCCCTGCGGTCCATTCTTTTTCTGATGATATTTTTAAGGCTTGACCGGCGCGATATGCCAGTCGCTCCAGAGGTTCCCGCTGATGGTCACCGAGTCGGCGAGGTTCATGCTGAGCATCCCCTGGGGCGTCCAGCAGTCCATCAGGTAGGTGTAGGGGGTATAGCTTCCGTCCGGCATCCAGATGGGCGTGAAGTGGGTGCGCCGGTTATAGGTTGAATATCTGTTCCTGGCAAACTCAAACTGGGTGCCGAGGCCGCCACCAGTCCTCTCCAGCAGGCGCCAGTAGGACTGATACCGAAATTCGGGGAAATAGGTGACGGCGGTCTGCGCGGCCGTCACCGCCGAGGATTGGTTGGTGCTGACATTTGCAGTGACGGTCTGATTGATTCCATACCCGCTTTTCATGGTTTTGCCCGAAGCAGTAGGATTTTTCGCATCCGGAACGACGCTCATGGAGGCCGAAAGGCTTGCGGTGTAAGTGTTCCAGTCGAACTCCCACCAGCCGTGATCACACCAGTACCCCGAATCCTTGCCGGTGGAGTGCCACACCCAATACGCGTGCCACCAGGGACGCCAGACGCCCCATGTGGCGGAGGTTTTCTGCGGGTTGTTCGGAACGGCCGGTTGGGTATAGGAGTCGTTGCGGTCGTCGGCGACGGGGTTTGGCGGCTCATGTCCCGACAGGTCCACAATATTGGCGGTGATGGTACCCTGGCTCGCCCTGCCCCTGCCTGTGACGGACACATGGATGGTCATGGTCTGCGGCGTGGAGGGTGTCGTCCAGCGCACCCACACAAGCTGGCTGTCGCTTTCGGGATAATATATGTTATTCACCGTGTAGGTTTGGCCGCCGATGGTAAAGCGCGCCGTCACGGGATGGTCGGGATCGGCCTGGCCTCCGCTGACCGTAACCGAGGTGATGACCTGTGTGTTGACACGGTAGGTGTAGTCATAACCGCTCACCTGGGGAGGCTCCGCCTCGCTGAACCGTATGATGCCAAGGCCAAGGGAAGAAATGATATCCGCGTTGGAGGCGGCGGCCGTCCGGGAGCCGGACCATGCCGGATAGCCGAGGTCGGGCGTTTCGAGGAACATCGCCAGCGGCAGGTTCTTGTGCGAAAGAGACACCATCTTGCTGCGCAGCCCGCCGTCAAGCTGCTGGTCGTAGAGGGCCGCCTCGGTTGCGGTCACGGCGATCCTTACGCCCTGGAAGGTCATGTAGGCGACGGGTTCCAGCAGGATTTTATAGTCGCCGTTGATAAGGGTGTCGTAATTGAAACCGGTAACATCGGCAATCCGCATCAGTGTATATTCCGAACAGAAATATCTTTTTATATCATCAATGTTGGCATTACCGCTGCCGGAGCTGATAATTCTCGGAACCGCTTGCGCCGGATTGACATAGGTGTACTGCTGCATGCTGGGCGTCAGGGAAAAACCATTTGTGTAGGATATTTTGCTTACCTTTCCGAAGTGCGCCTGTATGTTGTCGGGATGCTTGTTGGTAAAATCAACGGGAATGGTAACCACCGCGTGATCACTGGCTCTGACCACCGTGATCCGCACTCCCTCGTCGCCGGGACTCCAGAAGTTTTCGCTGGTGCCGCTGCCCATGCTGCCGCTTCCATTGTCTATGTTTCCTTCGCCCTCGGCATAGGCGGTTAGGGGAAGCAGGGCGGTCAGCAGCAGGACCAGCACAATAAAAATGCTGAGTGCACGTTTCATAGAGACCTCCTTGAACATCAAAAAACGCGGCATTTCTGCCGCGTTCCCTGGAATGTTTTATTCTATTGTCGGGAGCTAATCCATCGTTCCAACCTGTTTGTTGATATCACCGTCACCGTCTACTTTTGTGCCTGAGCCGCCTGTTTCAGTTACCCAGCCGAAGCCGGGGAGATAAACCTTGCCGTCTTTTCTCTCGCCGCCCTTTGGCTCACCGGTCTGCGGAGCATCCGGTTTCTGCACATTGTTGTGATCCGTGGCTTGTACATTTTCAACCTTTTCTCCGCTCGGTTTTCGGGTCGGGTCGGTCTTCTGGCTTTCCGTCGGCTCCGGCGGTTTGGTCACTTCCGGCTGCAGGTTTTGCACCGGCTGGTCGGTCTGAGGCGCCGTGTTATCGGCTGGCGCCGCAGTCGGTTCGCTGGCCGGGACGACCACTTCTTTTTCTCTCGCCTTGCCGCCTATATCCGCGCTTGGGTTGACCTCGACCGTGGCAATGGACGCCGGAGCGTTCCCGCCGTCCGGCGGCGTTTCCGTTTTAAATTGAGAGGATATCGCTATAACCAGCGCCATGCATACAATGCCAAGCCCGGCGATGGTCAGACGTTTCTTTGTCTTGTCCTGTATATTCCTCATAAGAATTGCCTCCTTGTCGGTTTTTCGATAGCTCTTTATAGTCCACACCCTACCACAGAAGTTTCGGGAAGTCTATCGTATTTGCGAAAAAGTCAAAATACAGACATATATTTTGCCCGCACCCGGAGATTGATCCCCATGGGCGGCAGTATCTTGCCTCCGAAGGATACCGGAACCTCCAGCCGGATCGCCGCGTCGGCCAGGAAGCCCTGCACGCCGGCGGGATCGGAGGGAGCCAGCGGCGCGTTCCGGATGTCCACCGACAGGCCGGAGAGCTTGTATTCCACACTCTCGCCCGCATACTTCACATGGTACCCGCCGCTTTTTTGCAGGCCCAGAGTTTTGTCAAGATACGCGTAAATATCGCCGTAGTCGACGCTGTCCTCCCAGGAGGCGCCCACTAGCTGGTAGCCCCCGGCGTAGCCCTCCCGCACGCCGTGATAGATGTCGTCATAGTTGTCGTTCACTGTCGAAACAACAGCGGACTGCACCGCGTCCCGAACACCCTGCGCGATCATCATCAGCCGCATGTATTCGGATACGCCGCACAAAATCATCGCCAGAACCAGGGCCACGGCGACAATCAGGGGGAATGACGATCCCTTTTTATTCCTTATTATACCATATATTTCCCTTATTTTCACTTCCAGTACACCTCGCTTTTCCCCGTGGCTTTTGCCGTCAGCGTAATGGGAAAGGAGCCGAAACCGCCAAAGAGGCCGATATCTCTCCGCAGGGTAACGGTCACCGTGAATTCCTGGTTGAGCTGGATTTTGCCTGTCTTTGACCAGGTGACGACGGGATCAAGTCCTGTTTTTTCCCGCAGCACCTGCTCCCGCAGGCTGGTTTCACTGCCCACCCGGCCCGCGATCTCCGCCTCCCGGCACAGCTCCGCGGCAAAGGTGTCCAGCTGGCTTTTGGCAATGTAGACAGGAAGCACCTTGACGGCCAGGGCGACGACCAGCATGGTGCAGAGCACCAGCACAGCCACATCGATGTATCCTTCTCCGCGGCTATCGCGCAGCTTTGTTAACACATCCGCACCCCCTGCTCCTGTCCGGGTACGAGTTTCTTCCGAAACAGCTCCTTTATTTTCTCAATCCTTTCCATTGCGTTCTCCTTTCCTGGTATAGATTTAAAGCCCACCTTCAGAACATGGCGTTCAGAGACTTTACGATCTCATAGGCGATGACCGCCAGATAGGTGAACAGAAAGCACATCAGCATGATGAAAGAGAACACCCGGATTTTGGACGGTATCTTCTGCGCCTGGCCCTTGAGCCGCTGCAGCTCCAGGGCCTTGAAGTCATGGGCCAGCATTTGGAAATAGACGGCGCTGTCGTCCCCCCGCAGGACGCCGATCAGTCCCCTGACTACGTCCGAGAGCATGGGGGAATTGAGCCTTGCCTCGAACCGGGTGAGGGCCGCCTCGTAGGAGGAGGAGCGCATGTCCGCCGTCACAATGTCCAGCTCGCGGGCGAAGGCCTCCCCTGCGTTTTTCTTGTAGTTCTCCATCATCGCCAGCACGTCGCGGCTGCTTTTCAGCGTCTGTTCGACGGTGGCCACAAACCTCGGCAGTTCCCTTTCGATCCGCTCCCGCTTTTCCCGCAGCTGCTCGTCCGCTTTTCGGGTTTCCTTGAAGTAGACCAGCACCGCCAGGAACACCAGCGCCGGCGAGAGCGGCGGAAGCAGGAGCAGGCAGGGAACGGCGCTAAGAAGGATCATCCCCGCCTTGACCATGGCGTATGCGGCGTAGACCTCCGGCGTTACGCCGATGCCCGCCGCCTTGAGAATGTTATTCATGCGGTTCTTTTTGTACTCATCCATGGGGATGTGTTTCGAGAGCCTGACCGCAAGGGACATGAGCCACGTTTCCATGGTTTTGGCGGCCTTTTTGTCCCGCCTGCCGGCGCTGAGCATGGCCCTGGCCGCGCCGAGGGTGGGCAGCTTCAGCGCGTCGGCCAGGACCAAAAACAGCCCCGCCGCGAGCAGGGCTGCGAATAAAAACAGTAATGTCGGCATATTTCGCTACCTCCTGTACTCAATGGGCTTGGTCAGCCGGATGACGAAGGCCGCGCTGATGAAAACGGCCGCCGCACAGACCGCCAGGACGAGCTGCCCCACGGCGGTGTGCATCAGCGTGTCATACCAGCCTTTATTGAGGAAATACATCACGGGGACGTTGCCCATCACCAGGATCACCATGATGATGAATTCCTTGCGTGGTTCAAACACCAGGTATTCCAGCTCGGCGTTGACGATCCGCATGTCCGACAGCTTGCCGACGATGGGCGTCAGGGTGGTCTTGAGGCTCCGGTCGTACTGGCAGGCGGCGATGGCGTCGCACCATTCGTGGAACACCTCGTTTTCGATACGGGGCTTCATTGCTTTGAGCGCCGCGTTCACATCGGGGTTGATGAGCTTGATTTGAGTGAGGAATTGGGCGAACACGCCGCGCACCGGCGGGTTCAGGTAGTGAATGTTTTCCTCAACCGCCGTCAGGATGTCCTCATTGCGCAGATAGGCCGTGGTGATGATGCTCAAAGCCGTTTCCAGCTCCGCCGCGATGTTTTTCCTGTAGTGGGCCGCCGTCAGCCTGACATACCAGAAGGGTAAAAACATCAGGCCCAGCGCCAGGACGGGGATGAGGAACACGTTTTGCAGAAGGATGGCGATACTTGCGCCGGCGGCGAACAACAAAAGCGAAGACGCGCAGATCAGCGGGAAGCGGCCGCTTCGTCCGGTGAGGGCGAGGATATCCTGGGCCTCCAGGATTTCCCGGCGCAGGAAGGACGGTTTTTTACGCTTAACGGCCTCATTGATCTCATCCCGGATGCCCCTGGGGCGCCTGGTTAGAAAGGCGAACAGGCCGCCGGTGAATTCGGCGGGCGACAGCCCAAGCAGAATAAAGGCGCCGGCAATCAGGCCGACGCAGGCCATGAGTTGAAGCGTGATCATCCGGCCAGACCTCCTTTCGTGATTTGCGCCAGCACCTCCTGGGGCATGCCGTTTTCCAGGAAGCGCTTTTGCAGGCTTGGGGAAATGCCCATAACCTGCCGGTGCTGTCCCTTAATGATGAATTTGCCGTCCTCCACGCGGTTTTCCGCAATCTGGAACTGGAACAGGGTACGGAAGCTCCGCTGTCCGTCGGGCAGGATTTCGCATTCCATGATCTCCATCATCCGGCGCTTTTTATCCTCAAGCTGCTTGGTAAACACCACGATGGGAAACGCCTCGGTGACAAGGGACATGAGGGTGTCGTCCGCCATGTCGTATTTGCGCTTGCAGAGGGTGACCATCCTGCGCCAGGTGGCTTCGCAGCTGTTGGAGTGGATGGTGGTCAGCACGGTGTGGCCGGTTCTGGCCGCCTCCTGGGCGGCGTAGGCTTCCGACGAGCGCATCTCGCCCACGCAGATGACTTCGGGATTAAAGCGCAGCGCCATGTCCAGCAGCATGTCCTGGTCGATGTTCTGCTTCTCGTTTTCGCTGCTGCGGGTCAGGGTATGGATGACGCTGTTTACTATCTTGCCGTCTCTTTTCCGTACCAGCGCCAGCTCGCGGGAGCCGTTTTCTATGGTAAAGATGCGCTTGCTGTCCGGGATGGTGGTTAAGAGCCAGCCCGCCACGGTGGTCTTTCCGGAGGAAGTCGCGCCGGCCACGCACACCGAAATGCCATAGCGCAGGCACTCCGCGAGGAAGTCCAGCATCTCGGCCGTCGCCGTGCCGCCGTTGATAAAATCCTCTTTTTTGAGACTTTGCGGATTGACAATCCGGATGGAAGCGCAAACACCCACGTCCTCGTCCACCAGGGGCGTTTTCAGCACGGCGATGCGAATGTTCTTGGAAAGATGCCCCAGGATGGCGGGGCTGGCGTTGTCCAGCACCATGCCCGACACGTGGAGCATTCTCCGGATCACGTTGACGGCGTGTTCGGGGGACTCAAAGTGTTCGTCCAATTTGACCGTGGAGCCGTTGCCGTACTGGACCTCGATGTCGTTCCAGGCGTTGATGTCGATTTCCTCGATGCCCGTGCCGAAGATGTATTTGGTGAGGAAGGAAAACTCGGCCATCTCAGTATAGAGGGCGTCCACAAGCTGCCCCTCGGTCATGCCGCTTACGGCGATGCGCCCATCCTGGATGTATTTGGCGATGTACCGCTTGACCTGGGTTTTGACCTCGTCCCCGCCGCCGTCAATAATGAGGGTGGAATACTTCGAAGAGATGTACTCCTGCACCTCGCGCAAAACACTTCCAAAATCCCTGGAGCTGTCGTCGGGCGCAAAGAACAAATTGCGGCTGCCGGCCAAGTTCACGGGCCGGACAATTTGCGGCGCTTCCGCCAGGGGAGCGCCCGGATTCTTTATTTGCGGGTTTTCACGGCCTTTTTGCCGGTGCTTTTTGTTGCTCATACGCCGAACACCTCCCTGCTGATTTTTTCAATCTCTTTGCGGAAACCGCGGCTTTCCTTGAGCGCCAGGTCCCGGAACAGATCCCCGGCCAGGGCCTGGCTCTCCAGCTCGCCGGAGTGGGGTATTTTGAACGCCACGTTGCCCAGCACCTGCTCGATGTGTTCGCTGGCCTCATGGGGCTTTATGTTGCTGGCCACCCTGTACTGCTTGTCGGCGTCCCATTTGTTGTCCCGCAAAAGGGGAAGCTGGCTCGACAGGTAGCTGACGGATTTCAGGTCGCAGTTCACCAGCCGCAGCACCGAGTCCGCTTCCATCAAGGCAACGGCGGAGAGGATATCTGTTGCGATGGCGCTGCTGCAGTCAATGATGACATAGGGCGCGATATTCCGCAGATGGTTGATCAGCTCTGTTGCCAATTCGGCACTATAGGGAGGATAGGTGAACACATTCTCCCCCTTGAGCATGCCGATCAGGAGCAGATGGCGATACCGTTTGTGGGTGACGCAGTTCTGCTTGATAAGGGTGTCCGTCACATGGGCGGCCGCCAGGATGCTGCCCAGGGACTTCTCGCATTCCAGGTCGGAGGGCGGGCAGACGCAGGGCAGCATGGGGGCGGTCATATCGCACAGGAGCAGCGCCACATTGCGCTTTTTGTCCGCCAGGTGCTTGGCCAGCTTGACGCTGACGGTTGTTTTCCCCGATCCGGGGCTGCCCCACACGGCCAGCACCTGCGTATCCTTTTCCACCGCCGGACCCTCCGGCTGGTTGCCGGTGTCTCTGGAAAAAAGACTTCCTTTCATAAAGTTGAGCATGGTTATTCGCCCTCGCTTTCCGGTGAGGATTTATCTGTCGGCGGAGCGGCCCCGGTGTTTTCTTTTGTTGCGTCCCCCGCCGGAGCGGGATACAGGGCTTTAAGCGCCTTGTCCTGGGCTTCGATAAACTTCGCGGCATTTTCCTTGCTCCCCCGGTACACCAGGGACAGGTGCAGCTTTCCGTCCGCCTCCAGCCCGGCGAGGATGGTGGACTGCTCCGGAGACACCAGCAGGGTGACGGTGGCCGGAAGCTGCTTTTCGTCCTCTTTTTTCAACCCCTGGCTGGTGTCGGTGTCGTAGCCGCTGCTGGCGGTGACGCCGATGACCTCCACATATTTCAGCTCCGGGGGAATGACGGTGGCTCCCATCTTCCTGTAATCCGGCGCGATGACCGAGACGATGTCGCCGGAGATCAGCTTGCCGGACAGGCCGTTGCTGAAGCTCTTGATGGTGACCGACATGGCTTGCTTTTCCCCGGTGAGATTGTACAGGTAGGCGTTTTCCGCCGCGGGCGAGTCGGTCAGCTTGGTGTTTAAGATATAGTCGCCCGGCGCCATGTCCGCCGCCGCATATTTGCCCAGGGCGGCGTCAAGGCTTCTGACCACGTTGTCGGGCAGGTTGTAGCTGCCAACCTCCACGGTTTTCACCATGTCCCTGGTGATTTGCTCCCCGGCTTTGATGTCCCTGGCGACGCGGACGATGTCCGTCTTTTTTGAAATGCCGGAATTGAAAAGCGGAGTGACCGCAAAGCAGATGAAAAGCGACAGCGCGATGCAGATCACGCCGAGAACGGTCCTGTTTCTTAAAAAGCTCATAGTGTGATTCCTCCTTGGAATATGAAATACGCGGCTATACAGCCGGCGGACAGAAAGGGCGCGAGGGGGAACGCCCTGGGGCAGTCCCTCTTGCGCAGCCTTTGCACCATAAAGCAACCGGCATAAAAAAGAAGCATGGCGGCAAGTCCCATGACCATGGCCGCCATACCTCCCCTGAAGCCGAGGACAAAGCCCGCCGCCGCCATCAGCTTGATGTCGCCGCCGCCCATGCCGCCCCAAACAAGGGCGGCAATCAGGAGCGGCAGGGCGGAAAGGCAGCCCAGCAGCTTCACCGGCGTAAAACAGATAAAGCCCGTCAGGGCGATTGCCAGGCAGATGGCGTCGGGGATGATCCTCTTTCTGACATCAATGAGGGACGCGGTCAAAAGCAGGACGATAAAAATGCCGCCCTTGAGCAGAAATAGCGGATTGCCCAGACCGCTGAAATCAGCCCCCATAGTTGAACATCTCCTGAATGCGCTGTTTGAGGGTGGGCAGCACCGTGTCGCCGAACAAGGTATACAGTCCGGCCAACAAAAGAGCGCCGATAACCACGGCGATTAATATGCGGATGGCCGAATCGACAAAATTCTCACCGCGTTCAGACAGCAAAGCCTTTGCCAACAATGCTTTGCCGGTGATTTGATCCTTTACCTTGGTTGCAATTTTTCTCATGGCAATTTACCTCCAAAATTCATATTTTCGTTGAGATTTCCGCGCTATGGCGGGGATTTGCATCGTGTGAATCCGTATCGTGCACATCTTCCACAGGAAAAACGGGCAGGTTCTACATGCCGCCCATCCGCATGCCGAAATCCTGTTCCGGCGCTTCTTCCAAAACAGACGGCCCGTCCGCAATTTTTTGCTCAGGGGGCTTTTGTTCGGCCGGTTTTTCTTCCTGCTTTCTTCGCGGCAGTTTATAGGTAAAGGCGGGCGGAATGCCTTCAAGGTCTTTGCGCCTCTTTACCTTGTACCTGTCGTTGTCCTCTTTATACAGGTAGTACCAGTCTTCATCAAAGCTGTACACTCCCACCATGCCCGTGGCGTTTCCGGCCTTGTAAATCAGTTGATACTTGAAAAGAGGATTGGGATCGCGGACAACCCTGATCAGGTCAAGCTCCAATTCTTCCGTAATTACCACCTCCCCGCGCAGGCAATAAAAAAAAACACCGGTGGTTCATTCCGGTGCCTGGATGCCACCTGTGAGATTTTTATCCGGTTCTGTATTCCTCCGTTTCGTCCACATGGAGAAAGCCCCGTGCCGCGGCCTCAACAATTCCGGAAGTTACAAGGGACACAAGCGTGCCGCCCTTGATTAAAAATCCGTCGCGCATCGTATAGTTTTCCGGGAGTTTTGCGTCGGAAGGCCGCGGGTAAGAGGTTTGACCGGTGTTGGCATCTTTGGATAACAGGCTTTTTTCTTCGCTCATGGGCATCATCTCCGTAAATCTATAATTGGGGCATGATCTTGCTTTGCTTACCCCATCCGCATTCCGGGGGTCTGTTCCGGAGAAGCGAAAGAGGGGTCGCCCTGGGTCTGGGTCTGGTTCTGGCTCATGCTCAGCGCCTGCTGATAGGCAAGGATGACCGCGTCGTTGAGCTGCTGCCTGAATTCCTTGGTCACGGGGAAACAGATGTCCTTGTATTCCCCGTTCCCCGCCTTGTAGCTGGGCATGTCCACGAACAGGCCCTTGCCGCCGTCCATGATTTTAACGTTCCGGATGGCAAAGCAGTCGTTTAGGTTGACCGAGGCTATGGCGCGGATGGCGCCCTCCGGACGGATGGAGCCAATCTTCACATCCACTTTCATGGGCAGGGGCTGCTCCGCGCTTTCCAAAGGGGCGACCTGGGTGTTTTCCGTTTTCTTCATAATATTTTCCCTCCTGTCTGTTTGGTTTTTGGACGCAAAGAGACAGCCGCGCGGCTGTCTCTTTGCTACAGGTCCATGGTCTGGCCATATTCCTGCTCCTGTTCGGGAGACTGGAACGCAATCTCCTTAAAGCCGAAGCGGTCGACGTAGTGGAAGGAGCTGCCGTTTTGGTCGTACAGCTCGATAACGTCCGACATGGAAAGGCTATGGCCCTGATAGCCGGGCGGATGGTCAAGGTTGAATTTTTCATAGATGGCGTCGAGATCATTGGTTTCAATCTGACCGTCGTAAACTACACGGTAGTTGTCCGGATTCGGCTCGCCGAAGCGCTCCAGCAGCTCATCGTAGCCGATGAATTTCATCATGACATCCACTTCCGGCTTGAGCTGGTGGATGCGGCAGTTTTTCAGGACCGGAGCGTTGCCGTCCGGATCAAGCCCGCCGCCGGCCAGCCGGTCGTACACGCCGTTTGTCCACTCAATTTCCAGGCCCTGCTTCATTGTGAGATAATCCTTTAATTCCTCGCAGCGAAACATGGGGTCGACGATTGCCCTGCCGTTTTCGATGTATCCCGCGGTGTTGCCGTAGAAGAGGACGCGGTGGTTTTTGATGCTGACGCCGTTCATTGAAGATCCCTTCTTTCATCAACGCGCTGTTCACACTATTCAAAGTAATACTTAACCGAATAGGTGATGTTGGACTTGTTGTACATGCAGGTATGGTTGGTATAGTAGTAGAACTCCAACTGGGTATAGACACCTGGAGCCAGCGTCCGACTGAAGGTGATGCCGTTGGTGGTCGTCTGGTAGTCCAGTTGATCCCATTGGCGGGTATTCTTGTTGTAGCCGCGCACCCGGCCATAATCGCTTCCGCTGTGGCCGCTGACCGGGGGAACTGTGAAGGTGTACTCGATGATGGTCGCGCCCTCAATACCTTCCTCCAGGATGACGGATTCGGGACCCGTCAGGGTCATGCCGCCGCCATTGGTGGAATCGGCCACAAAGAATACGATGGCCGTCCAGGGGGATTCCGCCCCGACGGCGTCCACCGCTTTCACACGGACAGTATTTTTACCCAGCGGATATGTGGATGTTTGAGCCGGTCTGCCCTCCCACACGTAGGTGATGGCGTCTCCATCCGGGTCCGTGGAAGACGCGGTGATGGTGACGGGCGTGCCGGGCGGTACGCTGTTTCCATCCGGCGTCCTTGTGATGACCGGCGTGTTTGGCTCCGAGTTGGCAACGGTAAAGCTGATTGTTGTCCAGTCGGAATACAGGCCATAGGCGTCCTTTGCCCTGACTTTGACGGCGTAAGAGCCAATCGCGTAGTAGCCGTCCGCGCTCTGGCCGGAGTATTCATAGGTCACCGCGTCCCCGTCGGGGTCGGTGGCGGATACGGCAAAGTTGACAAGCAGCTTCCCGTCTTTGGCTGTTCTAGTCACCGTTGCGCTGGCGGTCGGCTTGTTCGGGGCGGTGTTGGTGACGGTGATGTTTTCGGAGTGCGTGAACGTCCTACCCACATCATTGGTGACGCTGGCGATCAGGGTGTAGGTTCCGGTGGCGCCGATGGATATGCCGCCCCCGCCGTTGGTGAGGGTTCCGGTATAGCTTGCCGCACCGCCGTTCTTGGTCAGCGACCATGTGATGCTCTTGCCCTCCAGGCCGGAGACGTTCCCCATCGCAACAGTGAAGCTTGTGCCGACATGAACGGAGGATGGAATACTAAATGGGATTTGCGCAATAGGTTTTATAGCCGCGGTGTTGGAAGCAAACGTAAAGCTGCGGCCGTTTTCATCATTGGTGACAGCCGTAAACTTCACCGTGATGGTCTTGTCCGTGCTGATCCGCACCTCTCCGCCGCTATTGCCGAGGGTTCCGGCGGCGTACTGGGTGTAAGGCGCCAACGCGCCTCCGTCTATCGAGATGCACCAGACCATGTTAAGTCCGGCCGGTTCATTGCCCGAAACTGTGACCGGAAGGGCTTCTCCGCTGTATGTTAGCTGCGGCAGGCTGATTTGCATGTCGGGTATGGGATAAACGGCAACGGCTTTGCTCTGGGAGAAGGTTCTGCTCAGGGCGTCGGTCAGGGTAACAGTCAGCACATAGCCGCCTTTTGCTTTAAAGGTAATATTGCCGCCCACGTTGGAAAGGCTGCCGCCGGCGTACTCGGCGTACGGTTTGCTGTCGCCGCCGTCTTTGGAAATAGACCATGAGGCGGTAAGGTTGTCAAGCTCGCTTCCGCTTACCGACACGGAGGCCGTTTCTCCCACATAGCCAACCTGCGGGAGATTTAACTGGATTTCCGGTATGGGATAGATGGTGATTGCCTCGCTTCTTGCAAAGCTCCTTCCCAGGGTGTCGGTCATGGTGACAGTGAGGAGATAACTGCCTTTGGCTTTAAAGGTAATGCTGCCGCCCTCGTTGGTCAGGCTGCCGCCAGCGTAATCGGTGTAAGCTTTAGCCTCACCGCCGTCTTTTGAGATTGTCCATGAAGCATTCAGGTTTTCAAGATCATTTCCGCTCACGGACACCGAAGTGGTTTCTCCCGCGTAGCCAACCTGCGGCAGCGTTAGCTGTATTTCCGGTATGGGGTAGACGGTAATGGCTTTGCTTTGGGAGAAGGCTCTGCCAAGTTCGTCCGTCATAGTGACGGTCAGCACATAGTCGCCCTTCGTTTTAAAGGTAACGTTTCCGCCCAGATTGGACAGATCTCCGCTGGCATAGTCCGTGTAAGGCTTGCTGTCTCCATCGCTTGCCGATATGGTCCAGGCGGCGGCGAGGTTTTTCAAGTCGCTTCCGCTGACGGCCGCCGCGGCGGCTTCTCCCACATACGCGGTCTGCGGCAATGCCAACTGGATTTCAGGTATGGGATAGACCATAACAGAATCCGTATAGGAGAAGGTTCTGCCCAGGGCGTCGGTCATTGAAGCGGTCAGGGTATATTGACCCGCTTGGGTAAAACGGATTTTTCCTCCCTGCGCGTTGAGGGCGCCTTCCACACAGGCGTCAAAGGGTACGGCTATTCCATCCTTGGATACGCTCCATTCTACCGGCAGGACGCCTATATTGCCGCTGGTCCTTAAGTCGATTGTCCGGTCGGGATAGGTTGCCTCCGGCAAGCTGAACCGGATGTTCAGCACAGGATGCACCTCGGTCTTGCTCCCGTTTTCAAAGAGGAACACCCGCCCGGTTGCGTCTGTCGTTCTGGCTACCAGCTCGTAAACACCGGCGTGCTTGAAGTGGATTGTGCCCCCATCATTGTCCAATTTGCCGTCCACATAGGTGGCCCAATCCTGGAAGCCGTAGGTGTTGTCCACCAGCCACTCTACCGTCAGTCCATCCAGCTCGGCGGATGTGGTATCTACCTTGATATCACTGTCGGTGTGCGCTGTGGCCGGAAGCTGAAACGAAAGGCTTGGAACGGGATAAACGGTGACCGGCAAGGAGTAGCCGTAGGTTCTGCCTGCCGGATCGGTAAAGGCGGCGGCCAGGATATATTCGCCCTTATCCTTGAATCGGATGCTGCCGCCGTTGCTGGTCAATGTTCCCTCAACGTAGTCGCCAAGGGTGACTGGCACGCCGTTCCTGGTCAGCGTCCAGACCGCTGTGGCGGCGTCGATGTTTTCAAAGCAGGCTTTTACAGTCACAACCTTGTCCGTGTGGGTTATTTCCGGCAGATAGAAACCGGCCGCCCCAACAGGATACACCGTGGTTTCCGACGTGGTTGCATACTCTCTGCCGGTGGTATCGGTAACCGTTGCGGTTAAAGCGTACACACCTTTTTCTTTGAACCGGATTGCGCCGCCGGCGTTCGTCAATTCTCCCTCAAGGTAATCGCCGATGGCTACTACCTCGCCGTTTCGGGTGAGACCCCAATTGATAGAGAGGCCGTCCATTTCAGACAGGGTTGTGATGAGGTCAATGGTTGTATCGGTGTGCGCTTTTTCGGGGAGTTCGAAGTCTACGCTTGCCACGGGATAGACCGTGATGGAGGAGGAATGGCTAAAGCTGCGCCCCGTATCGTCGGTGACGGTGGCTGTGATGCCATAGCCGCCTTTTTCCTTGAAGGTGATTGTACCGCCCTCGTTGGAGAGGTCGCCGTCGATAGCCGTGTCCCATGCCACAGCCTCGCCGTCTTTGGTGGCTGACCACACGATGTCGAGATTTCCAAGCCCGGTGGTGTCCACCTCGATAGAAACTGTTTTATCCGTGTGGGTGTGCTGCGGCAGCTCAAAGGCTATGCCCACCACCGGATAGACCGTGATATGCTGTGAGCAGCTTGTCGTTTTACCATCGTAATTGGTGGCGGAGGCGGTCAATGTATAGCTGCCGCTTTCCTTGAATACAATGGTGCCGCCCTCTTTATCCAGGGAACCGGACACGGCTTCCGCAAGGTCAAGGGGCTGCGCGCTGCCGTCCGCGGCTTCTTTTGCGAGCGACCAAGCGAGCGTCTTGGCGTATTTAAGGACAGGCGTTACGGTGATGCTTGTATCGGTGTGCGCCGCGGCAGGCAGTTCAAATGCAACCTGTGCCCTGGGATAGCTGGCGGAGCCTCCGCCCGAACTGCCGGAGGGCGGTTTCTTTTCGCCCTCCTTTTCTGCCTCTTTTCTGATTTTTTCCAGTACTTCATCCTGCCGCGCAAGCAATGTAAAGGCTTCGGCTCTTGTGGTTTTGCCCTCCGGACGGATGGTGTTGTCGGGATAGCCTTTGACCAGATCGTACCGGATTGCGATGTTGACATAGCCTTTGTCGGAGCTTTTGATGGCCTTGTCGTCCGCAAAGCCGGTGTTGTCCGTGGTCTGTTTTGCTTCTTCCCCTTTGCCGATTGCCCACACCAGCATTCGGATGATTTCAATGCGGGTAATCGGTTCATCGGGTTTTAAGCCGCCGCCATAATCCGCCGGGTCGAGGATGCCCCGGTCTACAAGGGCCTCGATGTTTTTCTCCGACCAGTGGCCGGCAATGTCGTCAAAGGTGGGCGGTTCTCTCCCCGCTGCTGCCGTGTCCACCTTGTGATTCCTGGCCAGCAGGGCGATAAATTCACCTCTGGTGATGGTGGCGTCCGGCCTGACCGTTCCGTCAGGGTAGCCCTTGATCACGCCTTTTTCCGCAAGCTCGATGATGGTCTGTTCCGCCCAATGTCCCTTGATGTCGGGGAACAGGACCGCCGCGGCGTATGCGCTGCCGCAGAGCAGCAAGGACAGAACAAGGGCAAGGACGCAGATTCTCCTGCCTTTCTGTTTCATGTGGTTTTCAATCCTTTCTGTTCGTTTTTTTTATGGATTCAAAAAGCCGGGGTCTCGCTTCGGGTCCCCCGGCTCCGTTCCATGCTTGCAACACTCCATCGTCTTTACAGGTTCATGCTCATGCCGCCCCGCGCTTGCTCTTTGCGGAATGCCTCGATGGTTTCCGGTAATGGATGGATGACCTCGCCCCGCACCATCTCGAACACACAGAAGCCGTCGCTGTCGCAGATCATCACCCGGTGCTGGTACTCTTTTTGCATCTCGATGTAGTCCTTGACCTCCTTTTCGCTGCAGAGCCACACACCCGAGGCGTATCTGCCGTCCGGCAGAAAGCTGTACCCGCTGTACCTCGGCTCATGCTCCCGCGGGTCGAGAGCTCCTCTTGGCCGGATTTGCGAAAGGTGCAGCCTGGCGGAGTCGGGCAAAAGCTCCGGCTTCAGGATGCCAAGGACGTCGCCGCGGTTCCACCGCGCACGCTCGCCGTCGGCCAGGGAAACCGTGAAGATGGAACGGCCAATGGGGTTGGGGTTGCTGCCGTTGCCACCTTCGCAAAAGTACAGTTGATGCGCACCGTCCCGACGTTCCGGCGGCAGGGAGGACGGCTTCAATACGACGACCTTGCCCGCGATGGACATGGCATACCCGGTTTCGATGCAGTCCTCCTGGGTGAATGCGTTTTTAACCGTCATGTGAAAGCCTCCTTACTCTTTGCTGTTTTCTTCAAGGAGGGAGATGAGCCGCGCCGCGAGGGAGAGGAGGGTTTGCTTTTCCATGGTCCTGACGGTGGAGAACACATACGCCTCCACCGCCTGCGGGGACTGGTCGCCCACCTCGATGAGCTCAACCTTTTGGGCGGTGACGACCCCTTTTTGCACCGCCAGCTTTATAATGTCGCCGTGCTGCATCCCTGCGGCGGCGCGGAGCTGCCTGGGGATCAGGACGCGGCCTTTGTCGTCCAGCACCTTGTAAATACCTTTACCGGCCATCCGAAACACCTCCGCTTCTCATGACTTCCCGGACGGTGTCGGGATGGATGCCGAGATCATCGAACAGCTCCCGCAGCTCATCGGGCAGGCTATCCAGCAGATCGGCCTGCAAAATGACGACCGTGCCCCTGGCGCAGACGATCTCCAGGTCGCTGTCCAAGGGAATCTCCGCCGCCTCCAGCAGTTCATGGGGCAAGGTGAGTTCCGCGTCCTCATCGTCCTTGAGAGCGGCGACGCCGTGCGGTGTCAAGACAAATTCTTTATAGGTGTTGTGGATGGAATCTGTGGAACTGCTGATGTAAGCGAGCTTCACCGTGTCGCCGGGGACCAGTCCCATGTCCTTCAGGAACTGGGCGGGGACAGTGAGCTGGCCCTGTCCGTCCACAACGCTTTGCATTTCAATCATTTTCATAAACTGTTTCCTCCTTGGCGCCCCATCACTGGGGCGTATTCAATTTTTTTCGCATGGTCTTTTTCAGACCGCTATTCCGTGTCGTATAAGTCGTCCATCAGATCAAACAATCCTATCTGCGTGGGGATGTCCTGCATGCGCTCCGAGGTGTCGTAGTTGGAGATGAGGACTTCGGGGAATTCACAACCGTTGTCATATCTTTGGGCCAGGTTGTTGATGCGGCTGACGGATTCGATTTGATAGTCCTTGTACAGTTCCCGGATGTATTCGCAGTCGTTGTAGGACACCAGCCATTTGCCCTGGCAGCCGGCCAGCGTGTCCCGCAGCCGCGCGTGATCCTCCCTGCGGAATTCCACTGCGTAGTGACCTTCTGCTTCGAAGTACGGCGGGTCACAATAAAAAAAGGCGTTGTCCCTGTCGTACTGACGGATCAACGCCTCGAAGTCCTTGTTCTCGATCACCGTGTCTTTGAGCCTGCGGCTCCCCGACCAGATGAGGTGGAAGGTTTTGCGGATGTCGAAGGGCTGGCAGCCATAGGAAGTGCAGCCGCTGCCGTAGCTGTAGCGGATGAGCTTGAAGAAAGCTGCGGCCCGCTTGACGTCATTCATGACGGCGTTCTCCATGAGGATGGCCTTGATTTCCTCGAACTGCGGCCCACTCAAGTTTTGCTGGGCCAGCTCCAGTTCCTCCCGCAGGTATTCGCTGGTGAATTCCTCCTTTTCAAGATATTTTTTCAGGACGTTGAATTCGTCCCTGCCGTTTAAGGGCAGGAAGTTCAACTCCTTGAGCAGGGCGAAAGGGCGCTCCTTGACGCAGCGGAACAGGTTGGCAAGGTCGGCGTTGAAGTCGTTGTAGACCTCCATGTCGGCACCGGGCGGCTTTCCGAACAGCACCCAGCCACCGCCGCCGAAGACCTCAACGTACCGTCCAAACTCCTTGGGCATCCGCTGGTAGATAAGGGAGCGCAAGGCCTTTTTCCCGCCAACCCAACTGATGATGCTGTTCAATCATCCATCACCTCCCCAGCCTGCCGGCCCGGTCCATCTCGGTGCGCAGGCAGGTTCCGTCCGTGTCCCAGCAGATAAAACCGACGCCGGGATAAGGACAGCCTTTGCACCGGTTTAAGTCTTTGGGAAGGGGGACAGTATAGATTTTTCTTGGCGGCCCGTGGTCGCTGTTTTCTTTTTTCTGCTGTGGTTTTACATCTGTGTCCAAGGTTTTAGTCTCCTTTCCGGCAACAAAATAAGACGCCGCCTTTTCAGGTAGCGCCTTATGCTCATTTGCCTTTTCGATATATGTATAGGCGGCATGTCTTTCTACACACCGCCCATCTTAGGAATTTCATCCGGCTCATCTTCCACATATTCATATTCGCCGGTGCTTTCATTGTAGATATATCCTGCTTCGGCAAGGTCTATATCGAGTATGCTTGCCGCCAGTTCAAGGGCTTCGGCAGAACCACCCGCCGGGATATAACAGCTTAAGGTTTTGCCGCTTTTATACTCTGCCTTGCCAGTGTTATGCCCAAAGTCCTCGTCCGCCCATTTGTAGTCGAAACGGATATCCGGAAACATAGAGGACAGCTTTTTCATCAGATCGCTAACGCTGCTCCATGCGGTTAAGAATTTTACCGTGCAGCCGTCAAAATTGTCTGCGGTATGTTCGTCATAGCCATAGCTATTCCATTTCGTTCCCCAGTTTTTTATGCTCCAGTCATACCAGCAGTTTTCAGCACCGTACTTTTCAATCTCCTCCCTGCCCAGATTCCCCCTGTAGATATGTTCCGGCATCGGTACAATTTTATTGAAATCAATACTGCCGGCTCCAATCTCATCGTTCTTAATGGCTTCAAACATTGCCCTGACCTTTTCCTTATCACCATATACGGTAAGTATGTTTGTGATATGATTGGGCATGTTACATTCCTCCCATCGTCTGTTCGTTGAAGTTTTGTTCGTTTTCCTGTTTCAGTTCCCGCTCCGGTTTGATGAAGAAATGATCACTGTTCCAGAAGCTGACGAAGATTTCACCGTCATCCGTTTTGATGGGACGCTGCTCGAACCCCTCGCCCCAGCCGTCAGACATTTGACCAACGGCAAAATCGAGCAGTTTGTCTGTTTCCGCTTCGGTCAGCTCACCATAAACCTCTGCCACCATTACGCCCCACAGCTTGCCGTTCCATTCTTCAACTGTCGGGTGGAGGCTATAGATTTTTTCAGATAGTGCCTGGTCATCGTAGAAGTAAACCATCAGACCACGGTCACCTTCGCTGGGCAGCTTTTCTTTTTCGATAGCGGAAAGGATTTCATCCATGTAATACACCGCCTCTGATGGAGATAATTCTTCAGGCAGATCACCTGCGCCGCACTCGCCGTATTCATGAGAAGGGTATGTTGTAATCGACAGTGGACTGAAAAACTTGACGGTTTGCTTGATGTTTGACATTTGATTTCCTCCAATCGTTTAAATTTTTTATCTAAAAAAGGGCACAAAAAAAGCGGATGCATTTTCATTTGAAAACACATCCGCTCATTTTATTGAAAATCCTTATTCAGCTGTATACGAGGGTTCAATTCTCTCCAGATTGCCAAAAAAGCCCAATGTCATCTCTGATTTTGAAGTGTAAAAAATGGGGGTCTTTACCTCCATAAAAGCCTTATGCCATGCGGGTTTAGCCGCATGGCATCTTTATTTACCTAAAAAGATGGCTACCCTACTATAAAATGATACAAACGCACACCCCTGGTCAATCTTTCAACGATCTAAGGATAGGGGGGTGCATTTTCGTCAGGGGGTGTGCTATTTTTAAGTCATTTGCGCCTTAAAGTAATTAGCTTTGGACTGTCTGCATTCTGGTAAATATATTCGGTCAATCATCCATCGTATTGCCTGTTCTTTCAAATCAGTACGGTTAGAGTAAATCATCATATCTCTAGCAAACCAATCCACATCGCTAATGAAAAGCTGTGCCTTATTGATAAACGTCTCTGTTGTTGCATCAGAAAATGGGATATTATTTGCTTCACTGAAAATCTCAGAAATCACTGGCTGTACTTCTTTAACGAGTGAAAAGAAGCCAGTGAGAGAATAATTTGGCTTCTCTACATAATTACATAGGCTATCGCAATAAGGTAGGACTTTTCTTGCTAAATCGTTGTACTTGCCGATGGCATCTTGGGAAGAAATCTGCTCGTTCAAATGATTCAATCGATTTGCATGATAAGATTGCGTCCATTCGATGGCATACTGCGTGTCATTACGCCATACACCCCGACAAATCCAGTTCGGATTTGCTCCACAATCGTTCTCGTCGAAATAGAAGAATGTCCAAATTCTTGCGTTCTCACCATACTGGGCAAATAGTCCCTCATATACTTTTCTAATCTCCAAGGCCAGTTTGTCTCGGTCAAAATAAAGACTGTTTATACGATATTTGGCGATGATTTTGTTGAATGAAGCTTTTTCTTGTATATTGAAATCTGTTTGCGTTAACGACACATCGTCATACCCATCCAATGTATCGTATAGCATATCTTTTGAATACCCCAATTTCCTTAATTCCTGTCTAGACTCATTCTTAACACTATATGGGATTATAACTTTTTCAACAATGAGGTCATCTATATGCGGAGTGCCTTTGGAGATGATTTCATCCCCACATCTCCCGAATCCAAATATAATCCCAGTTCCACCCTGTCTGAAGGCACGAGGATTAGTGTAGCCCAAATCCTTATATTCCACTAAGTAGTCTTTTGAAATAACTTCGAAGACATCAAAGGCATTACCTGCTTCCCTTTGCAATATAGAAAGATTAGATATATCTTTTTCGAGAACAAAGGAAAAAAGGCTCATTTCATAACTATCAGCATTGACGGCTTCTTCCTTTTTGATCACAAATACCGCTCCATCGTCATTACCTTCACATGAAAAGAAAAGCGCGCAAAGATGGCTGATTGTTATGTCGCAAATTCTAGTAGGCACCCCATAATGTTGCATTTCGAAAAGAGCCAATAAAGGAGTAAGTTTTGGGTTTGAGAAGATCTTCTCGGCAATCATCTTTCTCTCGAAATCCAATGTTGGTGGTTTATCGGATCGAAAAAGATAAGGGCTTATGCCCCAATTGGCATCTGACTGACCACGAAAATAGTACCTGCCTTTGTACTTTTCTGTATACTCAACATACTCGGCGAAGGACTTTATCGTTTTTGTCTTCATTCTAAACCGCCTGCTTTTCCAACCGTTAAATAGTTATCTTCTTTTTATATTCCGGTTAATCTTTTTTTCTAGCTACGATACCAAATAACAAAGGTTCTCATATTTGCCATTGGGGTCGATACGCCGATACGCTGCCCCGATGATACCTTTACCCATAGGCTCCACAAGGTATTTTGTTATGGTTTCCTGAGTGAAGGGACTGATAACCCTGACCCGCTGCTTCGCTTTCTCAAAAGCGTCGATAATTGCATCACGGTGATTCATGTTTAACAATTCAATAGACATCACACGGCATCAGTTCTAGATTTCGTCACATCCACCCTTACTATCGCATACATGAATACGCCGTTTTTCGCATCAACCCTGCTGTAGTCATGCCAGTCGATACGGTAGCAGCCGGAGAGAGTAAGGGGTTTTTCCCGACCTTTGATAGAACCCTCGTTCATACTAACGCCCCAAGACATCGTACCTTCCTTGACCGCGCCGTTGTGTACGCTAAACTCGGAGTAACCAGCAGTATCATTTTTCGGTTTGTTCCAGTAGGATGGGTCATTCGTTAGCCAGATAGCATAGCCTTCACGGTAGCCCGAGACATGTTCGCGAAAAGCCTCGACACGGCAGATGTCTTTCACAAAATCATATTTGCCAACGTCCTGCGCGCCGTGGTTTTTTAAATAATACTTTTCACCACCGACCACCGCGCTGAACAGCTTCGTTTTGTACTTCAGTTCTATTGGATAAACGTCGCCGCCGAGCCGCACGAAAATATCAATGTACTTCGTAGGATCGTTAGGTGGCGGGTACTCAAGACGGATCGTGGCATCGGGATATCGCAACTGAATCTCCCATGCCAAGGCAAATTGAAAATCAGCCTCCGAATGAAATACCTTTCTTTTGTTCTTGAGTTTTGTCAATGGAATTGCTATATCCATTGTCCCACCTCTCATCGTGCGAATTCATTCCGGTTGCTCAGTCTTCCTCATCTCTAATATAAGGGACGTATTGTATATTTGCCGCAACTCTTGCTTTTCCCGATTCAATAATCGTATGTTCCAGCCGTTCAACTTCGCTTCTTGTCAGTTCAAGCTTACTGCGGAATTTAGTTTTATAATTATTAAGGTAGCAAATAAATTTACTCTTGTTATCTTCATTTTGAACAATAAAAATAGATTCGCTTACCGCTAATAACGGGAATTCGTCACTTTCAATATGCTCCCCATTTTCTACTACATACTGTACACTAGTAAAACCACGCCGGGGCTTATCTTCAGTGTCAGGAATTAACCAATCGCGTCCATTCTTTTTTGCATGCCTTAGTTTTCCGCGCCGTATCCATTGTCTTACTGTAACAGGCTCTACATTATGCATAGCGGCATATTTCTCGACTGTAAGGTAATCACATTCGACTGTAATTAAGGTGTGTTCCACAGTTGAGGTCATGCCACTAATTTCATCGTTTTTAACTTCAATCTCACTAGCCTGGCATAAATTCAGCTCCATACTATTCCCTAAAAACTGATATTCATAGAACCACCAAAGTTCTATCAAAACCGGAAGTTTGCATTTCTTTACGGCTGCAATAAATTTTTCGCAAAGTTTTACTCTGTTTTTTACAACTTCATTTGAGTATTCATTTTCTTCATTTAATTTTTCGTGTTCAACAAATAACTCTAATGCCTTTAAAATATCTTCCCTCGCAAATAAATAATCCTCTCGGAATAGCTTTTCTTTAATGTCCATAGAGGACCCTCCTATAAATGTTTAAAATAATTGTAACGCAACGTTACAGATATATCAAATATTTTCCATTCCTTTTTCTTAAAACAACTGTCGATTCTTGGTTTAAACATGTACACCTCATATTTACTTGACTTATTCTTGCTTTGGAGACATAACTACGGTTAAAAATCCAAGGAGAACGATATGAACAAGCAGCAGGCAGAAAACGAAATGAAATACCGCCTTATCAAGATCATGCTTGAGGCCATGGAAGCGGAAGGTCTAATTAATGTCTCAGAAAAAGAAACAGCTCTGAGAAAGCTAATCAACAAAGTTAAACCACTGATTGGTCAGTTGGACTAAAAAGGAACGCTTATGGAAAGGAAAGTTTTCAAGATTGCCGCGCGACCGTTACTTCCGACAATTACCGCAGAGCATTTCCTTAAGCGCCGGGTAGCAGCATATGCCCGTGTATCAACCTCAAGCGAGGAACAACTGGTCAGTTTTGAAGCTCAGAAAGACTACTATGAAAAATATATCCATGCTCATCCAAACTGGGAATTTGCCGGACTATACGTAGACGAGGGTATTTCTGGTGTCTCCTGTAAGAATCGCGCAGGGTTCAATAGCATGATCAAGGACGCACTGGACGGCAGTTTTGACCTTATTATAACCAAGTCAATCTCCCGCTTTGCTAGGAACACTGTGGATACCCTTACCACTATCCGAATGCTGAAGGAAAAAGGCATTGAGGTCTATTTTGAGAAAGAACATATCTTTACCTTTGACAGCAAAGGGGAACTCATGCTCACTATCCTATCCAGCATTGCCCAGGAGGAAAGCCGTTCCATATCTGAAAACGTAAAGTGGGGTTGCCGCAAGAGAATGGCCGATGGAAATTACTCATTGCCTTACAAATATTTTCTCGGTTATAAAAAGGGCGACGACAATAAACCCACAATTGTAGAAGACGAAGCCAAAATCATCCGGCGTATATATAGACTGTTCCTGGAAGGCCGGACCCCATCCAACATCGCCGCTATCCTTAAAGCTGAATCCGTTCTTTCGCCTGCTGGCAAGCCAACGTGGCAGGTAGCCACAGTGATAAGTATTCTGACCAACGAGAAATACTACGGCGTGGCCTTATTGCAGAAAACATATACTGAAGACTTCATGACCAAGAAGTGGCGCAAAAATAATGGTGAATTGCCACAATACTATATCGAAAGCGATCATGAACCAATCGTCAGCAAGGAAGTATTCGATGAGGTTCAGCGTAGGTTAAGCTTGCCAACCAAGGAAAACCCCAGTCACAACACCTTTGCTAACAAACTGTTCTGTGGTGATTGCGGGGGCAAGTATGGCAGAAAAATCGTTGGGAGTTATCGCGACAATAAAAAGTACCGCCATGCTGTTTGGAAATGTAACCGCAGGTATGATCACGCTGAAAAATGCCAGACTCCCTATTTGTATGAAGAGGTTATCACTCACGCCTTCAATAAAGCAGTTCTGTGGCAATTGAGGAACAATCCCTCGCTGGTAGAATTATGCTGCAAACTTGTTCTTTCGTCTATTCGGGCAGCCAAATCCGTATCCAAAGCAGAGCGCAAGCAGATGATTGTAGATTATATTTCGGAGTTTCTGGATGCTTCGCCTAATGAGGTAGCTTTTAGTACAACCGCCTGGCGCGTCATCATCGAACGAGCAGACATAATACGAGATCGGCAAATAATACTGCAATTTATTGACGGCAGCAAGTATGTGTATACCATCCCACCTTATTCGAATATCCGTAGAAAGCAACTCTTAAAATAATAAGCCCGCAACCAGCCATTACCGGCTTAGCGGGCTATGCAGCAATTATATCGTCTACACATTTACACAAGTTCTATCTTTAAAAACAAATTCCAGGTGACCATCTTGGTGGATAGTAACCTTTTCAACTGCTGCCAACCACAGCCTCTCATCAAACTCCTCGACCACAAACGGGCGGGTTCTGATTTCTCGGATAAACCTGTCCAGTATCAGTAATTTGTTTTGGCGGTTTCGCCGCTGATCCTCTAATTCAGCAACCCGCTCCGTTGCTATCCGGTGCCGCTCCATGTATCCCTGGTGCCGTTCGTTAAATTTATCCTGATTAATGGCAAAGCGGGCGTTTTCATAAATGGATTTTCTCGTGAGTTCGGAAACAACCTCAATTTCGCGGTGCAGTTCCGCAAGTTCCGTTTCAATTGCCGAGCAATCGCATAAGACTTCTTGGGCAAGGCGGCAGTTGGTGAGAACCTCATCCCGATCACCCATCAATATGTTAAATGCCTTCAGAAAGCGCTGCTTAATTTCATCTTCTGTAATATGAGGTGTTGAACATGGTTTATCGTTTTTGTACTTCTCATTGCACCGCCATACCGTGCGCCGATACTTGGTGTTGGAACCCCAAACCTTGGAGCCGTAAAAACCGCCGCAGTCACCGCAAACGATTTTAGCTGAAAATGGGCTATGGCAACTGACTGGCCTACCGAGTTTTTTACGCCGTTCCATTTCAAGCTGCACCGCATCAAATTCGTCCGGCTCAATAATGGCGGGATGGCTATTCTGCACATAGTATTGAGGAACCTCACCCTCGTTGACTTTGGTGGTTTTGGTGAGAAAATCCACCGTGAAGCTTTTTTGCAGCAGAGCATCACCCTTGTATTTCTCGTTAGTCAGAATGCTTATCACTGTCGCCACTTGCCAGGTTTTTTTCCCGGCTGGAGATGGGATACCCAGATTGCCAAGATGCTTGGCGATGGCTGAAGGCGTTTTACCCTCAAGAAACATTCTGTAAATAAGCCGCACTGTTTCTGCTTCCTTTTCAACGATTTTAGGTAAACCATCCTCACCCTTTTCGTAGCCAAGGAAATGACGATAAGGCATGCTTACTTTCCCATCAGCCATACGTTTGCGTTGGCCCCAGGTTACATTTTCAGAAATTGAACGGCTTTCTTCCTGTGCCAAGCTGGACATAATGGTGATTAAAAGCTCACCCTTACTGTCCAGCGTGTAAATGTTCTCCTTTTCGAAATAAACCTCAACGCCTTTTTCTTTTAGCTGGCGAACCGTAACCAGAGAATCAACTGTGTTTCTCGCAAAGCGGCTGACTGATTTTGTAACAATTAGATCGATTTTTCCGTCCAGTGCGTCGGCAACCATCTGCTTAAACCCATCGCGCTTTTTGGTATTAGTGGCACTGATACCTTCATCGGTGTAGATTCCGGCAAATATCCAATCAGCGCGTTCGTTGATGTACTTGGTGTAGTAGTCTACCTGGGCTTCGTAGCTAGTAAGCTGTTCCTCAGAATCTGTTGAAACGCGGGCATATGCAGCTACTCTTTTTCTTGCGGCTACACCAGTCTTTTCCGGCACAAAGCGGTTTATGGTTGGTGGTATGACAGTAACGGATCGAGCGGGTTTCACTTCAAATCTCCCCTTTGGTAAGCAAGTGCCCTTTCCCGCGCCTGCTGTTTCTTTTTGTCGTCCCAGCTTGATTTGCGTGACCGGTCTTGCCAGAGGGCTTCAACTTCATGACCGTCTTGAAAAATATAAATTACCTTGTTTGCTTGCGGCACCTGCATCTGCTTGATCTGGGATCGGAAAACCACCTCATCAAATTCCGCCAGACCTAGAACTTCAGCGGTCAGCGAAATTAGGGTTGGTTCCGGGATTTGCTTCGCTGGGCAGACGTCCTTGCCGTAATTGACGAAGGTGGAACAGTTCCACGCTGCATGCCCCTTGTAGGTTACCCGCCGATAGTTCTTGCCGCAGCGAGGGCAGAAGATTAAGCCTGAAAATGGGTAACGGTTGGCCGGGTTTTGTCTGACATTTCTGTTCTCCCGGCGAAGGGCCATGATTTCTTGCGCCTTTTGAAAGATGAGAGGGTCTATAATCGGCGGATGGGTTCCTTCGGCATAGTACTTTGGCAGGATTCCCCGGTTATAAACCAGCTTCTTTGACAAGTGGTCGGCTACATACTTTTTCTGGAGCAGCGCGTTGCCAGAATACTTCTCGTTATTTAGGATGGCCAGGACTCGCTTTGCTGTCCACTGTCTGCCGCTGAACGTTCGCACACCCATTTCCCGCAGCCTGGCAGCAATCCGATCGCATCCCAGACCGTTTACGTAATCAGCGTAGATCATTCGAACGATTTCGGCCTGTTCCTGATCGATTTCAATTTGACCATTGTTAATTCGATACCCGTACATGAAACGCAGGTTTACAATCTCACCTTGCTGGAACCGCTTGCGAATCCTCCACTTACAGTTCTCACTAACCGAACGACTTTCCTCCTGAGCATAGGATGCCAGGATGGTCAGCATAAGTTCTCCATCCCCGCTCATGGAATGAATATTCTGCTCCTCAAAATAAACGTCAACACCGAGCAGTTTTAGTTCCCGCACCGTTTTAAGAAGTGTTACCGTGTTGCGGGCAAAACGTGATATCGATTTTGTAATGATCAGGTCAATCTTGCCATCCTTGCAGTCAGCAATTAGACGCTGAAACTCCGGACGAGTATCTTTGGTTCCTGTCAGTGCCTCATCTGCGTATACACCAGCATATTCCCAATCTAGTCGCTGCTGAATATGGTTGCTGTAATAGCTGACTTGAGCTGCCAGAGATTGAAACATTGCATCTTTTGCGGATGATACTCGGGCATAAGCAGCAACCCGTAATCTAGCAGGGATTGGTGACACTGAAGGGTATATTTTCGTAACTATCTTTTCCATAATGACCTCCTTTCGCTATGACATATTCGCTCCAAAAGCCCATATTATCAAGTGTTTTGGCGATATATGCTGCGCTCCGAAAGCCCGTATTTTTGAGCGATAGCTGCCTCAATTTTAATCAATTCATCTTCTCGTATAATGCCTGCTGCAAGCCATCTATTGAAAACTGCCATGGTGGCTGTATAGTAGATGACTGCTAATGCCTTACTACTCATGCCGCACCGCCTTTGACCTGCCGTAGCAAGCGCGGGAGCAGTATTTTCGCTCTCGTTTGCCATACGCTTCAAAGGACTGGCCACAAGTCTGACAGGTAAATGACCGGATGGTTTTGTGTTTAACGTCCTCTGGATGGGCATTCCACCACGCCATACGGCACTTGTCCGAACAGAACCGTTTCTGCTTCTTCCCGATGGTCTGATTAAGCGGCACTCTGCACTGGCAGCAAAATGTACCGTCCACAGAGTCAGACATTATAGCAGCGTTTCCGCCCAGATTGTTTCTGCGACAGTAAGACTTCACCGTGTTTATCGATAAACCTAAGGTATCGGCTATTTTGGTGTAACTCTTACCTTCGGCGCGAAGAAGAGCAATCTGCTCTTTTTGCAAGCCGTTCATATAGGTTCCTCCCTTCGAAGGGCATGAATCGTTCCCTCACAATCCACAGGACAACGAAGGGCGGTTTGAGTACCGGTAGCTTAGGGTTAAAGCAAAAAATGCCGGGTGAAATCAATCACCCGGCGATTTGGAGTCAGTTATTAGGTTTTATTAAAGAAGTAAAAGCCAGAGCTAATGCTTCAAGGATAGTTCTTTTAGGTAATAATCGTTAAGGTTATAGGGATGAAATGTACTCGGCCATTCTTTCAATCAGCATCCCGGCGTATTCACCATTTACGCTCTGGCCTTTTCTTGCATTTTCCAGCCAATATTCAGGGGATTTAAGTATGCCGTTTCTTACTAACACCTCCAAAACTCCTTCCAGACCATTCTTGCTTTCTTCTATGTATGCTAACCCCAGTTGGGAAAGGATAGCGCCAGCTACTGCTTTGATAATTTCATCTCTCTTGGCATCAAACAGTGCATTGTCCTGGCTGTTATCAATAAAGCCGATTTCGATTAGTACTGCAGGGGCCTTTGTTTCTCTTAAGACTTGATAATTAGCAGTTTTCACCCCCCGGTTTGCAAAACCGACCCCCACCAGGGAGCTTTGAATTTTTTCGGCCAGCCCCTTTGACTTGGCTCCCGGATTTAAATAAGTGTAAGTTTCTACACCGGTAGCGGTTTCCGGCTTAAAAGCATTACGGTGAAAGGATATGAAGTAATCAAAGCTGCCCATGTTTTCAAAATCACATCTAGCTTTCAGGCTTACACTAACATCAGCCGTCCTGGTCTCATCGACGATTACTCCATGGCGTCTCAACACTGCTGCTACGGCCCGACCTAGGCTCAGCACATCATCAGCTTCTTTCCTTCCTTTATATACTGCGCCCGGGTCATTGCCGCCATGTCCGTAGTCAAAACATAACCTAGCCATTAATCTTTTCCTCCTTATTTAGTTGGTCCAAAACCAGTTTGAGTTTCTCCGGAATAGGTAGGCCGATCTTGGCTGCATTTTCCAGAATACTAATCCCTTCGTTGGATAAGTAGAAGAAGATGACCGCGGTACGGACAGCGCTACCGTTTGTTATTACCTGGGTGTCGATAATGTGGCCCACTGCCACCAGGGCAAAAATCAGCACCTTCTTAAAGATGCCCCTGGCACCGACCTCGCTGGAAAGGCGTTTTTCCAGTATGGCCAACATGACACCGGTCAGGTAATCGATAACTACAAAGGTAATCAGCGCGTATAAAAAGCCGTCCCAGCCTCCCAAGACCCAGCCCAGCCAGCCGCCAAAGGCTGTTAAGGCGATTTGAAATGAGCTTTTCATTGTTAGTCCTCCTTTTAAAATTGGTAATAAAAAAGAGCCCCAAGGCCCATTCTGAAAAATACTTAATGCCTATAATTCTCAAGCTGATGCAATCCTGCCTGACACTTCCTTTTGTATATCAGTTGGCACCTGATCAATGGTTCTCCTTCCTGCCAGCACCAATTCAGCCATCAATTCAGTGCTGACCGTGCCGGGATTTGCCTCCGAAAGTTTAGCTACAGCCTCCATCAGTACTAAACTATACTTTTCAAGCTTGGCTACTTTTTCGTCCAGCGTTATATTTCTGCCGCCGCTTACTTTGTTATTCCATTCAGCAGTCGGTATCAGTTCCAGATGGCATCCTTCTTTATTTACAACCTTTATAGACTCGTAATTGGACAAATTGAGTTCAGGATCATTGGCAAAGACATAGTCCTGTCCTGGAGCCAGCACTGGTTCAGTCTCAGATGCTTGCACTACTAAACCGTCGTTCTTGTTATATACTAAAAACAATAAGTCTGCCTCCCTTCGTTAATACCTGTAGATTTCCAGCTTGCCTACCATAGATCCGCCGCCCCCGCTGGAAACAGAAAAATATATGGTGACAGATAGGGAAGAGCGAAAGGGGATAGCTAAATTGGCTCTGCTGTCAATTACATTGAGTTTCCCCATTGAATCAGCAAACAAAATAACATCAGATGCTCCCCAGGCTACACTACCATTCACAGAACCAAAGGCAGGTAGGGCCATTCCGTCAATCGTGACGGTAGCCCGGCATCTACTGGTCCATGAGGATGAACCGCTGGCTTGTATATAAATGTTTTGCAATATACCTGTGCCATTATAGGAAATGGTTACACTTTGTTCAGTACTGCCCCAGCTGCTGGTGTTTGACGATATAGTGCTTAATTGCATGATGGTGTAGTTCTTTATATAGTTTTGCAAAACTTCTTTAAGGTTGCCGATTTTGGCATGCAGGCTACCCGCCGGATCAGCGGCATCAGTCCTCACTCCGACCTGTCTGCGGATAAAAGCCAGAATTTCTTCTGAGCCAAACATTACACCACCCCCCGTTTTAATATCTCGCCTGACCATTGATAGGTTTTGATCTGTCTGACCCCACCTATAAAACCGGAAGCAGGGGGCAGGTACCGGTAGGCTTTGGCGATTAGATCACCGTCCCATATAAGCCAGGTAATAGCATTGTAGCCATAGATGCCATGCAAAAGGTTGCCCGTTTCCCCGTTATATACCCCAAAGTGGATAGCATTCTCCGCTGTCCAGTCTCCGCTGTTTCCCGCTCTTTTGTAAGTGGGGTATAAGGAGTCTTGTATGGTTTCCCCATGTAGGTGGAAATGGTTATCAGCATCCCCGGCTTTTTTAATGATCAGCCAGTAGTAAGCGCCGCTCACCAAGTCAGATATATCTATAGGGATGCTGAAATATCCCTTGCTGGGGGGAATAAACTCTTTAGGCAGTACCATGAATCTGAGCAACGAACCCGCTGTTGAACCGTCCGGATTAAAGCCGTCCCGCAGTTCGACCAAGAGATCAGCCCCCTGACCATGCCTGATAATTTCAAAGGTCACTCTCGCGATAGCGGCAGCGGCATCGGCTTTAAACCGCACCGCATGGTCATAACCGGCACAGTCAAATTCAGCTATGCCCGCTCCGGTTTTGCCTCCAAAAGCGGTGCCTTCATAAATATGCGAGAATTCCTGCATTATCATAGCAGCATTAGCCAGGTTCTCATCGATTACTGTTCGGCCGCTTTCAGCTGCAAACAACACAATAATCACCCCCTACTGCAGAGTAAGCCTGCATTCCACTGTCAAAATCATCTGGTTTTCCTTGCCCCAGGGCACTTTTAAGAGGTTAAACATAATGCCTGAACCGGGGGCATCGCTGGCGTCGGTAAAGATACATGTCTTTTGGTGCTGCCCGTTGCCTTCTCCAGCCAAGAGTACCGTCCTAAAGCGGATCATGTTGCCGGACTGGGTCACCACCGATACAGCCTTGCGGTAAACTTCCGATATAGTATCCCCTTCGGTCGTATCATCACCAATAACGAGATAGGGGCTGGAGAGTCCGGCCAACTTCTGGGCGGCAATATTTAAACCTGCGCTGGTAACATAGTTTTTTAAAGGGCCGAAAACTTTGCCGTCCCCATATTCCAAGTACCATTCTGATTTAAGGCTGATAATATCTTTCATGTCACACCACCCCGTATTGGCCCAGAACCACCGTCAGGCCAACCAGCGAGTCGGCTTCATCTGGTGATTTGTAGTTTAAGACCTGCACGTTGGCTTTTTGATAGGCCCTGAATTTGATAAAGCCCGGGAAAGGTACTGTTACAGCTTCGGAAAAGTCCACATCCGCCCATGGGCTCCACTGGCTGCCATCAATACTTGTTGATATCTGCAACCCCCTAGGCAATGACATAGCTTGGGTCTGGGGATAGATGCGGGCCAGGCTGCCAATAGTGGGTACAGGTTGGCTTTCCGGTTGCGGGATGTTTTCAAGCCCCCACTTGTGCATTTCCCATATCATAGACATAGCCTAACCTCCTATGTGATATCCTCAGCTGTAATCACCGCCAATATTGACCATAGGCCGACACTGGTGTTGGTTATCTGTTTGATACTGAAACCTTCTCCTGGCCGTATACATAAAGGCTTAACATCCATTCCCCGGGGTATCATATTGAAATCCAGCAAAGGAGTGGCATTAAGGGTCAGGGGTATTTCATCGTTATTAAGAGTTACCGGCCACAGCAAGGCACCTTCAACAATGGTGGCTCCGGTAGCAATATGAATTGTCGCTGTCAGGTTAACATCCGCAGTGTCAGCTTTTTGCGGAGTTATAACCGTACCGCCGCTCTGACTGGTGGTACGCATAAAATCCAGTTCAACCCCTACACCGGAAACCGATGTCAGTGACATATTAACAATGGATAGCCTAGGTACCCGAACTAAATACCCGCTGCCTGCATCGTTATATATGGAAAACAAGTGCTTGTTTTGCGCCAGAGAAATGCTGCGCGCTAAACAATAAAAGGTAGGCAGCCCTTGCAGGGCCACATACTGCTCATAGCCCGCTGTGCCTTCAATCGCCCGGTAGCGCGCGTTTAACTTTTTCCCGGTGCTGTCGGGCGGGACTTGAATATATCCGCCAGCCATAAAATCAACCTCCTATCATCACCGCACCGCTTGCACAGCCCTCGACCAACCAGGGACGGTTTTGGGCCGTTTTAATCAGCGCGTCTTTTATCGCGATGGCTTCAGTTCCATAGACAAACTTATGGATCAGTTTGGTATCGTTCATTTTTTTCTTCTGCTGAGCCGAGACCAGGGCTTTAAGAAAATCGGCTATCCCTAAGAGACGTCCGCCGTATTCGATTGTATATACCCAAATTCCGGCTTCACTTAAGGAGATGGTCACCTTTTGTACCAGGAAAACTGCGTTTACACCACGTTCGGGAAGCTCAATGGCGACTAATTGTCCCGGTTCCCATCCCGGCACTGTGGTGATGAAACTACCGCTGGTCTTGGGGTTGGCCCATTCGCGCAGATCGGCGTTTCCGGCCGCTTCAGCCGCTTCAATGGTGATCAGGGTATCGTCTTTGATGTAGTGCTCATACACCCCGTCGCCGCCTTCCAGGACGGCAATGGAAGCCTGGCTGGCCAAATCATCTACCATGGTAATAACATCAATGCTTTGCCGGGCGGTAAGCGAAATGGTCACGCCACTCTCGGGTGTATCAGTATCAGCAGAACAGCGCAGGTAGCCGTCGCCGAGATTTACCAGATAATCCTTGGCATCTTCTTCATCCACACCCTCAACCCCGACGTTTTGCACAGTACCGCCCACCTGCAAGCTACATTCATTAGGAGACCAGGGGAGCACCCAGATACGAGCCGCACCGTCTGCTTTCCACTCGATAGTCTGTGGGTCGGACAGCATGCTGCCGCCCAAAACATATACGCGGTTGCGCAGTCCTTGGTGGTCGATACTTACCTTGAAATTGCTAAACCGACCCCCGGCCTGCAATGTCATGGGGGCAGAAGTTCCCATTTGGGCAGGATCAAAAAAGTGGACCACCTTGTAGTAGTCCACATACCATTGCCAGCCGATATAGTCGCACAGCCACTTGATACATTCCGACGGCATTTTGTAGTTGAATTCGGTGCCGGTAGACTCGATTACTGGTGCGCCGCTGGCTATCCCCGCCGCCGAAAAACCGGGACAATATTTAAGCAGGATGTCGTGTACAATGGTGTCGGCATTTAAGCCCAGATAAGTTTCCACCACCAGCTTTTTATCCATCTGCAGGGTATAGTCCTGGCAGTCCACCTTCCACACCAGCGGAGCCTTATAGTTCACCAGTTCCACCCGGTCGATAGTTCCGGCAAAGAGCCGGGGTTCCGTAAGGTCGCTATCCTCGATGATGACTTCACTGCCCTCAAGAGGTTTTTCTCCCTTAACCGCAAATGAGCAGTTGTCTACCTGACTGGTAAGGATTTGGCTGATAGTAAGGCTCCCCCGACGATAGTCCGGCCAGCGCTCCATCCCGGCAATCTTAAGGCTTTTAGCCACTGAAACGCACCCCCTTGGCCAGGAGCGTCCGGTAAATCTGCTCGCCCGCGTCAGCGGTGCCGCCATTGACCGTTATGCTGATCTGGTTGATGGTGGTCGAGCTGTTACTGGTTGCATTTGTGGCAACCGTACCCAAGGCTAAAGGAGCAATTCCTGCTAAAGCGCTCTTTAAGTCAAGGCCACTTAAATTGTTTTTTAAGCTGCTGTAGGCAGCCGTTATATCAGCCACCCCGATTTTTATCTTGTCTACTAAAGAGGGAGAGTTGCGCTGATTGGGGTCCATACCGGAACCCATTATGCTTCGCACTTCATCCATGACACTTTGCAAGGCACTCATCCTGGACCTTATGCCCCGGATTAACTCACTCATGGCCTGGATGCCGTACCCGGCCGATTTTTTGACTATTTCCTCATACTTCTTTTCGATGGTGGCGATGGTTTCGGCGGCGTTCTTTTTAATTTCGCCGTTCTTTTCCTCCCAGGCCTTTTTGTATCTGACCAGCTCCTCATCGGCCTTGGCTTTCATTTCCATGAGTTTGTTCTGCATTTCGATAGTCTGCTGGGTAAGTTGGTTCTGGGTTTCCAGCCTGATCTCACTTAAGCGCTGGCTTAGCTCAACCCGGGCCTGACGCATCTCGATATTGGCTTCCGCCCGGGCCTGAGCGTTTTTGGTTTTCCAAAGGCTTACATATTTATTCAGCTCATCAGTTGTCAAGGCATTTAAGGCCGCGACCTGAGGAGCCGCCTTGACTCCCATCTGCCGCAGTTCGTCAATCAGCCCCTCGTCAACCCCTTTGGCGGCCAGTGACTTTAAGTTGGCCTGCCAGCTATCGAACTGACTAACCTGGTCCTCCAGATTACCAAGCAAGGACTTGCCCGATACTTTTTGTGGCTTCACTTCATCAAAAAGCCCGATCTGGTTTTTGATGGACTCCACCTTGGCTGCATAGCTCTGCTCAAAAGCTTCGATGGCCTGGGCTTCTTTCTCTAAGCCTGCTGCCGTAATAGCGGCTAATTTATCGGACAGTTCCTGCTGCAAGGCGATTTCATCCTGGGCCAGTTTGCTTTTGACTTCCCGGCACTGGTCAGCGTACTCTTTTTCCGCTTCCAGCAGCTTGGCATTGGTTTCAGTCTCTATATCTACCAGACTGTTCTTCATATCGACCAAGGTGGCAATAATGTCGGATACCGAACCTTCTATAAAGGATATTCCTTCTTGCATGCCGGTGCTCAAGCCTTCGCTGATATTAAGGCCATATTCGCGCATCACCTGGGAGGGGGAGCGGATGGATAGGGCTTCTTTGATTTTGTTTTTTACCGTCTCGGCAATTTCCCCGGCGATTTCCCTGACTTTCTCAATCCGGCCTTTAATCCCGTCGATCAAACCCTGAATAATATGAGTTCCTATTTCCAGCAGCGTATTGTGCAGGGTTCTTAGACCCTCGAAAGCGTTGGCCACCACTGTCTTAATCCCATTCCACAGGGTGATGAAAATGTTTTTGATATGCTCCCAGGCTCCTTGCCAGTCTCCCTGTAAGACATCCAGGAAAAAGCCGAAGGCGTTTACAATCACTTCCGCTGCAGTCTGAAATACCGCCTTGATGATGTTCCAGATATTTGTGAATACAGCGGTGATATCTTTACCCCATTTATCCCAGAACACTTTAATGGCAGTTCCGGCTTTGGCGATAATGTTCCCAATATCCGCCCAGATCTCCTTGACCGTGTTACGAAATCCTTCATTGTTCTGCCAAAGCTCCTTGATAGCTAAGATTATCCCGGCAATAACGGCTGCGGCGATAGCAATAGGACCAGTTAAGGCGGAAAAAGCCGCCCCCAACGCTGCGGTTACCCCACCGGCGCTGGCGATAGCGGCTGCAGCTGTACCGACTACACCGGAGATGGCCCCGGCGGCGGTGACCAGCTGACCGATAATCAGGACAACCGGGCCTATGGCGGCAGCCACCCCCGCCACGACTAGAATGGTTTTTTGGGCGCTGGGACTTAAAGCACCGAATCTTTGCACCAGTTCATTTAATCTCTGGATTAATGGGGTTATAACCGGCAGGATATGCTGGCCAAAGGCTCCCCCCAGCTCTTTTAAGCTTTCGGAGAAAACCCGCATCTGGTTAGCCGTTCCCGCCCCGGTTCTCTCGAAATCCCCCTGGGCGTTCTTGGTCATAGCCAGGACATAGTTGTACCTGAGCTGGGTCTGCTCAGCCTGGTTCATATCCTGGATTTTCTTTTTAATCCCCTGGCTGTAGGCGTATTCCTGCAGGTTGGCCTGGGTCATAACAATGCCTAATTCTTTCAAAGATTCGGTCTCGCCGGTAAATACCGACTTTAAAGCGGTATCCGCTATGTCGATGCTGATGTTCTTAAAACTGGACAGATCTCCGGCCAAGCCCACCAGAGTCTTGCTCATTTCTTCTGCCTGCGTAGTGTTAAGCCCCAAGCTGGTAGCCATATCCCCATAGGTAGCAGCCATATCCAGGGCAGTGCCCCTGGCGATGCCATAGCGTTCCAGGGTGGTATCGCTCCAGTTCTTAACGCCTTCAGCGTTATCCTGAAAGGCTACTTCCACCTTGTTCAGAGCTTCATTGGTATCTGAGGCCAGTTTCACCGCAGCGGTTCCGGCGGCTGCAAGCGGTGCGGTAACCGCCAGGGACATTCCCTGACCGGCACTGGTGATGCTGCTGCCCGCTGCTTTTAATTTCTGGCTGGCTTCTTCGGCCTTTTTAGAGAGCTTGGTCCAGGCGGAAGCTTGCAGTTCCAGTTCCTTGGCCGTATTTTTTAGGGAGTGTTCCATATTGGCCAGAACCTTTTCGGCCTGCAGCATTTTGATCTGCAGTTTTTCCACCGCGACCGCATCCTGCTCGGTACTGCCCGCTGCTTTTTCATATGCCTCTTTTAAGGCGGCCACTTTCTGCCTTTGCACCTCAGCCTGCTTGTTTAAATATTCAACTTTTAATTTAAGTTGGTCGGCGGCGCTGCCCATATCGCCCATCTTGGCGGCGGCTGCCTGAAATTCAGCTCTGGCCAGCTTAAGCGACTGATCCAATTCTTTCATGCCCTGATTAAAGCCGGTGTTGTCCAGACCAACTTTGACCAGCAGTTCACCGATGGTTTCAGCCAACTGTTTTCACCCCCTTACCAAATATCATCAATGTACCCGCTTGGATTGTTTTCAGCTTCGTTAACTACAGAGCCAACAATGAGCAGATCCCAGAACATATCGAGCGTCATGGCGTCAATCTGTTCCGGGAGCCAGTGGTAGCTTTGGGCCAGGCTCAAATAGAAATACACCACCATTTGATAAGCCGACAGCTGGCTTAGGTCAGGTCCGTCGGCGGGACTTGGTTTGGGAGTTCTGTCATCTTGCGGCTTACGGCCTCGGCCACCCAACTGGCAATCTGGTAAAAGAGAGGGACAAACTCATCCAGGTCCAGTTCTTCTTCAATAACCTCAGCGGTAATTTCCGGGTGATTAAAGGCAGCAGCGATCAGGCGTTCCATCTCGCTTAGAGCTTCCTCATCGCCTTGCTCTTTATCGCCGAATTTATCTTTGAATTTGGTTACTTCGCGCCACAGTTTGACCTTGGGCGGCGGCGCGGTGTATGTCTTTCCTTTAAGGGTAATCTTGGGGTTCTCCATCGATATCCCTCCCTGTGTGATAGCGGTACAAAAACCGCCCCGATTGGCTTAAACAGCAGTGGTGAAGCTGCCGATTGAAGCATTAGCCAGGTTTTGGCCGCAAATATCCCTGACCCCCTGCGTGCATACCATGATGTAATCCGCGCCCGGGGCCAAATTGCTGGCCGGATTGAAAGTCACCACTTTGTGTTCTGAATTGATACTAAGGACTCCGGCAACTAAGGACCCATCATCAGCCTTCAGTAAGATAAAATTAGCGGCGGTTACATCGGTAGCCTGGATGGCGTTGGCAAAGGTCCAGGTCAGGTTAGCGTCTGCTGCCACTCCGCTGGAACCATCCACCGGACTTATTATCACCGTCAAAGGGCCGGGGGCCGCTCCGTCCACCGCCGTAAACCAATTAATGCCGGTTGAAACTGCCCAATCGGGATGATCCTCATCGCCGATCTTCTGCCAGGCGTTGTCAAAGGTGCGTTTAATAAATGTCCCCTTGATTTTGGGGGTCTGAAATTTGGGCTTATCCTCCGCAGTCTGGTACTCCTGCTCTTGCAGGGCGAATTTCCCTTTATACAGCCATACATAGCGGTAGCTGCCGTTGCTCTTTTTGGACTTGAATCCCAAAGCCACATAGGGTGCGGTGTCGGTTGACTTCTTGACCAGCACCCCGCCAGTGACGCTGTGCCCCAAAAGGGCCGCCTGGGTGTTGAGGTCAATGTCTTTAGCCTCAAACTCCACATCGATTTCCCCCAGCGAGGTGACGGTTTCATCAGGCCCGTCGTCGCAGTACAGGGTTTCTGTATTGCTCTTGGGACTTATTTTGGCGTTGATAGCCCCGGCTATGGCCACCGGGCTGTTATATGTCGCTCCCAAAGGCGTATCGCTGGTAAGAACCGCGTAATACAGGCTGTTTAAGCCTACTTGTACCCCTGCCATTTTTTAACCTCCTTCAACTTCCCGCTCAGTCACATACCTGAGCGCTTTGTGAAATATTTTGGTATCGTCTTCATAAAGATCGGCGCTGCTAGTTCTTTTAAAGCCTAAAGATTTCATGGTTTTGTCCACCTCGGCGGCAATAGGGGAGGTGCTGGCTGCTTTTACCCACACATCCACTTGCACGTGCACCTCAGCCATAAAGGCAGTGTTGTCTGCCCAGGCGGAATCGAAATTGGTTATCTCAAACAAAGTAATGTATTTGTCTAAGCCCTCCGGCGCTTTCAGCTGGTAGATATAAGGCCCGCCCAATAAAGCCAGCAAATCTGTGTTTTCCTCCAAAGCCGCCAGGACTTCCGGTTTGACATTGATCATAGGTTAAGCCCCGCTTTCAAGGTCTGCCTGATGGTTTCCAACACCTGTTTTTTGCTTTCGGCTTGAGCCGGACCCATGAAAGGGCGGGCGGTCATCTTGGAGGTGCCGTACTCCAGAAATTTGCCATAAAAAAAGGGAGCCTTTGGTCCCACCTCAACGTATTTGCCGTTTTCATCCTGCTTTGGTTCGGAAATCACGATATTGTCTGCCAGGTGCTCCTTCGCCATGGCGCTGCGGGGAGCCCTTTGGCTGGCGTTTTCCTGGACGATTTTGGCTCCGGCATAGAGGGCCTGGTTCTCTGCCGGAGCGGCTCTTTGCCCCAGTTCCTTTAGCCTATCTAAAATTTCGTCCATACCTTCCAGGGTCATATTACCTGCCACCGGGGATCACCTCCTTGCACATCAGTTCTATTACGCGGTGCCGCTCATCCTTATCGATTACCGACAGAATTTGAAATACCCGGGAGCCATATAATACCCGCATTGAAGGAGTTATCCCGGTTCGGTAGCGGATTTTAATCCGGGTGGTGACCTCCGACTGCAAGGCCCCCGCCTGGAAGTATTCTTTACCCGATATGTCCGACACTGCTGCCCACACTGTGGCTACTGTAGTCCAGTTTTCCAGGGGGATGCCTTCTGACTTGGTAATGGTCTTGGCCTGCAAGGCAATACGCTGCCGCATCTCACCCATTAAATCGCGCTTCTTCATAATTACCACCCTTCTCGGCGGTAGGCGAATAGGAGCCTGGTCATAAACTCAATTAATGCTTTCATGTCGACTGCTTCCCGTAGTTCATAGAGATTGCCGATGGCATAAAGGAGGGCTTGTTTAACTGTTTCCGGCACCTCGGTAAATTCGGTCAGGGGAAAGCGCAGAATGTCCTGGCAGAGTTCCTCGGCGGCACCTATGAGATCGGTGATGAGCGTATTGTCTTCATCACCGTCTACTTTTAGATACAGTTTTACTTCCTCCAAAGTAAGTACCAATACGCCCACCGCCTTTCATTACTCGGCTGCCATAAGTCCCGCGGCTTTAAGCTTAGCGAGGAGGGCATTGAAGTCGGTCACCAGGCCTTCAATCGTTGATGCCGTACTGTCCGCTTGAGTTCCTGCAGGCTTAAGTTCATTACCTGCAAAGGTCAGTTTACCGCCAACCGCAATCTCAAGCGATCCGCCAATAACGGTTATCTCGCCGCCTTGCTCAGTGTAGTTTTTTACATTGCTCATAACTCACACCTACGCTTTCATCTTAAGTACCTTGATGGCTTCAGAGAGAATCAGCTTGCCGTCCACCCGCTGGGTTGCCTTAAATCCTACCTGACCGGTTGCCGCATAAAGCTCGTTCAGCCTTTGGAAGGAACGGCCTTGCCGATCAGCAATCCAGTAGTAGCCGAAATCGCCGAAAGCGATAGTTTTAGCCCCTGCCGCAATTGTCGGTACATAGGCTGAAGTCTTGACCGGACGATTTAAAATCGTATCCGGTTGTCCGGCAGAAATGGAGGGCTGCCACAGGTACTGGCCGTTGCCGTCCTTTAATTTTCTGATGGCTTTGACAGTGGAATCATTCATCACGAATACGGCGTTTTTGCGGTAAGGGGACTTAAGGCTGTAGAACAGATCCATGATCTCATCCACCGTAATAGCTGTTGCCGAGGCAGCAGTTACACCCAGTTCCGCTCCGCCGGTAGCGTTGAAAATTCCGGTCGGCTTGCCGGTTCCGTCACCGATGAAGAAGGATTCCTCTTCCTTGGCCCCGATTCTCCGGGCAAATTCCCGGGCGATATATGACTCCAGATTAAAGACGCTGTCATTTAACAGTTCCTCGGATACCTTGATCATGGTTGCCAGCTTGTACGCTCCAATGGAAACCTGCCCGAAGGCATCGTCTGATTCCGGAATAGCGCCTTCTTCATCCACCCAGGAGGCGGTGCCCTTGGAGGCTACCACCGGTATTTTGCGGTCGCCGCTGGCGGTTTGGATGATCTTGGCCATGGTGCGGAAGATGTTTTCTTCTTGCAGAGCTTCGACCAGGGTACGCTCGAACTCGTCCGGAACCAGGTAGCCTCCCTCGGAATCGGTTCCCACCTGCAGCGCGTTTAATACTTCGTATCCCGCTGCCTTGCTGCGCATGGCGTTCCAGAAGGCTCGTTTGTACTCGTCACTGGCCCGACCGGTTTTATCCTCAGGGTTGGGCTGGCCGGGCTTGCCGGTAATGGGTGTATTGACGGGTTTGTTAAGTTCCGCGTCCAGTGCCTGCTGACGCTCCAGCCGGTCGATTTCTTTGCCGAGATTCACAACATCGGCTTCCATCTTTTCATAGACGGCAACGTCCTCGGCGGAAAGGAGCCCGTCCGCGCCGCGCTTGCTGTCCAGAAAGGCTTTCGCGGCATCCCAGGCTTTGGCTCTTTTCTCCCGCAGTTCTAAAATTTTGCTCATGGTCATTCCTCCCATTCTAATGTTTTAACAGGCTGAGCCGCTTTTCCAGGTAGCTGAGCGGGGTAGCGGTTTCAGGTTCAGGTTTCTTATGGGGCAGCTTTTTTACCAGCGCGTTGGTAACCGTCATTTTGTCAAAAAGATAAGCCGCGCTGGGCGGCTCGGTTAGGTGCTCTTCGGTTGTGTACAAGACTTTGTCGGCAAAGCCCAGCTCCACTGCTTTCCAGGCGTTAAACCAGCTTTCGGCATCCATCATGTGTGAGATTTTGGTCCTTGATAAACCGGTTTTTTGTTCGTAGGCATTGATGATGCTTTCTTTAACCTCGGACAGCATGGCAATACCGCTTTGCAGGTCAGATATTTCCCCGCATATAACGGTGGCGGGGTTATGGATCATCATCATGGCTACCGGAGACATGTGAACCTCGTCCGCCGCCATGGCGATTACTGAAGCCGCACTGGCGGCAAGCCCTTCGATTTTGACGGTAATATGTCCCGGATATTCTTTTAACATGGTGTAGATCTGACTGGCGGCAAATACATCGCCACCTGGAGAGTTAAGCATCACCACCACATCACCATCCTCAGCGTTGAGCTCGTTTTTAAACTGCTTGGGGGTAATATCGTCGTCGAACCAGCTGTCCTCAGCGATATACCCATCTAAAAAGAGGGTGCGCTCCTTATCGTTTTTAAGCCAGTTCCAAAACTTTCTGCTCATTTTAAGGCCTCCTTTCTATCGGTATTGGCATACGCGCCCACATCTTCAAGCTTCAGCATGTTGCCGTTCATGGCATAAATATCACCATGCTCGATGGTGTTCATGTTTTCTAAAGTCCGTACATCGTTGGGGCTTAAAAAGCCGTTTTGAATACCTATGGCGTAGCCTTGCATTCTTGAGGCATAGTCGCCGCGTAAAAGCCCGTCCACCACAAAGCCCACAAAATACTGGCCTTTTTCGGATGGGCTGAGCAGAGCTTTATTCATTCCTTGCTCAAGCCTTACCAGCCAGGGTCTAATAGTATGAACTACAAAACTGATGGACTGATGCTCGATGTTGCTGAAGGTGGCTTTATCCAAATTGGCCACCAGATGGGGCGGCACTCGAAAGATCCGGCAAATCTCCTCGGTTTGAAACTTCCTGGTTTCAAGAAACTGCGCCTGTTCCGGCGGAATTCCTATCGGCTGAAATTTCATACCTTCTTCCAGAACCGCTACCCGGTGGGCGTTGCCGCTGCCCTGGTAGACCGCGTTCCAGCTTTCCCGGATTCGGGCCGGGTCTTTGACTACCCCGGGATGCTCTAAAACTCCGCCTGGACTGGCTCCATTGGCAAAGAATTTACCCCCGTATTCTTCGGTGGCAATCGCCATGCCTATGGCGTTCTTGGCCATAGCGATAGGAGAGTAACCCACCAGTCCATCAAAACCAAGCCCGGGAATATGCAGGATATCTTCTGGCCTTAAGATCACATATCCGGTGTTCTTGCGGTATTCGAAATAGAGCTGCCCATCAGTTGTCCGATCCACTGTCATGCGGTCGGGCAGCAAGGGATAAAGAGCTAAGATTCGGCCCCTACCGTCTCTAATTATCTGGGCATAGGCGTTGCCCCATAATAAAAGATGACTCATCAGTGTTTCCCGAAACACAAATGAAGTCATCTCCGGATTAGGCTCATCATGGAGCAGATAATATAGCTGGTGGTCTGTGGCTTTCTCCTTGCCATTGTCCGTGGATCGGTAAATATTGAGTGGCAGACTGGCTATGGTTTCCGCCAGAATTCGGACGCAAGCATATACCGCGGTGGTCTGCATGGCCGTTCTTTCATTGACGGTTTTGCCGCTGGCGGTTCCGCCGAAGAAAAAGCTGTATGTGCTGCCATACAGACGATTTTTAGGACTTGCTCGGGGTTTCAGCAAGCCCGAAAGAAAAGGTATTTTCATAAATCGTTCCTCCTGAAAATGGGCATGAAAAAAGCACCTCCGAGGAGATGCTCAAATATTATGTAACTATGGTAATCGAATTATGTTTAGCTTATTATGCCATCTATTAAGATTATTCCCTTTTTGTGCTTCGAAATAAATTCTGTTCGCAACTATGTCCGCTGCTCTTACAAGTAGTTTTGATTTGGAATTGCACAATTGTAATTGTACATCTAACAGTCTGGGAAAAATTGGTGGATAAAAGGCATTGTAACTGTAATTATATGTTCCATTTCTAAATTCTTGTTCAAGCCCCTCTTTTAATTCATAATATCCATTGGTTGCGGTTGTATGTTCATCGATGTAAAAGTACAGCCGCTCTATATTATCTGGAGCAATCACATTCTTGCGAATCAAGTTTTCAAAAGCTCTTTTAACTCCAATCTTGTATGCGTAATCAAGATATCTTTGTTTATCTTTCTTGCTTTCAAAAATCCTATCCAAGACCGACTTTTGATCAATTACTGCCCCGAATTTGTAACAGTTATTAAGGGAACGAAATAGCTTACCTTTATCCTTATTCGATAAATTAGTTGCCTTAAGTTCAAATTCTTTTGGCAAGTTTCTTGCGGTCCGGATTGCTTTTTCAGCAGCAGCATATCTGTGTGACCATTCCTCCTTAGAAAGGGTACCTAAGATTATCAAGCCGCCGAAAACAAAGATATCATTATGTACTTTGTCAAACACTCCAGATTCATCAGAATAAATATAAATATTCATATGAAACCCTCAAAACAAAAAAACCGCCAATTGGCGGCCTCGTGACCGACGACATTATATGTCGCTTAAACGCTAATTCGGTTACACGAGTATACAGCGTATTTCTACCTGCATATTAATTATATGTTTAATGAGGGCGAAAGTCAACGGAGTCTGGTTTTTTTTAATTTTACATTAAATGATAATTATTCCTCTTTGATCATATACACTACCATCGTTACCCTCATGTCGAATAGCCCTATCCAACGCCATAATCAGTGCAACAGCTCCATCAATCCGTTCGGTGCTTTTCTCTTTATCGGGCTTGATATTGCCAGCCGGGTCTGTGCGGATAAAAATATTATCCATCATCCAGCGCAGAACCGGATGACCGCCATGGGCGATCTTTTCTTCCAGGGTCAGTTTCATTAGTTCCTTGGTAGGAGGGGACATATCCTTAAACCCCTGGCCAAACGGCACCACCGTAAAACCAAGCCCTTCCAGGTTCTGTGTCATCTGGACCGCTCCCCAGCGGTCAAAGGCAATTTCTTTAATGTTGTATTTGGTTCCGAGTTCCTCGATAAAGCTTTCGATGAATCCGTAATGTACCACATTGCCTTCGGTGGTTTTAAGATACCCCTGCTTTTGCCACAGGTCATAGTTTACGTGATCGCGCCGAACACGCAGGTCGAGGTTTTCTTCCGGTATCCAGAAGTAGGGGAGAATATGAAATTTATCGTCCTCATCAACCGGCGGAAAAACCAGCACAAAAGCTGTTATATCGGTAGTGCTGGACAAGTCCAACCCGCCATAGCACACCCGGCCTTTTAGTTCTTCCGTGTCAACCTTGAAAGCGCATTTGTCCCATTTCTCCATGGGCATCCAGCGTACTGCCTGTTTGACCCATTGGTTGAGCCTAAGCTGCCGGAAGCTGTTTTCCTCAGCGGGGTTTTGTTTTGCGCTTTCACAGGCAGCTTTAATCTTGTCGATACTTACGGTTATACCCAGCGACGGATTAACTTTTTTCCACACTTTAGGGTCAGTCCAGTCGTCATCTTCCTCCGCTCCATAGATTACAGGATAAAACGTAGCATCATGCTTGCGACCGGCCAGCAGATCTTTGGCTTTTTGATGCACCTCATAGCAAATACTGTTGACGTTATCGCCCGCTGTTGTGATGAGGAAGTAAAGCGGCTGCATCCTTGCATCCCCGGAGCCTTTGGTCATGACGTCAAACAGTTTCCGGTTAGGCTGGGTATGCAGCTCGTCAAACACCACGCCGTGGATGTTGAAACCATGCTTCGAATAGGCTTCAGCCGACAGCACTTGATAAAAGCTATTGGTCGGCAGGTAAATAAGCCGCTTGGTGGAGGCCAGGATCTTAACACGTTTGTTTAGTGCGGGACACATCCGCACCATATCGGCGGCAACCTCGAACACAATAGATGCCTGCTGGCGGTCGGCAGCACAGCCATAAACCTCAGCACGCTCCTCGTTGTCCCCGCAGGTGAGAAGCAAGGCAATGGCGGCCGCCAGTTCAGACTTACCCATTTTCTTTGGAATTTCCACATAAGCCGTATTGAATTGCCTATAGCCGTTGGGTTTCAGTATCCCAAAAATATCGCGTATAATCTGTTCCTGCCAGTCTATGAGTTCAAAGGGCTTACCAGCCCAGGAGCCTTTGGTGTGGCACAGGGCTTGGATGAACGCCACAGCATAGTCGGCGGCATCTTTACTGTATTTTGAATCCGGTGCCATATACTGTGTCGGTTTATATTTCTTTAGTTTACGTATATTGCCGCCTCCTTTCTTAAAGCGAACAAAAGAAAAGAGCCTCATAAGAAGCTCTGTTAACCGTATATTTATTGCTCTTCAGTTATTTGTTCTCACCTTCCTCGCCCGTCAGGATAAAGCGGGCGTACTCGGTCTTGTAATCATTAAGGTATTAACCAGTTCGTGAAAACCTTGGGAGTATGCTTCCTGCCTAACGCGGGGGATGTCAAACATATTCGTAGCGCCGCTTTCCCTGATGGCTAAAATCTGCAACCGAATGGTTTCGTTCATTTGTTTTCCTCCATTTCTGCCGACTTAGCGGCTGCCCGGCGCAGGGTATCATCGAGTTTTCTTATCTCATCCTCGCCAAATACTACCCCCAGCCCGCTACCGGAATCCCAGTTGACAAATACGGTGCCGGTATCGTCTACAAATGATACTGTGCCTTGGTCGCCGGGCCTCAGCCTGGTGTACGGGTCCTCCATACGGACCATCTCGACCCGCGTACCCGGGGGATAATATGACCTCAAAACCTTTAACATTTCAGGATTAATTTGCTTCATGCTTCAGGCCCCTCCTCCGAATTGCGCTGGCCGTTTTTGAAAGCGGCGCTACCGGTTAGCCTGGAGAGCAGGATTTTTCGTTCCTCTTTGTATTCCGGCCCGATAAATCCTAAGCGCAGCAAGAAGCAGCGAAAGGCATATTTTTCGTTGTCATAAGCCTTTTCGGTGGCGGTTACCCGATGCTGGTTCTTGGCCATGGCGCAGAGCGCACCGATGAAGCGGGCATAGGCGTTGACTTCTTCCGCTGCAAGGCTCCTGGAGAACCAGGGGAAACGCAGCCTGTCCTCGGTCAGTTCAATTGGCAATCTGTCTGTGTCCAGGGCTTTCTTAATAAGGGTTTCCTTGCTCTTAACCAGCCGCTCCAGATTGGCAATGGCGGCTTCGGTAAAACCTTCCCTGGGCATCTCAATAACCAGTACGTTTGGCGCTTCAAATTGAAATCCGCGCCGGTCAAGCTCGTTTAATAGTTGCTCAAGATCTTCCTCACTGTTGTTTTCACTGGCGCTGAGGGTGCCTTCTTTGTTGACGGTAAACCCGCCTATGACATAAGCAAAGGTCGGTGCGCCTTTGTATTCCGGCGCAGTATTCAGGATTTCGCTGATTGCCTGAACCAGTTCTTTACGTCTAGCACCGGTAACGTTAAACTTAAATTCCATGGGATCGACCACCTTTCTTTTTGGTAGTCATATACATCACTCTTAAGCTGTGGAATAGCAAGCCTTTATACCAGTTTTGGCACACTGTTAAAGGGTATTTTCTGACCGCTGCGCATTAGGAAAACATCAGCGTCAGAACCCTTAAATTCAATGTACCTATTCACAATAACATCGCAGAACTTCTCGTCCAGTTCCACAGTGTGACAAATCCGGCCAGTTTGCTCACAGGCGATCAGGGTACTGCCCGAACCGCCGAACGGATCAAGAACAATACACCCTGTCATGCTGGAGTTGAGTATCGGGTAAGCTACCAGCGGCACGGGTTTCATGGTCGGGTGGTCAGTATTCTTCCTAGGCTTGTCAAACTCCCAGATGGTAGACTGCTTACGGTCGGAGTACCAGGCGTGTTTGCCCGTTTTCTTCCAGCCAAACAGGATCGGCTCGTGCTGCCACTGGTAAGGCGAGCGCCCCAGTACCAGCGACTGCTTTTTCCAGATACACGTTCCCGAGAGATAGAATCCTGCTTCTAAAAAGGCTTTGCGGAAATTCAGTCCTTCGGTATCGGCGTGGAACACATAGATACTTGCGTCCTTGGCCATCGCCTTTTCGGTCAGGGTGAAAGCTTCCAGCAGAAACTGATAGAACTTTTGGTCCGCCATGTTGTCGTTTTTAATTTTGCCTGCTGTACCCTCATAATTGACGTTGTAGGGAGGGTCTGTCACCACCAGGTTGGCAAGTTTGCCATCCATGAGCAGGGAAAAGGTTTCCGCTTTGGTACTGTCGCCGCAGACCAAGCGATGCTGCCCCAGTAACCAGAGGTCACCCGCCTTAGTTATAGCGGGCTTGGCTAGTTCGCCTTCTACATCAAAGTCGTCTTCTTTAACGTCCTCGGCACCGCCCAATAGTTTGTTCAGTTCCGTGTCATCAAAGCCGAGAAGAAATACGTCAAAATCGGCAGCCTGCAAATCCGCAAGCTCTACCGAGAGCATCTCCACGTCCCAGCCAGCGTTCAGGGCAAGGCGGTTATCGGCTATAATATAGGCCCGCTTCTGGGCTTCAGTCAGGTGTTCAGCGAACACGCAAGGTACTTCAGTAATACCTTCCTCCTTGGCAGCGAGGATGCGCCCGTGTCCTGCAATGACGTTGAGGTCTTTGTCTACAATTACCGGGTTGACGAAGCCGAACTCCCTGAGTGATGCTCGAAGCTGAAGTATTTGTTCCTTGCTATGGGTGCGGGCATTGCGTGCATAAGGTACTAACCGGTCAATATTAACTTTTTCAAAACGCTCGGTTGTGTTCATCTATTCCTACCGTCCTTTCCTGCCTGACAGCAGGGCTTCCATAATATCATCCTGCGGGTTGCCGACAAAGGCTGTAGTGCAATTCTGTTTTACGATGTCAAAAATCTCGTACCAAATGAGGTTGGCCTGCTTCTGAAAAGATTGGCTCATCTGTACGAAGGGGCTGGCTATAGCGCCACCCGTAGTCGGATGTTTGCCCAAAAGCCCATAGGTGCTGATGGCTTCCTCACACTGGATGTAGCGAGTGAAAGCCTGAGCATAGGCTTCAATCAATCTTGGGTTAACGAATTTCTCACACCCGCGCTCTTTAAGCCATTTCCAAGTTTCTCTGAACAGATCGTCAGCGCCCAGCGGCTTACCATCTCTCTGTCTCGCGCTGAGGTAATCGCTGGGCGTTGGCATATCTTCTCCATATAAATCGGCCGCATCGTCAAGGTCGTCCGCTTCAAGCATCGACTCGGGATGCAGTTCCGGGGCGGCTAAAACTTTTGCGGCCTTTCCGGCCGAGATTTTGTCAGCCAGGGGCTGCGGCTTGTCACCGGCGCGGACCCTGCGGCCGCCCCTATTGGTTCCGTCTTTTGCCACAAGCCTTCACCTCCTTACTGTGGCGTGGTTTAATCCCCCGTTTGAACCGTAATTTTTACGCGCGAAGGGGGCCGCCCGTTCTCCAGGGCAGGGCTGTAGAGATTTTGCCCCCCTACCCTTGAGTTTTCTTTGTTTCTTTGATAGTATTTAATCAAAGATTCTTTGTATATTTTCTGTTGGATCAGCATATACTACCAAAGGAGGAATACTAGTGCCGCAAGTTAAAACCAAAGGAGAAAATCCTATGATAAAGAAACGTATCTCGGTATCTCAGAAACGTCAGATAACCATACCGATTGAGTTTTATAACAGCGTCGGCATTGACAAGGAAGTGGAATGCTATGTCCAAAACAATGCCATCGTCATCCGTCCCGTTCGGGAAAGCGGCGGAGAATTTGACGAACAAATCCTGGCCGATTTAATAGCCCAGGGTCTTTCAGGACAAGAACTGCTGGATAAGTTTAAGGAAACCCGCCGCCAAATCCGTCCCGCTGTGGAACGCTTGCTTGATGAAGCCCGTCTTGCTGCTCAGGGCCAAGCATCAAGCAAAACTTATGAAGATGTTTTTGGCTCGGAGGCAGACTGATGACCAAATTAGTCATTCTGCCTCCCGCCGCTCGCTATCTTAAAAAGCTAAAAGAGAAACCGCTAAAAGAGAAATTCCGAGCAGCCATTGATCAGATTCAATTGGATCCCTATTGTGGTGATCCCAAAACCGGTGATCTTTCCGGCATATATTGCTGCGACATTTTCCATAACAAAACCAACTACGAACTTGCCTATACCATTATTGAGGAAGATGACGAAACCGTTGTCGTTATACTTGCGGGTACCCGCGAAAACTTCTATGAAGAACTGAAGCGATACATGAAGTAAGGATGCCGTTCCTAACAGCGCACGTATCTCTTTAACCCCACCGGCCGCCTTCTTTTGCAGTTATTCTCGAATGGCAGCTAGTGCATAACGCCATGAGATTATCCGCTGTATGGGTTCCACCCCTTGAAAGCGGTACAACATGGTGCACCTCCTCAGCTGGTGTCAATTTGCCTTCCTTCTGACACCTTTCGCAAAGGGGATGCTCATTTATATACCGGTCGCGAATGCGCTTCCAAGTCCTGTTGTAGCGTTTCTTCATGGCGGGGTCGCGCTGATTGCGTTCATATCGTTTTGTCTCTTCTTTGGTGTGCTCCTCGCAAAACCTTCCGTACGTCAGCTTTGGACAGCCAGGGTAGGAACACGGCCGCTTGGGCTTAAAGGGCATTAGTGATCACCTCGTTATAGGCATACAAAAAGCCCTCGCAGATATGACCCTACGAAGGCTCTCGATGTGGCTTCCGATACTATTATTATACAGTGCCCTTAAGCAAACACTCCCTCAGAATTCCCTCATCTTTATCCGAACAGCATACTGCGCAGGTGGTTAAGCGCGTTGCTCCGCAGCCGCTCGATATGGCTTTCGCTGTAGCTGAGTTCACTCATCAGACGGTAGGTTGCGCCGGACTTCTGGTTGTCACCCATGTAGAATTCAGATAGGATGTGCTGCTCAGTGTCCGTCAAGCTTGACCAGGCAGGCTCGAACCATGCCATATACTCTATCGCCTGGCTGTAGCGTTCCCGCAGGATGTCCAGCTTGTCAATCTGCGCCGCCAGTTTGTCGGCTCCAGCCTGCGGATTCCTTGCGGACGGCATACTGGATAGCTTGGGGGTTCTGGGCGCAATCATTTCTTCGTACACACTCTTTATTTCCTCTGGAGTGTTGTTGATGATAAACCGCATGTTGTTGTAGTCGCGGATGGCGGCAATCGTCGCCGCATTTTTGTTGATATATTTCAGCGCAATCATGCTACCACCTCCTTCAGGTTTGCTTTTACCGCATCAATCAGGGCGGTCTGGGTCTTGTCCTTTCTTTCCAGGGCGCGCATCACATCTTCATCAATGGTGCCATTGGTGATGATGTGGTGGATAACCACCGTATCCTTTTGACCCTGCCGCCACAGCCGGGCGTTGGTCTGCTGGTAGAGTTCAAGGCTCCAGGTAAGCCCAAACCATACCAGAATGGAGCCGCCCGCCTGCAAATTCAATCCGTGTCCGGCCGATGCCGGATGAATCACGGCCAGTGGTATTTTTCCGTCATTCCAGCGCCTAATGGAAGCAGTGCTGTCCAGCTTCTCAGCGGGGAAACGATTAATTATCCTCTCCAGATCGTGCTTGAACCAGTAAGCTACCAAAACAGGCTTGCCGTTGGCGGCTTCGATAATATCCTCCATGGCATCCAGCTTGCGGTTGTGGATATGCGCCACGCCTTTATCCTCGTCATACACCGCGCCGTTGGCCATCTGCAGGAGCTTGCCGGAAAGCGCCGCGGCGTTGGCGGCATCAATTTCCCGACCTTTAAGGGACAGTACCAACTCGCGCTTCATTGCCTGGTAGCAAGCCATTTCATTTTCTGACAGCCTGACGGGGATCTCGTTCATCACCAGTTCCGGCAGCTTCAAATAGTCGGTATTTTTCATGCTGATGGTGATGTCGGAAATCAGCCGGTAAATAGCTTCCTCGGCACCGGGCCGGGGTTTGTATGAAAACACCATCTGCTGGTTACGCTTGTCCGGCATAAAATAATTATTGCGGAAGTGGGTGATATATCTGCCAAGGCGCTGCCCCATATCAAGAATGCCGATTTCAGCCCACAGGTCCATCAATCCATTGGATGAAGGCGTACCGGTAAGGCCGACTATCCGTTTAACCCCAGGCCGAACCTTGCGCAGGGCCTTGAACCGTTTGGAGCCGTTATCCTTGAAAGAACTCAACTCGTCGATTACCACCATATCGAAGTCGAAGGGAAGGCCGCTTTTATTCACCAGCCAGTCGACATTCTCCCGGTTGATGATGTACACTTGCGCTCTTTTCCTAAGCGCAGCTTTCCGCTGGGCTTCGCTACCTATAGCCACCGAGCAGGTAAGCCCCTTTAAGTGATCCCATTTTTCAATTTCCGTGGGCCATGTATCCCGTGCCACCCTAAGCGGGGCAATGACCAGAACCTTGCGAATCTCGAAACTTTCCAGGGTAAGGTCGAAGATGGCTGTCAGCGTAATGACGCTTTTGCCAAGTCCCATTTTAAGCAGAACAGCCGCGATTGGATGCTTAAGGATGAATCTTGTGGCATAATCCTGATATTCATGTGGCTCGTATCTCATTCAGCATCCCTCCAATCTGCTCCGGGCTATCTATGACGTACACCGAAAACCCTAACGCTTCCAGTTGTCTTTTTCGTCTTACCTGCAAAGGCCGTAATTTACATCCCATCGCTTTAATTTCTGCAAAGGCCATCCGTCCATCGGGCAATAATATTAAGCGGTCGGGCACTCCATCGAACCCTGGTGACACAAACTTTAGCGCTAAACCATCCATGCCGCGGACTGCCTTGACCAGTTTTTGTTCTATCTTTTTTTCTCGCATAGGACTCCCCATAGCATTTTTATTCCTTTCATCTTGTTGCTACTTGCTCATTTGCTGGAACGGAACACACCTTGGAACAATAACCTGGAACAGCCTCGAACCCTGAATTTACAAGGCATTCCGCTCAGTTGTGTTCCAGTCGTACCGAAAAATTCCTTATAGACCCTTACGCGTGTATATAGTTCCATATAGGTACAGAGAGTAATAATACAAATAACTCATATATAATTCTTGGAACACTTGGAACAGAACTTGTCGAGTTGCCTATTCTTCTAAGCTAACGCCTGTTCCCACTGTTCTCTTTTCCTGGAACAAACCCGGAACGCTTGGAACACCTCTGCCTTAATCCGGCTTTCTCAACCACACATTTTGGGGGCCGTAGCCAATGATTCGGATCTTCTTATCCCCGCGCCGCCAGTCGGTCATTTTCTGCATGATGGCGGTGATTTCATAGCTGTCGCGGGTTCTGATGTCCTCGCGGTTCTTGTTCAGGCACTCGCACCAGATCTCAATATTGCTGACAATATCGCGCCGTTTAACACCTGGCGGCCTGGTTGGGTCATTCTGATCCCGGAAATAATCACGTCTTCGGTATACATCCAAAGTGTCCCAGTTCTCCGGCAGAAGCATGTCGAGATACTCGCGTACCAAGCCTTCACGTTCATCAGATTCCATGGCGTCTGCCTGCTCACTGACCGCCGCCTCCGCATCGGCTCCCTCAAGGTAGAGCTTCTCACCGTTGTTCCATATCAGCTTGGCCTCGGCCCAAATCTGAAGAACATCATCATCTGTGATATCCCAACCACGCCTGGCATTTTTACCGCTTACACGGACTGGCCAGAAGCGGCGGTTGCCGGTCACATCACGAAGAAAACCGGCACTTTCGCTGTTGGTGCTGCCCACAATAATACATTGACGAGGATGGCTTTCAGTTACATGTCCGTAGCTGGCACGATAGTTATCATCACAACGGGATAAAAATGCTTTTACGTTGTTAACGTCAGTTTTCCGGATACCAGCAAGTTCGGGGATTTCTATAATCCAGAACCCCTGTATCTTTTCAGGAGCATCCTTGCCTTTTCCCATGTCAGCAAAGGTCAGGCTGTCGGAAAACCACTCTCCGGCCAGCTTGCCAAAGAACGTGGATTTTCCAAGTCCAGTCGCCCCATTAATGACCAGCATGTAGTCAAACTTAATCCCAGGCTGATAAATGCGGGCGACCGCCGCCGCAAAAGTCTTTCTAGTAACAGCCCTGGTGTACGGGGTATCTTCTGCACCGAAGTAATCAATCAGAAGCGTTTCGACTCTTTTAATGCCGTCCCAGGTAGGAAGTGTGTTAAGATACTCACGTATCGGATGGAATTGTCGGGCAGCTGCTGCTGCCATAACGGCATTATTCGTCTTAGTCGGTGAGTAGATGCCATAATGATTTTGCAGATATTCATAAAGTTTCGCCGCGTCCGTTTCGCTCCAGCCAGGTTTGAACCTTTGCCAGGGTATTTCCCCACGAACATCCACACCGTCCCGCAGTTGGTTAAAAACGATACCGCTCAAATTAGGGTCATTGTTTAATATCAGAAGATAGTTTCCGAAACTGTCTTTAACAGCACCGGTCTTTTCAAGTTCCAGGGCCTTCTGCCAATCCGCATCCCTAAACTCGTTCTCCGCCTGGGCTTTACGTTCTTCAGCCAACTGCTCCTTGACCCGTTCATCCTTTATGGCTAGTTCCGTCATGGCCCTAAAGGAGGGCAGCTTTCCCGGAGGGGTATCCAAAGCGGTCTTGTCGTCGAGGTCGCGGAAGCGGTGTATTCGCACCAGATCAAAGGCATTCAGCAGCCTGCCGCAGGCCGGATCGGTAGCGTGATGGCTGTAGGCGAATTTACCATCGTATATGACCAGTCCCGCTGAAGAATCAGCAGGGATATAGTCGTAACGCCCATTCATCGCGCTGCGCTCATAGACGTCGGATAAAAAAGTCTCAATTGCATCCTCAATCGAGTAAGCCCGGCAGAACGCACCGACTGCACCTTCCTTGGTGAGCGGATCGGCTTGCTGGGTAATTTGGCTACGAACCACTTCTGACTGGCGCGAGGATACAGGCCACAAGGAAGTATCCCGCCAGTCAGTGTATTTTTCGAGATATATATCGGGGTTGAGCAGTTCGCCTTCTTTTTCTTGGAACACAAACTCACCGTCAGATGGCGTTGACGGCCAATACATAAGCCGTGATGGCTCATAAGTCGTGTCATCAAACAAGTCGATACCGATTTCCTTGGCTACCATGCGACCAAGAGCGGGGTACTCGTCCTCGCTTACCTCGCGGGACAGGGGAATAACAAGCCGCAGGCGCGGTGCATCCGGCGTGTGTTTGTGAGTGGAGTAAACGCAGCACTTGAAATCGTAGAGCATATTAATTTCATCCCAAATTCCTGGCCTGGCATAGTCCATATCCAAGGTGAGCAGGGAGCGGCAAAGGACATAACCGTTCCTGCGTTTGCCCTTGCGCAGAGCGCCGCCCACGAAGCCGCCCACATCTTTGATGGAATCCTGCTGCGCGCGGCTCATCTTGCGGAATTCCGATACCGTTTCGGTGGTGCGGATCGTCGTGCTGACCCGGGAGAGAAAGTTTTCCCATGAGATGTCCCTGTTTTTCCACTTCTTATCCATGCGGCTGTTGCCGACCGCTATCTTCACGTTCCCTGCACCTCCTCGCATTTCTCAGTAAAGTGCCGAATGGGGATGCCCTGCTTTTTCGCTTTGCTGATTTCCCGGGCCATACCGTCCGACACCCGGTGGCCGAACACCCACAGCTCATCGCATTTGCTAAGTAGAACCAGGGCAAAATTTAGCCCGAGATCGCGCTCTTCACGGTTGCCGTCGTCCATAAACTGTGGGTAGTGGAGATGTGGTGCGAGGGGGATGTACCCCTTGCTGACGGCAAACCGGCAATAGCCCAATGCACGGATGATGTTGTGTTCAGTGTCACCGGCAAAAGGAGAGCAGATGTAAACCAGCGGACGGTACCGTTTTTCCTTTCGCGCCGCACCGTCCGAAGAAAGAGCGGCTATATGTTCCGGGCAGCCCCCGCTGTTACGCCCGTCCATCCCTATCCGCCCCTCCCCCGAGAAAGTAGTTGACAAAATACTGCTGCCCTTTGCCAGTAACTTTGGTGGTCTTGCTGATGGTGACATGACCATCCGAATGGGTAATGGCGGTTTCTTTTACTTTGAAAAGACCGAGTTCCATGGCCTTTTGGGTCGGCGCGTTGTAGTCGGTGCCTTTGCGCTTGATAAGGAAGCCGTCCTGGCGGAGCCTTTCAAACAGGCGGTTCTGGCCGATTTCGATACCGTTGCCTTTGAGGATTTTCGCCAGTTCGCCGATTAAAATGGTGCCGTCCGATACGGATACAGCATCGGCAAATACCACCTTAGGCTTATCTTGGGCGACCTGTAGCTGAAGCCGCTCTTTTTCCTGGCGTTCCTCCTTGAGGGCGGTCAAGAGCTTAATCCAGGAGTCAGGGTCATTCATGATTTCTTCCAGCTTAGAGGTTGTGATGTAAGCTCCGTGTCTGCGAATCTGAGGAAGAACCTCGTGGGTAACCCAGCGTTTAAACTTCTTGGCTTCGGGCTTGTCAGAGCGCAGGATAACATTGTAAAGCCCGCTCTCGTTAACGATGTTGGTTTGCTGCCGCCTACCCATACTGTCGGTGACGTAAGCCAGACTTACATCATCCTCGTCAAGCCGGTCGGCAATCATGCGAGCGTTGCTGAGTTCCAGCACTCCGCACACATCCTTTAGCACCCACCAAGTTTCGCCGTTCCTCTGGATGGTTCTGACCTCTTTTCCCTCGTAGGAGAATACCTGTAGTTCGTTCATATGGATTCGTCCTTTCCGAAGGCTTGGATTTTGTTTTTGGCCTTCGCTATATCGCCACCACAAGGAGCGGAATCGGACGGTCCATTATTTTTTTCTAATCTTTTTTATAGAACTGGCACTCAAAGCCGTCAGCACGGAGCAGAAGCCCCTTAGCCCAGGGAGGAGTTTCACCCATAACCTGGCATATATCATCAACCAATGCATCTGCCGGGGCTTCAATGACAACCTCGTCATGGACATGCATTACTATGTTGTAGCCCAGGGCATCCAAACGGCGCATGGCATGGCAGAGAATGTCTCTTGAGGTCGCCTGGACGATGTTCTCCACGAACTTAGGCCCGTAGCTTTCGATGCGCTCCCATTTCTTGTTTGTCCCAATACCCTCATATGTCACCGATTCGCTGCCGAAGCGGTTTAGCTCTATTCTGGGCTTCACATAGCAAAGCTTCCTGCCGGATGGCAAGGTAATGAACAGCATTCCGCTGCGGTACTCAAAGCGGAGTCCATGTGTTTCCGTAGTGACGCGTTCCTTGACCGCCCTTTTGGCAGCCCGGTCAACGTCCCACCAGAACCTTACTATGTTGGGATTGGCCTTTCGCCAGACGGTTACCAGCGGCTGGAGTTCATTCTCAGTAAGCCCCATATCAAGAGCGCCCATAGCGGTTAAAGCACCGACTGATCCGCCGTAGCCAAGCGCCAATTCGGCTATTTTCCCTTTCTGGCGCAGCGGGCTGCCTTTGGTGACCTCTTCAATAGGAACATGAAACATCTGCGCCGCCGATGCTTCATAAATCTTGCCGTGGGTGGCAAATACCTCATTCCGCCATGTTTCACCCGCCAACCAGGCTATTACCCTGGCTTCAATGGCGGAAAAGTCAGCAACGATAAATTTTAATCCAGATTGTGGGATGAATGCGGTACGGATAAGTTCGGATAAAACGGAGGGCACAGAATCATAGAGCATCTCTGCTGCATCAAATTGCCCGGAACGAATAAGATTACGAGCTTCCTCTAAATCCGATAGATGGTTTTGCGGAAGATTTTGTACTTGGATCAACCGCCCAGCAAAGCGGCCAGTACGATTAGCTCCGTAGAACTGCAGCAACCCGCGCGCCCTGCCGTCGGAGCAGACTGCGTTTTCCATGGCTGTGTATTTCTTTATACTGGACTTGGCTAGCTTCTGCCGTAATTCCAAAACATGTCCCAGATTTCCGGGTGCGGTCTTAAGCAGTTCCTTAACCGCGGCCTTGTCCAACGTATCTGTTTTAAGGCCATGTTCAGCAAGCCAGGACTTCATCTGCGCGACCGAGTTGGGATTATCCAGTGCAGTCAGTTCTTGCATAACTCGCGTCAGTTCCGATCGGGATCGCTCATCGCAGCTGATCGCTTGCCTGACCAGGATTATGTCCAGCAGGATACCTCGATCATTGATTTCCTGGTCAAGGATATAGTTTTTCCACTCATCCTCCGGTACGGGAAAGCTCGCCAGCTTTGCCTGTATTGCCATTTCCGTTTCCACATCGCGGGCATTGTAGGCTTTGAAGCGTTCCCACCTTTGAGGGTCGTGTTCAGGGAGATTACGAGTGCGCTGATTGTTTGTTTTAGTAGGCTTGCAGGGCATGGAGAAGTAGCGGATCAGGTCTTTGCCTTCAGTCAGTTTTTGTTTTTCAGCGCCGGTGACCAACGCAGCGCCCTCCAGCGTTAAAGGCAGACCGAGATAGGCGGACCACACCATGGTGCAACGCCATGAATTTGGTTTCAGCCACTGGTTAAGATAGCGGGACAGACATACGCGTTCAAACTGCGCATTATGTGCCCATTTGATAACGGATTCATCTAAAAGGGCGCTGTAAATCTCATCCGGCAGATGTTCACCGCTGGCCAGATCAATAACCTGAACACCTCCGCCGTCAACACTGTAACCGAACAACAGGATTTCAAAATCCGGGGACTCAGCATAGCGATAGACCCCGCTTTTCGCGAGGTCTACCGTGCTGAAAGTCTCTAAATCAATACTAAGCGTTCTCATGACAGAAAATCATCGTCCACATCAGTGGCAAAATCATCAGCAGCACTTGATTTGCTGCCCAGCGGTTCACCGTCACGAATTTTCTGGATGTTGCCCAAGCCACAGGCAATTCCTTTGTTGCCGTTGGAATTGAAAGCATAAAAGTTTATGCTGACTCTTGCGTAAACACCAGAATAGATTTCTGAACGCTCAAGGATAGGGTTGACTTGCCTGTCCACGATTTGTGGAGCGGTATTGCTATTGGCGTTTACAAAATAGCTGTTGGCGTAGGCTTCGTCATCAGGGCGGTCGACATCGCCATCACGAAGCGGAAGTTTTAACTGCGCTTTAGAAGGAATCTTGCCACCGAATTTGCCTTTGCCTTCCTCGATCGCTGCATCCACAGCTGCATTGATGGCCGCGATGGTCTTGGTGTCTGACTTGGGGATAATCAGGCTGACACTGTATTTTTCCGCGCCGCCGTTGATGGACTTGGGTTCCCATACATTCGCATAGGATAGACGTACAATGCCGGTGATAACTTTGGTGGGATTTTTCCCAAGACTACGATTAACTTTGTTTGCTGTATTTGACATAGTATTAAACCTCCATAAATTCATTTTTTGCGTTTGATAAACTCATCGCCGGTCGATTATCCGTGACTGAAACCAGGGTCGGTTTGCCGGGCGGCTTTATAACCAGTCCGCCAAGAATTTCATTGAACTTGGATTTGCCCATCAGCTTTTCCATCTCAGTAATGGTGATAAGGCTCCGCTTATAGATGTCACGGTATCCAGCAGCTTTTGCCGCTTCGGCTACGGCCTTCTCATCGCTATATTTCCCGGACGGAGCGCCCCTCGACTACCTTGAAGCCGGGCCATTCCTTGCCATGGTTCACAGCGGCGTCTGTGGCATAGGCAATAATCTCATTTGCCCAACTGGTCAGGTCGCCGATCAAATTGAGAACCTCGCCAATTTCCTCATCGGAAAGCAAGGGAGGAAGGGCAAACTCAAAGGCCGCCAGTTTAAGCTTGGCTTCGGCTCTGGCTCGACACTTTACTGCAGCCCGGCAGAACTGACAGTGTTCACCCGGGGCGTACTCGCCCTCACCTTTAAAAGCCAACTCGGCGGTGGGTATCAGTGTTTCCTCCGCCCATTGATAAAGCGATTCTTTAAATACCGTGTAGGTGCTGACATTCTCCCGGCGCGGCTGGAAAATGGTCATGGCCACTGTGCTGATGTCATATATCCCGTCAAACAACTCCAGGGCACCAAGTGCATACAGCTTCATCTGGGGATTGTCCTTGGCATTCACCAGAACGCCCTGCCCATACTTAAAATCGATAACATGGAGTGTACCGTCGCCGATAATAACGCAGTCGCCGGTACCGAAGCCATCCGGAACATACCTGGAAAAATCCAGCCTCTGCTCAATCAGCACCAACGGGTCGTTGCAGGTCAACTTTATCTGGGCGATGGTTTCAAGAACAAAATCCACATAAGCGCCGGTGTGGGCGTCCATTTCGTCGCATTCGTACTTGGAGATTGGCTTCTTCGAGCGCATTTTTAGTGCCCGGCGCAGTTTGTGTTCAGCGAGGGCATGAGCTGCGGTACCCTCAGCAGCGGCTTCGCTTTCACTCTCATCAAACTCCAGTTCCAGCCTGGCTGATGGAGTACAGTTCATCCAGCGGTGCGCTCCGGAAGCGGAGAGAATAGCGTGTTTGCTCATTTCAGCCCCTCCGCATCCGCGAGAAGTGCGGGATAATTTGCCGGGTCAATTTCACTGAGCCTTGATGCACCGTGCTTCTCCAACAGTGCTCGGACCTCAGCGGTAAAGCCGTCATGGCTTTTCGCAGCCAGCACAGCCCGGACCTGCTCAAGCGTGACCGCTTTGGTTTCAGACTTTTCTTCCTTTTTGACAGTTGGTGCTTCCGGCTTCAAAGCCCCGCTAGGCTCACCATCCGCCATTGTCTCTGCTACAGCCCAAATGCTGTCTGCCAGATTTTTTAGGTTAGCCGCTACATCCAGCAATAGCTTGGTTTTGCTCATGGCTATCACCCCCCTCCTCAATAATTGAAAGCGCTCTCACACTGTCGCCTGGGACAATGACTGTCAGCCTTTGCTTGTCACCAAGCAGGAGACGCAGCAGTCTCTCGCGCACGGTGACACGGCGACAGCCAACTATTCCGCCGCCCTGTGGTTCCTTTGAAACACTAATTCTAAGCGTGTGCTTCATTCGGATCACCTTGCCTTTCCGAAGGCTGATTTCTTGTGCCTTCTGCCTTATGCCACCTGCGGAAGATGAATCGGACGGTTACTATAACATTTTTTTGAGTTTGTTCTTTGCTCGGTTTACGGCGTGGCGTATAGCGGACTCGTCCACGCCTTCCAGTGCAGCAAGTTCTGTGTATTTCCAACCTTCCAGACAGGTTTTACGGATAAGGTACTGCTGTCGCTCGGTCAGGTGGGACATAGCGCGGCTAACAGTTTCTGAAGCTATAAGGTCGGCAAGCAAGTCCGTTCCATCGTCAAAGAACCGCTTGTCCTCATAGGTGAAACTCTCAAGGGAAGTGTGGCGGCGGGTTTCCCGCCGTTCATTTTTCTTTTCTTCTTCTACAGAACTGAGATAGAAGGTACCGACTTCGTCAGAAACCTCCAATTCGATGATTCTGCCATCGGCATCTTTGTAATTTATTAACATCTTTTTCCTCCTGCGATTTTCAAAAGTTGGCTTGAAAATCCGCAGGGGGCCGATGTCTCAAATCCGTAGAAACAAAACGAGACGGGCGGCGACACCATTGGTTGGTGCCATCCTGCCCGTCTCGCGGTTCTGCGGATTCTCGTTATTGACTTGTGTTTGCGGTTATGCTACTTCTGTATTTATGATCTCTGCTGTTCCATCTGGTTTAATAAAAATCAGCGTCTTGCAACCTTTGTGGACAATTTCTACGACGCCAGCTCTTTCATCCAGGCGACAGACCAGCTTGCCGCGAGCGTTTCGGATGTCTCGCATCTCGACGCATCTCCTTTCCTCCGGTTATAAAGAAATGTTCTATGGCCTTTGCGAACTCATTTCTTAAGGCAAGTTTAATCAAAAAAAAGACTGCCGTGGCGGACACCTCATGTCCGCAAATCAAGGCATTAATATAGGGATTCTGCTTGGTAATTGGCATAAAAAAAGGCCATACACAACCCTTTTATTGGGTTCATGTATGGCCCATCATATTTGATAAATAAAAAACCGGACATCACGTGTCCGTTAGGCAAAGATATTTTTTATAACGGGTCGGCCCCGTGCTTTTGTAAAAAAGATCTGATTTCATCCATTGATTGGGGATAAAGGTGGGTCAGAACAAACCTATACCATTGATGGCTTTGATCGTTGTTGTTTAGCGAAAACGGAGACTTATCAATTATATGGTTGCTTATTTCCGGCGGCAGATGCAACCCCAGGCAAATTAGAATTACTGAATTAATAGAGCCGCCCGGCTCTTCGCCATTAAAAATCCGCCTTATAGTACGTTCACTAAGCATTGTTCTTGCTTCTAATTCCTTAAAAGTTACCTTTCTCCAATCCTTCACCATTTTGAGAGAACCCGTAAAACTATTTGGCAATTCATTATAAATACGTGCGTTTTCCGCCAATTCATTAGCCAATAGTTTTGCTTTATTCTCTTGAGAGGCGAACTGATAGCCTTTCCCATATACTATGTCAAAACTGATGGTTGAGGTTTCGTCCCTGTTTAGGAAACACTCGCTGTGGTATCTTTCTGCGCAGCCAGCCCTGACTGATAGATCAAATACCAAACAGCACTCGTCCATATGGGTTCTAGCATAATCAGTTAACCTGGTCTGCCCAAATATATCCTGCTCCAAATATTTTGGATGGTTTAAAACAAAATGTGCATCTACATATTGGTAACTACCATCTTTTATAAGGGAGTTTAGCTCTTGGTTAATTAAACTCTGAATTGCCGCATCCACGGCGCTGATGGAAAATGTCTGGTTCCTTTGGAGCGCACCCTTCTTAAATCTGTGGGGTTTAACGTAACGCCCGTCTATGTATATAAAGGCACCCATCGCCTCTTCATATCCAGCATCTATCATGCGAATTTTAGCCGCGGTACGTGATACACGGAAGAAGGCGGCAAGAGCGTCAATGACGGGTTCAATTACGTCTATCAGTTCAGAAGTGCCCAGTTCGTTGCGAAACTGTTTTATAAGTTCAAACGCTTTGGTCTTAAACATGGCAAGGGGCATTTGAATTTTGGGGGCTAAGGAGTTGGCCTGCCATTCCATCCAGTCAGTGGCATCCCTGTTGTTGCCTTTCATACCACCGACCACTTGGCATTTAATGGTGCTGGCACTGTTATTATACAAACGCTCCAATTCAAAAGCTTTTCTGTGCTTGTCCCAGTGAACGCACTCGTGTACGATAGTATTGTGCACGGTACCTATATTACGCAGGAAGTAAGCTTTGGGGTCGACAATAATTGTTCGTGCCTTTACTGGCGTAAATACCATCTCATTCTTATCAGAGTCATATAATTCCGCTTCGCAATCATGAAAATATACCTGTCCAAAGATGGATAAATCCTCAGTAATATCCGTTATCTTAACTTCGAGGCCCATTCTCGCGGCCAGTTTTAGCGGTTCCACTGCAATGGGTGTTTTTAAAGTTTCCGGGTAATACCTGCTTAAAAAGTCATAGGCAACTGTCTCCAGTTCCTCTTTGCGGATATATGGAACCAGGGCGTCTGACATCGGTCTGGGCATCTTGTTCTTTTGGTTGTATATGCTAATACTGGCGATCTCAAAATCATCCAGACTGCAAGCCAAGTCACCGGTGCAGCGCAATGAAAACCACTGGTTACACTGATCATAGTCATCATAATGATGATTACCTTCGGAAACTTCGATTTCCGCTTCTACAACGACATCAAACTCAATTCTCATGTCTGGAAGGTCATTAACTGAAACCAATTTGACTTCCAAATCTGCGAGAGAAACATTACCTATGTTCCGCACTTTGCGTAGTTTTAAATCTAAATTATCTGGTTTTTCTCCAATATATTCCTCTATGGCTGAATAAAATTCATTATAAAACCTGCTTGCGACATAATCGGTAAAAGAACGATTGCCTGCCATGACACAATCCCCTCACTAATAGAGCCTTCTATGCTGTAAATAATATGGTACAAGTAAATTTATTTGAATAAACTGACCATCAAATCGCATAATTCTTTTAGGTAAATTATTTCTATCACTACAGCAGTAGATAAGATCTATATCAAATTCTATTTCAAAACCCAGCGACGTGATCCTTTCCTAGTTTGTTTTCCTTCTTCATTCAAAAGCGAATCTAAGTATGTAAAATCAGCATCATCTTTATCAACCAGTTCATAGATAAATTGATTAAGTGTACCTGGAATCATTGACATTTGCATGATTAGAGGTCTTTCTCTGTCTTTTATTTGTATTATTTCTAATCGATGAGTATTATTATGGGGAAGGTCAACTATAGGCCTTGTTGACTCGTGAGTAATGCTACCATCGATCCTGTCTCTGTAATAGAGTTCAATACTTTCAAATCCAGATAAAAAGGTTTTCATCACTTCAACGGGGAATTGGACTTGAGTTTTTCTTGTTTCGGTGAGGATATCCATAACTAGATACTGTAATGTTTCATTTTTAATTTGACTCTCATTTCTTCTTGTGATAGCAGATTTAGATTCATTACCTCCATCGTCTTCAGTTACGCCTTTGTTTATTCCGGTTCTAGGGCCATGGATCGCACGAATTTTTCTTGAAATTTCAGGACCTTTATTTATTGAATTTAGTGGGTGTGCGCTTCGTACTGAGGATCTTGCTTTTTTTACTTCACTACTGTTCTCGCCTATCTTATTAATAAGATCTTCGCCCTCTTGCGAAACTAAATTGATCAAATTGTCCTTTGTTAATGGTTCCAATGGAGTTGTATATTGATTCCAAACCCGTGTAAAATCTTGATATGTTTCCTGACCTTTAGCTTCATTTTTTTTAAATGAAGCTTTCATGGAAAGTTCAAAGTTACCTAATAACCCACCTTCTGTGCTGTTGGCTGATCCGGTTAATATTACACAGTCTTCATCATTTTCGAAGCAATATGCCTTGGGATGAAATATATAACTATTGCTGCCTGCAGTTAATATTCTAATATTCACATTATCTGGATATTTAATTTGTAGACCTTTTAGAAATTCCAAAGCTTCCCTTGAGGTTATTCCTTGATCAATCCCAATAATCCAGTCAATGCTGTTTCCTTCACTAATGAATTTTGATAAGGCCTCCTCAATCATTACAAGTCCTCCTAAAGTAACAAAAGCAGATAATAATCTAAAGGACTTGTATTTGTTCGAGCTTAGCAACTGATTATTTATATCTTTATAGTGAGCTTCTTCACCTGCATACTGGGATACAAAAGTAACGTTCATAGTTTTTAGCCTCCTTAATTTAAAATTATTTATTTACACAGTTCTGTGATAATCGTTTTAATCCTTCAAATTTAACCCATTTGTATGAAAGGCGAAAATAATTAGAGAACTCGCAATATAAACATATATATAATGATAGTGCGTATTCCGGTACTGATAGGCCATTAGTTCCGGGATCGACCGGACACCCTTCCGGATTTCACCGACCAGCATTTCTGCATAAATTAGTATTTCTTTGAAAACCAATAATGCAAAAATATAACAAATTAACTCGGATAGTGTGCTGTAATAATTATAGGTCTCACGGAGACTACGCTATTCGAGGAAGTTTTCATGCAGAAAACAAGAGAAATCATGCGTCTCCATTTGGATGCAGGGCTGGGGCTGCCATTGCAAAAAGTCTTAGCATCTCTCACAGCGCGGTTAAAGATCACCTTATGAGAGCCGAGGATGCCGGGCTGTCCTGGCCATTACCAGAAGAGTACAACGATTGAGTATTGGAACAACTGCTCTTTCCCTGGAAATCCAATATCGCCCGATCAGGACCAAAACCTGATTTCGATCACATCCACAAAGAACTAAGTCGCAAAGGGAGTAACTATTCAATACAGCCACTTCTGCGAATTGTACCATAAGTGGCGGCAGGACCTGGATAATATCAATACGCCGAATTCATAAGGCTGGAGAGAAATTGTTTGTTGACTGGGCAGGACAGACTATACCCGTTGTTGAAAAAAAAACAGGGGAAACCCGCCCGGCATACCTATTCGTAGCGATTCTCAGCGCCAGTAATTACACCTATGCTGAGGTCAGTATGTCAATGGACTTGTCCAGTCGGATCAACGCACACTGCAGAAGCGCTATATCAACTGGTCGGCTTCCACCCGGAACAAGTGGTCGATCATTTTCGGATTTGATGGCCAATTGTTGTGGAATACGCAATGATAGTATTGCAATTATATTTTAATTAAGGAAAGGCATAGGATCAACAAATCGAAAAAGATTGTCCATATACGGTTTTGTGTACTCAACAATAAAAATCTTAGAGGAGGTTAATAAATGACCCCCTCTTGCGGTTTGACCCTCTTAATTTAGACTATATATCTTCATAAATATGATATTGCTGGCTTGAATCCTTATGATTTTGTTTAACTTGTAGCTTTCTGCTGATAGTGTGATAGAACCACCCGAAACTGCACTTGCACTGACATGTTAAGCGATTCTTTGACTCACGCTATTGAGCACCCGTCTATAACCACACTGGAGACAGGTAGCGTATTCGCGCACTGTTTTCGTTTCAATTTTCGCCCCTCCATTCCCAGCATACTAGGTTAAAACCATATGCCCAATCCAGATGAGAGGCTAATTAGCGTATGTCTATCGTGGCTCATTGCGAAATAAATCAAAATAAGATGGCGCTTTTGAATTTTTCTTTTTTGGATCCGGTTTTTGTACAATTATTATATATTCATTTACATTTTTGAATAAAAAGTTCGGAGGATAAGGATAACTTCCAAAAATCGGCCTCTGCGAATTAGCTGATCCCCATTTCCCACCGGTACCGTTTTTATTCCAAATGATTTGATTGACTAAAGAAAAACCTTTTTGCTGAGCAATTTTTGTCAAGTCTGAAGCAATCGGTATTGTAACTAGTCCATATTCCTTAGTATTTTGATTCACATTAGCAGTAACAATACAGAGTTTACGACCGGGCATCAACACTCTATAACAATTTGAGATTACAGTTTCCATATAATTCAAGAAATCATCATAGAATTTAATACTACCTATATTTCCTTCATAATCTCCATAATCAGCTTTATTCCAATAGGGAGGAGATGTTACCACTACCCCAATACTGTTATCCGGGATGTAATCCATATTTAGGCAGGTATCGTTAATAAGAGAAATATCTCCTTCACTTAAAACAATATTGTTTGTATTCGCAAATTCTATTATTTGTTCATATGACAACTGTAAGTATTCGCTATTTACTTCTATGCCTACGTAACGACGGCCATTAATTATTGCAGATTTACCAGTTGTCCCCATCCCTGAAAAGGGGTCTAATACTGTTTCGCCATAGAAAGAAAACATTCGAATTAGTCTATGGGGAATTTCTAGAGGAAAAACTGCAGGATGAATTGGATCGCTTACATTAGCAATGCTCCATACAGTTTTCGTCCATTCTTTCCATTCCTCTGTAGATATTATTGAAGCTTCCTTAACGTTATCTGGAATTTTCGCCATTAATAATAGCTCCTCTCAGCGTTGTTCTTTATCTTTGCCAAGCGTCCACAACTTACAATTTGGCTGTACCATGCATGTAAATAAGTGGGAAAACCATCAGGTAAAAGAAGAGATTCAGCAATTAGATTATCAATTTTAAGGACGATTGGCATTAATTTTGAATGATCATAGTTTGTAATAATCTTTCCTTTATTGATAGATTGGGTAGGATAGCAAACTAGTTCTTTTGAAAACTGTTTGCCTAATTTAAACAATTGTGTATAGGTGGTGGTTGTAAAGAGACGTTTTTCAATGCCAAAATGTTCTAGAAATCTATTGGTAACATGAAATCCGTCTCCCGTCACTGTCCAAAGCCAATAGGCGGTGACTGAATTTAGACAAGCTATAGAAAAATATAAATCTTCTATTGAATCAGTAGTGAAATATTTCTTATCTTTTGATATATATGCATTACCGTACTCATCAATCGAGGGAGGAATATGATCATAAGCACATATCCAATTATATGCAGTACTGTTTAAAACGAGCTTTGCCTTAGATTCAGGCGAAGCCGGCTTCAGTATTTTAAGTAAAGAAGTCTCATTATTACTTAGCACTTTATATGCTTTAAGTTCAATTGCACTTCCTAATTTTGGGATAAATGGTTCTATGGAAATATCCGTAATATCAGAGTATTTCTTTGGTGACAGCAAAAAATCGTTACGATTGATAGATGTCCAACGTAATAAACCTGTTGTAAAGATATTTTTTGATAATCCGTTTGATTTTCGGATTATAATACAATTTCGAGATTTAACATCATCCCCAAATAATGAATCTGGACTACGATCATAATTCTCAATTTTCCATACAGCTGTATCTTGTTCAATTCTTTTTCTTAGTTTTTTAAAACCCTTATGACTGCTATAGGTAAAAGACAAAGGTATAATAAGGGAACTTACAGAGCAGCTTTCACTACAATCAATTAAATTGTTAACAAAAGGAATAAACAAATTACTACGAAAGTTGCTCTCATTAGATTGATCTCGCTCCGTTATTGATACATATGGAGGATTACCAATTATACAGTTAAATTTTTTTGGAAAATGACGATATTCATCGCTAAGGGCTTGTATATTTGTTGCATCAGCACAAATTATATTTTGGTTTAATATCTTTATAAGTGAATCATAGTCGAGTTTTCTATCTCCGAATAATAAAGATATATAACATATAATTAAAAAACGAGTTATATCAACAGCATATGGACTTATATCAATACCAAAGAGAGATGATTGAATAATGGAGATACATTTCTCAAAATCATTAACATGGCACGTAATTAGTATATTTAGAACCTGTAATAGAAATATTCCGCTACCACAGCTATAATCAACAAATTTATAATTCTCAAGAGAAACGTAGTTCGGTAGTTTCATCAATTCTTTTGTACAAATATCCACCATATAAAAAGCAATATCATTAGGGGTATAATAAATACCTCTTTTTTTCTTTTTAACAGTCACAATACCATTTCTACGATCTCTTTCCGCCCTTTCTAAATCATATTCACTATATTCTAATACTTCCAAAGCATAAGGAAGTAGATAAGGGAATGTTTCTGGATTATAGGAACTTTGTATTTCCTGTATTACCTTGGATAAATCTACATCGTATTGCAAAGATATATAATCTTTAACCCAATCGCTTTTTCCATTTGAAATTTTTTCAAAATATGCGCAGATATTATGAAAGCTATTAGAAGAATTCTCATGAGTATTTAACGATGAATAGTATTTCTTCATTAAAGCAAGGCAGCATATTAATACCAACCGTAATTGCTGGTTTGTAGATAAATTAATATCTTCATTTGATTCGAGGATTAGGTCTCTAGCCCTAATCAAAGTATCCGCAATTTTTGTTATTTCGTTTTTATGGGTAATATTGATTGGTGTGTCCAAGCTCATAGTTGTCCCTCCGTAGGAGTCAGTCGACTTTAACCTTTAACACAATTTCTTTTTTAACTGAATCTAGATATATATCAAAAAATGTTGTGCCTTTTTGGATATTCAAATTATGAATAATCTCCTTAGGCAATCGAATCCGCATATCTTTTTGTAAAACATAAGTATCTAAATACACTAATCCCGGTTTTTCCTTCACCTAATCAGCTCCTAAAGGGTCAATATAACAGACTAAATTTAGTCTATTTTAGGGCTATCTATAGTCTAATCATAGACTAGCATACACAAAGAGTCAATTTTTTTCTTTTTAGGTGAAGATGCAGCCGCGTATAGTTGGCGTTTATTTTCCCAGAACATCCCAGAGCTCTTCGAATATGAAATACTCAAAATAATTATGGTAAACTTCAGAAGTTTGAGATAATCATAGGTAGGTAAAGTTTTGCTGGCGTTTGTTGTACAAAGCAAGGGTATCCCTGTGATTTTAAAAAAAGATGTTAATTTAGAAGAGGAACATCTGAATAAGAAAGGGAATGGCCGTCCAATGCCGCCTCTCTATGATTTAACTTAAAAATGTATGGTTGAGACCAAAGATAAATGATGAGTAAAAGCCCCTAATAATCCGAGTTAAAATAATGCAAACTGTGGCTCATCTTTTCCGAAAAAGGTGAGCCACACAAGAATATGCAAATAGGGACTACATCAAATTCAGATACTAAAACGTATTCATGCAATATTTCAACGATTCATCCCAATCTTTCAACGATTGCCTGTTGGCGATGCACACCCCTGCTAAATTTCAACGATTATCCCTGCCAACCCCACCGGAAAACGGTAAGATTTCCTCTTGCCAACGGCAAAATAACCCGCCCAAATAGATAAAAGCCGTCCCGCAAAAACGCAGGAACGGTTTAGATACCGGCTTTCCATGCAAAACAAAAACCACCCACCGATAAAATTCTTTTTATCAATAGATGGTAGATAATCTGGTGGAGGCGGGGGGAATCGAACCCACCGTCCGGAAGACCGACCACAGGAGTGTCTCCGAGCGCAGGCTGTAGTTTAGATTTTGCTCCGCGGGCGCTTACAGCCAAGCTCCGTTGGAACTATCTCGATAAGTCTTGCTTGAATCCTCCGAGAATTGGACTCAAGCCAGCCCGTTTAGATGACCCCCTAGCCCGGGCCACGGGCCCAGCGCGGGTAGAAGGTTAACTGCAACTAAGCAGCTAAAGCGTATTCTTCGTTGGCAATTATAAGTTTTCCACCGTATTGCGGGCTGATGGAACCCCGGCTCGCTCCTCCTGCCACCGCTTCCCCCGTCGAAACCTTTACGCCCCCGTAAAATAATATCTGGTGAATAGTGACAGTAATATTATTCTAATACATCTTTGACCTTTCCTTCACAGCCCGGTCGATTTCCCGCCGGGCGTCACGCGCGGCTATGTCATCTCTCCGGTCATATATCTTCTTGCCCTTGGCCAGCGCCAGTTCCACCTTGGCAATGCCATCCTTAAAATATACTTTTAGCGGGATTAAGGCCAAACCTTTTTCCCTGGCTTTACCCAACAAGCGCAAAATCTCCACTTTGTGCATCAAAAGCTTACGGGTGCGCTTGGGTTCATGGTTAAACTGGTTTCCTTGATCATAAGGGCTTATATGCATATTATACAATAAAAGTTCGGCGTTTTCAACGCGGGCGTAGCTATCCTGCAGGTTGGCTCGCCCGGCACGCAGGGATTTTACTTCGGTTCCGGTCAAAGCCAGGCCTGCTTCAAAGGTCTCTATAACATGATATTCATGCCGGGCTTTTCTGTTTTCAGTTACGGTTTTATATCCCATGCTTAATCACCAGAACTTTAACGGGTACCATTTTATTTTAATGGTGCCGGGAAATGCTTTCATTATAGCAGGCGGGCATGGTTTGTCAAGTTAAAAAGCTATAATCAGATTTATAGTTTTAGTTCTGCGGCAATGCCCTGCATCGCTTCAAGGCTTAGCCCAAGAAATTCTTCCAGGGAAAGCGATAATTCAGAACAAGCTTTGATCGTTTCCCGGTTCGCCCCGCGGGCAAATGATTTCTCATTAAAACGTTTCATTAGAAAAGGAACATCAACTACCGCCAACTTCTTTTCCGGCCTGATCAACGCGCCGGCTACTATCAATCCGGTAACCGGATCGCTGGCGAAAAGAGCTTTATCCATAAGTGATTCACGAGGTAGTCCATGCCGTTCGTTATGCACTTTTACCGCGTAAACTATATCTTCCGGCAAACCGGATTCCTCCAGCAAGGCGGCGCCTTCTATGCTGTGACGTTCCGGGTCGTCCTTAGTACGGTCGTAGTCGATATCGTGCAGCAGTCCGGCCAGCCCCCATTTCTCTTCGTCCTGGCCGAAATGCCGCGCCAGACGGCGCATTACGGCTTCAACCGCAAGAGAATGGTTAAACAAGTTTTTATTTGTCAGGTTTTTCTTCAGCAGCGCCACGGCCTCTGTTCTGTTCAAGTTTCAGTTCCCCCTTCGACATCTTTTCCGGGTCCATCTTCAAAAATTTGGCCTTTGCCCGCGCCGCCACAGTACCATCCGGCAGGATCAACCTGCCCGCCATCTCAACCAACCTTCTACGGTCGGCCAACAGGTTCGCTTCCAGGGTAAGCCGCTCTCCCACCGGAACTGCTTTACTGTAACGGGTGGTAATTTCAGCAGTCATCGTTGCGATATCACGCACCCATAACCACTGGGCCATCACTTCATCTAGCAAAGTGGCAACCAGCCCGCCGTGCAGCACCCCATTCCAGCCTTGATGCTCTGTCCCGGCGATAAAATATGTCCGGCAGATGTCGCCATCCTGCTCAAATTTTAATTTTAGCCCGATAGGATTGCGTGCGCTGCAGGCGAAGCACATATTGTCTTCACGCAGGAATTTAGCCATCGTTTCACCTTCTCTTCGGTTCGGCAAATCTTCTATCCTACTAGTATAAACCATTTTTATCAATTTTCAACGGGTAAAAAAAATGCCGGGGAAACCCGGCATTTTTTTTGTTTTTAGCGTAAAAGTACAGAACCGATAATCAGGGAGACAGTACCGGCAACCTTGATTAGCGGGTTCATAGCCGGGCCGGAGGTGTCCTTGCAGGGGTCACCGACGGTGTCGCCGATAACAGCAGCCTGGTGAATCGGGTTGGGCTCGCCGTCAATTTTCTTACCACCCAGGTTGCCCTCTTCAATCCACTTCTTGGCGTTATCCCAGGCACCGCCTGCGTTAGCCAGGAACAGAGCCATCAGAACACCAGTTGCGGTTAAACCAGTCAGATAACCAGCCAGCGACAAAGCTCCCAGACCAAAGCCTACGAGAATGGGCATACCAACCGCAACCAGGCCGGGAAAGATCATCTTGCTGATAGCAGCGCCGGTGGCGATACTCACGCAACGGGCGTAGTCAGGCTTGCCCTTACCTTCCATGATGCCGGGGATCTCGCGGAACTGGCGTCGTACTTCGTTAATCATACTGAAAGCAGCCTCACCAACAGCACGCATAGTGGAAGCGCCAACCACGAAAGGAACCGCGGCGCCGATTAAAAGCCCGATTAAAACTTTTGGGTTATTCAAGTTCATTACCAGTTGACCGTCAACCAGCAGATGTTGCAGTTTCGGGTTGCGCACCACTTCGTCGGCAAAGGCCTGGAAGAGGGCCAGGGCGGTCAGGGCAGCGGAACCAATGGCAAACCCTTTAGCGATCGCAGCAGTAGTGTTGCCAACAGCATCCAGCTTGTCGGTTTTTTTACGGACTTCAGGCGGCAGCTCGGCCATTTCGGCAATACCGCCGGCGTTGTCGGCAACAGGACCGAAGGAGTCCATGGCCACCACAATGCCTGCGGTGGAAAGCATGCCCATCGCGGCCATAGCGATACCATAAATAGCGTGTTCGGGATTAACAAAACTGGCTGCCCAGAAAGCAAACCAAATGGCAGCGGCAAAGAAAAGCATGGGTAAAAATACTGATTCCATACCTACCGCCAAGCCTTGGATCACGTTAGTGGCCGGGCCGGTTTTAGAGGCTTCAGCGATGCGCCGGCAGGGAGTCTTGGTGTTGGCAGTATAGTACTCGGTAAGGGCGCCGATGGCGACGTTAACGATAAGACCGGCAGCAACAGCAAGAAAGATGCCAAAACCTTCTTTAGAGCCAAAGGTACTGACAGAAAGGAAGTAGACACCGATAGCAGTCATAATGTTGGTGGCCCACAGTCCCACATTAAGGGCTGCCTGCGGGTTGCCGCCTTCACTGGTGCGGACGAAGAAGGTACCGATGATAGAAGCAATGATACCGATCGCGCCAACCACCAGTGGGAAAAGCGCGCCTTCCATTCCAAAAATACTGTTGCCGATAATCATAGCGGCAATGGTAGTAGCGGCGTAAGACTCGAACAAGTCGGCGCCCATACCGGCTGTGTCACCGACGTTGTCACCAACGTTATCGGCGATGGTAGCCGGGTTGCGCGGGTCGTCTTCCGGAATACCGGCTTCTACCTTACCAACCAGGTCGGCGCCGACGTCAGCAGCCTTAGTGTAGATCCCGCCGCCGACACGGGCGAAGAACGCGATAGCGGACGCTCCGAAAGCAAAGCTGTTGATCACCACAGCGTCTCCATAAATAATAAATAAAGCAGAAACGCCCAACAGGCCCAGACCGGCAACGGACAAGCCCATGACAGCGCCGGCGCGGAATGAAACGTTTAGCGCCTTGCCCAGTCCATGGCTGCGCGCGGCTTCAGCGGTACGGGCGTTGGACTTAGTAGTGCTGTTCATACCGATATAACCGGCTATGGCTGAGCAAATAGCACCAACCAGGAAGGATACACACAGGGGAACGCCTTCAACCCGCGGATCAAGCATTGGTAATACTACAACAAGAAGAATGGCAATAACAATAGTAAAAGGAATCAGGGTCTTATACTGACGGTTCAGGTAAGCCATGGCGCCTTCCTGAACAGCTTCAGAGATCTCCTTCATTCTGGGGGTGCCCATGGACTCTTTCAAAATGCTAGCCAGAGTGGCAAGCGCAAAGAGTAGGGCAATCAACCCTGCGGCCGCGCCATAATAGGCCAGAGTAATGTCCTGCACTTTATTAACCCTCCACTTCTCCCAAAATTTCTTTTTTCTTCCGCTTCTCCCAAAATTTCTTTTTTTCTACTTTTCCCAAAATTCTTTTTTCTTTTCAAACTATTTCCAGGCAACCAAACCTAGTGCGGTAGCCGCGAATAATACCGCCACCACGATAGTGACTTTCCCCAGCAACTCGTCCAGCCCCTTCTTTTTACCGAATAGTGTTTCCGCACCACCGGCGATTGATCCAGACAGACCGGCGCTCCTGCCGGATTGCAGAATTACGACAGCGATCAGTGCAACAGAAAAAATGACATGCAGGGCAGTCACTGCGATCTTCACTACACAGTTCACCTCCTTATTAGGTCTTGTATCCCGGAAATTGCCAAACCTTAGACGTTTTTGATATATCGGTTTAAGTAACCTAATCCAATTGCAATATTCAATATTTTAAAATATCTTTAAAAATATAAGAAATTTATTAAAATAAGGTAAATACATGGCAATACCGGGATCAACGGTAAATAAACCAAATTCATTTTACCACAGCGCGTTATAACTGACAATCGTCATAGAACAAATATTTAGACAAATATGTTACTAACGCAACACCATCAGAAGGATGAAAATAGCATCACATAGAATCTCTTACTTTTACGGCTGGCGAAGGGAGGTCGAACTAGCTTGGTGCCACGAGCCCGATATTTAGACAGACCCCAACGACCAGGTGCACCACAGATAGTTGCTCCCATTCGGGAAGCACGCAGGACGGAATAATCATTCTCTTGGATGCAAGGTCACCATTGAATCAGTAGCTTAAATTCTTGTGTTGTTACTGTCATTTTGCTGCCAGGTTCATGCTTAGCTGGCTTTGTTAATTATTGTCTTCAAGGATTAAGAGTCTTTTAATTTTCAGAGTAGAGTAGTCTATAGCAAGTTTTCAGATTTCAGAGACATGAGAAAAAAAACTGCCGGGGACCTAACCATCAGCCCCCGGACAAATGCATTATTATTCATTAGTATTCGCAATACGGCGATTCTATTTTATGTTATAAAAAACACCCTTTCCTTTATAAAGGGCCAGGAGGCCCAATTCCTCTTCAATTCTCAGCAACTGGTTGTACTTGGCTACCCGGTCCGTGCGGCATGGCGCGCCGCTCTTGATCTGTCCGGCATTAGTCGCCACCACCAGATCGGCAATGGTTACGTCCTCCGTCTCACCGGAACGGTGCGAAACAACCGCCGTGAACCCGGCTTGCTTAGCCATTTCAATAGCGTCCAGAGTCTCAGTTATGGTGCCGATCTGATTCAGCTTAATTAAAATTGAATTGGCGACACCTAACTGGATGCCCCGGGCCAAGCGTTCGGTGTTTGTGACAAATAGGTCGTCACCAACAATTTGAATCCGCTTGCCCAGACGCTCGTTCAGCATTTTCCAGCCGTCCCAGTCATCTTCAGCCAGACCGTCTTCGATGGATATAATCGGATACTTATCCACCAGCATGGTGTAATAGTCCACCATCTCAGCCGCGGTAAGGCTTTTGTTTTCGGCCGCCAAAACATATTTGCCTTCTTTGAAAAATTCCGACGCGGCGGCATCGATAGCCAGGGCAATCTCCTCGCCGGGCTGATAGCCTGTGGCTTGAATCGCTTCAATGATCACCGCCAGCGCCTCTTCATTTGACCCGAGCATCGGCGCCACACCGCCCTCGTCACCGACCGCGGTGTTTAGCCCTTTCTTTTTCAGCACACTCTTCAACGTATGATATATTTCTGTATTCATCCGCAGCGCTTCGGCGAAATTCGCGGCGCCGACCGGCATAACCATGAATTCCTGAATATCGACGTTGTTATCCGCGTGCTTGCCGCCATTCAAGATATTCATCATCGGCACCGGCAGCACTTTGGCGTTTGTGCCCCCCAGGTACTGGTAGAGAGGCAGGCCCACCGCTTCCGCGGCGGCCTTAGCTGCGGCTATGGACACGCCTAAAATGGCGTTGGCGCCGAACTTGCCCTTGTTCGGTGTCCCGTCCAACTGCAGCATGGCCCGGTCGATACCGGCCTGATCCGTCGCATCGTATCCGGCTATTTCAGGAGCAAGGATGGAGTTGACATTCTCAACCGCCTTCAGAACCCCTTTGCCGTTGTATCGCTTGCTGTCGCCGTCCCTTAATTCGACTGCTTCATAGGCGCCTGTGGACGCCCCGGATGGAATGGCCGCTCTGCCCATGATCCCGTTTTCCAGGACCACTTCCACCTCAATGGTTGGGTTGCCGCGGGAATCAAGAATTTCCCGGGCATAAATGTCTTCTATTAATGTTGACACAGGTATTCCCCCTTATTTAATTGTACTGGCATTTTGCATTAACGATTTACCGGTCATTTCCCGCGGCTTGGGAATATTCAGCAGTTCAAGCATGGTTGGGGCAATGTCCTCCAGGCTTCCGTCACGCAGGAAAACACCTGTTGCATCGCGGCGGATCATCAAAAATGGCACCGGATTAGTGGTGTGGGCGGTAAAGACCTCGCCGTTTTCATCGATCATTTCATCAGCGTTGCCGTGGTCCGCGGTGATCAGAACAGTGCCGTTCTTTTCCAGCACGGCCGGGATCACTCTGCCCAGGCAACGGTCCACAGTCTCCACCGCGCTGACAGCCGCGTCCATAACACCGGTATGCCCGACCATGTCGGCGTTCGCATAGTTCATGATGATTACATCGAACTTGCCCGTGTTCAGTTGTTCTAAAAATGTATCGGTAACTTCAACCGCGCTCATTTCCGGCTTCAGGTCGTAAGTCGCCACTTTGGGAGAGGGAATCAGAATTCTTTCTTCACCCGGGTTGGGCGCTTCAACACCACCGTTAAAGAAAAACGTCACATGCGCGTATTTTTCCGTCTCGGCAAGCCTTAACTGAACGATTCCATTGTCGCTGAACACCTGGCCTAAGGTGTTACCCAACCGCTGCGGCTCAAAAGCCACAGGCGCTTTAATGGTCTTGTCATACAGCGTCATGCAGGTGAAATGCACCTTCGGATACCCGTCACGACGGGCAAACCCGTCAAAATCCTCATCTATAAAAGCACGGGTCAACTCGCGCGCCCGGTCCGGGCGAAAGTTGTAAAATATGATGGCGTCACCGTCAGATACTCCAGCCACCAGTTTGCCACCCTCCCGCGCGATTACCGTCGGCCGGATGAATTCATCTGTTTCTCCCCTGCCGTACCCGAGGTCTACCGCGTCGAACGGACTATTCGCCTGAATTCCGTCCCCGCAAACCATGGCGTTATAGGCCTGCTCCACACGCTCCCAGCGGCGGTCCCTGTCCATGGCGTAATAACGGCCCATTACCGTCGCCACCGCTCCGAAGCCCAATTCAACAAACTTGGCTTCGAGAAGGGTAAAGTATTCTTTGGCGTTGGCGGGCGGCACATCCCGCCCGTCAAGGAAAGCGTGAACAAACACCTGGTTAAGATTTTCCCGCGCCGCCAGCTCCAACAAGGCAAACAAATGATTAATGTGACTGTGCACACCGCCATCAGACAGCAACCCCATCAGGTGGAGTGCGGAACCATTCTTTTTGACATGTTTGACGGATTCCAGCAATATCTTGTTCTCAAAAAAACTTTTGTCCCTGACAGCCCGGTTTATCCGGGTAAATTCCTGGTAGACCACCCGGCCGGCGCCGATGTTCAAGTGACCCACTTCCGAGTTGCCCATTTGACCTTCGGGGAGGCCTACTTCCTCACCGGAGCAAACGAGGGCGCAGTGAGGGTAGCTGGCCAGGCAGCTATCCACATTTGGCGTGTTTGCGCGGGCGATAGCGTTGCCTTCAACCCTGGAACTAAGACCCCAGCCGTCCATTATTACCAGGACCAGGGGTTTTTTATTTGTCTTCAAATCAGGAACCTCCGGTTTCGGTCGTCAGTCGTCGGAAGTCGGATGTCAGAATAGAATCTAAACTCCGGCGGCTGCTTTTACTATACCTGAAAAACTGTCCACATCCAGGCTGGCGCCGCCCACCAGGGCGCCGTCGATATCCGGCTGCGCCATCAGGCCCGCGGCGTTTTGCGGTTTTACGCTGCCGCCGTACTGGATACGCACCTTTGCCGCCACATCCGCGCCGTATAGGTCACTTACCAGCTTGCGGATAAACCCGATCACTTGCTGAGCGTCCGCGTCTGAAGCGGTTTTTCCCGTACCAATGGCCCAAACCGGCTCGTAGGCGATTACCAGCCCGGCCGCTTGGTCGGCCACCAGGCCGGCCAGCCCCGCCTCTGTTTGAGTTTTTATTATTTTCTCTGTAATACCCGACTCCCGCTCCTCGATCCGTTCACCCACGCACATTATCGGGGTCAGGCCGTGCGCCAAAACGGCTTTAATCTTGCGATTAACATAATCATCAACTTCTCCGAAATACTGCCTGCGCTCGGAGTGGCCGATGATTACATATGAACAGCCGGCCTCTTTTAACATCAAGGGTGATATTTCACCGGTAAAAGCGCCTTCGTCCACCCAGTACACATTCTGCGCGCCCACACCGATGCCGGTGCCGCGCAGCGCCTCAGACACTTGAAACAAGGCAGTAAAAGGCGGACACACGACGACCTCAACGTCCTTGATTTCGTCTACTGCCCGCTTTAATTCATTGACAAACGCCAAAGCTTGGGAAACCGTCTTATACATCTTCCAATTTCCGGCAATTATGGGCTTGCGCTTTATTATCATTTTCATCAGCCCCCCCAATCATCAACTGGAATTCACTATTTATCAAGTAGAGCCACTACCCCGGGCAGCTGCTTGCCTTCAAGAAACTCCAGGGACGCGCCGCCGCCGGTGGAAATGTGGGTCATCTTTTCGGCAACTCCGGCTTTTTTCACCGCCGCTACCGAATCGCCGCCCCCAATTACGGTTGTCGCCTCTATCGTGGCCAGCGCGCCGGCCACGGCTTCCGTACCTTTGGCAAACGGCTCCATTTCAAAGACACCCATGGGACCGTTCCACATAATGGTTTTAGCTGATTTTAAGGCTTCAACAAAAAGTTTTACCGACTCCGGCCCGATATCCAGCGCCATCCAGTCGTCGGGGATCTGGCTTACCGGTACGGTTTTATGCTCTGCGTCCGGCGACGCTTCCGGCGCGATTACAACGTCAACAGGCAACAGGAAGTCTATCCCCTTGCTCTTAGCCTCTTCGATCAAGTCTTTCGCCAGTTCGACCTTGTCTGCCTCAACAAGTGACTTGCCTGTATCGCAGCCGGTAGCGCTCAAAAAGGTGTTGGCCATACCGCCGCCGATGACCAGGCTGTCGACCTTGTTAAATAAATTTGCGATAACCGGTATTTTATCGGACACTTTTGCCCCGCCCATGATGGCCATAAAAGGCCTTTCCGGCGCCGACAGGAGCTTGCCGAGCATTGCCAGTTCGCCCTCCATCAGGAAGCCGGCCACGGCAGGCAGGAATTTAGCCACTCCTTCAGTGGAAGCGTGGGCGCGGTGGGCTGTCCCGAACGCATCGTTAACATAAATATCAGCCAACTCGGACAGCTTCCGGGCAAATTCTTCATTGTTTTTCTCTTCTTCGGGATGGAACCGGACATTTTCGAGGAGAACCACATCCCCGACCTGCATACCGCTAATAGCGGCCTGCGGCAATTCACCGATACAATCGTCAACTTTTCGGACTGAAAACCCGAGCAATTCCGAGAGCCGCTTGGCTACAGGGTCCATCCTGTACTTGTCGTCTATTTTTCCTTTGGGGCGCCCGAGATGTGAAGCCAGAATGACTTTAGCCTTTTTTTCAAGAAGATAATTTATAGTGGGAAGGGCCGCCTTGATCCGGGTATCGTCGGACACCTGGCCGTTTTTATCCACCGGAACATTAAAATCCACCCGGACCAGCACCCGTTTGCCGGCCACATCCAGGTCGCGCACAGTTTTTTTGGCTATTTTTCATACACCTCCTTATAAATAGTCGCGGGTTGCCGGCGGGCAACACCGCGACCACATTTACACCTATAAGCCCTTAGAAGCGACATAAGAAGTCAGATCCAGCAACCGTTGGGAATATCCCCACTCATTGTCGTACCAGGCAATTACTTTAGCCATATTCCCTTCCATGACCATGGTTGAAAGCGCGTCAATAATAGTCGAGTGCGGGTTGCCGTTGAAGTCTATTGATACCAGCGGCAGTTCGCAGTACTCCATAATCCCTTTGAGAGCTCCTTCCGAAGCCTCTTTAAAAGCCGCGTTGATTTCTTCCGCACTGGTCTTCTTGGATAATTCCACCACCAGATCCACCACAGACACATTCGGAGTCGGCACCCGCATGGCGAAACCGTTTAGTTTGCCCTTCAATTCCGGGAGTACCAGTCCCACCGCTTTAGCGGCACCGGTGCTGGTAGGTATAATGGAAAGGTTGGCCGCTCTGGCACGCCGCGTGTCCCGGTGGGGCATATCCAAGATTTGCTGATCATTGGTATAAGCGTGCACGGTAGTCATAACCCCTTTGACAATGCCAAACTTGTCGTTAAGGACTTTGGCCACCGGCGCCAGGCAGTTGGTTGTGCAGGAAGCATTGGAAACCACGTGATGCTGCGCCGGGTCATACGTACCCTCATTAACGCCCATAACTACCGTTAAGCACTCTCCGCCCTTGGCCGGGGCGCTCAAGAGGACTTTTTTAGCCCCTGCCTGCAGGTGTTTCGCCGCATTCGCCGGGTTGTTAAATTTGCCGGTGGACTCAAGTACTATGTCAACGCCTAATTCCTTCCATGGCAGGAGTGTGGGATCACCTTCCGCAAATAATTTGATTTCCTTTCCGTTAATAACAAAGTTTCCATCTTTAACTTGAATATCCGCGTCATAAACGCCATGTACCGAATCATATTTAATCATGTGCGCGACTGATTCCGCATAAGTCTCTGAAACTGAAAGCCGGCTGGTTTTGTGGTTAACCGCTACGACATCAAGATCCGGGCGCTTCAGAGCGCCTCTTAACAGATCGCGACCAATCCGTCCTTGACCATTAATCCCTATTTTCACCCCATTAGTGTTACCCACTCCCTTCATTAGTGTACCATATTGAGCCTATTTTATTTAATTATTACATACTTTATTCTTCACTTGCTCTTCAAATTCCTTCTCGACAATATAATTTTCCATAATAAAAATCAGGGTATGACTTTAGCCATACCCCGGAAATTATTCAAGTATTCAGAATTCAGCAGTTAGCATGAGCGAATGGTTTATTTATCTTGAAATCACTCTAATACTGCTTCCGAAAATAAACCTTTATCATTTTCATCCATACTAATGGCGAAAAAGCGAAGCTTCATGGGTGTCTGAATTCTGCCTCCTGCAATTTAATACCTTTTTCTTTTCTGAACAGCCGGTATACCCAGTTCATCCCGGTACTTGGCCACAGTGCGCCGGGAAATACGTATCCCTCTCAGACTAAAAATATCGGCTATCTTCTGGTCGTTTAGAGGATACCTGTTATCTTCCCCGGCGATAATCTCTTGAAGTAATTTCTTAATGCTTCCCGCCGAAATTTTAGTCCCGGCATCGTTGTTCAGCCCGGTCGCAAAGAAACACTTCATCTCGAAAACACCGCGGGGAGTCTGAATATATTTATTCGAAGTGGCCCTGCTTACCGTTGACTCGTGGATACCAACAATTTCAGCGACCTTTTTCAGGTTCAGGGGCTTAAGGTATTTAATACCGCTATCCAGAAAATCCCTCTGCAACTCAACCAGACAACTGGCAACCTTGTACAAAGTCAAACGCCGCTGCTCAATGCTCCGGATCAGCCAAACAGCAGCATTGAGCTTATTTTCCACAAAACGGCGAGTATCAGAATCAATATTGTTTTCTTTATTCAATACAGATCGATACGCCGAGTTAATAGTTACTCGCGGAACGGTGACATCGTTCACCAGGATTATATACTCTTCTCCCACCTTTTCCAAAACAACATCAGGTATAATATAACACGCGTCGTTCATACCGGTGAAATTACGGCCTGGTTTCGGGTCAAGCGTTTTAATCAGATCGGAGGACTGCTGCACTTCCCGTATCGACACACCCAGGTTGTGAGCTATTTTGACAAGCCTCCCCTTAGCCAAGTCGGTTAAATGTTGGTTGATTAATCTACTGGTAACATCGTCTTTAATACCTAAACGCTCAATCTGAATCAACAAGCATTCCTGCAAGTTCCGGGCGCCTACTCCCACCGGCTCAAAACTCTGTACTAAATGCAAAACTTTAACTACTCTGTTTAAATCAACATTTAACCGCTCCCGCACTTCTGCGAGAGAGACTCTCAGATAACCATTGTCGTCTATGTTGCCGATCAAATATTCCCCGATTAACTTATCCGTCCCGTAGCACGAGGTTAGATTCAACTGCGACAGGAGATAATCAGACAAAGTGGGGGTCTGAGACAGGAATTTTTCGTAACCGTATCCCATCTGTTTCTGCTGTCTTTCTTTTTGGATAATCCCGCCGTCCCTGCCGTCATGGTATTGATCTTCGAAATAATCTTCCCAGTTAAATCCATTATCCTGCTTTTCCGCTTCCGGCTCGCCGGTTTTATCCACGTCATCAAACACACCGTCTTCCCGCAACTCCAACAAGGGGTTTTCTTCGAGCTGCTGTTCAATATACGCAGAGAGTTCCAGGGAAGAAAGCTGCAGCACAGTAATAGCCTGGCACAGCTTGGGTGTCATGACTAACTTTTGGGTCTGTTCCAAGTTAAGATTATAACCCATCTGCATAAAAAGTCCACACCCCCGGAGAACTTATTTCAAAGTAATAATTCACTAAAGAAAAGGCTTATTCCTGCCAAACACTCATACATTTCATAATATTCAGCAGGTAATTGTTAGATACGCACCAGCAAAATACCATAAATTTTTTATTTTAGAACTTCTTTCCCCTGATCTTTTCAGCTATTTCTTCAATTTTCCGCAAACGGTGGTTAATACCGGACTTGCTTAAGCGGGGCTGTGCAAAATCTCCTAATTCTTTAAGACTCGCGTCAGGGTATTTAACCCGCAACTCAGCCACTTCACGCAGAGAAACGGGAATATGCTCAAAACCCATAGTATCTCTCACCAATTTGATATTTTCCAACTGCCGGACCGATGCGTTAACAGTTTTGTTCAAGTTGGCGGTTTCGCAATTAACCAGGCGGTTGACCTGATTGCGCATGTCCTTGTATATCCTGGCGTTTTCAAAGTTGAGCAACGCCGAGTGGGCGCCGATGATATTTAAAAAACGGACTATCTGTTCACTGCCCTTCAAGTAAACAACATGCCAGTTTTTTCTCTCACTTACTTTGGCCGGCAGTCTCAATTTTTGCATCAGCCTGCCGATATAGCCGGCATGTTTTTCGTTATCGGTAATTAATTCGAGGTGGTAAGTGCCTTCAGGGCTGTTCACCGAACCGCCGCCGAGAAAAACTCCCCGCAAGTAGGCGCGGCGGCAGCACTCCTTCTTTAACAAGTCTTCCCGCACGTTGTTGATCAACCGGCCGTCCTGGTCAATCATGCCCAACCTGTTCAAAAGCGTATCTACTTCCGGCTGGGGAGGAATACGCACCAAATAAACATTGTTTTTGCGGAGGCGGGTTTTTCTCTGCACCAGCACCTCAGTGCGCATGTCAAACAGACTCTTGATCATGGAGAGTATCTTTCTGGCGACTGCGGCGTTTTCCGTGGCAATATGCAGTGACACAAGCCGCTCTCCATTAATCTGAATACTGCCGTCCATCCTGACCAGGGCAGCCAATTCAGCCAGACGGCAGCATGACTGCCGGCTGGTGACGCGGGCCAGCTCATTTTTTGTTGCCGCCGAAAAAGACAAACCACTAACCTTCTTTCTTCCTTATATATTATAACATAATAACAAAAAGAGAATAACACATATAACAAAAAGAGACGGGGTTCCCGCCTCCTGAATAATTTTATCCAGGTTATTTTCCAAAACTTAACGTGATTTAACGCCGGAAAACTCCTGATTATAAACCGCCTTCCGGCGCTCATGAAGATAGTGAACCCGATCCTGGGACCCGTTCGGTGACATAATCAGGCGCAGAATCCCCTGGGCCAGTTGATCCGGATGGTGGCGCACGACTTGGGTCTCGTGAATCAGGTTTTCACCTACAGCAGTTACCCCCAGCTCTTCTATTTTCTCCAGGTCCGCTAAAACAGGGCTGGCGCCGTCCTGCCGGTAGCGGACGCGCAGTCTGGCCGGAATCTGACCGGTGTTAAGCAAAACGTAATCAAGAAATTTTCCGGCATGGGCGATAATCGCGCGGAGGTGTTCCGAACCGGTGTAGTCATCCGTCTCGCCCGGCTGGGTCATCACATTGCAGACATATATTTTAATAGCCGAAGACCTGGCCAGAGCCTCGGGAATCCCTTTCACCAGCAAGTTCGGAATAACGCTGGTGTAAAGACTGCCCGGCCCCAGCACAACAGCGTCGGCCGCCTGGATGGCGGCCAGCGCCTCGGCTAACGGCAGACAGCGCTGCGGCTTGATAAATACTCGTTTTATTTTACCCTGGCTCCGGGTAATGCTGGACTCTCCCTGCACCACTGTCCCATCTGCCAATTCAGCACACAAGGTGATGTTCGACAAAGTTGCCGGCAGCACTCGCCCCCGCACGGCCAGAACCTTGCTCAGCCCGCGCACGGCCTGGTCAAAGCTGCCGGACACACCGGTCAGCGCGGCTAAAAGCAGATTGCCCATGCAATGGCCCGCTAGTTCACCAGTTGTAAAACGGTACTGCAGCAACTCTTCCATCAGTGGTTCTTTATCAGCAAGAGCTACCAGACAGTTACGAATGTCACCGGGCGGCAAAATACCCAAATCGCCCCGCAGGCGGCCGGAACTTCCTCCGTCGTCGGCTACAGTAACTATGGCTGTAAGGTTGCTGGTATATTTCTTCAACCCTCTCAGCAGCACGGACAACCCGGTGCCTCCGCCTATCACCACGATTTTGGGCCCGCGCCTGAGGCTGCGCTTCTCGTAAATAAACTCAGCCAACCTGCCCTCCTGCCCGGGCAAAAGCACAGAGGCTACCGATTGCAACGCTTTCAACAGGCCGACGCTCATTACAGCTATACCCATAGCAACAACAAAGACCCCTGCGATGACACTGTTACTCTGAACAATATAGCTCTTTTCCAGCTGATGAACGAAATCGGCTATGTCACTGGAAACCATGCCGCCGGTAAACAAGTCAATACCCACCCCGGCAAACACAAGTCCCCCCAGAGCCATGAACAACCAGCGTTTTACCCGCATGCCCGGATAGAACCACTTGATTATGATCATCTTCTTCTGAATCTCCTAAATTAATTTGAACGGTTGATATCCCGGTGACGTACGGTCACCCGGAAATTCTTTTCAGATAATATTTCCCCCAAACGGTTAGCCAGGGTTACGGAACGATGCATACCTCCGGTACACCCGACAGCAATCATCAGAGTGGTTTTACCTTCCTTGGAATACTGGGGGATAAGAAACTGGACCAAATCTGAGAATTTTTCCATAAATTCACTCGTCAACGGAAAACTGAAAACATATTCACGAACAACCGCGTCGTTGCCGGTAAAAGGCCTTAAGTTACTCTGGTAGTACGGATTCGGCAGAAAACGGACATCAAAAACCAGGTCCGAATCAAGAGGTATGCCGTATTTAAACCCAAACGAAATAACCGTGATATGCAACCCGGAGGCACAGGCGTTGTCGGCAAAGATACCGTTAATCACCTCTTTTAACTGCTGCACCGCCATATTTGAGGTGTCGATTATTTTGTTCGCCCTGCCCCGTAAATCTTCCAAACGGCTTCTTTCCTCCTGTATCCCTTCCAGCACCTCTCCGTACGTGCTTAAGGGGTGACGCCGCCTGGACTCCTTGAAACGCCGCACCAGTGTTTCATTTGAAGCCTCGAGAAAAAGTATTTCGCACCTGATGTCCTTGGCGTCAAGGTCAGACAATACTTCAAAGAAGGTGTCAAAGAACTCCCCGCCCCTGATGTCTACAACTAATGCTATTTTATTAATTTTATTGGCCGCTTGTGCACAGAGTTCAGCGAATTTCGGGATCAGCGCCGGAGGCAGGTTGTCCACGCAGAAAAAACCCAGATCTTCCAGGCTGTGTAAAGCCTGGGTTTTGCCGGCTCCAGACAAACCGGTAACAATAACGAGCCTTTGCGTAACCCATACCCCCTTTAAAACAGTATTCTATTCCTAAAATACTCTTATTATAACGGCGGCCAAATTAAACTGCAAGAAAATGCCGGAAAAAGTTTGTCGCTTCAGCGGTTTTGCAGCTCCTTTTTAAGAAGATCGATAACCTTAACCGGGCCAGGGTCCACACCATTCAGGGCGGCCAGATAAACACTTGCAAAATCCCCAGTGTAAATCAGGGAATATAACCTTGCCAGAACACCGCTACCGGTGGCCCGCACCTCGGTATAGCCGTCGACCGCATTTTGAATCACTTCTTTCGTTATCTCAATTCTCTTTTGCACACGTGGATGATCCCGCTCGTCCCTGAGAATGATGATATGAATCTTCTTTAAGATTTCAGGCGGGAACTCCAAACCCACAATCTCATTGTGGTTAAGCTCAGGCAGCACATTCCAGTAAGCCGGAGATTTGGCGTTTTCGTTAATCTGACCCTTCCAGCGCTGGGCAACAACCTCGGTAGTGCCGGCGGAACCCCAAATTACGGGGATTCTGCCTTGAAGTTTGCGGGCAATTTGTTTGGCCGGGTTTTCCGCTTCCATAACTGCCGGACCAAGCTTTGCACGCATATTGCCGATTAAATCAATCATTTCGTCAAGTTCTTCTGTCACGTCGGACAACAGGCCAAGCCTGTTCAAGACCTTCAAAGTGGGAATGAACAAATAGCCGGTGGCCGACCTGGGTGAAATGCCGCCGGGAATTTCAATCACCGGAAAACTATCTTTCTTGGCCGCTTCACCCAGCTTGCCGCCGGTGGTGATGGCAACGACAGACGCCCCCCTGTTCCGCGCCTCAGAGTAAGCGCTCAGCGTTTCCTCCGTATTTCCGGAATAGCTGACGGCAAAGACCAGGGTATCAGGCCCGACAAACTTGGGCAGCACATAATCCCTGTTCACAGTAATGGGAACTGAAATCTGACCGGCGGCGTAAACCCTCAGCAAATCCCCGCCAATTGCCGAACCGCCCAGACCGGTGACCACGATGTTGGATATGGCCTTAATTTCCGGCAACTGAACTTTTTCAACCAACTCCCGGCAGGCCCTGGCACACTGGCCGGGCAGGCCGTCCAGCGCCGCGAACATACCGATGGTGTCTATACGGCGTAACTCATCCTCCTGGTTTAAATCAACAAGCTGGGACATATCATTACCTCCTCGCTAAGGCTTCTATTTTCTCCAGCGCCTGAGGCCGGATTTCCAGCACGTCTTCAACATAAGCCCGCAGCACCTCGGCAACCCCCCAGGCCTGGGCGAAACAGCCCCGTGGGGCTATAGGCTCATTGCCGTCAAATATCTCGGAAACCTGGCCAACACCCCGGTCGCGCAAATGACTGCGGAAAGGCAAAAGAAAACGATAAGCCTGCTCGCGGCTGGACGCGCTATAGTCGTACGCCTTCCGGTAAGCGGTGACAAAAGGCCCCATCAGCCAACTCCAGGCAGTCCCCTGGTGATAAGAGCCGTCCCGCTGAACGCGATCCCCGGTATAAATTCCTTTGTATTCACCGTATTCCGGAGAAAGGCTGCGGATGCCATAAGCAACATAGAGTTCCTGCCAAACTTTGCGCACAACCCGGCGCGCCTGCTCTCCGGTCAGCATGCTGTAGGGCAGGCTGACCGCCAGCAACTGGTTCGGCCGGACCCGCCAGTCTTTTTCTTCAGGTGAAATTACATCACAAAGATAACCCTCTTTTTCACTCCAAAAACTGCCGGTAAAGCTTTCCTTTATCCTGTCAATCAAATAATGGTAAGCCGGCTGCTCCCCGTAGACGGCGGCCAGGATTTCCAACACGCAGACGGCATTGTACCACAAGGCGTTTACCTCCACGGGTTTGCCGTTCCGTGGCGTGACGACCCATCCGTCAACTTTGGCATCCATCCAGGTCAGCTGAACATCAGGTGTTCCCGCATTCAGCAGGCCGTCTTCGTCCATAAAGATATTGTAATCGGTTCCGTCCATATACCAGTGGACGATGTCCTTCAGTACAGGGTAAACCAAGTCATAGACAAACTCCAGATCGCCCGTGTAAACCAAGTATTTATATACCGCTTGGAAAAACCAGAGGGAAGCGTCCACAGTGTTGTAAAGCGGAGCTTCATCCCCATCCGGGAGACAGTTCGGCAAAAGGCCCTTCTTGCATTGCCGGACATAGGTCAGCAATATTTCCCGCGCGTCTTCAAACCTCTTGGTCACCAGGGTCAGTCCCGGCAGGGCGATCATGGTGTCCCTGCCCCAATCGGTAAACCAGGGATAACCGGCAATCACCGTTTTGGCGCCGGTTGACTGGCGCCGCACGATAAAGGCGTCCGCCGCCCGCACCAGCACGCGGGCAAAGGCTTCACCATAACCGGCTTGATTTTCCAAATCCCGCAGCCGGGCTCTTGCTTCATCAAGCAGCTTTTCGCCGTCCGGTCTGTGGAGTGCAACTGTCGACGCGAACACAGCCACAGTTTTGTCTTCACCCGCAGCCAGGGGCACCTCAAAAAAACCGGGAACGTAGTGATCCTCGAAGCAATTCTCTCCGCGCTCTTTTTCCTCCAGGTAAGCCATGCCTTTGAACCAGTCGCCGACAGAATTGTAAGCGCCGTCACTGATAGTGAGCAGCAACGGGGGCACTTCCTCCCGTCCTTTTACCGCGACACCGCCATTGACCGGTTTCTGGGCAAAGTTAATCTGGTCCGCGTTAGTTATAAAATGATGGCCCCGGCAGTTCACCATGGGCGTCAAACGTAAAACGCCGGGACCAGCCCCGTTTGTAATTTGATACAGAATAACGGTAGTATTCTGACCGTAGATCATGAAAATTGTTTTTTTCAGGATTATGTCCGTAAAACTATAGGTAAACGTGGGTAAAGGATCAACTTCAACCTGTTGCAGGTGAATGAAACCTGATTCACTCACCCCGGAACCGGTGCTGTTCGTAGCAAGGTTATAGGTACGCCCGCCAGCGGCAAACCGCTCGTCCAACTTCACCAACTGCACCACCCGGCTGCCGGGGGGGCTATGGGCGGCGATCAGCAATCCGTGGTATTTACGGGTGTTGGCACAGATAATTGTACTGGAAGCGTAGCCGCCGATACCGTTTGTTACGAGCCACTCTTTTTCGGCGCCGCGCTCAAAAGTGCGCCAATCGTCCTTGCCATAAAAATACATCTTTAGCCCCTCCCACCAATAGCATAATCAGTGGTCCCGGCTTTTATTCTGAATTCACCATTGCCTTTTTCAAAATCGCCCTCAAAGTAAACGCGCAGGCAAAGCTTGGTTAAAACATTAACGAAGCTGTTCCGAAAATCAGGGAAGGAATGTCCCCAATTAATTCCGCGCCGACAGCACCACGGCTCGTGATGATTACCTTTTTCATTAAATGAATAATAATTAGTCCAACTGAAGCGCCAGCGCCACCGCGCCAAGCACACCGGACCGCCTGCCCAGCCCGGCCGGCACCACCTGAACATGAGCGCACGCCGCGCCTAAAGCCCGGGCCTCAACTTCCGTCCTGACACCCTGCCAGATGGGCTCTCCTATTTCCATCACGCCGCCGCCCAGCACGATCATGTCCGGGTTGAGCAGATTGATCAAATTCGCCACGCCGACTCCTAAAAAACGTGCCGCATGGGAAATAATTGAAACTGCCTCCGGATCTCCCCCCGCCGCGGCCTCAGCCACTGTAACGGCACTGATCCCGTCCGGTTCGTTCCCGGCCCGGGCCAGGATATTTAATCCCTTGCCGCGTTCCACCAGGCGCCGGGCTTCCCGCGCGATAGCAGTGCCTGAAGAAACAGACTCAAGACAGCCCCGGCCGCCGCAGCCACAGAGCGGCCCATCCGGCAGCACGGTGATATGTCCGATCTCCCCGGCCCCGTCCGTGGCACCGTGATAAAGACGTCCGTTCAGGATCAACCCCCCGCCGATCCCTGTGCTGACAGTTATGTAAACCATATTATCCATGCCCCGCCCGGCTCCGTAAACATGTTCACCCAGGGCAGCCAGATTGGCGTCATTATCGATCATTACTTTCGCCCGCAGGCGCTCCCGCAGGAGTTTTTTCAAGGGAATACCGCGCCAGCCAAGGTTCGGCGCAAAATGAATCACCCCACTGGCAATGTCCAGGGGACCGGGTGAACCCACCGCGACAGCATCGATAAAATCAGAGGATACTCCAGCCTGCGCCCGGACTTGCTCAACGGTGGCGATAATTCGCCCAATCACGTGCGACGGCCCATTTTTAGTTTCGGTAGGGACTCTTGTTTCCGCTAAAATATGGCCGTCTCCGGCGGCCAGGGCGGTGTGGATCTTCGTTCCGCCGAGGTCAACCCCGATTACATAATGTTCCGGCAGGCGACTCACCTCCCCAACACAAACTTCTCGATCGCTTCAACTACTCCGGCGCCGTTCGGCGCGGTGGTCACATATCCGGCCTTTTTCTTGATGTCATCCCTGGCGTTGGCAACCGCGACGCCCAAGCCGGCGTACTCCAGCATCTCCAGGTCGTTATAACCGTCACCGATAGCCATGATTTCTTCTCTTTTTATCCCAAAATGCCTGGCGAGAGCTTCAAGAGCGTATCCCTTCGTTGATTTTGGGTGAGAAAACTCCAAAAAATACGGCTTTGATTTGGCAATATGCACTTTTCCGGCATATTTAGGTATTAACTCTTCGGCGAGACGGTCAAGCAGCTGCTCCCTGGCTATCGTCATTATTCTTGTAGGATCACGTTCCAGTATTTTTAAAAGATCCCCCACCAGTTCAGGCTTTTCACCGAAAATTTGAATGTACCGGCGGCCCTCCGGGGTATCATTTTCCATATAAAGCACGTCGTCCAGATACGTGTTCATATGATAGCCCAGTTCGTGAACCCGGGAGACGATCTCCCTTGCGTAGCGCACCGGCAACGAATGGTATAGCAAAACTTCCCCGGACAAGGCGTTTTTCACCAACGCCCCCTGGTAGGTGATCAGCGGCAGATCCAGTCCCAGTTCCTGCGCATATGGTAGCGCGGAGCGGTACATCCGCCCGCTGGAAACGGTAAACTGAACACCTGTGTTCCGCACAGCCACAATAGCTTCCTTCACCTGGTCCGTCAATCGCGCATTATCGTCCAGTAAAGTATCGTCCAAATCCGCCGCGATTAATTTAAATTTCTGCATAAATCCTCCCGGCACCAATATTATACAATATATCAATAAGAAGTAAATCAACCCGGCCTTGCCCCGCAAGTCGGTGATAAGTTACCGCGAAGCGGCGCGCTTCGTCCCGCAGGCGCTGCAGCAAGTGGAGCGCCCGGGAGTCCGGGGGCAAGGAAACCGGATCCGGCTGTCCCTCGCCGAAAAGCAGTTCTTCCTCCTTGGCCAGGCCGTAAGCAGGTATTCTTTCCAAACCAAGTTCCCGCATGACCCGGCGGACGGCGAAAGCTGCCTCTTGCCGCCGTCAACGATCCCTAAATCTGGCAAAAAGGTAAAATTTAGCCCCCTTGCTGGAAAGCTGCCCGGTGCGCAAAAGCTCCTTTTCCTCCAAGGCGCGGGTAAAACGCCGCCTGAGCACTTCCTGCATGGAGGCATAGTCATCCGGCCCTGTAACAGTGCGGATTTTAAAGCGCCGACTGGTCCCTGGCAGGTTTTCCTTCCTCAAAAACAACCATCAAGGCAAACACTGCCGGCACCCTTTACCTAATGTTCCGGCAGGCAACTCACCTCCCCAACACAAACTTCTCGATCGCTTCAACTACTCCGGCGCCGTTCGGCGCGGTGGTCACATATCCGGCCTTTTTCTTGATGTCATCCCTGGCGTTGGCAACCGCGACACCCAAACCGGCGTACTTCATCATCTCCAGGTCGTTATAACTGTCACCGATAGCCATGATTTCTTCTCTTTTTATCTCAAAATGCCCGGCGAAGGCTTTAAGAGCGTGTCCCTTTGTTGCTTTTGGGTGGGAAAACTCCAAAAAATACGGCTTTGATTTGACAATATGCACTTTTCCGGCATATTTAGGTATTAACTCTTCGACGAGACGGTCAAGCAGCTGCTCCCTGGCTATTGTCACTATTTTTGTGGGATCACGATCCAGTATTTTTAAAAGATCCCCCACCAGTTCAGGCTTTACACCGGAAACTTGACTGTACCGGTGGCCCTCCGGGGTATTATTTTCCATATAAAGCACGTCGTCCAGATATGCGTTCAAATGATAGCCCAGTTCGTGCACCCGGGAGACGATCTCCCTTGCGTAGCGCACCGGCAGCGGATGGTATAGCAAAACTTCCCCGGACAAGGCGTTTTTCACCAACGCCCCCTGGTAGGTGATCAGCGGCAGATCCAGTCCCAGTTCCTGCGCGTATGGTAGCGCGGAGCGGTACATCCGCCCGGTGGAGATGGTAAACTGAACACCTGTGTTCCGCACAGCGACAATAGCTTCCTTCACCTGGTCCGTCAATCGCAAATTATCGTCCAGTAAAGTATCGTCCAAATCCGCCGCAATTAATTTAAATTTCTGCATAAATCCTCCCCGTACCAATATTATACAATATATTGATAAGAAGTAAATCAATTCAACAAGTTTTTCACTTGCGGAAAAATGCATATATAGCGAGCGCTGCTTTTTTATTCATTCCTTTAACGGCAGTCAAATCCGCCAGCGAAGCTTTTTCGATCCCGGAAATACTGCCAAAAGCCTTTAGCAGGGCGCGGCGGCGCACCTCACCGATGCCCTCCACTTCATCCAGCAATGACTTCAACCCGGCCTTGCCCCGCAAGTTCCGGTGATAAGTTACCGCGAAGCGGTGCGCTTCGTCCCGCAGGCGCTGCAGCAAGTAGAGCGCCCGGGAATCCGGGGGCAAAGCAACCGGATCCGGCTGTCCCTCGCCAAAAAGAAGCTCTTCCTCCTTGGCCAGGCCATAAGCCGGTATTTTTTCCAATCCCAGTTCCCGCATAACCCGGCGGGCGGCAGCAAGCTGTCCCTTGCCGCCGTCCACGATCACCAAGTCCGGCAAACGGTAAAATTTAGCCTCCTTGCTGGAAATTTGCCCCGTGCTAAAAAGCTCCTTTTCTTCCAGGGCGCGGGTAAAACGCCGCCTGAGCACTTCCTGCATGGAGGCATAGTCGTCCGGCCCTGTAACAGTGCGGATTTTAAAGCGCCGGTACTGGTCCCTGGCAGGTTTTCCTTCCTCAAAAACAACCATCGAGGCAACACTGCCGGTACCCTGGGTATTGGAAATGTCATAGCATTCCAGCCGGCGGGGAGGCCGCTCCAGCGCCAGCGCGCCGGCCAGTTCGGTCAAGGCCGCCGCCGCTTCTTCACCTTGGGCGGCACCATCGCTCTGTACTTGCTCCAAAGTTAAAAGAGCGTTTTTGGCCACCATCTCCACCAATTTCTTTTTCTCCCCGCGGCTGGGCGTTTTCAGGAAAACCCTGACCCCTTTTCTGCCGGTAAGCCATTCTTCAATTACCGCCTTCTCTTCCTCAACGCTTTCGGACAAGAGAACTTCCCGGGGGATAAAATCAATACCGGTATAATACTGTTTGATAAACGCGCCGAGCACTTCGGCGCGGCTCAGGTCTTCCGTGCCTTTCAGGATGAAATGATCCCGCCCGATCAGCTTGCCGCCCCGCACAAAAAACACCATTACGCAAGCCTCGTCAAATGCCCTGGCCATGGCTATAACGTCCTGATCCTCAAAGCCGTTTGAAATAATCTTTTGTTTTTCAATTACTTCCCGCACCGACCGCAATTGGTCGCGCAGTACGGCGGCCTTTTCGAACTCGAGATTTCCCGCGGCTTCTTCCATTCTGGCCGTCAGGTGTTTGATCAGATCCTCTTGCCGCCCTTCCAGGAAAAGACACACCTCGTTGATCATCGCCCGGTATGTTTCCCGGTCCGTAAGCCCGCAGCAAGGGCCAAGGCAACGCTTGATGTGATGGTTCAGGCAGGGTCTTTCTCTTGCTGCCGGTTCACGCTGCTTGCAGGAACGGAATGGGAAGATCTTTTTCAGAAGGCGCAAGGTTTCATTTACCGCCCCCACCCTGGTGTAAGGCCCGAAATATCTTGACCCGTCTTTAACGTGCCGGCGGGTAATCTGCACTCGCGGATAGCTTTCATTCAACGTAATTTTCAGATACGGATAGCTTTTGTCATCCTTAAGTAAAACGTTGTAGCGGGGGCGGTGTTCCTTGATCAGGTTCTGTTCCAGGATTAGCGCCTCCACTTCGGAGTCGGTGACAATATAATCCAGGCCGGCTACTTTTTCCAGCATTACCTTCGTTTTGGGCTGGTGCTGCGCGCCTGCCTGGAAGTAAGAACGAACTCTATTTTTTAGCGATAGCGCCTTGCCTACATAGATTATTTCACCGTCGGCGTTACGGTAAAGGTAAACCCCCGGCTTGGCGGGGAGCAGTTTCAGTTTTTCTTCCAGTTGCAATTTACCACCGCCTTTAAGGAAAGGGGACACACCTCTCTCTAAAGCCTTTCTTTGGGGTCGGAGGAATGTCCCCGATGGAAAGGGGGACACACTTCTCTTTAAAGCCTAACTATGGGGTCGAGGAATGTCCCCAACGAATGGAGGAATGTCCCCAATTGATAAGTTCACTCGCCAACACTCTTGCTCAGCGCCGGCGGTTCTTCCTCCGCTTCCCTCCAAAACCTTTGCCGTGGTCCCCTGGCGAGGACTTTACCCAGAAACTGCCCGGTATATGATTCCGATACTGCCGCCACTTCTTCCGGAGTGCCGGTTGCCACCACCTCACCACCCATGTTGCCCCCTTCGGGGCCCAGGTCGATAATATAGTCGGCAGTTTTGATCACATCAAGGTTATGCTCAATCACTACCACTGTATCCCCGGCATCCACCAGCCGGTGCAGCACTTTCAGCAAATGGTCGATGTCGGCGGTATGCAGACCGGTGGTGGGTTCGTCCAGGATGTAAAAGGTCTTGCCGTTGGAACGTCTGGACAGTTCCGTGGCCAGTTTGACCCGTTGGGCCTCGCCGCCCGAAAGGGTGGTAGCCGGCTGCCCGAGGCGGATATAGCCCAAGCCGACATCCTGCAAGGTCTTCAGCTTGCGATGAATTTTCGGGATTTGCCTGAAGAACTCCACTGCTTGGTCCACCGTCATTTCCAGCACATCGGCAACATTCCTGCCCTTGTAGCGGACCTCCAGGGTCTCCCGGTTGTAGCGCAGGCCCTTGCACACCTCGCAGGGTATATATACATCCGGCAGGAAGTGCATCTCAATTTTGATAATCCCGTCTCCCTGGCAGGACTCGCAGCGCCCTCCTTTGACGTTAAAGCTAAAACGCCCGGCTTTATAACCGCGCATCTTCGCTTCCGGCGTCATGGCGAAAAGATCGCGAATATCATTGAATACTCCGGTATAAGTGGCCGGGTTGGACCGGGGCGTGCGCCCGATGGGAGACTGGTTGATATCAATTACTTTATCCAGGTGTTCGATGCCGTCGACGCCCCGGCAGCGCCCGGGCTGAGTCCTCGCCCGGTGCAGCTCCTGCGCCAGTTTCCTGTATAGAATATCATTCACCAAGGTGCTTTTGCCCGATCCGGAGACCCCGGTCACGCAGATAAACACGCCCAGCGGGAACGACACATCAATATTTTTCAAGTTGTTTTCCGCCGCTCCCGCCACCACCACTTCCTTGCCGTTGGCCTGGCGGCGGGAAAAGGGCATCGGGATGGCCTTCTTGCCGCTCAGGTACTGACCGGTAATTGAATCCGGATTGTCAACAATATCCTGATAACTGCCGGACGCCACCAGCCGGCCGCCGTGCACCCCGGCGCCGGGGCCGATATCAATGATATGGTCGGCGGCAAGCATTGTATCTTCGTCATGCTCTACAACAATCAACGTATTTCCCAGGTCGCGCAGGCGTTCCAACGTGCGGAGCAGGCGCTGGTTGTCCCGCTGGTGCAGCCCGATGCTCGGCTCGTCCAGGATATAGAGCACACCCATCAGCCCGGAGCCGATCTGCGTGGCCAGCCTGATTCGCTGCGCCTCGCCGCCCGAAAGGGTTCCCGCCCCCCGATCCAGGGTAAGATAATCAAGCCCCACATTTACCAGAAACCCCAGGCGCTCGTTAATTTCCTTCAAAACCTGCCGGGCAATCATTCTTTCCCGCCCGGTTAAATCCAGCGTGCTGAAGAAATCCCGCGCCTCCAGCACCGAAAAGCGGGTGACCTCGGTAATGGAGCGGTCCCCCACTTTCACCGCCAGCACCTCCGGCTTGAGCCTGGCGCCGCCGCAAGCCGGGCAGGGGCGGCTGCTCATGTAGTTTTCAATTTCCTCCCGCTGGTGCTCCGACGCCGTTTCCTTATAGCGGCGGGACAGGTTGTTAATCACCCCTTCAAAGGGCACGTACATTTCGTGTCTGCGGCCGTAAAAATCATTCTGCAAAATAAAATGAATCCGGTTGCCGCCCGTTCCGTACAAGATAATGTCCAGGTGTTCCGGCGCCAGTTCTTGCAGCGGAGTATCCACACTGAAGCCGTAGTGACGCGCCACTCCCTCCAGAAACTGATAAGAGTAGCCGCCTTTGGACCAGCCTTCAATCGCCCCGCCGGCAATGGACTTGCGCCGGTCGGGTATAACCAGGTCCGGGTCGATCTCTTTCTTGAAACCCAACCCGGTGCACTCGGGACAGGCCCCGTAAGGGCTGTTGAAAGAGAACAGGCGCGGTGTAATTTCCATTATGCTGATGCCGCAATCGACACAGGCAAAATTCTCGCTGAAGGTGATTTCTTCCGTTCCGCCGACTACCGCCACCGCCAGGCCGCCGCCTTGCTTGAGGGCGGTTTCCAGCGAATCGGCGAGCCGTCTCTCGAAGCCCGGCCGGACGATAATACGGTCCACCACCAGCTCGATAGTGTGCTTCTTGTTCTTGTCCAGCTTGATTTCCCCTGAGGTGTCCAGCACCTCGCCGTCCACCCTGACCCTGACGAAACCGTTCCGGCGGATGTCTTCAATAACTTTCACATGTTCGCCTTTTTTGCCGCGCACTGCCGGCGAGAGGATCTGCAGGCGCGTGCCTTCCGGAAGGGAAGCCAGGCGGTCCACCATTTGCTCCACCGCCTGCCGGGTGATCAACTTACCGCAGCGGGGGCAGTGAGGGCGTCCTATTCTGGCGTAGAGCAGCCTCAAGTAATCATAAATTTCCGTCACCGTGCCCACCGTAGAGCGCGGGTTGTGGCTGGTGGTCTTCTGATCGATGGATATGGCCGGGGAAAGCCCTTCGATGTAATCCACATCCGGCTTGTCCATTTGTCCCAGAAACTGGCGGGCGTAAGCTGAAAGAGATTCCACATAACGGCGCTGCCCCTCGGCGTAAATAGTGTCAAAAGCCAGCGAGGACTTGCCGGAGCCCGATAAGCCGGTGATCACCACAAACTTGTCGCGGGGAATCTCAACATCAATATTTTTCAAGTTGTGGACGCGCGCGCCCTTGATTAAGATTTTGTCAAGCATAAAAAAACTCCTACTATACCATTAAATAGCCTCTCGGCATTCGCCGAGGCAGATGGCACAAGGCTTTGCTTGAACCATCGTTATTGAATTCCTCCTACTTACCATAGAGGAATTTTTTTTAAATCCGCATCCAATTGGGAATTCGGA
>NZ_JAKNBL010000050.1 GCF_022410535.1 Pelotomaculum terephthalicicum JT
GATGAGCATTTTTGATTCCCCCGCTCACTCAACTTCTTTCATGAATAATTATACCATTTTTGGACAAAAATTTTGGACAAAAAGTCCATCTGCATTGCTGCAAATGGACTTTTTCAGTGCCCTTGATATATAAGGCTTTCTGCCGTATAGTTATAAAACCTTATACGACTTTGTGAGGGCAAAAAGGCTGCGGAAAGTAATTAAAAAAAAAACTCCAACAAGAAAAAATACCCATATTGCACGACTTTTCCTTGGACATGTTCTTTCAGGTCGCTCACACGAGCTTGTTGAAACCAGAGAGGAAGGCAGTATTTTTAGAGTTAAATTACGTTACAAAGGTATGTTTTTCATATACGAGGAGGTTTATGAAGAAGCTAGAGTAAAAGCAGTCGCGGATCTGCGTATAAGAGATTAAGAGAATATGAGATTAAAGAAGGATTAAGAGCTCATCCTTATCACCTCGGAAATCACGAAGAAATATCTCTGACCTCTCTGTTTATATATGAAACGGCTTAAACTTAAAAGACAATCAAGAAGATCTTATAGGGGGAGGTATTAATGATGATAATAAAAAGGTGCGAGAGCTGCGGTGGTGAAAATATTAAGTCAGTAAAAATCTCTTTTAACTATCTAGGAAAGGTGGTCAAAGGGGTGCCGGTTGTAAAATGCCAGGTATGCGGCGAGGATATGACGGCCTCTGATGTATTAGCCAGGGTGGACCAGCTTGTTAAAGAGGGTAAAGACATATATGATTTATGAAAAAATTATTTCACGTGAAATAATTTCGGCTATGAGGAAGACACGGTGTGTGAATATGCCGCGATTGAGGAAATTATGGACAGCCCGGTTTATTGTAAATAGATAATACCCTGCCGACAGCATACCGATCCGTTATTATGACAGTGCAAGATCCCCGACCGGCCTGACCACAGTTTCCTCAATCGCTTTTACCTCATATACACAACCACGGCGACTAAGGATAATAATATGTATTGACAACGTAAATACAAGGAATTATATTATATAGTGAATATGCCTCAAAGGAGGTTTTAAAAATGTTATGGGCAGAAGTAAAAAGAAAATACCCTAATCAATGGGTAATAATTGAAGCTATTGAGGCTCATACAGAAGGTGATAAAAGAATTATATCTCAAATGACCGTAGTTGATAATTTCCAAGATGACAATAATAAGGCTTTGTTGCAGTATTTACAATTACATAGAAAGAACAGGGAAAGAGAGCTTTACGTTGTTCATACTTCACGCCCTGAACTGGATATAGTTGAACAGAGATGGATCGGGGTGCGAGCTGGTACATGAAAATAGATTTAAAGTATGGGCTACCTTTCATTAGCGTTATACTTACTCACCAAGGCAAATCTCTTAGTTATGATAATTTCTTGATAGATACTGGCTCTGCATCCACAATCATTGCCGCCGAAATTGCTATTGAATTGGGGCTAGGTCCTGAACCTTTAGATGTCATAAGAAAAATACATGGTGTTGGTGGAGCAGAATATGTTTACGAGAAAAAAATTGACAGAATTCAGTTGGGTACTAAAAAATTAACCAAATTCAAATAACAAATTGGTGATATGGATTATGGATTTGATATTGACGGCATCCTGGGAATGGATTATTTAATGATATCTAAAGTGGTTATAGATTTGGATAATATGATACTTTTGTAAAAGTACATGTAAGACAGGGAGGTTGGTAATATGAGCAAAAAAATACCGGAGTTTAAAACCGAAGAAGAAGCACGCTTTTGGGATGAACATGACAGTACCGAGTTTATTACTGACTTAGAACCTGTAGATATTAAAGTATCACCAGAACTAGAAAATGAAATATTAAATAAAAGAGAACTTAAAAAACCTATTACATTAAGATTGGAACCTTATCAGATTGAAGCCGTTAAAAAAATCGCCGTCAAGAGAGGACTGCCATATCAAACATTAATAAGAATGTGGATTAATGAAAAAATAAAAAATGATGCGTAAAAACAGTATTTAATTGAACGATCGGATAAAAAAACCGGCTGGTTGGAAAAAGATCGATAAAGCTAAACCTGATGATGATCCCTTAACAGAAGAGGAATTACGCCAACTCAATAGTAATGCAGGTTATGTAACAGGGGAGGAAGCCAAGCGTGAATTCGGGCTACAGGTTGATCTACCATAGAGATTGGGTCATAAAGGATTAGAGTTGTACTTAGGTTAGGGTAAGGTGTATAAGTTGGTCTTTGAGGATGGTGCTAAATGTGAAAAAGGCAACAAAAAATTGGTTTGATATTGCCCAGGACGATTTTAGGGTTGCCGGCTTGCTTTATAGTAAGAAAGAATATTTACATTGCCTTTTCTTCTGCCAGCAGGCCATTGAAAAAGCTATAAAAGCTGTATATTACGAGAAGTACAGCAAGACACCACCCAGGAAACATGATCTAGTTGTCCTAGCAGAAGCTGTAGACATCTTCTCCGAGCTAGATGATAACAGGAAGGATGCTTTTGTCCTACTCTCGCAGTATTACATAGAGTCCAGGTATGCTGAGGACCGGAAAGAACTTGCGAAGAACTGTACCCGGGTAGTAACAGAGGACATCTTTAAAAAAACGGGAGATGTTTTAGAATGGCTAAAAGGCAAATTGAAATAAGTATAAAAAAATACCTAGAAGCCCTCAGGTCTAAAAAAATCAGGGTAAAGAAGGCTATCCTTTACGGTTCCCTGGCTGCCGGCACCGGAGATAAGGACAGCGACATAGACCTGGCCATCGTCTCTCCGGATCTCGGTCGGGACCGGTTTAAAGAGTCCCTGATGCTTAAAAAACTTACCTTTGGGGTTGACTTGGATATATCACCACGACCTTATTCTGTTGAACAATATAAAAAAGCTCGACAGGGTGACTTTTTATATGACGAGATCATTCAAAAAGGAAAGACCGTTTACGAAGAGTAAAATTTAACTACCGACAGATCAACTTACAGGACATTACCGGCCGGGAGCTGCTTTACCGTGGACCGGTGGGCCTACTGCCCCTGACACCATTGATGAGTCATGATGAACTACCCGAAGTGGTACTAGATAAGTGCACCAAGCGTTTGCAAGCGAAGTAGAAACAGAGGACGAGAGGTCGATCCTGTATGTAGCACTTGCGGCTTTATCATCATTGAGGTTCCCAAAAGACCTAATTTTAAAAGTGCTGGAGGTGAGTAAATTGGAAAACTTACCGCTGTTTGACGGCATCCGGGAAGAGTGGGAAGCAAGAGGTCGTGATGAAGGGATAGTCGAGGCTATCATGGAAGCCCTTGAGGAGAATACCGGGGAACAACCTGTATGGTTAAAGGAAGAATTATCTATGGTTAAAGACAGAGGTTTACTGAGAAGAATTCTGCGACGAGCGGTTAAGGTTAAAACCATAAAAGAATTTGAGATTGCCTTAAAAGAACTGGTCATCTAACTTGACAATTATTCTCAGTAAATATATTATTATTTTAAATGGTGGAAATACTAATACTGAATATGGATCGTGGCCATCACCGAACCAGGTGGCTTAAACTATAACCCTTGACTGTTACCAGCAGTCAGGGGTTAAAAATTACTGCCTATGGTTGGCTATTTGGACTACGAGGTTTACTGCGAGGAGAACGGCGATTATGAGCTGAATAGTATCGGATGTATTCACCGCCTCACCTCCGTGCCGGGATTATTGGTAAATATGTGGTATTTTATTTCAAAAAAGTATTAAGTGTAAATCAGGTTTACATTTAGCCTCAATTGCAGCACCGGCGCGGGTTGTGGATATGCCGCTCATGTGGAAAATGTGGACAGCCCGGCTTACTGTAAAGAGATAGCCCCTGCCGGCCGCACGCCGATCCGGTAATAGGATCTTGCAGCTCCCCGGGCGGTCTGACCACAATTCCCACAATCGCTTGGAAAACGCTAATCGCGTTTACCACATACCCACAAAACCACGGCGACGACTGAAAAGACTTAATAATGATTATCTAGGACTCCTAATAAATAAAATAGGAGCATTCCTGTAATAAACAAAAATGAGCTTTGAAAAAAAGAGTACCCCCTGTTAACATACGAGGTGTCAGCTTTCGCGAAGCAACCCTTAAATAACAGAGGAGGTACTCAAGATGAAGTATACCCAGAACAAAAAGATTTTGCAAGTCACAGAAGAGACCTTAATCATTGGTGTGGACATAGCAAGCGAAATCCACTATGCTAGAGCCTTCGACTACCGGGGACTTGAAGTTGGAAGATTACTTAAGTTTAGTAATGATACAGAAGGCTTCGGACAATTCACCACTTGGGTAGGTGCGATTAAAGAAAAAAAACATTAAAGACAAAGTTATGGTAGGCATGGAGCCGACAGGGCATTACTGGTTCAATCTAGCTCAGCAACTTAAGGATCACAGCATGAAAATAGTGCTGGTGAATCCGTTTCATGTAAAAAGGAGCAAAGAACTGGATGATAATAATCCAACCAAGAATGACCGTAAGGACCCCAAAACCATAGCAATGCTAGTTAAAGATGGCCGGTACATGGAGCCATACATCCCGGAAGGCATATACAGCGAACTAAGAACAGCCATGGAAACCCGGTGTCAGATAGTAAAACAACTAAACGGAATCCGTAACCGTGTAAAACGTTGGCTCAGCATATACTTTCCAGAATTCAACCGAGTATTTGGAGACTGGGAAGGCAAGGCAGCCCTAATAGTGTTGCAGGATTTTCCTACACCCGTCAGGATATTAGAAAAAGGTGTGGAAGGTATTGTTGAGCGTTGGAAGCAGGATAAACTGAGGGGAATAGGTAGAAAGCGGGCTATGTGCCTGATAGAGGCTGCGAGGCAATCTGTGGGTGTTCGTGAAGGCATTATGGCTGCAGAGAATGACCTGCTCAACATGCTGGAGAACTATAAGTTGCAAATACAGCAGTATGAAAGAACCATGAACATGGTGGAGCAGCTTGTGAAGCAGGTACCTGGCCTGGATGAAATAGTGAAAATTAAAGGGGTGGGTTTGGTAACCGCGGCAGGCTTTATCGCTGAAGTAGGTGACATTAGCCGGTTTGAACATCCCAAGCAAATTCAGAAGTTGGCCGGTCTGAACATAAAGGAAAACAGCTCAGGAAAACACAAAGATAAGAGCAGTATCAGCAAGCGAGGACGGCGACGGTTAAGATCACTGCTGTTCCAGGCAATCATGCCGCTGGTAGCCAATAACAAAGGTTTTCAGGAACTGCACAGCTACTATACGACCAGGAGCCAAAATCCACTAAAGAAGAAACAATCGTTGGTACTGCTAAGCTGTAAGTTAATCAGGGTATTTTTCGCCTTGTTGACCAAAGGTATCGCATATGACCCAGATAAGATGATGAACGACATCAAAAGACCGTTACTACAGGAAGCAGCATAAGTAAGACACCACTATCTTTGTTTCTAAACAGTTTCAAAATATTATGCGTAAGACAAAGTAGCAGCCATTCCCCGCGGACTAATTCCAGTCCGCGAAGTGAGAATCTGCGAAAACCCTGAACCCCTTTAATCTGACCGAAGACAGGCTTAACTACCTGTTTTCGTAGGGCATACTTAGCCCATCCGGCTTTGGTCCTCAATTTTCGTTTCATGAGATCGGGCAACGGTAAATCTACCGGAATCCTACCTTTTGGTGCAGGTTCAGGTTTCTGGTTGTGTTTGATTCTCTCTGCCGGAATGTATGCGTCTATTTTACTTTCTAGAAACTTATGGTTGGTTTTACTAAAATACCCGGCATCGGCTGATAGTTCTTTGGGATACTGTCCTATGTTTTCTTTAATTCTTTCTACCAGCATCGGGAGGTGTTGGACGTCGGTTGCCTGGTTGGTTACATCCACTGCTAAAATGATCTGGCTCTCTTGGCATCAACTACAGCCTGGGCGTTATATATGCCTGAACAAAGGCTTTATCAAAGTTCTTCATGATCCTTGACTCGGGATCAGTAAATTACGCTGGGCCTTGTCCACCGGTTCTCCGGTCTTCTTTTTGTATTTGACCCTGCCCTGGGGCGGTGTTGTTGGTGGATCGTTATTATTATCGTCATCCGTTTTCTTTTCGTCTTCTTCCTGGGCCAGCTTGGCTTCGGCTTCAAGGGCGGCTTTTGCCTCTTTAATTTTCTTTAACCTGGTTTCCTGATGGGTCAATTCTTCAGGAATTTCATCACCACAGCGGTCCCGGCCATATAGCTGGTCTTCTTTTAAATCAAGACGGTTTGCTTTTTCAAGGAGTTTTTAAATTTCTTTCTCCAACCGTTGCTCTTCGGTTTTCATACGACCATAGCTCATGGCGGCGTGTTTGGAAGTGTTGGCATTGATTTTTGTGCCGTCTAAAGAAGCATGCTTTAAGCCAATTAACCCGGATTTTTCACAGATCTTGAGGATCTGTACAAATATATTGGGCAAGGTTTTTATGTGTCGCCGCCTAAATTCGTTGATAGTCCTGAAGTCTGGTTTATTTCCACCGGCCAAAACGATGAATGCCAATCCCTCATAAAGTCGTGAAGCAATTTTCCTTGATGAGAATATGCCTCTTGAGTACGCATAAAACAGAATCTTGGTCATTAATGCTGGATGGAAGGGGCTGGCCACGTGTTTCTTTTTCGTATTCTTTATGGATAATTGAAAGGTCTAGATTATCAAAAGGTCGCTGATGAAATAAACAATGTGTTCTTTTGGTAACCAATCTTATGGCGACGGTGGAAAGAGATATATTTGTTTGCGTTATATGGTTTATATTTTGATCATAATGTTATATATTTCTACATTTTATTCCATTTATCCTGCTATCAGGTTGATATTCAGACAGGCCGCTAGACCCGAGAAAGCTTACTCTTATTACTTAATATCTATTCCGGTATCAATGCGAATAAGACGTGGAGGCCCTTTAAAAGAAGGAACCTTATATATTATACATAATTTTCCACGAGGTATAGAGTCATTTTTTTCAATTCTATATTCAAATTTATTGTTTTTATTTGGAGGTAATGGTACTATTTCAGCTTTTGATTGAATTACTTTAAATAGATTTTTGCTAATTATTTTTTCATCCTCAGGACTTGTAGTAATCACTATTGAATCAAAAGTAGAAAATGATCTATTTTCTTCAGTAATATTAATATAATTATCATTTACATCTATAAGATATTTTGTGTTACTATAATTGCCTAAAAAGAAATATAGAATAGTAATTATTGTTGTAATTGTTACGACTATCAATGAAATTGCAGTACTTATAGTATATATTTTAAATAAATTTCGTAAATCTTTGATTGCTAACCGTTTTATGGCTCCTTTTATATTGTCTCCTGAAATATAAAGTAAAGAGCATAATATTAGTAAGATGAATATGACTTCAAGAAAACAAAATAATGTTTTATTGTCAATAATACTTAATAATTCATTTCCAAACAAAATAACAATAGTATATGAACAAACAATAAAAGTAATAACTATCCCTTTAAAAATCTTATTGCGTCGCAATGTTATATTGTATATTAAACTGTTATTATGGTTTTCATATAATGTTAAACCGGTCATAAATATATACGCAGTTATTAATAGAAAAATTAAACAACAAACTACTAAACCTAATACTATTAGAGCTATAAATATTACACTGCTCTCAGGATTTGTTTTGTTGTAAAAGTCAACGAACCTCAAAGCAAACCAGATAGTTATAGCACCAATTAATAGAACATATTGTTCTTTTTGTTTGTTTTCATTAAATATTTTTCTCACCTAATCATATAATTGTATCTTTTATTAATATCGGATGAAACAATCTATAAATTAACTTGTTTACATTAATTTCTTGGAATTTATTCAATATAAAAGAAAGTAAAAAGAGCAAATGGAACGGCGTGGTCGCTTTAGTCAACCGCCACGCTGATTAACAGGGGCACACACCGTCTGAATTTAGGTATTTCTTTAGGGCTAGCCGAAAAAAGGAAGATGAGCGACTTGCACGAAAAAAATCCAGTTAGTTATCAGCAATCAAATATATAATCCATTGTATCACCATCAATTTTTATGTTGATTATAAAATAAAATCCCCCGGTAAACCCGGAGGCCTAAGAAGTCTTTAGTTTTCTAGTTGATTAATTTTATTTGTTATTAGTTCTTCGAAAGCAAGTTCAAATTCTTTGATAGTTTTAGCCTTAACCGCCTGACGCAGAATTTTTCTCAGTAGACCTCCGTCTTTGACTACAGATAGCCTTTATTTTAGTCCAATAGGATGCTGCTCGGTTTTCTCTTCAAGGGCTTCGATGATGGCCTCTATTATCCCTTCATCACGACCTCTGGGCTTTCCACTCTTCACGAATGCCATCGAATAGAGGCAGATTTTCCAATCTACTCACCTCCAGCACTTTTAAAATTAAATCCTTTGGGAACCTCAATGAAGATAAAGCCGCAAGTGCTATATACAAGATCGCCCTCTCGTCCTCTGTTTCTACTTCACTTTGCAACCGCCTCGCGCATTTATCTAGTACCGTCTCGGGCAGTTCATCATAACTCATCTATAAAGGTATTTTCACATTGAATTTTTTATGGTAGGATACACTTAAGGTATTACCGTATTACCGTAGGAGGTTATCTTAATGTATACAACTTTAACATCAAAAGGGCAGGTAACAGTTCCGAAAGAAATTAGGGACAAGTTCAATTGGAAAGAAGGTACGAAACTTAAATTTTACCTGGACGGCGAGGATTTGAAGGTTAAGGAAGTTACTATTGCTGACGAAATGGAAGATTTGCTTTTAAAAGATTTAATGGATTTGGGTTATAAAGGAAAAGAACTTAAAGCCAAACTTCTTGAACGAAAGGATGTTTTAAATAAAGCTTTTGACAAGTTTATAGAGGAACGGCTTCAAGAGGAAACTGTTTCTTTGGAGGATGCCATAAGGAGTATAGAAAATGAAGAAAAATTATGAAATCCGGCTATCCAAAGGTGCAGTCAGGGACTTGAAAAAGATGGAACCTGCTTTAAGGGATTTTATGTATAATAGAATCTCTGAAATTGCGGAGGACCCGTACAAAAATAAGGAGCTATCTGGCCTCTTTAAGGAACTCCGCTCTCAACATAATAAATTTAGGGGTGTAGAATATAGGGTTATTTATTATATAGACGAAGAAGGTAGATTAATAATTATTGCCCTAATGGGAACCAGAGAAAACATATACGATGAATTAGCGAACATTTCTACCAATCTAAAAACTTCTTAGGCTTCCGGGTTTACCGGGGTTTTATATTTATAATAAACATAAAATTGATGGTGATACAATGGATTATATGCGGTAGCAGGAGTTGCAAAAAAATTGAGGGTGAGGAAATCGTTTGCTTAGGTATAACGAAAGTATAAGTGAATGTAATTCAAGTGGATTTTGCCGGGAGCTTGTCTTAATGTCTGCCGGTGGCAGGATAAATGGAATAAGATGTAGAAATCCACAATATTATGCTTAAAGGAACTTTGCCGGGACATGCCCTGGGCAACGGAAATAAACCTGAATCCAGTTGCATCAATATGTTTGGGCGGCAGCTGTTTTCAGCAAAATTTCAGCTATTTTTCAGAAGATATTTGTCTTTATTAATATAGAATTAATATAACGCCTGAAATTCCCCAAATTGGGTTTCAAAGGAGGGAGCGCAAAAAAAATGGTTCCCGTGTTTAATAGGCTGAATGTTGGGTGGTGGTTACACGCGATAAGTAATCAAGTAATATCTTGATTTTTGAATAACTTTGCATAATTGAGCGATTTATCAAAGCTATGGGGGAGTTGTGATTATGAAGAAAAGAATTATAACCGTGTTGCTGTCGCTGGCTATAATGATGATGACGGCCATGACTGCGGAAGCTACCGTTGCCAAGGCGCCAATCAATGTTGATTATCAGGATATCGTGATTTATGTTAACGGCAATGCTGTCAGTGTGCAGGCGAACGAGGAGCCTTTTATTTACGACAGCAGGACATTCCTTCCTGTCAGAGCGCTGGCGGAAGCTTTAAACCTGAATGTCGAGTGGATCGGTGAAGCTAAAGCTGTTAAAATATCTGGTAACACAACAACTGATATAAATTCATTGGCTGAAAAGGACTTGGAAATTCAAAATCTAAAACTTCAAATATCGCAAAAGGATAGTGAAATTCAGAGTTTAAATGATAAGATAGCCTCTCTTGAATCAAATGATGACATCGGCAGCCTGGAAGATGAATTGATTTCTGATTATGATTATTTGGAAGATGTGAAAATTGAGGACATCAGCCTTGACGGCGATGAAGACGATGTTGACGTGAATATTGAGGTTGACCTTAATGACTATGCGGACGAGTGGGAATACTTGGACGACAGTGATATTGAGGACTGGATTGAAGACCTGGTGGGGAGCATACAGGATGGATTATCTGATTATACAGTGGTTGACGGAGAAATTATAGATATCGACAGTGATGATGTGTTAGTGGAATTTTATAAAGACGGGGACGACAGTCTCGAAGTGGATTTTGGGGATGAAGACTATCGCTCTGACACCGACGCGGAGGATGTGGAAGATGACTTGAAAGGCGACAGCTATTATGTGAGCAGCATAGAATTTACCGTAACTAGTGTTAATTATGATGAGGATGACGACAATGTTACCGTAAAACTCGAGGCGGTCGATGACGATGCTGCCACGGAGTGGGAAGACTTAACCAGCAGTACTATTAACAGTAAAGTGAAGGATATTTGTAAGGACATTGCCGAAACATTTGATGAAGACGCGGATATCAGCCTTGATACTGTTACTATTTACTTCTATGATGAAGACTCATATTCGCTTGACAATTTTGAATATGACGTGGATGATGATGATCTGATTTAGTGATTAAAGGCCGTTTAATGAGGAATAAAACGGAAGCATGCGGAGATAAAAATCCAGGCCCGGATAGCCTGGATTTTTAAGTTTACGAACGCCTTAGTACTTGACGTTTTATGATGAATTCCCACAGGATGAATAAAAAAAATAAGAAGATGACATAAAACGGTAACATTATGATAGTAACATAAACTAATGGCGTATTATGTTTATTAAATTTTGAAGGAGGGTGGCTTTCATGAAGCTAATCAAATCGCGTCTTGGTGTTGTCGTTCTAGTCATGATTATTCTTGCCGGGGTTGCGGCAGGTTGCGCCGGCCAAAAGCAGGCTGACATACTCCCCTCCCCGGCGGACGGAGAAGCCGGCGGCGGGTATGATCCCCCGGATGGTCCGCCAGATAGTCCGATAAATGGTTACTTTAACGGGGAAAGACCTGAAAGGACGGGTTTTAACCTCAACGACGCGGCAAGCCTGTTGGACATGACGGCCGACAAACTTGATGCGGAGATGCAGTCAGGTAAAACAATGGAGCAAATTGTTACTGAACATGGTATGACAATGGAACAATTTAATGAAAAGATGCTTGAGAAAAGGAAAGCCGAGATAGCTCAGGCGGTGGCAGACGGCAAGATGACCCAGGAACAAGCTGACAACATGCTGCAGAACATGGGGAAAAAACCTGATAATAATGGCCCCCGGCAAAGATAATCATGGCGGCTCTTGTAATTATATCAACCCTTCTGAAAGCATTGATTTTTACGTTTCAGAAGGGTTAATAAATTCTTGGGCTATTACCGAGCTTTATTTTGCCAATTAATTGTAATAAAATATTAATGACATTTATCGACTTTTTAATTTATCAAGGGATGTGTTAATTATGGCGAAACAGGGTAAGAAAGAATTCACCTTAACAGCTTCCGGCTACGAGTATGACAGGGATCTGGCAAAACTGCCGGTAAAAGTTTTCCCGGCGCTTCAGGCTCTAATCGCAAACCAGCATGACTTAATTGAGATTTCTAAAATTCACGCGCCGGAGAAATCAATTTTTCTGGAAGCTCATCTGGCTGAGCTGATTGAAGTTGAAGAAACGATAGCGAAGGAGTATGCTAAGCATTGCGCTAAAAAAGAAGAATTAAAAAAGAAAAGGCAGGATAAGGAGAAAATCATCAAAAGCATGCCGCAATCAGATGAAACGAATAATCTTCAGTTCGGATACGATGAGCGGGTCAAGGAAAACGAAGCGTTGCTGGACGAGATGGCGGGCAGGATGAGCCCCGGACTTCCGTCCGCGAGGTTCGCGGCAGGCGTCAAGCCTCCACTAAAGCAGGAGGACAGAGACGTTCGGCGAATAGCCATCGGCGCGTCCATTAAGGCGTTAAGAGCCCTGCTCGGGCGTGAACTTAATGAACAGGAATTGTCTATTATTGAGAGCCAGGTTGATTCTTATCTTTAAGATAGAATAATAAGATAGAATAATAAGTATAGCACAATGTTCCTTCACATATTTGTAATAAAATGTTACAATCAAAAAAATTGAAACTGACGACAATCAGGCGGTAACGTTATCGTGGACATGCTGCTGGTGCTTCTGAAAAATATCATTTTGTCCACCCTGCACGGCTGGGTGGGCGCTTCGCTGGCTGTCTTTATGTTTTTCCGGCCGCTCAAGCCCTGGCGGATCGGGCGTGTCAGGATTTGGCAAGGGGTTATCCCGGCCCAGCAGGCGCGCATTGCCGAGGCGGTCAGCGGCGTAGTGTCTAGTGAACTGCTCACCCCGCAGGCTTTATTCGACTATCTGGTGCGGGAGCAGGCGCTGGAGCGCCGGGTGCAGTCCACCATGCATGATCTGATGGCGTCGGTGGCCGGCAATGAATATCCTTCAGTCGAATCAATGTTTCCTCCGTCGGCCGCCGGCTTGAAAGAGGAATTGAAAACGCGGGCGAAAGAGGCGTTGGTCCGGTGGACGGTGAAATACCTGACCGACCCTGGCGTTGAAGATTGGCTCAGGGACTTTTTGCACCGCCAGTTGAAGCGCTTGTGGCAAAAGAAAATGGGCGAACTATGGCCGGAAGAGCGGGCCGAGGCTGCTTTGCGGCGCTTTCTGGAGGATGTGGCGGTATACGTGTCCGGACCGGATTTTAGGGGCGCGGCTTTGCGCCTGATCGGACAGGCGCACGGCGCGCTTTGCGGGCAGGCTGTGCCCCTGCGGGATGTGCTGCCGCAGCCGTTGCGGGATGAAGTAGCCGAATGGCCGGCCCGGCTGGCGCAGGTGCTCCCGGAATTGATCATGCGCCTGCAGAATAGCGAAGAAGTGCTGGAGCGTTTGACCGCGGTAATCCTGGACATCATGGAGCAGCTCAAAAGAAAAGACCCGATGGCGCGTCTCAGTATTGGCTTGTTCCAGTTTTTCAGCGAATACCAGACGGAAGTGAAGGACTTTGTGCGCAATGATATGTTTCCCCGCCTGGGCGAGTTCTTATCCTCACCGGAAATGAGAAAGTGGCTGGAGCAGTATATCCGGGAACAGGCGGACGCTATTTGGGACCGGCCGGTTGGTGAACTGGCCAGTGGACTTGATGCGGAGCAGCTGGCGCAGGCAAGCGACTGGCTGGCCGGGCGTTTGAGCGGGTGGCTGGCCGGGGCGGGCGCGCAGGCTTGGCTGGGTGAGTTTCTTCTCGGCCGTTATCGCGCCATGGCCGGGTATACGGTGGCAGAATTATGCGGGCGCTACGGCGGCACTGCTCCGGGAAAAGTGGAAACGTCACTGGCGCGTTATGGCCTTGACCTGCTCCGCCAGCATGTGACGGTGCGCTTCTTGCGCTTGGCGGCCCGCTCGCTGGTGGATGAGGTCGCGAATTACCCGGTAGGCCGCCTGCGGGATCGTTTTTCTCCGGAAACGCTGGAAAAAGTCGAAGTGATGTCGGCGGGAATGATCACCACTTACATGAAGAATAAAATTCCATCTTTTCTAGAGGAATTGGATTTGAAAACCATAGTCAGGGCAAGAATTGAAAGCTATTCCACCCATGAACTGGTGGACATGTTCCAGCGGGTGACAATGAACAGCCTGCAGAAAATTGAGATTTACGGGGCCGTGATCGGCGCGGTGATGGGGGTGTTTTTCGGCCTGGCCAACCTGCGTGCGGATGCTTTTTGGTTTATCGCCGCTCTCTTGGCTTTTGTGATCGGGTTGCTGCGCTTTGTGAAATAGTTTGCCTGCCTGTTGTGACTGGAGCATGGCTGCTGCTGGAGGCGGGCAGGCGGGCGGGGAGTTCTTGCTAACCCGGCAGTGCAAGGTATCAAGGCATAAGGTCCGGCGCTTGTTTTTTTAGTTTTTTTTGGATACAATGGTAAGAGTGAAAGTGTAGAAATCTGTACTGCAGGGGTGTTTGATGGGAGGCAGCAAATATTGAAGAAAGTGGTCAGTGTCAGTCTCGGTTCTTCCAAGCGTGACCACAAGGTCCAGGTGGAGCTTCTGGGGGAGCGGTTTGAAATATCACGGGTGGGCACGGACGGCGACTTTAACCGGGCTTTGGAAGTGTTGCGGGAACTGGACGGAAAGGTGGACGCCATCGGCTTGGGCGGTATTGACGTTTACCTGTTTGTCCGGCAAAAGCGCTACGCCATCCACGACGGGCTAAAATTGATGGAAGCGGTCAAGGTGACGCCGGTGGTGGACGGAAGCGGTTTAAAAAACACCCTGGAGCGGGAAGTGGTACGCATCCTGGCTGAAAATACCGGCCTGCTCAAAAAAGGCATGAAGGTCCTGATGGTCAGTTCGCTGGACCGGTTCGGCATGGCGGAGGCCCTTTATGACATGGGCTGTGATATGACTTACGGCGACCTGATCTTTACCATGGGTATGCCCTACCCGGTCAAAACGGTGGCGGAGCTTGAGGATATCGCCAACCGCACCTTGCCTGAGTTGGTGAAGATGCCTTTCCAGATGCTTTATCCCACCGGTAAAAAACAGGAGAGCCAGGACGAGGCGAAAGTACAAAAATTCGCCGGCTATTATTATGAGGCTGAGGTGATCGCCGGGGATTTTCACCTGATCAGGCGGTTTATGCCGGCGGGCATGAGCGGGCAGACCATCTTGACTAACACTACCACCCGCGACGATATTGAGTTCCTGCGCGAGAAAGGAGCAGGCACCCTGGTTACCACAACTCCCGAATTTGAAGGTCGTTCGTTCGGCACGAACGTTATTGAGGCCGCCATGGTGGCTATTCTTGGTAAAACGCTGGAGCGAATCGACGCGGAAGATTACCTGGAACTATTGCGCAATTTGAACTTTCAGCCGCGCATCCTGCGCTTGACGTAACGAACTGAACCTGGCACATTACGGACGGTTCTTTAGCTTTTAGCAGCCGCCGGGGAGGTTTAAGATAGTTTTGGCGACGCATTTGGAAATAACGGAAAGTCTTAAAGTATTTCAAGACAATTACAACAGCAACCAACGCTTAAAAATTATGAACAGGGACTGGAACCGCGTGGTGGTGATCAAAGCAACCGATATTGAATCCTTGAACACATTTATTGTGCAAGACGGCTTGGTTTCAATAAAAGAAGGCGCTTTGGAGAATCCCGACCTGACGGTGATTTCCGACAGTGAAACCCTGGCCGATATGTTTTACGGCGACATCACACCCACTGAGCCTTACAACAACGGCACTTTGCGGATCATCGGCCAGGAAGACGACATCATCCGGCTTGACTTCATTTCCCTGATGATCTGGGGTGAATAGCTTGCAGCTGAAAAAGGTGCTCACCCTGCGCACAGTGGTTGCCACCAGCGCCGGCCTGACCCTGGCCACCTCGACTTTTGTCGCCGCCGTGCAGGTGGCTGGTTATGTACTGGGAGATACCGCCTGGATCGCCATCCTGACCGGCGGGATTCTTTGTTTTTTGGCCGCTGCCTGTTTTTCCGAGCTGAACGGCCTTTTGCCTACGGCCAACGGCATCCGTCTCTATTTCAGCCGTGCTTTTAACGACCAGGTGTCGTTGACGGTTTCCATATTGTACATGACTATTGTGATTGTCGGCGTGGTCGGAGCGGAAAGCTATGTTCTTTCCAGGGTGTTGGGGGAGGTTTTTCCCGCGGTGCCGCCCTATATGTGGGTTGTGTTGCTGCTCCTCCTGGTCACCTTGATGAATATCAGAGGTCTGAAAATAGCTGGTGTATTCCAGGATGTGATTACATACGGGCTGCTGGCTTCATTGATGGTAATTAGCTTGCTCGCCCTGCACAAGGGCAACTTTCAACTTAACGCGCCTTTCGCGCCGGGCGGGGCTTCCGGCCTGATTAACGCGGTGGCGCTGGGGGTGTTCCTGTTTGTGGGCTTTGAATGGGTCACTCCCCTGGCCGAAGAAGTAACTAAAGTTAAGCAAATTTCCAAGGGCATGATGATCGCGCTGGGTCTCCTGAGTGTGACCTACGCTGTTTTCACCGTGGCCATGACCGTTGCCGTGCCGAAAGATGTACTGGTGGCTTCAGCGGCACCCCACATGGTGTTTGCCCGTACGCTCCTGGGTGGCCCCGGCGCGGCGTGGATGGTGGCAATCAGCCTGGCGGCCTCCGTGACCACCTTTAACGCTGGTATGCTCAGCGTGTCCCGTTTCATGTACGCTTCCGCGCGGGAGCACGTGCTGCCCGCGGTATTCAGCCGGGTGAGCATGCGCTTTTTCACCCCCTGGGTGTCCATTGTCGCTCTCTTTTTCGTATCCTTGACCGTGGCCGGGGTAATCCTTCTGACTCATCGTTATCTGGTCTTGCTGAAGCTGGCCGCCGCCATGGAGTCCATCGTATATGTCCTGGCGGGCCTTGCGGTAATCAACCTGCGCCGCAGAATGCCGGACAGCCCGCGCCCCTATAAGATCAAGGGCGGATTGGTCATCCCGGTTTTGACTGTTGTGGTCTTCGCGCCGCTGGCGTTGGCCGTTTTGTATACCGACTTGTGGGCGCTGATAGATTTAGCCGCGGCTTTTCTGGTCTGCCTGATTTATGTAAACACTGCCGTGCCATATTTAAAAAAGAAATATGAAGCGCGCAAACCGGCGGGGAGACGCCGTCCGTCCCGGACAACCGGGGAGGGCGGCATGGAAGAGAACTAAGAACTCTTCCAAAATGACATTATAATCTGCTTTGTCCAGGGAACAATTTGAAGCTATAGCCAGTCTAACCACATGAGAGTTGAAGTTACATAAAGATCCAAACTTCAACATTATGTGGTTTTTTATTGCAGCAGTCCATAATTACTTTGGAAATTTAAAAAGAAATTATGGATATTTATGTAAAATTTTATTTCAGTTGATTAACTATTAACGCCGGTTGGCGTGGGGGGGTCGATAATGCATCAAAAGAACCGGTTATCACTAATCTTTTTTGTTCCACTAGTCCTGACACTGTTCCTGGGCATCTTTCTGTCATTTCCACATATTTCCGCGGCTGCCGGGGAAATTGCCGTTGTGCAGGTAGATGTCGCCAATATTCGCACCGGTCCGGGGACGGACAATAATGTGTCTGCGCAGGTGGGATTGGCTGACCGCCTGACAGTGTTGGGAAAGTCCGGTGACTGGTACCAAGTAAAAATCGGTAACGGCTTAACCGGCTGGGTGGCCGGCTGGCTGGTCGCCCTGGAAGCGGCCGGAACAACGCCCGAGCCTTCCCGTTCCGGGGAGACTTCCGGGGGGAAAACCGCCGTGGTAAACGGCAATGCGGTGAACATCCGCAGCGGTCCGGGTACCGGCAACGGGGTTATCGCACAGGTTAACCAGGGGAATACCCTTTCAGTCCTAGGACAGTCGAGTGACTGGTACCATGTCAAGCTGGCAGACGGCTCAACTGGCTGGGTGGCCGGCTGGCTGATCAGTCTTCTTGCCGCGCCGGCTGAACAGGCGCCGTCTCCGGTGGAGCAGGATACGGGCGGTAAAACGCCGGAAGACAACAGCGGGAAAGTGGACAACCAGTCCGGCAACAAGGCGCTTTCTCTAAATGTCACTAATACCGGCGGCAAAACGAGGGTTGCTTTGAAAGCCGGCGCGCCGTTTACTTACTCTTCCCTTACTTTGAATAACCCGGACAGGCTGGTTGTGGATTTGCAAGGGGTTGCACCCGGCAACCTGCCGCCAAGCACAAAAGTCGACACTAAATCCGTTAGCCAGGTGCGGGTGGGATATTTTCAAAAGAACCCGGATATTACCAGGCTGGTTATTGAATTGAAGGGTGGCGCCCAGTACCTGACTACACTGTCCGCCGATCAGAAAACTTTGACGGTTGAAACGTACATTCCCGACGTGAGCGGGTCTTACCGGGGCAAAATCATAACCATTGACCCCGGCCACGGGGGAAGCGACCCTGGCGCCATTGGCGCGGGCGGAACCAAGGAGAAGGAAGTAAACCTGGATATTGCCAACCGGGTTGCCAGGATCCTGAAGGCGCAGGGAGCCAAGGTTGTCATGGCGAGGTCAGGAGACACCGATGTCGGCCTTTATGAGCGCACAGACAAGGCAAACTACGCCAAATCTGACGTTTTTGTCAGCATTCATATGAACGCCAACGAAAACAGGTCAATTGGCGGTACCACCACCTATATTTACAGCGGCTCCGGCAATTCCGAGGATGCCGCCAGGATTCAGGAGAGCAACAGGCTGGCGCGCTGCGTCCAGGCTGAACTGGTCAAAGCCCTGGGCCTGCGGGATGTTGGCATCAGAAGCGCCAATTTTGCGGTTTTGCGTACCTCTTACATGCCGGCCATTCTGGCGGAAGTAGCTTTTATCTCCAATCCGGCTGAAGAAAAATTGATGCTTACCGATAGTTTCCGCAGCAAAGCGGCTGAAGCGATTGTCAGGGGGATCGGGTTGTACTTTGCGGGGAAGAAGACCGCCTAAAGATTAACCTGAAGATAATATAAATAGCATTTCGCGAGCTTATTCACAGCTCGTTTTTTTTTGTTGTTCAGCAGCATAACTAGTTATTAAGAACATTGCCGAGCAGACCAATTTTTATAAAAAAAGCGCCTACGCATCCATCTTTGAGGACGCTTAGACGTTGTTCAGCAATTTTATATGCTGCTTTTTATAATTTGTTAATTAGCTAAGTATGCTCACTGTTTTTGTTCGTTCATCCCAGGTTACCTTGGCACCAAGCGCTTCTGCCACAAATCGCAGGGGTACAAAAGTTCTTCCGTCTACAATTTCTGGCGCCACATCAATGAATAGCGGTTGTTTATCCTTTGTCGCTTCAGTTTTGCCTATCCATAATGAGACTGTTTCGTGACTTACTATGTCGATACGATTTTCAGAGGAACTCCAATTTACATGGGCACCCATGCTTTCCGCGATAACTCGTAACGGCACCATGGTTCGGTCATTTTTGGTGAATGGAGGAACTTCGGGCTGGATAGTTGTAAAGTCAATCATGATACGAATTTCTTCGCCTTTTAATGAGCTTAACTGCGTGTCTCCTTTATATGACCATAGCAACGCGTATCTTCCCGCTCCCCTGTTGGTTTCAGCTTCAACCACTCCATCACTGCCGTTCCAGAATATCTGAGAGGGCAGCTCAATCCAACTGTTCTTTGATTCATCCCAGTATCCGATTCTAAAATAACCTACTGATAAATTAGATAGCCTCTCGGCATTCGCCGAGGCAGATGGCACAAGGCTTTGCTTGAACCATCGTTATTGAATTCCTCCTACTTACCATAGAGGAATTTTTTTTAAATCCGCATCCAATTGGGAATTCGGATC
>NZ_JAKNBL010000051.1 GCF_022410535.1 Pelotomaculum terephthalicicum JT
AGTAGGCGCCTTCGGTTGGTTTGTCCAGACAGCCGATAATATTCAGCAAGGTGCTTTTGCCGGAGCCGGAGGAGCCCATAATCGCCACCATTTCTCCCTGGGTGACGGTCAGGTCGATGCCTCTTAAGGCGTTAACTTTGGATTCTCCCATGTCATATACTTTCTTTATGTTTTCAAGCTTGAGCACTATCTTTTCCTGCATGTGGCATCACCTACGGATAAATTATTGTAAACTGCTCAGGAGTCAGAACAAGAAAAAGCTTATCGTCCCGAAATATTCTCAAATTCTGACTACTGATTATTGACTCCTGAATTCTGAATACCTGTATTTATCAGTTTCCTGGTGGCGGTCCTCCTCCACCACCTCCTCCCATCATCGGCATGCTGTTGCTTTTGGTGTTGGTGGTTGTGGTAGTTGTGGTTGCAGTGTCGCTCAAAGAGCCGATTACCACCGTTTCGCCTTCGTTTAAGCCACTCACAACCTCGTAATTTTTCAAGTCTGACAGGCCCAATACAACCCGTTTCGGCGCGGGACTGCCGGAGTTGTTCATAACAAGAACCACGCTCTGCTGTTCCTGGTAACTTGTTGTTGTACTTGGGGTCTCCGTTTTATTGTTATCTGCCTGGCTGTTTTCTTGCTTGCCGCTGCTGACGTTTCCGTTTTCCGCAGAGTTTGCCGGGATGGTTTGCTTTATTTTATTCAAGTAACTCGTGGCATAGGTAACGGCTCCCTTGGGAATAGTGAGTGTATTTTCATGCCGTTCGACGATAATGTTAGCATTGACGGGCATGCCTGCTTTCAACTCTTTGTAGTTTTCGTCCAGTTGTACGTATACATCGTAGAGTTGAACATTGGAAACAGTAGTTGCCTGGGGAGCAATGCTGCTTACTTTGCCGGTAAATGTTTTGTCAGCATAGGAATTTACTGTGAATTCAACCTTCTGACCGACTGCGGCTTTGCCGATGTCGGCCTCGTTGACCTGGGTTTCTAACTGCAGTGCTTCCGAGATAACGGTAGCGAACCCGCCGCCGGTGGTGCTGTTGTTGTTGGCGGTGGCGCGCTGGCCGACCGCGCCGTTGATCTCGCTGACAATACCATCAATTGAACAGTACATTTTGGCCCCCGCCAGGCTGTTTTGCGCCTGTTTTAACTTTGCGTTGCTGCTTTCCACATCAGCGGCCGCCGCTTCAATGTCTTCCACGCGATTGCCGGCTTGCAGCGATTTTAAGGACTGCTTGGCTTGTGCCAATTTGCCTTCCGCATTGATGTATTCCAAATTGACGCTGTCAAAGTCGGACTTGGCTATCGCTCCATTTTCATAAAGCTGCTGATAGCGCTCCAGGTTGGATTTTGCCAGGTCATAGCTTCCCTGGGCTATTTGCACGTCGGTTGCGGCTTGCTCCAAATCTTCCTGGGTGGAACCGTTTTGCAGGAGCTGCAGTTTGGCAGTGGTTCCTTTCAGGCTGGCTGAGGCTTGAATGACATCAGCCTCCAGGTTGTCGGTGACCTGTTCGGCTATCAGCTGGCCATTGGTTACGTGCTCACCTACTTTAACATAAATATTTTTAATTATTTCAGAGTTTTCAAAACTTAAGGTAACCGTGCTTACCGGTTCGATTGTCCCGGTGGCTGAAATAGTGCTGGTGACCGTGCTTTTTTTAACGGTATCGGTTAAGTAATTTTCAGAGGCTTTTCCCCGGTTGCCTACAGCAAAATACCCTGTCAGCGTAACTAAAGCGATTGCAATAATACTAAAAAGCAATTTTTTTCTTTTTATGACTCCGGTCAGATAGCCAAGTCCATTAACAATAATCTTCGGTTTATAACTCAAGTGGTTTTCCTCCTCAGGTGATCATTTTAAGGACCGTGTTAAACTTAGACGAAACGTTGTGCCGGCGGGGCTCGTACGCAAGAGCACCAAATCTCCGCCATGGGCGTGAGCCAGCAAGCGGCTGATCGTTAAGCCGAGGCCCAACCCGCGGCCTATTGCCTGCCGGGCGCTGCCGCGGTAAAACCGCTCAAAGATAAAGGGCTGATCGGTTGCTTCAATGCCTTTCCCATTGTCTTCAATGTCAACCATGATCCGGTGATCATGTATCTGAAATGTTATTCTGAGCAAAGTTGCGGCAGCTTTTTTACTGTTGTCGAATAGGTTTAGGAACATTTGGCGGAGCCTTCCCGCGTCTCCGTTGAGCCAAACAGGTTCAGCCGGCAGGGCTGCGTCGAACCGGATATTGGAGAATTCAGGAAGCACACTCAATTGATGGATCACCTCACTTATCAGGCTTGATAAATTAACGGGCTCTCCCTTAATGGGTGCCGCGCCTGCTTCAAACGAAGAAAAATCAAGTAGTTCTTCAACCATTTGCTGGAGCCGTTTGGCTTCATTCCAGGAAATTTGCAGAAATTCTTCCGCTTTCGCACCGGTTACTATTTTATTATGTACTGCCTGGATCATCCCCCGGATTGAAGTAATGGGTGTGCGCAGTTCGTGCGACACGCCTGCCAGCAGGACCGACCGAAGCTGTTCAAGTTGTTTCAGCTGAGCGGCCATATAGCGAAATGATTCGATTAATTGCTGCAGTTCCCGCTCTTTTACCTCCTGGGGCAGGACAGGGTCATACTTGCCTTCAGCTATGGACTGCGCGGCTGCGGCCACTTCCCGGAGCGGGTGGATTAACCTCCGGGATAGAAAGTACAGGACGAGCCAGCCGGCCAGTGTAATAATGCCGGTAAGCAGGGCTAATAAACCATAAGGGCCGCGGATTTGATTATCCACGGGCATGCTGATATAAAGCGCTTTGCAAATTGTTCCGTCTTGATAAACGGGCACACCGATACGCAGCCAGGTTTGAGAAGCGACATTAACTTGATCGCGGACATTCTCCCCGGCGAGGACATTCTGGTATGAAGGTGGAACAGCAAACAACGCGGAAGTATCAATAGCCTCATTTTCGTATTTTTTAATTATTTTGATGTTTCCCGCTGTATCTACCGTGTGCACTACATCTGGAATAGGTGGCCTTGGTTCGTGCAGCCCCGCCTCCATTTCCAGTCTATTGGAAGAATCGTCTTCTTTTATATCTGCTTCTGGAAAGAGATGCTTTGGTTCGTGCGGCCTCTCTTCCATTTGCCGCAGCCGATTAGAAAATTCGCTTTCTTCCGGCGCTTGGCCGTTTAAATCGACTAATTGCTCGGCGCGTAATTCAAGCATGTCGTAGATGTGGTCGTATGTGCTGATTCGTATCCAAATTCCCGCGGCCACTGCGAGGAGCAAGAGAGAACCCAGCAATACCAGTACGTAGCGGCGTGTCCAGTAGGTCAGCATTGATACGGTATTTGTTGTATAATCGTTCTGCTTACTTGACACGCAGTAAATACCCCTTTCCCCGTATTGTTGCTATCTCCCCTTCCTGCGCCGGCCATTCCTGCAATGACTGCCGGATGCGTTTGATCGACACGTCCACGGCACGGTCTCCCCCGTCGTAATCCATTCCCCAGACGTGGTCCAGCAATTGATCCCGGGAGAACACCTGGTTTGGGTGGCGGACCAGGAAAGTTAAAAGTTCCCAATGACGCGGCGCGAGCAAAATCGTTTTTCCCTTAACAGTTACTTCACGGGAGGTAAAATTTACCACCAGGGTTCCGAACTGCACCAGTTCAGGCTCAACCAGATGAACCGGCCGCCGCAGCACTGCTTTAACCCGCGCTACTACTTCATCCGGATCAAAAGGCTTTGGTATGTAATCATCGGCGCCTTGATTGAACCCATGCAGACGGTCCTCGACAGCGCCGCGCGCCGTCACCATAATTACAGGGCAACTGCTTATTTGTCGAATTCCATCCAGCACAGTCCACCCGTCTTTCCCGGGCAGCATCAAATCCAGCAGAACCAAGGCGGGATTGACTTCGGGAAAGATAGATAATGCTTCTTCCCCGCTTGAGGCAACAGGTACCTGAAAACCGGCATGTTCCAGATAAGTTTTGAGCAACAGGGCTATTGAACGATCGTCTTCCACAACCATTACTGTTTGCATAGGCCACCTCTCCATTAATACTGAATTAATACTGAACAGGGAGTGAACTCGTTTAGCTTCCGTCAGACTTCGGGCTTACCGGGGGTAACCCCACTTATAGCAGCGGAGGTTTATGGAATCTAGCTAAATTAAGATTACTATGTTTTTTGTAATTATTTTACGACTTGAATGTGTCGGGAAAATGTCGAGATGACAATTGGGATAATTGAATTTGTAATTAAGCGGCTGTTTAAATAGTTCTTCTTGTTGTCACATAAAGTAGCGCCTGGAATAAAGAACCGGGGGATGTTTTACCATGCTTATATGATTCAAAAATTACATTATTTTTTCTAAGTTATCTTATAATCTTTATGATAAATGCTTATCTACGTTGCAAAGGGGGTTTTGCACAAAAGTACTAATAAGGATATGATTGTCCAATAAATAATAGTTCGTGCCAAATCTCAGAAAATTTATCACACTGGGAGCGGGGGAACCAAACACAATGGGGTGAATCCCGGAATAGTCACAAGAAAGGAGGAAAACGTGACTTGATTTCGGATAGGGTATCTTTTACCGAACCCGTCAGCTAACCTCGCAGGCGCAAAAAGAAAGGGGAAATATCTTTGTCAATGATTAAAAACACAAAAATGATTACGAAGCTGTTCGCATGTACTTTCACGATCGCTTTGGCGTTGTTTATGTTTAACAGCCCAAAAGCAGAAGCCGCCACAGGCTTTTACATGAATAACTTCAATAACTTCCCGGGCTTTAATCAAATATACAGTCAGAAAGCTAACCCAATTCAACAAATAAAACCGAATCCGACACCTGCTGCACGGCCAAATTCGACTCCGATTACAACTCCGGCTCCCGCAGCATCGGCGCCTGTTTCCACATCCGGATTAACCGCCGAAGAGCAGCAAATGGTTAACCTTGTCAATCAAGAAAGGGCAAAAACTAATTTGCAGCCGCTCACAGTAGACATGAGACTGGTAAACGTGGCCCGTATGAAATCACAAGATATGATCGACAACAATTACTTCAGTCATCAGTCGCCAACTTATGGTTCACCGTTTGATATGATGAAATCACAGGGTATCTCTTTTAGCTATGCCGGTGAAAACATCGCGGCAAATCAATCCGTCGGAGCGGCCCATACGGCGTTAATGAACTCATCCGGCCACAGGGCAAACATTCTGAATTCCAATTATGAACACATAGGGGTAGGTATTGCCCATGGCGGTCCTTATGGAATGATGTTCACGCAGGAATTTACCAACTAATAAGTTATTTAGATATAACGGAACCAGGAAGAAGAGCAGGGACTTCACGAGCGTACGCGAAGTCCCTTTTTATATTTTCCACTATATAAAAAGCGTTCCACAATATCCTGCTGCTAAAATGTCTGAAGTAATTAAATGAATATACTTTTTGTGATATATTTGCAGGTAAGAAATATTCAAGCTGATTGTAACGGGGGGATAACAATGGCTATTGAACTATTGCAGTTGCGGTAATCGCTTGTCCAAAATTATAGAATTTATGTTGGTTACTTTTCCTTTTTCCAAAGCATACTAAGAGATGAACTAGAGTAATCCCTAAGTATTGGGAGGAGTGAAAAAATGACCATTGCCGGTAATAAACTAGATTCCGAAATAATACCCGCTGATCCTGGTGCGCCTGAGCCCGATCCGGATATCGCGCCGGAGCCTGAAAGAAGGGACGAGCCTGAAAAGGAGCCGAAGCCTGGCAAGAGAGTGGCCGGCCAAACCAAAGGCGCGCTGGAGTCGGTTAAGGAAATGGGCTCAACGCCAATGCCCGAAGTAAAGAGCAACATTCACTGCCTGACGATAGTAGGTCAGATTGAAGGGCATTTGGTGCTTCCGCCACAGAACAAGACCACAAAATACGAGCATATGATTCCGCAGCTGGTGGCTTTGGAACAAGCCCCCGAGGTCAAGGGTGTTTTAATTGTGCTGAATACTGTGGGAGGAGATGTGGAGGCCGGCCTGGCTATCGCGGAAATTATTGCCAGCATGTCCAAACCGTCCGTGTCTATTGTTCTGGGAGGTGGACATTCAATCGGCGTGCCAGTTGCAGTATCATGTACGCACAGTTTTATCGCTCCAACGGCAAGCATGACCATACACCCGATCCGGCTGAACGGTTTGGTAATCGGCGTTCCCCAGACTTATGAGTATCTGGATAAGATGCAGGACCGGGTGGTGCGGTTCGTTACGGAGCATTCGCACATAACGGAAGAGAAATTCCGTGAATTAATGTTCCGCACCGGGGAACTGGCCAGAGATATCGGGACGGTGCTAATCGGCAAGGAGGCGGTGGATATCGGCCTGATCAACGAGGTGGGGGGTATCGGTGACGCTGTGAAAAAGCTGAACGCTATGATCGAGACTGATGAAAACGATGAAAAAACGAAAAGAGAGGCGCCGTTACAATGATTTTATATACTCCGATGCAGCTGGAATTGGTTTTGGAGGGTTTTGACAGGGAAAAATATCCGGAGTACCAGGAAATTAATTACGACGGTGTTTCAATGGTGGTTGAAAATACAAGCAACGGAAAAAAAAGGATAGTAAAGCTTTTAAGCACAAACCCCTATGATTATTTGAAAACAAATCTACAGCCCGGCAGCTTAATTGATTGTTAATCCCAAAAAAGGTTTTTGCGGACAAAATATGCTGTGTTATAATGACCCTGGTAACCGGCTTTTAATGAAAGGTACACGGTGTTTTTTTGCGGCTGACTGCCGTGTGCCGTGGCGGCCGTATACCGGGGGGGCTTTTATTGACTGTTTTACAGGCTCTGGTGCTGGGGATAGTACAGGGGCTCGGAGAATTTCTTCCCATATCAAGTTCTGCGCATTTGGTTCTCGTGCCCTGGGTTTTCAAGTGGCAGGATCCCGGTCTCTCGTTTGATGTGGCGCTGCATATGGGTACTTTGGTGGCAGTGGTCGCTTTTTTTTGGAGGGACTGGGCAAGGTTGATCACCAATGGCTTACTGCGCAAACCTACCAGGGACGGATCTTTGTTCTGGTATCTGGTAATTGCCACAGTGCCCGGCGCTTTATCCGGTTTTTTTCTGGAGAAACAGGCGGAAACCGTTTTTCGAAATCCTGTGCTGATTGGGATAATGCTCATTGTCATGGGTATTGCTTTATACTGGGTTGACCGGAAAGCGGCAAGAAGGAAGCAGCTCTACGGGATCAGTCTGGCGGACAGTTTGTTTATCGGTTTTTTGCAGGCTCTGGCGATTATTCCCGGAGTATCCCGTTCAGGTATAACCATGACCGCCGGACGTTTCCGGGGGTTGACCCGTGAAACGGCGGCGAGATTTTCATTTTTGTTGTCAACGCCGATTATTTTCGGAGCGGGCGTGGCAAAATTGGATGAATTGTCGGCCGGGGATTTGAACGCGGCTTTTATTACCGGCGTAGTATCCTCAGCCGTGGTAGGCTTTATGTCAATTGGCTTTTTGCTGAGGTATTTGACTGAGCGCAGCTTCGTGGTTTTCGTATGGTACCGTTTTGTTGTGGGGATTGCGGTCATAACCCTGGCCTTGGTGCGTACTGCCGGGGTATAAAACTCAGAAAAATTCTGTTTTATTCAAAAGGCCCTTGTTTTCATGATTTAGGGCTTTTTTTTATGAATTTCAGGGACTTTTGGGGGCACCTATGGTAATATTATTTTAGGAGGGCAAATCATGGCAAATCAAGGCCAACTGAAGGAAGAACTGAAATACGAAATATCCGGGGTTATTTTGGTCGCGCTGGGTATTCTCTGTATTGTCAGCCTTCTGTCCCAGTCTTCCGGCCTGGTAAGTGATTTCGCGGTGCGGATTTTAAGGAGCATTGCCGGGGAAGGGTGTTACTTTTTCCCATTCTTGCTGGTTCTGGCCGGGGGCAGGCTGGTGCGCCGGCGAAGCCAGCCCGTGGTTTCCCCGAGGATGTACGGGGTATTGCTGATCTATCTTACCGCGTTGACCTTTTTCCACTTGATTATTCCCCTGGAAGATTCCTTTAACGCGGGGGTCGCCGGAGACGGGGGAGGATTGCTCGGAGCTCTTCTCAGTTACTTGTTCAGAAAGTCCTTCGGCATAGTGGGCACTTATATTATACTGGTTACAGCGGGGCTAATCGCGTTATTGCTGTTGACGAACCTTTCCATCTTGTCAATGGCCCAGACGTTTTTAGCCAAAATGAAGGAGGGTTCCCGAAAAGGTTTCCGGGGACTGGTAGACTACCTCTTTACGGAAGTTGAGGAGGACGGGGATGAGCAGGAGCATAATGAAAAGGAACCTCAACCGCCGCCGTTAACACCTGTTATTATTGATCAGGGTGAGCGCGTGACAATACCGGAATCCCCGGCTGTTTCCGAACAATCTGTTGAGGGACAAGCGAAGAATAAGAAACAACAGGCGGCGTCGAAAAACACTGCCGGCATGCCGGAACCCGCTGAAGACGGCCTGGACGACGGGCCGGGTATAACGTTGGAAGCCGCGCCGGGCAATACGTCCTACCGGTTGCCCCCGTTGTCAATTCTATCAAGGCCGTTCAGGCTGAAAAATACCCGGTTGAGTAAGGATATAAACGATAATATACGCAAGCTGGAAGAAACCCTGGAGAGCTTCGGGATTAAGGCCAGAGTAATTCAAGTTTCGCGGGGTCCGGCCATTACCCGCTACGAAATCCAGCCGCCTTCCGGCGTCAAAGTCAGCCGGATTGTCAGCTTGGCCGACGATATCGCTCTGAGCATGGCGGCGCCGGGCGTGCGGATAGAGGCGCCCATACCCGGTAAAGCAGCTGTCGGCATAGAAATACCAAATAAGGAAACCTCCATGGTTCACTTGCGGGACCTGCTGGAAACGCAGGAGTTCGTTCAGGGCGCTTCAAAACTGACAATATCGTTGGGCAAAGACATTGCCGGCAATCCGGTTGTCGCGGATTTGGCCAAAATGCCTCACTTGCTGATTGCCGGCGCCACCGGTTCCGGTAAAAGCGTCTGTATCAACACGCTGATTGTCAGCATACTCTTTAAGGCAACACCTGAAGAAGTAAAATTCCTGATGATCGATCCGAAGATGGTGGAGCTTGCCATGTATAACGGGATACCACATTTAGTGTCACCCGTGGTTATTGAGCCGAAAAAAGCAGCCACCTCTTTGAGGTGGGCCGTCAGGGAAATGGAACAACGCTATGAGTTGTTCGCGGCGGCGGGGGTGCGGGACATTACCCGCTACAACAAGTTGTGTGAAAGAAATGATCAGGATAACAAAAAGCTTCCATTACCTTTAATAGTCGTGATTATTGACGAGCTGTCCGACCTGATGATGGTTGCGCCGGCGGATGTGGAGGACGCTGTCTGCCGGTTGGCGCAAATGGCCCGGGCTGCCGGCATGCACCTGCTGGTTGCCACCCAGCGGCCGTCTGTGGACGTAATTACCGGCCTGATCAAGGCGAACATCCCTTCCCGCATTTCCTTCGCGGTATCCTCTCAAATTGACTCACGCACAATTTTGGATATGTCCGGGGCGGAAAAGCTGCTCGGCAAGGGGGACATGCTCTTTTTCCCGGTTGGCGCCTCAAAGCCTTTGCGCGTGCAGGGCGCTTATCTGTCTGACCGTGAGGTTGAGAATCTGGTAAATTACCTGAAAAAACAAGCTGAACCGGTATACAATGATAAGATTTTACATGAAGAGCCGGTGAAAGAAGCTATTCCCGAATTCGAAGACGAACTTTTGCCCCAGGCAGTGCAAATTCTTATTGAAAGCGGCCACGCTTCCATCTCGCTGCTGCAAAGAAGGCTGCACATCGGTTATGCCAGGGCGGCCAGATTGATTGATATGATGGAGAAGAAGGGGATAGTCGGCGGTTACGAAGGAAGCAAGCCCAGGGCTATTCTGATGACTTTAGAGCAATATAACCAGTTGTTTAAGAATAATTAGAAATTGACGCGTTTCGTTGACAGTTTCCACACCTTGTGTTATATATTTGGGGTAAAAGGAGACGATATAATCAAGCTGGCTTGGAGCAAATCAGGTGTATAAGAATATTGCAGTTGAAGCAGCGCTTGCACTGGATGAAGCGCTGCTGGTAGATGTGCGTTCAGAGAATGAATACTTGACAGACACTATGCCGGGTGCCGTTAACATACCTTTGTTAAATAATGGCGAACGGGCGGCGGTGGGGTTGGCCTACCACAAATATGGCCCGGAGCAAGCCGTCAAAATGGGTTTGCATTTGGTTTCGCCGAAGCTCGGTGAGAAGCTGTCCGCAGTGGACAGGATGGCCTGCGGCAGGAAAATTGCGGTATTTTGCTGGCGGGGTGGGCTGCGCAGCGAATTGATGGCCTTGCTTTTTGACACTGCGGGCTATCAGGTTTACCGTGTTGCCGGTGGTTATAAAGCTTATCGCCGGTATGTGAACGAATATCTGGGGCAGCAAAAAATACCTTTGAAAGCCGTCGTCCTGCACGGCTTGACCGGTGTGGGAAAAACGGACGTCCTGCTTCGTCTGGCCCAATTAGGGGTGCCTGTGCTGGACCTGGAAGGCCTGGCCCGGCATCGCGGCTCGGTCTACGGCAAGATTGGCCTGCCCCCTTCCCCGTCTCAGAAGGCTTTTGAAGGCCATATTGTGCAGTTGTTAAAAAAAGCCTGCAACAGGGGGTTCTTTGTGGTCGAGTGTGAGAGCCGCCGGGTGGGCAACCTGATTGTACCGCCCCTGGTGATGGAATTTATTCATCACGGCGAAAGGGTTCTAGTGTATACCTCCTTGGAGAACAGGGTGAAAAGAATCCGGGAAGTATACGCCGGCGGGCCGGGCTCAAAGGTAATCGAATTGCAGAAGGCCACCTCGTCTCTGGTGAAAAAGCTGGGACAGGCCCGGGTGGAAGAATTAAACGGGTTGCTGGCGGGAAATAATTTCGACCAGGTTATTTCTTACATGTTGAAATGTCATTACGACCCGTTATACAATTACCCGGATAGTCCAGGCGCCGGCTTCGATTTATGCGTGGATACCGGCGATATGGAAAACGCGGTTAAAGTTGTTTACGAGTTTGTGACAGGCTTGCCGTTGCCTGATTTGCGGCAGTAGCTTCTTGGCGCGGCGGGCAAACAGTTTAGTGGGGAGGTGCACAGCTTGTGGAAATAGGGAAAAGGCTTAAAGAAGCCAGGGAAGAAAAGGGCTTAACCCTGGAGGCTGTTGAGGAAGAAACCAAGATACGCCGCAAGTATCTTCGCGCTTTGGAAGAAGAGCAGTTTCAAGTTCTCCCCGGGCCGGTATATGCAAAAGCTTTTTTGAAAACTTACACGAGATTTCTGGGAATCGACGCGGGAGATGTTTTTGCGAATTATAGCGATTTCTTTACTGAAGCCCCTGCTGAAGCGCCGGAACATATTTTTGAAGAGGAAAAAAAAGCCAGAGTTCCCCGAAAACCCCGTTCCCGTCTTTATTTAACGGTAGCAGCCGTTATTGTTTGCGTGGCTGTTCTGGGTTTATATTTCAATAGTGCAAAAGGCAAGGGCGGCACGCCGGTCGACAACCCGTCAGCTTACAACCCGGAGAATCCCGCCATAAGCGGACAAACGGAGCCTCCGGTTCAGCCACCGCCGGTTGAGCCACAGCAACCGGCCGATTCCTCCGTGGTTAAACTTGACCTCAATGTCAAGAACAGTGACTGCTGGATGAGTGTTACCGTGGATGGCAAGCAGGCCTTTGTGGGTACCTTGATCCCCGGCCAGTCGAAGCACTTTGAAGGTACAGATAAAATTAAGATTACTCTCGGCAACGCCGGGGCGGTGGAAGCCTCGTTAAACGGTCAGAATCTCGGTTTGATGGGTAAATCCGGAGATGTGGTAAACCGTGAATTCAAGGTGCAGCCAAGCGGGTAAAATCAAGGAGTCAGGAGACAGGAGTCAGAATGAAAATATCCTAGCAATATTGTAACCGACTAACTAATTTTTTTCTAATAATTAAAAGGTTAAGGGTAAATGGGTGAAATAGCGGATATAACGATTATTGGAGCCGGGGTTGTCGGGGCGGCTGTCGCGGCCGGGGTGGCCCAAAAAAACCGGCAGGTTTATGTTATTGAAAAAAATGAATCTTTCGGGATGGAGACCAGCAGCAGGAACAGCCAGGTTATCCACGCGGGTCTGTATTACCCGGAAAATTCTTTGAAAGCAAAAACCTGTGTGGCGGGGAACACCCTCCTATATGAGCTTTGCCGGCGCTATGCGATAGGGCATAGAAACACCGGCAAGATTATTGTGGCGGCGGACTCGTCCGAGTGTGAAGCGCTGGAAGATTTATTGCATAAGGGCAGGAAAAATGGCGTGGAGGGTTTGCGGCTGCTGTCACGGCGCGAACTGCGCTCCTTGGAGCCTGATGTCGCCGGTGTGGCCGCCCTTTTCTCATCGTCAACGGGCATATTAAATGTGCATGAATTGATTAAAATGTTTTTGAGTCAGGCAAAAGATGAGGGGGCACAGGTAGTTTACAAGTCTGAAGTAACCGGCGTTGAGAGAAAAAACGATCTCTATCAAATTGAAGTTGATAGTGCCGGGGAAAAGTTTATATTTGAAACGCGGGTTGTGATCAACAGCGCCGGGTTGCATGCGGATAAGGTAGCCCGCATGGCTGGTATCGACCCCGGCGGGGCTGGTTATACCTTGTATTACTGCAAAGGTGAATACTACAGTGTTTCATGGGGAAAAAGCGGGTTAATCAACAGGCTGGTATACCCGGTGCCGCCGGCCGAACTGACCGGCGTCGGAGTGCACGTAACCCTTGATCTGGACGGCAGGATACGACTCGGCCCGAGCGCGCAATACATAGAAGAGATCGATTATCGCATAGACGACTCGAACAAGCGGCGATTTTACGAGGAAGCTAAAAAACTGCTTCCGTTTCTGGACTATGATGATATAGAGCCGGAAATGGCGGGCATAAGACCTAAGCTGCAGAAGCCGGGTGAAGGGCCAAAAGACTTTGTCGTCAGGCACGAGGCGGACCGTGGCTTACCCGGGTTGATCAATCTGATCGGTATTGAATCGCCGGGAATAACCGCTTCTCCGGCAATCGCCGAAATAGTGAGAGATATGGTAACTGAGATACTATAAACCGGTATACAATATTATTGCATATTATTGGGCAAAACTTATTGACAAGTAAAATGAATTAAACTAGAATACCTATAGTAATAGATAGTAATTGATACGAAGCGGTATCAAACCGGCGAAGACGCTTTTTGGGAGTAAATTCCTGAAAAGCTTTTTTGTTTGGGTTATAAAGGTGTAACTTGATCGGGCAGCGACGCTCTTGCACAGGGGATCAACATCCTGCGTTAAGAGCGTTTTCTGTTATAAGGGGACCTGAAGACAAGCGCAAGCTCCCGAAATGAGGCGCCAAGTCCGGGACTGCGCTCATCAAACGGTTCTCCGTGATGCTCAATGGAACAAGTATTGGGGAGGTTGGAAAAATGACAAAAGTGTACTCGCGTCTTGTAATGATACTTACAACAATTTTCACCGTCATCCCGGCCTTAGCCTGGGCCGATGATGAAACTGCGGAAGCTGTTGTGGAAAATACCATCAGCGCCGGCGATACTTCATTTGTATTAATCGCAGCCGCTCTGGTCATGCTGATGACCCTGCCCGGCCTGGCTTTGTTTTACGGGGGTTTGTCCCGCAAGAAGAATGTGCTCAGCACGATCATGTACAGTTTTTTTGCAATGATAGTAATCAGTATTCAGTGGGCGCTTTACGGTTACAGCCTGTCTTTCGGACCGGATGTGCATCATATCATCGGCAGCCTTGACTGGATTGGTTTAAAAAATGTCGGACTTGACCCGAACCCGGATTACTCAGCGACGATACCACACAATGCTTTCATGGTCTTTCAAATGATGTTTGCAGTCATAACTCCCGCGCTGATTTCAGGTGCTTTCGCGGAAAGAATGCGCTTCCCGGCTTTTCTGGCTTTCCTGGTTCTCTGGGCGACTTTCATTTACGACCCGGTGGCGCACTGGGTGTGGGGGGTAAACGGCTGGCTGCGCAATCTCGGCGCTTTAGATTTCGCGGGTGGTACCGTAGTCCATATCATTTCCGGTGTTTCCGGTTTGGTCGCCTGTATAGTCCTGGGCAAGCGCAAGGGGCACGGCAGTGTGCCGATGCTCCCGCACAGCCTGCCATTCACGGTAATGGGCGCCGCCCTGCTGTGGTTCGGCTGGTTCGGCTTTAACGCCGGCAGCGCCCTGGGCGCCAACGGCCTGGCCGCAAGCGCCTTCGTAGCGACCCACCTGGCCACGGCGGCGGCGGCACTGTCCTGGGTAGTTACCGAGTGGATCCACCATGGCAAGCCAACCACTCTCGGCGCGGCTTCCGGTGCGGTAGCCGGTCTGGTGGCCATTACTCCCGCCTGCGGTTTTGTGGAGCCGATGTCAGCCATTATCATTGGACTGATAGCCGGTGCGGCCTGCTACCTGGCGGTGGGCGTGCTCAAAGCGAAGCTCCGCTACGACGACTCGCTGGACGCCTTCGGCGTGCATGGTGTCGGCGGCACCTGGGGCGCCCTGGCGACCGGTTTGTTCGCCACCACGGCGGTCAACCCGGCCGGCAGTGACGGTCTCTTTTACGGCAACCCCGAGCAGGTGGTCATCCAGTTAATTGCAATAGCTTCAAGCTGGGCTGTGGCGATAGTCGGCACTTATATCATCCTGAAGGTTGTAAACGTGTTTATCAAGCTGCGGGCGACGGATGAAGAACAGGAATCCGGTTTGGATATTACCCAGCATGGAGAGGATGCCTACACCGATTTTGTTCTCTCAGCATCCATGAACTCCGGATTTTCCGGGTTGAAGGAATCCTCAACAGTTGTAAAGCCCATGATGTAACCGGTGCGGGCAGCGGACAGCAAACCAGTTTCCGCCGTAAAAAACTAAGAAGGAGGAAAAAAACTTGACCAAGATAGAATGTATCCTTCGTCCGGGTAAACTTGAGGACGTCAAAGAAGCCGTAAACAAATACGGCATTCACGGGATGACCGTGACCCAGGTGATCGGCTGCGGGCTTCAGAAAGGGCGCACCGAAGTATACCGCGGCGCCGAATACAGCATTAATCTGCTGCCGAAAATTAAGCTGGAGATGGTCATTCCCGATGAAGATGTAGCTGAAGTATTAAAGATTATCACGAATGTCGCCCGTACCGGTGAGATCGGGGACGGCAAGATTTTCACGTATAAGATTGATAACGCGATTCGCATCAGAACCGGCGAAAAAGGTGACGAAGCTATTTAGTCAATAACTTAAGTCGATGTTTAAAAGTTTTACGGTGAAAGGACGCCTGGTATTCGACGGAACAGGTGTCCTTTTACCTTTAAGCCGCACATATATTTGAATATGACCAAATAAGAGGCAGGTGAGATTTTGGATAAAGGTATAATTAATATAAGTAATATTATAAATAATGAAAATATCCTTATATATTTTCAACCTATTATATCCGTTAAGAAAAGATCAATAATTGGCTTTGAAGCCCTATGCAGAGGATTAAATACCAGAACCAAAAAAATTATATCTCCAGATATCTTGTTCGAATTTGCCAGACACGAAAATATAAATGTAGACTTAGACAGGCTGTGCAGAAAAAAAGCTTTGGAATTCTACAGATCTACTTATTCCGAAAAAAATAATTATATTTTATTTCTGAACATAGATACCTCAATAATAGATAATGGGGTTGTCGGCTCAGGATATTTGTTAAACCAAGTTAATAATTTAGGTGTAGATTCAAATAATATAGTTATAGAAATTGTTGAATCTAAAGTTCAGGATATCAAATCTCTGGACAATTTTATAAATTTCTATAAAGAGAGAGGTTTTCTAACAGCACTGGATGATATCGGCTCCGGTTATTCCAATCTGGACAGAGTGGCCCTTGTTAAACCTGATATATTGAAAGTAGATAAAGGAATTATCAGTAATATTGACAAATTATTTTACAAACAAGAAATATTTAAATCGCTTGTTAACCTCTCAAAAAAAATAGGTGCTCTCGTTGTGGCGGAGGGTGTGGAAAGGGAGGAAGAAGCTATAGTGACGCTTGAGCTTGGCGCGGATATGCTTCAGGGATTTTACTTTTCAGAACCGCGAGATAATACGTCCGATATGGCGGAAAAAACTGAAAAGAACATTTTTCATATTGCCAATAAGTTCAATAATTATATGACTAATAAGATTAAAGCAACTAAATTGATGCATAAAGAATATAATGCAGTTTTAAGCAGTATTATCTACGAACTATCTAATGTAACATTTGAGTACTTCGATCACATGATCAGTGAAATAATTCAAAAATACACGATAATAGAATGCATTTATATTATCAATGAAGACGGCATTCAAGTCACTGAAACATTTTGCAATCAGGTCAAAATAATGAAAAACGGCAAAATTTATGGACCGGCTAAAAAGGGAACAGGCCATTCATTAAAGGATTACTATTATTATCTGATAAGTACCGGCTCAAAAAGATTTACAACCGATCCATATGTTTCTTTAGCATCAGGTAATCTGTGCATTACAATATCTTCACAGTTTAAGGATGTCAACAGTAACCGTTTCATCTTGTGCATAGATATCAGGCAGGATGCCAGGCAGTAGCGCGCTCCCGTTAACTGTAATCGCCATTTGACAAGCTTATGTATACACTATTTTTTTGCAAAACTTATTGACAAGTAAAATGAATTAAACTAGAATACCTATAGTTGATAGATAGTAATTGATACGAAGCAGTATCAAACCGGCGAAGACGCTTTTTGGGAATAGATTCCCGAAAAGCTTTTTTGTTTGGGTTATAAAGATGTAACTTGATCGGGCAGCGACGCTCTTGCACAGGGAATCAACATCCTGCGCTAAGAGCGTTTTCTGTTATAAGGGGACCTGAAGACAAGCGCAAGCTCCCGAAATGAGGCGCCAAGTCCGGGACTGCGCTCATCGAGCGGTTCTCCGTAATGCTCAATGGAACAAGTATTGGGAGGTTGGAAAAATGACAAAAGTGTACCCGCGTCTTGTAATGATACTTACAACAATTTTCACCGTCATCCCGGCCTTAGCCTGGGCCGATGATGAAGCTGCGGAAGCTGTTGTGGAAAATACCATCAGCGCCGGCGATACTTCATTTGTATTAATCGCAGCCGCTCTGGTCATGCTGATGACCCTGCCCGGCCTGGCTTTGTTTTACGGGGGTTTGTCCCGCAAGAAGAATGTGCTCAGCACGATCATGTACAGTTTTTTTGCAATGATAATAATCAGTATTCAGTGGGCGCTTTACGGTTACAGCCTGTCTTTCGGGCCGGATGTGCATCATATCATCGGCAGCCTTGACTGGCTTGGTTTAAAAAATGTCGGACTTGACCCGAACCCGGATTACTCAGCGACGATACCACACAATGCTTTCATGGTCTTTCAAATGATGTTTGCAGTGATAACTCCCGCGCTGATTTCAGGCGCTTTTGCGGAAAGAATGCGCTTCCCGGCCTTTCTGGCTTTCCTGGTTCTCTGGGCGACTTTCATTTACGACCCGGTAGCGCACTGGGTATGGGGGGTAAACGGCTGGCTGCGCAATCTCGGCGCTTTAGACTTCGCGGGTGGTACCGTAGTCCATATCATTTCCGGTGTTTCCGGTTTGGTTGCCTGCATAGTCCTGGGCAGGCGCAAGGGGCACGGCAGTGTGCCGATGCTCCCGCACAGCCTGCCATTCACGGTAATGGGCGCCGCCCTGCTGTGGTTCGGCTGGTTCGGCTTTAACGCCGGCAGCGCCCTGGGTGCCAACGGCCTGGCCGCAAGCGCCTTCGTAGCGACCCACCTGGCCACGGCGGCAGCGGCACTGTCCTGGGTAGTTACCGAGTGGATCCACCATGGCAAGCCAACCACTCTCGGCGCGGCTTCCGGTGCGGTAGCCGGTCTGGTGGCCATTACTCCCGCCTGCGGTTTTGTGGAGCCGATGTCAGCCATCATCATCGGACTGATAGCCGGTGCGGCCTGCTACCTGGCGGTGGGCGTGCTCAAGGCGAAGCTCCGCTACGACGACTCGCTGGACGCCTTCGGCGTGCACGGTGTCGGCGGCACCTGGGGCGCCCTGGCGACCGGTTTGTTCGCCACCACGGCGGTCAACCCGGCCGGCAGTGACGGTCTCTTTTACGGCAACCCCGAGCAGGTGGTTATCCAGTTAATTGCAATAGCTTCAAGCTGGGCTGTGGCGATAGTCGGCACTTATATCATCCTGAAGGTTGTAAACGTGTTTATCAAGCTGCGGGCGACGGATGAAGAACAGGAATCCGGTTTGGATATTACCCAGCATGGAGAGGATGCCTACACCGATTTTGTTCTCTCAGCATCCATGAGCTCCGGATTTTCCGGGTTGAAGGAATCCTCAACAGTTGTAAAGCCCGTGATGTAACCGGTGCGGGCAGCGGACAGCAAACCAGTTTCCGCCGTAAAAAACTAAGAAGGAGGAAAAAAACTTGACCAAGATAGAATGTATCCTTCGTCCGGGTAAACTTGAGGACGTCAAAGAAGCCGTAAACAAATACGGCATTCACGGGATGACCGTGACCCAGGTGATCGGCTGCGGGCTTCAGAAAGGGCGCACCGAAGTATACCGCGGCGCCGAATACAGCATTAATCTGCTGCCGAAAATTAAGCTGGAGATGGTCATTCCCGATGAAGATGTAGCTGAAATATTAAAGATTATCACGAATGTCGCCCGTACCGGTGAGATCGGGGACGGCAAGATTTTCACGTATAAGATTGATAACGCGATTCGCATCAGAACCGGCGAAAAAGGTGACGAAGCTATTTAGTCAATAAGACTGCTTGAATTATGTTGAAAAATTGCTTAGCAACGGAGCGGCAGGTTTCAACGTTGTAATAGTAAGATAAGAATATCTAAAACAGTGTGTGTTTATTTACACGGCAGTGATAAAAAATTGGCAAGGACGCCTGTTCCCTTTAGAGGAGGGCGTCCTTTTTTATTGCCAAAAACAAGTGAAAAAAACAAGTGAATTAGGAGCATTCCTGTAATTATTGAAAACGGCCTTTGAAAAAAGAGACGCCCATCAATACAATGGTAATGTGCTGATCCCGACAAGAAAGGCACAAAACCAGATTGAGGAGGCGCCTCTATATGAAGCG
>NZ_JAKNBL010000052.1 GCF_022410535.1 Pelotomaculum terephthalicicum JT
TTCATATAGAGGCGCCTCCTCAATCTGGTTTTGTGCCTTTCTTGTCGGGATCAGCACATTACCATTGTATTGATGGGCGTCTCTTTTTTCAAAGGCCGTTTTCAATAATTACAGGAATGCTCCTTATATGCTTTTTTTATATACAAAGTGGCTGAAATAAAGCCACAATATTTTAGCGCGTCTCACGAAAACGGTATCCCACTCCGCGCACTGTTTCGATATAGTCAGGATTGGCCGGGTCTTTTTCAATCTTCTGGCGCAAGTACCTGATATGAACGTCCACGGTGCGTGATTTCCGGTCATAGTTATATCCCCAAATTTTTTCCAGCAGCGCATCCCTGGTAAAAACGCGGCCGGGGTTAGCCACCAGCAGGTAAAGAAGTTCAAACTCTTTCTGGGCAAGTTCCAATCTTTCCCCGTCAAGCAACGCTTCGTACTTCTCCGGCTGGATTACCAAACGGTTCGCCCTTACCGCCTCTTTCGCAACCTCCTCTTCGGCAGGAGGCTGCTTGCGGCGCAAGTGCACTTTTACCCTGGCCACCAGTTCCCTGGGAGAAAATGGTTTCGTAATGTAGTCATCCGCGCCCAGTTCCAGCCCGAGCACCTTGTCCAGCATTTCACTCCTGGCGCTTAACATAATAACGGGAATGGAAGCGCTTTGCCGGTTGTTCTTTAAGATGCGGAGCACGTCAAAGCCGTCCAGTTCCGGAAGCATTTTATCCAGAATAATCAAATCAGGTGTTTTTTCGCCGGTTAACTTAATCGCGTCATGCCCATTGGTTGCTTCAATTACCTGGTAGCCTTCTCTTGTCAGGTTAAACTTCAGAAGCTGCAGGATATTAACCTCATCATCCACAACCAGGATTAACGGCATCTCAAATCACCCTTTTTCAGTTTAAAACAGCATGGTTAAAAACAAGTTGCCGCCAGTTTAACTGTTTATTAATTGATTATTAACTCTCTGTAAAACCAACCCTGCTCCTGCGGTCACGAACATATACACTGCCGGGAATGGATTTGGCGTAACATTTTAGCTGCGCAACCTTTTCAGACAAAGTCTTCAAATCCGCTTTTTCACCTCCTTCGCACTCAATAACAGCCATGGACACGGATATGAATGGGAACCACTTGGCCAGTCCATTCCTGTCGTGCCCGGGAATCCTGCCCTCCTTTCGGTCTTCCGGCAGATAATAGGATTTAATCAGGCGGTCAAAATACTTGATGATCCGTTTACAAAGCGTGTCTGTACGTTCTCTGTCAGTAACCAGAACAAAATCGTCTCCACCTATATGCCCAAGAAAGTCTTTTTCACTTCCGTATTTATTGATTACACTGCTCAATAATTTTGAAGTAAACAAAATGACTTTATCACCGTTCTCAAAACCGTATTTGTCATTATATATTTTGAAATTATCCAAATCAAAGTAGACAATACTAAAGGTTGAGCTCTCAGTTGCGCGTTTGAGCAACTCCTGCTCTATGGCAATGTTCCCCGGCAAACCGGTTAGGGGGTTGGCGCCCCTGGCCAGCTCCAGGCGGATCCTGGTCATGGTGTCCAGGAGATTTTGGACCGAGACTACCCCTTTTAGCAAATTGTTTTTTGTTACAATGATGTAGTCGTATATTTTGATTCGATCACGGTTCATGGCCACCTGAGACACTAACTCGATGGTTGCATCCTCCTCCACGATGAGCGGAGAGACATCCATAATCACAGAGATCGGGCGCTCGTAATAAAGAGGCACCCCATACTGCATGCCAAGATGGCGGTATAACAGGTGGCGCATGACCAACCCCTTGGGTTCTCCTTCATCCACTATCACCACGCCCGCGAGAAGCTCGTCATTATCCAAAATCTTCTTGACTTCCCGCACCAGAGTGTTCTTGTCAACGCTGACAGCGTTTTCAGCAATGCTGCCCACCGGGAAGGCAGGCTTCCAGATACGGTTGCGATTGTTGGAGGCCAGGCGTATTATTCTTACGAGAACATCGTCACTAATAAGCGCTTTTGGATAAGCAGGTTTGCCGATAAAGAAACCCTGCCCGTAATGCACGCCCATGCTGGCGAGCGTATTTAACTCCTCCTCCTCCTCAATGCCTTCGGCGATAATCGAACAGCTTATTTTTTCGGCAAACGTCGTGAATGTTTCCAGAAGCGCTCTCTTCACCCGGTTGTTATGAACACCTCTGACCAGAGACATGTCGATTTTGATAAAATCCGGTCTTATTTCAGCAATCGATTGGAGGCAGGAAAATCCCGCGCCGGCATCGTCAACCGCCACGAGGAAGCCCTGACCCCGGTAATATTCAAGAGTCTTGTTAAAATAGGAAAAGTCATCAATACAATGCCTTTCGGTTATCTCGAAAACAACATTGCCAGGATTTAAGCCCATTTCCTTAATTAACTTGATGGTTTCACCATTGACGAAGTTCGGATCACCAAGCGAACGGGGATGAATATTCAAAAAAAGCTTCTGGTCGGCCTCCAATCCACCAAGCTGATTTATGGCAATCCGACGGCAGAGCTTTTCCACCGGGTAAAGCAGGTTTACCTCTTCAGCAAAGGAAAAGATCACATCCGGGCTGTGAAAATAGCTGTCCAGTGGTCCTCTGGCAAGTGCTTCCCAACCTAAAACGCAGCCTGATTGAAAAGAAACGATGGGCTGGTATACAGCGTTAAAACCTGCGCCTTCAAGAATTTCACTAAATTCATGCAGCAGTTTTGCTTTTTGCAGGTCGATAGAGCTCTTGGCTGCACCCTGCGCTTCCCGCACGGCATCGTGCAACCGGCTTTCCAAATTTCCGGACCTGATCTTGCAGCTGCTCTTAACACTGGCAAAGTTGACAAATCGTTCGAACAGACCGGCAACTTTCGTTAATACGGAATTGATGCTAACACCCCCCACTGCACATTTTTTCTATCAATGCTCATGGTTGGTAAAAAGTATGATTTTAATATATACCCCTGATGTTAAATAATGTTTACTTGCGAATTAAAGCTTCGTTAAATAAAGGTTATATTTAAGTAATAATGGAACATAATGAAAGGATAAAAAAAAACCCGGCTACCAATACCGGGAACAGGAGAGGAGAATACCAATATTTCTGATTTGTCAGCGATTTGTTTAATAATATACCTAATCGTTCAGATCTTTGCGCTCACCGGTCGCCAGGTAAACAATCCGTTCACCGATGTTGGTCGCATGATCGGCAATCCGCTCCAGGTGGCGGCTGGCGAACATGAGAGCGGTTGCCTGGTTGATGGTTTTGGGATTTTCCATCATATATAAAAGCAACTCCCGGAAGACCTGGTTATGCAGACTGTCTACCAAATCATCTTCTTTAGCCATCGAGACGGCCAGTTGCACATCCTCCCGCACAAAAGCGTCAAGGGACTCTTTTACCATTTTCTGGGCTATTTGCGCCATTCGCGGAATGTCAATCAGAGGCTTGATCAGGGGCTCACAGGCTATCCTACGGGTTATCTTGGCAATGTCACACGCTAAATCAGCCATTCGTTCCAAATCGGTAATGATCATCAGTCCCGTCGCAATACGCCGCAGGTCCTTGGCCATCGGCTGCTGGGTGGCAATAAGCTTGAGGCATTTATCCTCTATCAGCTGATGCTGGTTGTCAATAAGCACGTCCCCGTCGATAACACCCTGGGCCCTAATTTCATCCTGCCCGACGAGGGATTCCACCGCATGGGCAATGGCCTCTTCCACAGAAAAGCCCATGCGGATAATATCTTGCTGGAGTTCACTTAAGGCCTGGTCAAAAGTTGTTCTGGTCCTCATGTTTAACTTTTTTCTCCCTTCATCGACTGCCAATTAATATAATGATGAATTTACATTATATTATATTATGACTGCTCACGGTATGATGATTCTTCATAACGTATAAAAACACCTATGCCTATTTTAGCCGAAACGGCCCGTAATATAATCCTCAGTACGCTGATCCGACGGTTTGGTAAACATTGCTTCGGTATTGCCGTATTCAATCAGATCGCCGTTTAAGAAAAAAGCGGTGACACCGGAAACACGGGCGGCCTGCTGCATGTTATGGGTTACAATGACAATAGTGTAGTCGTTTTTTAATACTTGAATCAACTCTTCAATTTTCATAGTTGCCAGCGGATCCAAAGCTGAAGTGGGTTCGTCCATAAGCAGCACTTCCGGTTCCACTGCAAGCAGCCGGGCGATACATACCCGTTGCTGTTGGCCGCCGGAAAGCCCCAGCGCCGACTTATAAAGCCGGTCCCGCACCTCGTCCCAAAGGACTGCCGCGCGCAGGCTTTTTTCTACGATTTCATCCAATTTGCGCCTGTTCTTCTCCCCGTGAATACGCGGCCCGTAGGCAATATTATCATATACCGACATCGGAAAAGGGTTGGGGCGCTGAAAAACCATACCCACCCTTTTGCGCAGATTAACCACGTCTTCGTCCTGGCGGTAGATATCCATACCGTCCAGAAGTACCATACCGTCCACCCTGACTCCCTCGATCAAGTCGTTCATTCTGTTCAAGATGCGCAAGAACGTCGACTTGCCGCAGCCGGACGGTCCAATAAGCGCTGTAACCTGGTTTTCCTCAACTTCCAGGTTTACGTTTTTTAAAGCCTGAAAATCCCTGTAATAAAGGTTCAGTCTTTCCACAGATATTTTTGATGACGTCAAGCTGTTTGCCTCCCCAGTCAAGCTGACCGTTGCAGTATTATCTACAAATATGATGTCGCATAAATTATAGCTGAGCGAGGTTAGGTTATTATTATCGCCTTGTTAAATATTGTTAAATTCAGATTAATTTCATGTATATCTCTCTAAATAATAAAAAAATCGACCTGGCGGCTGGCCAGATCAAAAAAAAGACGGAAGTTAGACACGTTAATTAACCCGGTAAAAGTAAAAGACATGTTTTCTCAGAATTAATTTGAGGGTTTATGAACACATGTACTGCCATCGGCGGGGGTTGAATAATATTTTAACTGTCCCGCCTTTTTCAATATAAATTTTAAGTCTATCTTTTCGCCTATTCCAAAATCGATCATGTACATTGATATAAAAGGAAGACTCTCTTGGGTGTAGATCAGGTTTCTGCTTATTTTCCGCTTCTCCTGCTCGTCTAAAGACTTGATCAAACTGTCATAGTATTTGATGGTACGCTCACAAAATGCGCCTACCCGCTCTTTTTCAATGATCGCGATGAAATTGTCGCCTTTAATATGAGCCAGGAAGTCCTTCTTTCCGCCATATTTCTTTAGTATGTTAGCCAGAAGTCTCGCTGTAAACAGAATAATGCGGCTTCCGCCGGATAATCCATATTTTTTTCTGCATATTTTATCCGGCAGGTCGACGTAAACGGCACAGATAGGCAGTTTCTCAGCCGTGCGTCTGCGCAGTTCCTGTTCCAAAGCAATATTGCCGGACAAGCCGGTGAGAGGATTGGCATCCCCGGCCAATTCCCAGCGAATCTTGGTCATGACGCCGGGGAAGGTCTGGTTCTTGTTCAATAAACTAATAAAAAGTTTGACTATGCGAACGGTCTTCGAGCAAATGGAACTCATATACAATTCCTCCCCGAATAAACATTGCATAAACAAACAGCGCAATCATATTAATCAGGGGCCGGCACTCCCGTGTCCCGCCCCCCCAGCCTTGATTATTTATTATTTATCCTTAATTTTGCCGTTTACATCCCTTGTTATTTTCATATCAGCTTCAGGAATATAGCCTAACTGCGGGACTATATTCTTCTGCACATCCTCTGACAGCATATATTGCAAGAAAGCGTCCACCGCACCGCCTGGCTTGCCTTTGGTGTAACTGTGCATATAGGCCCACACCGGGTACTTGCCGTTGATAACGTTTTCCTTAGCGGGCGTCACACCGTCCAGATTGACAACCTTTAGACTACCGTCCAGATAAGACAGCGCCAGATAGCCAATCGCGCCGGGAGTTTCTTTAATGATTTTACGAACTGTGCCGGAAGAGTCTTCTTCAATACCGGAAGCCTCTTCAGCGCCGCCCAGCGCGTATTTCTTAAACGTCGCCCTTGTGCCGGAAGCCTTCGGGCGGTTTACCAGCACTATTTTTTGATCAGGGCCGCCCACGCTGTTCCAGTTGGTCGTCTTGCCGGTAAAAATGTCAATCAGCTGCTGTTTGGTCAGGTTGTCGACGGTTATGGCCGGGTTTACCACACAAGCCATGCCGACGACACAAATCTGGTGGTCGGTGAGCTGGGAAGCGTCAATACCTTCCTTTTCTTCAGCGTATATATCTGAATTACCGATGTCAGCCGCTCCCTGCGCGACTTGGGTGAGGCCGGTGCCGCTGCCGCCGCCCTGCACCACGATCCTGGCATTCGGGTTCCCGGCCATGAACTGGGTTGCGGCCTGTTCCATCAGCGGCTGCAGGGCGGTGGAACCTACCGCCGTAATGCTGTTCGACAACGTTCCTTGTTGAGCCTGCGCGCCGCAGCCGGCCAACATAGCCGCCGCTGCCAGGCACAACACAACAGCAATTATTAATTTAGAATTTTTCAGCAAGTCACTTCCTCCTTGAAACTATTTTCCTTGATACTATTTTCATTTTTTTATGCCACAAATTTTTAATGAAATTCACGGAAACGATAGCCCACCCCGCGCACCGTTTCGATATATTCCGGGTTAGCCGGGTCTTTTTCAATCTTCTGGCGCAAGTAGCTGATATGAACATCCACAGTGCGGGATTTCCGGTCGAAATCATAGCCCCAGATCTTCTCCAGCAGGATGTCTCTGGTAAAAACCCGGCCGGGGTTTGCCGCCAGCAGGTGCAGCAGCTCAAATTCTTTTTGGGTAAGCTCCAGTCTTACCCCGTCAAGCAGTGCTTCATACTTCTCCGGCTGTATGACCAAACCGTTAACCCTGATTTCTTTAACTTCCGCCGGCCCCTCTTCAGCAGGAAGCATCAGCCCGTGGCGTAAATGAACCTTCACCCTGGCCACCAGTTCCCTGGGTGAAAACGGCTTGGTGATATAGTCATCCGCACCCAATTCCAGCCCGAGCACCTTGTCCAGTTCTTCATTCCTGGCACTCAACATAATAACGGGAATAGGGGCGCTTTGCCGGTTGGCCTTTAAAATGCGCAGCACATCAAAGCCGTCCATTTCCGGGAGCATTTTGTCCAGCACAATCAGGTCCGGCGCTTTTTCGCCGGTCAGCTTGATTGCATCGCTCCCATTGGTCGCGCTAATAACCTGGTAGCCTTCTTTGGTCAGGTTGTACTTCAGAAGCTGCAAAATATTGACCTCATCGTCCACAACCAGGATTAACGGCATCCCAAACCACCCCACTACACTATAAAACAGCCTCGTTAAAGTTATGTTATCGGAAGTTTAACCGTTTATTAATATATTATTAACTTTCTGTAAAAAACCCGGCCGACGCACTCGCGCACACATACGCCGCCGGGAAGGATATCATGCTCATATAAAACCGGTGGATCTTCAAATCCCTTATGAGCACTGATAGCCTTTTTTTGTCTAACGGATTATCGGCTCCAGTTCCTGTTTGGCTCCATCCAGCAGACCGTTGCTGGTAGCAGGCAGCAGGGTGAATTCAGCCTGAGGGAAAAACGGTATCAAATTCATGATAAAAGCGCCGGCTTCTTTTACGACGATGCGTTTACCGTCACGGTTATTGTCTTGACCCCGACGGATTCCAGCTGGTCGAGGCTATCTTCCAGCATCAGGCCGTTGGTGCTGACGCACTTGATGATATGAGGGTAGCGTTCATGCATTACAACCTCCTTAAGGTATTCCGCCTGCTGTTATGTAGGCAAAATGGCCGCCGTACGGACCGGGCGCCATATGGTAAGGAAAGAATCTCCTCGCCATCCGGCCCGTGCGTGGCCAAAATTTAATGATCCGGGGGCTTGCGGCTCTCAGATCAAATTCGGCCCTGCTAGCTGGCAGCAGCACTTCTTGATTATTGTAATCCTAACTTCATTATTACCTGTTTCGCTTTTCTCACCGCAGAGGTTGCCTGCCGTCAACTCGGCATCCAGCCACGGCGGGACATGGCTGCACAACACTTCCAGCTCATAAAATTCACCTTTGCGGATAAAAGGAAGCAAGGCCTGTTTCGTGGTGATGCCGGTGTTCCCTTCTTGAATATCTATCAGGGAAATCCGGTAGCGCCCCTCGGCAACCGCCACGGGAGCCACCTGGTTCACCCCGCGCTCACCGGCGGCTCTCCTCATCTGCAAATCTTTTTCTTCCGCAAGGATATGATCAAGAAAGCTTAAGGGATTGCCTTCGTACTCCCATACGCTGAAACCGCCCTTTTCCAGTTCAAAATAAGGTACGCCGGTGATGGAAAGTCCTACGAAAATTTTGCATTCGCCCAGAAAATCCCGCATATTTGTCATTATCTTGCGCAGCTCCGGCAGGCCGGGAGTCCGGCTTAAGGGAAATTCTTTTTCTTTTAGGATAGTCCAACAGCTTTGCTCTTTCCGGTAGACAGCGAGCCTGCCCCTCCCAAGCAGGGGGGCTGTCCGGCCATCTTCCCCAATATATACGGCAATATCATCCGGCATTGATTTTCTCCTTAACCTTTTTTTAAATCAAAGTAAAAGACTTTCTACCACTCTACCGCCTTCAATATGCTCATCCATGATTTCCTCCACGTTTTCCGGCGTGACCCCGCCGTACCAGACGTTGTCGGGATAGACAACCACAATGGGACCCCGCTCGCAGAGGGCGAAGCAACCGGTGTTGGAAACCAGCACTGCACCGCCTAGATCCCTGTCCCGGATCTCCTCCATAAAATTAGTCACTATTTCCACGGACGCCTTGGTATGGCAAAAGCCTTTCTGCTGTCCGTTTACCCTGGAACTGGTACAGACAAAAATATGATACCTTGGTTTATTCACTGCCATCATTCCCCTTAATCTTTATATGGCTTCTTTATTGACTAGCTTTTCAACCGCATATTTCAAACCATTTTCGATGGTATCGTAGCATTCGATACTCGCGACATTATGCTTTGACAGCCTTTTCTTGGCGTGATAGCCAATACGCAGGGAGAGCACCGCGTGGCAATCTTTGATCGCTCCGATTGTATTTTCCTTCACCCTTTCACTGTTTTCACCTTCCTCAATTCCTTTGCAGTAGCTGATAATCTGCCTTTTTTCAACCAGGCTGATTGCTTCTCCGTCAACATGGTAGATGGCAAACTCTGTGGCATGGCCAAAGTGCTGGTCAATCAACCTGCCGGTCTTGGAAGCAACGGCAATTTTGAACTGCTTCCGGTACTGCTCGCCGGTTTTCGGCAATATCTCCTGTTTGCTCCACAGGCCGCTAAATTCCAAGGCTCTGTCCTCTCCCAGCAGGCCGACGGCATCCGCCCTGCACTGCGCGCAGTGGTACATCTGTTGCAGATCATCCCGGCAGATATTTCTCATTTTATTGACTTCCTTCATTGGTGTCTGGGGCAGATATTCAAGGGCGCTCCCCTTGGCCGGGATGAGCGGCATGATATTAGTCATGAACACATCTAATTCTTTGACCTTTTTCACGATTTCCGGGATGTGCCCGTCATTTATGCCCTTAATCATCACTATATTAACCTTTACCGCCACACCCAGTCCGGTCAGGCGTTCTATTCCGGCCAGTTGATTGCCGATTAAAATGGCGGCCCCTTCAGCGCCTTGATACCTTCTGCCTTGATAGTCGACGTACCGATAAATCCTTTTGCCGATTTCCGGTTCCAGGCAGTTCACCGTCACAGTGACGTGCCTGACACCTAGTTCAACCAGTTTACCGGCATAGTGGGGAAGCGTCAGACCGTTGGTTGATAGACAAAATATCACCTGGGGATCGGATTTTTTAATTGCTTCAATGGTCAACCTGGTCTCATCCCAATTGGCCAGGGCCTCCCCGGGCCCGGCTATCCCCGCCACGCTCAGGTTCTCTACCCTGTCTTTCACAAAATCATACTTTTCCCTGGCGGCTTCAGGGGATAAGATCTCACTGGTCACACCCGGCCGGCTTTCATGCAGGCAGTCAAATTTCCTGCTGCAATAGTTGCAGCTGATATTGCAGCGGGGCGCCACGGGCAGGTGGATCCTGGCGTATTTATGTTTGGCTTCAGAGGAAAAACACGGATGTTGCAAAGTTCTATTCCCGTTTTGCACCGGGTTGCAGGCGCAGTTCATTTTTTTCACCTCGACCTTTGCCGGCTGGCTTTATAGTTCCATAGTAAAATTGCTGGTAAATGTTCCTCCGGTAGTTCCTGTACTTGTTTTCCAAAAGTGTATTGGTGATCCGGTCCAACAACATGGCAGTACCCGTATAGCCCACTGAAAGGAGCCGCTGGCCGCCCACCCGGTCGTGAATGGGGAAACCATACCGCACCAGAGGGATGCCCTCCCTTTCCGTGAGGTACCTGCCACCGGAATGGCCAATGGCGATATTGGCTTCCATTTCCCTGCTTTTTTCCCGGATACGGGAAAAGTCTGTCTCACAGAAAACCTGTGCGGCAGGTCCGGCATCGGGCAGCCGGGTTTTTAAAAGATCAGCCAGTTTGCCGCCCTTGCCGCCCGTTGCCGTCACCACCGGGCTAATACCGTTTTCCAGGCAGGTGCAGGCGACAGCATACACATTCTCCGGATCGCCGAAAACCACGCTTTTACCGTACGCGTTATATTTATGGGAGTCGACCATGCAGTCGAGCAGCCTTCCCCTTTCCCGCTCCAGGCTTCCGGGAACCGGATTTCCAGTCAATTTTTTCAAGAGGTTTACAAATAAGTCCGTGTTTTGCACCCCAATAGGCACGGGCACATTGTACAGGGGCACTCCGAACGCTGATTCCAGGTAATGACCCGGCGAAATAGCCTCGTCAACCGTCACGCCCATTTGGATAGTGGCCTGCGCGCCGCCCATACCGGCTATATCCGCCAGCTTCGTTCCTCCCGCCGGCATTTTGCGGTAAGGCCTTTCCAAAGCACGGTCCAGGGTGTCTGAAAAGTCGGGCAGCAAAATGTAGCTTACTCTCATCATTTTAAGAATTCTCTTTATTTCCCTGATATCGGCGGGACTGATGTTGGGAACAATGATATTAATCCCTTTGTGCCGCACAGATTGCCTTACCAGTTCAGCAACAATCCTTTTCACGGCCAGGAAGTAGCCTTCAAAATGGCTGTTGCCGTAACCCGGGGTGGAAACTGTTACCACCGGCAAATCCACAAGGCCCTTTTCCTCCAGGTAATCCGCCGCCATTCTGTCGATATCCTCACCGATGGTCTCCGCCAGGCAGGTGGTAAGTATTCCCACCACTTTCGGGTTGTATAATTTTATTGCATTGTCCAGCCCTTTTCTCAAGTTGGCCTCCCCGCCGTAAATAGTCCCTTTCTCGTTGAGGGATGAAGAGGCCACGTCGATGGGCTCGTTGAAGTGTTCGGCAATATGCCGGCGCATGTAAGTGCTGCAGCCTTGCGAACCGTGGATGATTGCCATGGAACCCTCTACTCCTTTAAAAGCCAGAATGGCCCCCATCGGCATACACATGCTGCACTGGTTTTCGTTGACACTAAGGCAGTGGGTTTGTTCCATTCTCATGAAAACCGCACCTCCCTCACGCCGTGGTAGTTTCATTATTGTCCGCCTCCCCGGCAAAACAGTCATGAGCAGCCGCAGGAACTTGGGTAAAGCGCCAGACCGGTGAGCAGACAGTCGCATAAACTTCCTCGGCAAAGTTCACCGCCCCCACAAAGCCGCTTAAAGGATGCTTGCGGTCATGGTTGTGGTCAATGAAGGCAATACCCAGCTTATAAGCCAGCGGCCTTTCCTTTACCCCTCCCACCAGCAGGTGTGCTCCTTTCTCCAAAACAAACTGTTCTAATTCTGCTGGATTGGCGTCGTCCAGAATCACAGTTCCCTCGTCCACCAGATCATTGATCGTATCATATTCCTCCTGGCGGCCCGTCTGGGTTCCCACCATTACCACATCTATGCCGATTTCCCTGAACTGCTTGATCAGGGAGATTGCCTTGAATCCGCCTCCCACATAGACCGCCGCTTTTTTGCCCCGCAATTTTTCCCGGTAGCCCCGGACAATGTCACCGTACGCGTTTATCTCTCTCTCGATTAGTTCTGCGGTCTTGCCCATAGTTTCCGGATCATCGAAAAACCTGGCGATTTTCCTCAGAGACTCCGCCGTATCCTCCAGCCCGAGGAAGGAGATGTTCATATAAGGGATGCCATAGATCTGCTCCATTTTTCCGGCCAGGTAAAACATCGAGCCACTGCACTGAACAATGTTCAGGGATGCCATGGCGGCTGTTTTCAACGTCTCGCAAGATGAGTCGCCGGTGAAAGCCACGTTCATGTCTATGTCCATCTCCCTGAGGTAACTTTTGATAATCCAGACCTCGCCGGCCAGATTATAGTCACCCAGGTAATTGAGGCTTTTACTCTTTTTAACCTCTTTCTTATTTTTCGGCTCGATCAGGCGCAGGAGAGCATCGCAGGCCGCCCGGTAGCCGGCCGACTTATTGCCGGCGAAACCGGTGGACTGAACCGGGATCACCTCAATCCTGTGTTTGCGGGCGGCAACCCTGCACACCATCTCCAGGTCGTCGCCGATAACCCCCACTATGCAGGTGGAGTAGACAAATACCAGCTTGGGATGATATTTAATAACCAGTTCGTCTATTGCCAAGGCCAGCTTCTTTTCACCGCCGAAAATGACATCGTGCTCCTTCAGGTCGGTGGAAAAGCTGAAACGGTACAAGTCGGAACCGCTGCTCAGAGCGCCCCGGATATCCCAGGTATAGCTGGCGCAGCCGATAGGGCCGTGCACCAGGTGGACAGCGTCGGTCACCGGGTTCAGGACCACTCTGGCGCCGCAGTAGACGCAGGCCCTCTGGCTTACCACCCCGGCAATGCTGTCAGTGTCGCACTTCAGGTTCGGCTTTTGTTTCCCTTTGGCATAGATGGACTCTTTTCTTTCCTCCACGGGCAGTTCCAATAGGTTAACCGCTTTCATATTATCCACACTTCTTTCTTTGTCTTACATTACAGGTTTACTATTCAGGCATTCAGAATTCATATATTCAATGAAACCAGTATCTAGGCACAGCGTTATCACCGTTCACTCCAATGCTTCGCGCCGACAGCACCTCAGCTTGTTTCGGACCGGTCTAGCGCCGCTGCAAAGGCGACGATTGACTTGTTTATTGAAGGCGCCTGTTCTCCTCAAAGCTCCTTATGCTTAAAACCGTAACATTAGTAGCCCGCTGGTTTCGCGCCGCAGTCCGGTTACCCTCACTGCGCTGGGTGCTGTTACCGGCGCTTCGCTAGTCGTTCACTAACGATAACGCCGTGCCTTCACCTGGTTTACTGAATACTGACTACTGACTCCTGATCACCTACATGACAAGCTCAAAATCCTCGTCTCCGGCGTCCCGGTCCGCTCTGTCCAGCAGGGCGTTGCCGATCAATTCGAGCAGCCGCATGGCTCCTTTATAGCCGACTACCGGAAGATAGGGATGCATACTTCTGTCCAGAATGGGAAAACCGACCCGCACGAAGGGTATGTCTTCCGCCCTGGCGATATATTTCCCGTAGGTATTGCCGATTAATAAATCAACAGGTTCGTTCTTGATCCACTGGTGCAGCCTGAACAGGTCTCCCGCCGCTTTTACTTTTCCCTCGATACCTGCCTCATCCAGCATGCTTGCTATCTCTTTTTCGAATATTCCCTGCGGGCCGCCGACTGTTCCCCCGGGTGTCCCGGTCAACACGTAAACAGGCTTCATCCCTAAGCTTAAAACAAATTCAGTCAGCCCGGTGATAATATCCGGGTCGCCGAAGATCGCCACCCTCTTGCCATGAAAATGATAATGCGTGTCAACCATGATATCCACCAGCTGTCCTCTTTCTTCTTCCAGCTGATAAGGCACTTCTTTGATAAAGCTTTGCCGCAGGGCCATCAGAAACTCATCGGTGGCTTTGACCCCTATGGGTGTCTTCAGAGTCACCGCCGGCACTTTGCATTTTCTTTCCAAAAGGTTGGCGGCGTCGCTGGATGCATAGGTCCCCAGCGCAACGGTGAGTTTGGAATTGCCTGTGTCCCGCAGCTCTTCCACCTTAACGCCTCCCTTCGGGTACATCACAAATCTGCCGGTCATGGGTGAGTCCAGCACACCCGAGGTATCGGGGAACATGATCAAGTTAATTCCCATCAGATTGGTGAGCCTTTTGATTTCGCGCATATCCCCGGGGTTGACAAAACCCGGGATGATATTAACCTGCTCCTTCTTGGCTGCTAATGTTGCTTCAGCCAGATAACTGACCATGCCTTTCGTCATATTGGAAAACCCCGTAATATGTGAGCCCTGGTAGCTTGGCGTGTTGGCATGGATCACCAGCTTCCCTTCGGGCACTTCGGTTCCTTTGATAATTGTACTTATATCATCACCAATGGTTTCGGACAGACAGGTGGTATGGACAGCCATCACATCGGGATTATAAATGGCAAAAACATTTTTGATGGCTGTCTTCAAGTTGGCTCCGCCGCCAAAAACCGAAGCGCCTTCCGTGAATGAACTGGTTGTAGCCATGGCTGGTTCCCGGAAATGGCGGGCCAAATGCATTCTATGGTACGAGCAGCATCCCTGGGAACCATGGCTGTGCGGAAGGCAATTATGAATGCCCAGGGCGGCGTACATGGCTCCGATCGGCTGACAGGTTTTAGCCGGATTGATTACCCCGCCGCTTCGCTCGATGAATTCCTTCGGCGTACTGTCTAACATGTCACGCTTCTCCTTCCTGGCTTGGTTTTTCAATGGTACCCTCCAGCAACGGCCTGCTTTTCCACGGCGGGTCGATAAAATTCCAGGTTGGCGTGGCAAAGCTCATGCTGATGTCCCGGGCAAAGTTCACCGCGCCTCTAAACCCGGCATAAGGGCCGCTGTAATCATAATTGTGCAGCTGCTTGGACGGCAAACCCATTTTATGAGGCACATATTTGTCTTTAATACCGGAGGAAAAAATATCGGGCTTTAGAGTTCTGATAAATTCCTCCGTTTCGTAGTGGTTCATGTCATCAACAATGAGGCTGCCATCTTTCATGGTTATATTCATCCCCTGGTAGTTGCTGAGGGGAATCTTATCCTTTAACTCTTCCGTTCTTTCTCTAGACAGCTTCGGGCGATAACGGCGCTCGTCCGGGACAACATGCAGCTCGGGAATGTTTTTGCTGTCCGCGTCAGGCTTGATATCGGGTATTACCTCCCGCCCTTCATAATCGTCACGGTGGGCGAATTCATAGCCGGCCAGCGTCGTTTGAATACCAATTTCCTCATATAAACCCTGGTAGTGGTGGCCGCGTGACCCTCCCACAAAGCAGAAGGTTGTTTTCCCCGCGCAAATCTTTCTATATGGCTCAAGCTGCGGCTCAATTTCAGCCAGTTCCCTGGCGATGACCTCTTCGGTCCGCCGGATCAAGTCTTCGTCACCAAAGTAGAGCGCCATATTGCGCAGCGACTCGCAGGTGGCCCGGATACCGATAAAATTCACTTTTAACCAGGGCGTACCGTATTTCTTTTCCAGCATGTCGGCAATATAATTGATCGAGCGGTGGCACTGGACCAGGTTTAATTCAGCCACGTGGGCGTTCTTAATGTCCTCATAAGAGCCGTTGCCGGTCAATGTCGCCTGAACATGGTAGCCCAATTCTTTTAATACTCTCTCCACTTCCCAGCTGTCGCCGCCAATGTTGTATTCGCCCAACATGTTGATGGTATATTTACCTGGCGGCTCCTCCCAGTCCCCCTGCCCGACGATCCATTCCAGCAAGCCGTTATTGGCGATGTGGTGGCCGGCGGACTGGCTGACACCTTTGTAACCTTCACAATTATACGCGGTAATGCTCAGGCCGTGTTTTTGCCGCGCCGCCCTGGCCACTGCCTGGATGTCGTCACCGATCAGCCCCACCGGGCAGGTGGCGGAAATGGTAATAGCGTTCGGCTTGAATATTTCCACGACTTCATCAATCATTCTGGCTAATTTTTTTTCGCCGCCGAAGACAATATCGCTTTCCTGCATGTCGGTTGACACGCAATAAGTCAGATAGTTTTTCCCCGGTTCTTCAGGTATCGCCTTGTTCCGGCGCGTCAGCCAGCTGTAATAGGCACACCCGATGGGACCATGAACGATGTGCACCATATCCTTTATCGGGCCCAGCACCACTCCCTTGCAGCCGGCGAAAGCGCAGCCCCGGTTCGTCATGATGCCCGGGATGGTGCGGGTGTTGGCCTCGATCTCCTGGCGGTCCAGGGAGGAATCCCGGAGCAGGATGTGCTTCTTGCGCGTCCGCTTCACTTTAGCCGGATATGAATTTAGAATTTCTTCCAAAACTTTTTCATCAACAGCCATAAATAACAACCCCCTTTTACCGCATTTAAACCGCCGCTTCTCCCCGTTCGCCGGTCCTGACCGTGGCAGCGTCCAAAACCGGCGCCACGAAGATTTTACCGTCTCCTTTATTTCCCGCTTTGTTAACCTTGATGATCGTCTTCACCACTTTATCTACTTCAGTGTCTTTGGTGAAAATCGTTAATAAACGTTTTGGAATAAGTCTGCTTCCTTTTGCCAGACCATCGGCCAGAATACCGCCGATCTCTTCCTGGGCGCCCAGGCTGTCCAGTACGGAAAAGTCCACCTGCATCTTGCCCCGTCCCATCACCTTCATCGCGTGCAAGCCGCAAATCCCGTCGTCAGCCAGGGCTTTTTTAGTTTCATTGACCTTGTTCATACGAATAATAGCGATGATTTCTTTCACTGTTACCCCTCCTACAGGCCCTTGGCGCCGCTGCTGATGGTATATGCCTCTTCCACCGGGCTGACAAAAATTTTACCGTCGCCGAAAGCTCCCTTTTCCCCGGTCTTGGCATATCTGGTGACAATGCTGATGACATCCTCCACATCTTCGTCGCGCACAACCAGCATCAACAACTCCTTCGGTATTTCATCGTAAACAACTTCTCCGACCCGGACACCTCTCTGCTTGCCGCGCCCGACCACATCCATCTTGGTTACGGCGGGAAAACCCGCGCTGTTCAGTTCAGCCAGAATAGTATTGGTTTTTTCAGGCCTGACAATGGCCCTGATCATGATCATGGCGTTCACTCCTCACCAGTAAATTAAGATTATTAGAACAAATTTGTTTTTGACAGCAACCTTACTAATCAAGGATCCCGTGCTCCATCAATATTTCCTCCAGCCGGTCCTGGGTCATGGGCTCGGGGATGACAAACATATCGTTGTCATCGATTTTTTGGGCCAGCTTCCTGTACTCGTTAGCCTGGTCCGCCGTCGGGTCAAAATCAATCACCGTTTTTTTGTTAATCTCCGCCTTCTGCACCAGATTGTCTCTGGGCACAAAGTGGATGAGCTGGGAGCCCAGCTCTTTGGCAAAAGCTTCCAACAGTTCGTATTCGTTATCCACTTTACGGCTGTTGCAGATGATGCCGCCCAGCCTCACTTCGCCGGTGGTGGCAAATTTGCGAATACCCTTGCTGATATTGTTGGCGGCGTATAATGCCATCATTTCACCGGAAGCCACGATATAAATCTCTTTGGCCTTGCCTTCACGAATTGGCATGGCAAATCCGCCGCAAACAACGTCACCCAGCACATCGTAAAAAACGTAATCCAATTCTTCCGCAAACGCTCCCAGTGACTCCAACAAATTAATTGAGGTGATGATTCCTCTGCCCGCACAGCCGACGCCCGGCTCCGGCCCGCCGGATTCCACGCATTTGGTGTTTCCAAACCCCTCCCGCATAATATCCTCCATGTCGATATCTTCCCCTTCTTCCCGCAGGGTGTCCAGAACCGTCCTCTGGTTCAACCCGTGCAGAAGCAACCTGCCGGAGTCGGCCTTGGGGTCGCATCCCACCACCAGCACTTTTTTCCCGCTCTCCGCGAGAGCCGCCACTGTGTTCTGCGTGGTCGTAGACTTGCCGATGCCGCCCTTGCCGTAAATCGCTATCTTCCTCATCATCCTTCCTCCCTTAATGTACTTTGATTATCTTAAAATATCTTCATATTTCTTAGTTTTTCACTTTGTTTCCAGATAGCCCATCTCTTGATATTAACATCAATGTGTAATTATGGATGACAATGCGTATCTT
>NZ_JAKNBL010000053.1 GCF_022410535.1 Pelotomaculum terephthalicicum JT
AAGATACGCATTGTCATCCATAATTACACATTGATGTTAATATCAAGAGATGGGCTATCTGGAAACAAAGTGAAAAACTAAGAAATATGAAGATATTTTAAGATAATCAAAGTACATTAAGGGAGGAGAAAGATTTGCTGAAAAAAGTAAAAGTAATAGTGGTTGCCGCACTGTGCCTGTCCGTTGTGACAGCGTTGGTCGGCTGCGGCGGGCAGGGCGCTCAGCAAAGCACGGATAACAAGGCGGCCCAACAGTTATCCGGCAACGTCACGGCGGTAGGTTCCACCGCCATGCAGCCGCTCGCGGAACAGGCCGCGACTCAGTTCATGGCCAAGAACCCGAATGTGAAGGTGGTGGTGCAGGGCGGCGGCAGCGGCACCGGACTTACTCAAGTTTCACAGGGAGCGGCCGATATCGGTAATTCGGATATTTTTGCTGAAGAAAAAGACGGTATCGACGCTTCTCAACTGACTGACCACCAGATTTGTGTTGTTGGCATGGCCGCGGTAGTTAACCCGGATGTTAAAATTGACAACCTGACCAAGCAACAATTAGTCGATATTTTTACCGGAAAAACTACTAACTGGAAGAGCGTGGGGGGTCCTGATCAAAAGATAGTCCTGGTAAACCGTCCGAAGGCTTCAGGTACACGGGCGACGTTTAAGAAATACGCCCTGGGCAACGCCGAGGAGGCGGCAGGCATCGAAGAGGATTCCTCGGGCACAGTTCGCAAAATCATTAAAGAAACTCCCGGAGCGATCGGTTACTTGGCGCTGTCTTATCTGGACGGCAGCGTGAAGGCCGTTAGCCTGGATGGTGTGGCGCCCGACAAGGAGAATATTACTACCGGCAAGTACCCGGTATGGGCTTACATGCACAGTTATACCAAGGGTCAGCCGGGAAGCGCGACAGAAGCTTTTTTGAACTACATGATGTCTGATGATGTGCAGAAAAACATAGTGCCGCAGCTGGGTTATATTCCTGGCACTGATATGAAAATAGTCAGAGATGTGAACGGTAATGTTAAGAATAAATAGACGCATACGCCGCGAGTGGCTCCGGCGGAAGAAGAATATTTGTGTTCAGAAAAGCTGTTAGTGTGTTAAAAGGGCCGGATCCCCGGCCCTTTTTCAACTAGTTCATTGTTGGAAGCGGGAGTGATTTGGATGAAGAAGAGTTTTGCCAAGGGAGTATTTAGGCCGAACAGCGAATTGCTGGGCAGATTCCTAACCATGGGGGCGGCGATTCTGGCAATAATTTCTGTTGTAACAATTGTATCGTTTATTACCGTAAAAGGCCTGTCTACTTTTATAATCAACGGGGTCAGTGTTAAAGAATTTCTATTCTCCACGCAGTGGTGGCCCGACCGCCTGCCGGAAGATGGCGGTCCGCAAGTAGGCGTGCTGGTTTTTATTTTTGGGTCCGTAGTAATCGCCATGCTGGCTGTTCTTTTGAGCGCGCCGCTCAGCATCATCTGCGCTGTATTTATGGCTGAAATCGCACCTTCTTGGGGACAGCGGTTTTTACAGCCTGCAATCGAACTGCTGGCCGGTATTCCGTCCGTTGTATACGGGTATATCGGCTTAAGCCTGTTGGTTCCTTTTATCCGGGACAATATTGGCGGCATGGGTTTTAGCATACTGGCCGGTTTCCTGGTGCTGTCAATAATGATTCTGCCCACTATCGTCAGCGTGTTGACGGACAGCCTGAGATCTTTGCCCCGTGAATATAAGGAGGCGGCGCTGGCACTGGGTTCCACCCGCTGGCAATCAATCTATCATGTGCTTATTCCGGCTGCCCGTTCCGGTTTAATCACGGGTATTGTTCTGGGTTTGGCCAGAGCTTTCGGCGAAGCCCTGGCTGTGCAGATGGTAATCGGCAATATGAGAAAAATGCCCACGTCAATTATGGATCCGGTGATTACTTTGACCAGCGCTATTACCATGGATATGGGCAACACGCCCATGGGCTCATTGTGGAACAACGCGCTCTGGTCGATGGGCTTGTTTACCTTGATGATGTCTTGTTTTTTTATCCTGGTTTTGCGTTTTGTTGTGCGTAAGGGGGGGGTTGTCCGGTGAATTCACGCCGCGTCGATCGGATTGCCACTGCGATATTTTGGGCCGGCGCTCTTGCGGTTATTTTTTTTCTGGGTACCATAGTCTGTTACATACTTTATCATGGAGGAAAGTATATCGACTGGGCCTTCTTAACAAAGCCTTCCCAGGTAATCAGCGCCGGCGGGGGTATTGGCCCGCAGATTTTCAATACTTTTTATCTCCTGCTGCTGTCCATGTCCATCACCATTCCCGTAGGTCTGTTAGCCGGGGTTTACCTGTCTGAATACGCGGGTGCCAACAAGTTTACCGAGGCTATCAAGCTTTCTATCGAGACCTTGAATTCTCTGCCTTCAATTGTTGTCGGCCTTTTCGGTCTCCTGGTTTTCGTCAATATGACCGGCTGGGGTTATTCGCTGCTCTCGGGCGCTCTTGCCCTGACAGTGCTGAACCTTCCGTTCATGGTCAGGATCACCGAGGAATCTATTCGCGGTGTGCCGGCCGGCCTGCGCGAGGCGAGCTTGGCCCTGGGCGCCAACCGCTGGCAGACGATCTGCAAAGTAGTATTGCCTGCTGCTTTTCCCGGTTTGATCAGTGGTATCATTATCACTTGCGGCAGAGTGTTTGAAGAGGCCGCGGCGCTGCTGTTCACCGCCGGCATGTCCAGCCCGCCGATGGATTTCAGCCAGTGGAATATTTTCAACGAAACCTCACCTCTCAACCCGTTCCGCCCGGCGGAAACCCTGTCTGTTCATATATGGAAGATTAATACTGAGGGGCTTATCCCAGACCTGCGCAGAGTAGCGGACGGCTCCGCGGCGGTGCTGATTCTGTTCGTGCTCAGCTTCAACCTGACAGCCCGCTGGCTGGGCAGGAGAATACACCGGAAGATGACGGCGACTTAGGGGCTAAACATGAGGTGGTTAAATAAGGCTGTTAAGGTGTAAAGCGGGAGGTCGAGATAATGGCCACCAATTTGCGGAGTGATAGGGATACCTGCCCAAGCAGGGGGATGGAGATACCTGGTAGCTGCAACTATGAATGTCCGTACTGCGAGGGGTTTATAAAACGGAATGGCTATCCATATGAAGTTCTATGCTCACATCCAAACGCTAGGAGGTATGAGGATCTTTTAAGTCATCAAATCTCCTAGCTTTCTTTTAGTTTTCTCTCGGTTGATCTTTAGCCGGCGGGGATATACTAAGAACAGAAGATCCAGAGAATAAAAACATTCCTGTAGCCGTGGACAGTAGACAGCAGTATCGTGTATGATTAAGGCAAAAGAAATATGCCCGAAATGTTATGAAGGAGGTGTTTTAATGAAAAAATTACTTTGCCTCGCAGCCGTTTTTTTAATGTTTTCTTTGGTCGCCGCCGGGTGTGGCAATGTACAGGACGTTACAGATGGCGTTAAAAAAGTTAATGATAGCATCCAGGATGTCAACAAATCAGTTCAGGATGTCAACAAAAGCATACAGGATACAGTAAACAATTTATCGCCTAATGAGGGAAATAACGGAGCGGAGTCTGGATCTGAGTCTGAAGCTAATGAAAACGGAGGCGAGTCCGGGGGAGAGGGCGAGGAAGAGTAAATCCGAACGCATATCATCTGGTTCAAGGCTTACGCCCTGGGCCACTTTTGTTTTCCGCAGCAGGTAAAAAAATAATTAATTTCAGGAGGTTTAATTATGGGATTTTTGTCTAAGTTCTCACGTTCATCAAGTAAAGGACATCATCGTCACGGAAACCATGGTAGTGACTAAATGATAAATTCATCGCCTCAACGAGTTAATGAATATGAATCTAATGGTATGTATAACAAGGAGCGCGCCGCTGCGCTTATAGTTAACACCCATTCCCGCAGGGGGCAAAAATTTTTCCGTGCGGCTAAGGACGAATTAACTAAACAAGGGATCTCGGTTGCGGCTTCATACCCGGTTAAATATCCGGAGCGTTTGCCTAAAGTGGTGCAAAATGCGGTAAAGCGTAAGCATAAACTCATAATTGTCGGCGGAGGGGACGGAACAATAAGTTCGGTAGTGGATTATTTTGCCTGTCAGGATGTGGTGCTTGGCATACTGCCATTCGGTACGGTAAACAGTTTTGCGCGAACGCTTGGAATACCTTTAGACCTGAAGAGGGCTGTTGAAGTTATTGTCAATGGAAAAGTGGCTGATGTGGACCTGGGGAAAGTAGATCATGATTATTTCTCAAACGTAGTTGCCATCGGTTTATCTGCAGATATTGCCCGGTACATTTCCCGTAGGCTTAAAAAGTACACAGGTATGCTGTCTTATGTCCTGATGGGAATGCGGATCATGTTTTCCCATCGCCCTATTGAATGCACGCTGACCATGAATAACGAAGTATTCAAATTTAATACACACCAGGTTGTGATAGCCAATGGCGGGTACTTTGGAATAACGCCGTTTGCCCAAAATGCCACGGCGGATGATCAGGAACTGATGGTTTTCGTTATGGATACGCCGCACCGTTGGCATACGTTAAAACTGTGGATTGCCTTCCTGCTTCGAAAAGCGGCAATCTTTCCGCAGGCCCGTTTTTTTAGGGTGAAGGAAGTAAAGCTTGAGGCTTTGCCGTCACAGTGTGTTGAGGTGGATGGTGAAATAACTACGAGGACACCGGTTAACATTTCCTTGGTTCCAGAAGCGCTCAAGGTTATGGTACCTAGTCAACATTATCAAGGTCAAGCCTGAATGTGAACTAAGATGACGGTGACGCAGGGTTAATTAATGCGTAAAATTAAAGATGTAAGTAATTTTACAAAGACGATAAATCCGAGCTAAACTCGGATTTTTTTTACATAAATATAATATTCAGTTTACAATTATTTAAATTGATATTTAATGATAATTTACATACTATTGGTAACATATAAAGAAAGGGCGCTAAATGAAGTTGGTAGATGTAAAACAAGAATAAATGGGAGGTCGCTATTATGGTCACCGATTTGCAGGATGATAGAGATATCTGTCCGAGTACAGGTATGGGTATCCCTGATAATTGCGAATATGTATGTATGTCCGCAATGTGAGGATTTACAAAACGGAATGACTATCCGTATGAAGCTTTATGCTCACATCCAAATGCTAGGAGGTATGAGGATGTTAAGGAGACAATTTCAGTTGTTTGGGACATGGTGGTTTAATTTAAAGTTTCAAACTCAAATTATGATTATGTTTACAACCCTTGTTGTTCTTGTTGTGCTATTGTTAGGAGGAACAACATATTTCATATTAAAAAACAACATGGAAAGATTAATTACAGATAATTTAAATCTTTCGGTTAAAAACGTCGGGGATAAAATTGAACTTTTTACTTCAACGATAGATAGCAGGGAACTAAAAAACAAGGTAGGTTATTTAATGACTCAAGAATTATCATATTTTAGCAATAAAGAGATTGGAGCCGAATTGCGCTTGATCGATGGAGAGGGCGGTAAGGTAATTGAGTTAGGTGAGAAAACAGAGCAAAGCGACTTTATTCCCCAGCCTGCCATCGAGGAGATTATTAAGAAAAAAAGCGGAACTCTATTTTTTGAAAATGAACGGGAAAAGTATAATGCTGCTTATATCAACATACCGGGGAAAAACTGGATTTACATTTCTAGTATTTCTGAAGATGATTATCTGGCGCCTATCAATAAAATGAGGAATATTACTTTGGCTATCGGTCTGGTTGCTATTATCACTTCATTTTTGATTTGCTTTTTTGTATCCAGAAGGATTGCCATACCGTTGGCCGCCATGTTGCAGGTTGCGGGAAAAGCGGGAACAGGCGATTTGACTGTGCGTGCCCATGAGGAAGGGGTCGGTTTGGAATATTCCGTTTTAGGCAAAAGTTTTAACAGAATGCTAAAAGATCTGGCATTATTAATAAATGATTTCCAATCTCTGGTAAAAGATCTCTTGGCTAACAGTAAAAAAATTAATTCTGTTGCAGACAATCAAGTGGAGTTAATCCAACAGACCGGTTTGCTGGTTAATGATATGGCTTCTTCTATTCAGGAAGTATCCTGCGAGATTTATGAGACAGAAGAAGCTGGTTGTGAAGTGCGGATGGCAGTGGAAAACGGGCGTTCGGCTCTGGAAAGCATCCTTAGAAACATCAATGAGAATTTTGCCCTGATAGAAGGGCAATCGCGGTCTGTTGAACTCCTGGGTGGGCATCTGGACAAAGTCGGACAAGTATTGGAAATAATCAAAGACATATCAGAAAGGACACATCTATTATCCTTAAACGCATCCATAGAGGCAGCGCGAGCGGGGGAATACGGCAATGGTTTCTCCGTGGTGGCCGATGAAATAAGGAAACTAGCGGGAATTGCCGGACAATCGGTTAAAGAAATAAGCGGGTTGATAAATGCCATAAAAATTGAAAGCAAGGCTGTGTTGGAAAAGGTGGAAGAGGGCAGAAAAGGGGCAAAAGAAGGTCTCTCAATGACCGGTAATGCCGAGGGATATTTAAATAATATTTATAGCTCCATAACGAACGCTAATGAACGCATAACGAAAATAAGCCGAAAAATGGACCAAATCTCTGCGGGTACCGGGCAGGTAGTGTTGACGATGCGCTCCGTTGCCGGAACAGTGGAAACGGAATCAAATGGGATTGTGGATGACCATAACTCTTCGGCGAGGAAAGTGGCGGATCTGGCCAGGGAGTTGGCCGTAATGGCCCAAAGTCTCCAGGGTCAGCTTCTTAAGTTCAAAACCATTTAACAGGAGTCAGGAGTCATAATAAAAGAATAGCTAACCATCTTGAGATATTCTGAATTCTGACTCCTGAATTCTGAATATTTAAATGAATGATATATACAAATTTTACAAGGAAATAACCAAGAATTAATAAGTAATTAGTTTGGATTTAATATTCATCTTTTATAATAACCACCGAGGGCACACTACTATGTCTCATACGATTATGGAATAGGGGGTAATAAACTTGACAGTACGGGTTTTAGATACCAATGTTCTGCTGGATCGCCCCATAGAAGAAATAATCCAATCATTCCCTCCCTGTAAAATCATCTTGCCCCTCGCGGTTATTCATGAACTGGATAATTTTAAAGGTCTGGAGGACCAGCGGGGCCTTTACGCCCGCAGCGCCATTAGATTTCTTGACGGGTTGCGGCCGAAGCTTCATCAAGGAGTCCGTCTCAAAACCGGCCACTACTTCAAAGTAGAAGTAAACCATACTGACGTTCAGCTCCCCGAAATCTTGTCAAAGAACATGATAAACAACCGGATCCTTACCGTCAGCAAAGGCATCATGGAAGAAGAGCCGCTGAAGTTGATCACTCAGGATATTTATACCAGATTGATTGCCGATATTTTAGGCATACCGGCTGAAAATTATATAGCTGAAAGTGTTGAGTTGGGAAATTTATATTCCGGTTGGTGTGAAGTTCAAATATCAGACCGGGAGGTTCAAAATTTTTACCAACTTAATTCTTTTTATACAGATTATCCACTGTTGGCCAATCAGTATGTCAAGATGGTTGATCAGACGGGGGGAGCGCACTACGGGCGTTATAACGCCGGTAATAAAAACATTGTTTCATTATGCCGTGAGCAGCAGGCTTTTGGCATCGGTCCGGCAGAAGAGAACATCGAACAGCATTTTTTAATAGACGCGCTGCTCAATCCGGATATTCAACTGGTAAGTATTTTAGGCCCGGCGGGTACGGGAAAGACCTTGCTGGCCCTGGCTGCCGGCCTGCATCAGGTCATAAACAAGGGCTTATACAGCAAGTTGGTGGTTTCCCGGGCGCTCATTCCACACGGCCAGGACATCGGGGCGTTGCCGGGCGATAAAGAAGAGAAGCTTTCGCCCTGGATGGGCGCGATCTTTGACAACCTGGAATTTTTACTCAGCAATTTTGCCGTAAATAAGTATGACAGAAAATCATCACCCGCGGAACAAGTCGGCAAGTTTATGGAAGAGGGATATATTGAGCTGGAAGCTTTTGCCTATATCCGCGGCCGCTCAATTCCCGGGCAGTGGGTGATTATTGACGAGGCGCAGAATTTGACCAAGGAAAACGTTAAAACAATCATCACGCGTGCGGGGAAGGGAACAAAAATAGTAATAACCGGGGACATCCAACAGATCGACAACTGCCGTTTGACTGCCACAAACAACGGTTTTGTAACTTTAATCGAAGCCTTCAAGGGGCAGCAGCTTTACGCGCATATCACTTTAAACAGAACAGAACGCAGTTCTTTGGCTGCCTTGGGAGTAGAACTTCTTTAAATTAAAATTTACCCCAGTCCGGCGGGGGAAAGGCCGGACAAAAAAGGAGGGGAAAATGGCTTGCAAAAACTGCGCCTGCCCAGCCTGGGAATGGAACCTGGAGAGAGACGTATCGAGGTCAAGAATCCAGATCTGTCCGGTATGCGGCAGGATCGGGAGGATTATCACAAGCCGTTGTGTTCGCTGCGAATTAGAACATTGTCCTGTGCTGGAAAATGATGTCCGGGCGTATGGTTGGGAGCTTTCATACCAAAATTTACCGAATGAACCTTGCGGCACCAATTTATGGTGAGTAAAACCATGGTGAATCAAACAACCGGACAGCATAGCAATTCTCCATCCGTTTGCTTGTTGCTGCGGCGATCGCATTCTAGTAGAGTGCAATTGCCGCATATTTTCTACCTGCGCCAAATGTTGCGAAAGGAGATGCCCTCGAGTAAATTTTGTCCGGTTTCCCGCTTTTTCTTCATAATATATCCGATAAATTCTCTCAGAAAACTTTCCCAGATTTGAGCCACGGATTTGGCGTCGGTCTTGCTGCGGCTCCGAATAGCCACACTATCGTCAATAGCTTTGCGCAAGTCTGCCAGTATTTTGGAAAGATGTGCAATTAATTCGTCTGAACTTGTCAATCGACCCCCACCTTTTTATCCAATTATTAATTATTCAAGGGGTGCTTCATTATCTTGGTTTGGTTCATTTTCCTCCGCTTCAGCGGTATCGGATACCGGATTCTCTGGCGAAGAAGTTACTTTATTAAAGTTCACCTCGGCAACAATGTCTTCAAATTCCTCTTTTGCCTGAGAAAATACACCATGTACCCGTTCATTTATTTCCATGGCTTCTTCCATTGCTTTACATATCAACGGACGTACTGATTTTGACACTGAGGGTAAAAATAACAGCCCAATTAACGCCGCACCTGCTCCCCAGCCGAAACTGCGGCGGTCAATACCCCGCAATGGATTTGTGAGCCGGTTCCAGAAGGGTTTTACATGGCCGACACCGCCGTTATTTGGTCCCAAGCTTTGCAGCAAGTCCTGAACTCCCATGCCCTGCTCCCGGGCTTCATGCAATAAGTCATAAAGCATCTGGCGAATTTGAGGATCCCTGGCTTGTCCAAGTTGCTGGTTCATTTTATCCAACGCTCTTAACTCATCCCGCAACTGGTTTCTCACCAGTGACATATTGCGCTGGTAATGATATTCATCTCTATCGGTCCACCAGTCATCTTCATCCTGCTGGTGTTTCCGGCCGCGATATGCAGGTGGCGGGTAGTCCCCCCGGCCGTTGCCGTCATGGTAGTGTTTTTCCCGCCATTCCCGGCGGTTCTCAAGATCCTCAATGATTTCTTTCTTTAGCTGCTTGATTACCTCAGGGTCATATTTGCCAGCCATTTCTTTACCTTGTTCTTGATGCATTTATATTCCTCCCAAGGTTTTTAGTCTGAATTATTTTGCCCAAAAAGAAACCAATTTTATTACAATATTTTTATGTTTTTAAATAAATTTCTTACTACTTCCCTTGAATGAATGATTAAGATTGAAATGACTGCCGGCAAGTCCTTTGCGGACATTTACATCAGCACCCAGCGGGGCGGGCTGCGAATGTGTATGGAGACATACAGGAGATATATAATTGAGAGAGCTGCCGTTAAGCCGGGCAGCTCTCCAATTTTTCTTTATTTACCGGTGTTTTTTGGTTTTTCGCCTGGTTTATTGCCATGCCATAAATCGGCAACGGCCCGGTCCATAATGGAAGTCAGCCCGGATGTGCCCAATACAACGGCCGCGTCCATCAGACCCAGCGGACTTGTTTTAAAGATCCTCCTGCCAAACGGCAGGTAGATTGCTCCGGCCAGCAAGGCTGACGAGAGAGCGACCGAGCCCGCCAGGAAATGGTTGGATTTGCCTTCTTTTCGTTCACCGTATTCCAGGGCCGCCAACAGTTGTCCCGATGTAATGGTTGCCAGGGCGATTGTCCTGGCCCGGCTCAGGTCGCCATGCTTTAAAGCCCAGTGGTAGGTTCCTAGCCCCACCAGGCCAAGGGATACGCCCCGGCTGACTATTTGGGCGTTCAGACCATCATCAAAAAAACCTTGGCTGGTTGGCCTGGGCGCCCGGACCATCAATTCTTTGCCCGGCGGCTCAACTCCCAAGGCCAAAGCAGGCAGGCCGTCTCCCAATAAATTCAGAAAGAGCAACTGGATGGGCAGCAAGGGCATCGGCAGACCAAGAAGAACTGACAGGAACATCAAAAGCACTTCGCCGGCATTGGTGGATAATAAGTAGCGCACCGACCGCCTGATATTGCTGTATATTCCCCTGCCCTGCTCTACCGCGGAGACCAGCGTGGCAAAGTTGTCGTCAAGCAGCACAATATCAGCGGCTTGTTTGGTTACATCGGTTCCGGTCCGGCCCATGGCCACACCGATGTCTCCTTCTTTTACAGCGGGAGCGTCGTTGATGCCGTCCCCGACCATGGCTACGATTTCACCCTGCTGGCGGAAAGCTTTGACCAGGCGTAACTTGTGCGCCGGCAGCACCCGGGCGAAAACTCTCACCTCCCGCACCGCCGCAGCCAATTCAGTGTCATTGAGACTTTCAATATCGCGTCCGGTAAGCACCCTGCCGCTTTCGGCAATGTCCAGCTTTTGGGCTATGGTTAAGGCGGTATGGGGGTGATCCCCGGTGATCATCACAACCTTGATCCCGGCGCGGTGACAGGTGGCAATGGCATTGCCAGCCTCCGGCCGCGGCGGGTCAACCATACCGGCCAGGCCAAGCAGGATAAGAGCTTGTTCCGGGTCAGGCAATTCCGGATCAGCCAGCGGGCGGTAGGCAATTGCCAGTACCCGCATGGCATCGCCGGCCATCTGCTCGCTAGCTTCCAGCACCGCCCGGCGCGAAGCGCCGTCCAGAGGGACAATTTTGCCCTGTCGCTGCATTTGCGTGCAAAGACCAAGGACTACTTCCGGGGCGCCTTTCACAAATGCCGCGTACTCCGGACTTTTTCCCCGGCAAACTACCGTCATTCTTGACCGTTCGGCGTCAAAAGGAAGTTCTCGAATCCGCCGCCACCTTTCCTGAATTTCCTTGTAATTCAGACCGCTGTGCAAAGCTGCCAGCAGCAGGGCGCCTTCAGTAGGATCGCCTTCTGCCCGCCACTGTGATTTAGTTCTCCCGGACAGTTTGTTTTGCGGCCTATGCAGGCTGGCATCGTTGCACAGTACTCCGGCAGCCAGCAAATTCACCAAATCTCGCGGGTCGTTGTTCCCCGCTTGGTCCGGCTTTAGCAGCCGTTCACCCGGTTGGGTTTGCCACCAGCCGCCACTGGTATAGACCGACTGCACCTTTTGACGGTTTTGGGTTAATGTACCCGTTTTGTCGGTACAGATTAAAGTGGCGCTGCCTAGTGTTTCCACGGCCGGCAGATGCCTGACCACGGCGTTTTCTTTAGCCATCCGTTTGACGCCGGATGCCATGGCAATGGTAACCACAGCCGGTAAACCTTCCGGTATGGCGGCAACTGCCAGGCTGACCCCAGCTAAAAACATCTGGAACAAAGAGCCGCCTCGCAGTACACCGGTCAGCGCCACCAACCCGCTGGCCGCCAGGGAGTACTTTAATATTACGCCGCCAACTGCGGTCATGTGGTTTTGCAGCGGTGTCGGCTCCCGCTTATGCTCGTTGAGCAAACCGGCAATTTTGCCTATTTCAGTGGACATGCCGGTGGCCGACACCAATCCCACCGCTCGCCCTCGGGTGACATTCGTCCCCATGAACGCCAGATTGTCACAATCCAATAAAACTGTACAATCTGTGATCAGATCGGCTTTTTTAGGGATGGGATATGGTTCGCCGGTCAGGGCCGACTCCTCGACTTCCAGCCCGTGCACTTCTATCAGGCGTAAATCGGCCGGTACTGCGTCCCCCTGCTCCAGCAGTACAATATCGCCCGGCACCAAGCCGGCCGCCGGTAAACGCCGCTCTTTTCCAGCCCTTCTTACTTTAGCGGCAGGGGCCGTCATTTTATCCAGGGCTTGTAAAGCACCCTCGGCTTTTTGCTCCTGCAGGGCGCCCAGCATTGCGTTCAAGATTAAGATGGTCACTATGGCCAGGGCGTCATTGAATTCGCCCATTGCTATGCAGACCACTGCCGAGGCCATCAAAGCTTTTACCAGAAAGTCCTTAAGCTGGTCCGACATCCTGGAGAAAAAACCCCGCGGCTCTGCCTCGGCCAATTTATTGGGGCCGAATAAATTCATTCTCTGCAGCACCTGAGGTCTATTCAGGCCGTTTTCAAGGTCTGTTTTCAGTTTTTGTAGGGCTTCATCCACCGACAGTTTGTGCAAATCGCTAAAGTTAAATTGTGACCGTGGTTCCTGCCGGAAGGTTTCAAGGTGATTATCGCTGAGAGCCAAAGCCGCGGCTATTTCCTGCCGCGCCGCCGGCAGCGAACGGCAGCGGTTTCTTGAGCGGTGGAGGCTGCCTGACAATAGTCGCAAAGAATTCGCCCCTACAAATATAGAAATCAAATTGTTATATACAGAGGCGGCCATCGGCGGCAGCCGGCCTGTCGCCCCCAAAGCCAAACCGGTAAAGTTGGCTGCCAGGACTAAAGTTAAATTCTGTTTGACCCGCAGTTCACCGGTCTTTGCCGTGCGGAATACTTCCGGTAATAAGGCGGGTCTGGAAATAACCACATCAACCGTGTTGCATTTTAGACTGGAAGCCAGGCAAATACTGACGTCAGCGACTTGCAACAGCGGAGAGTCGTCTGTATCTCCCATCAATAAAGCGATCTTTTTACCCTGGCGCTTCAAACTGCCGATAAGCCCTACTTTGTCTTGGGTTGTTAAGCCCGGCCAGACCTGGTATATTCCGATTTCATGGGCGGACTGCCGCAATACGCGGCTATCCTTTTCCACGGTTAAGCCTATGTTATTGATTCCCAGGGCACGCAAGCCATTAACCAGTTCACGCGGATCAGCCGCCCGATACCGCTTGATCCCGATTAAGCCGGCTAACCGACCTTGCGTGGCGATAAATACCGGAAGCTGACCGAGATGCCGCAAACGGCGGGCTTTGAAAAAAAACCATTTGGTCTCGACGCCGCCTGCGGTTAGAATATCTTCGTTACCCGCCAGCACCGGTTTTATTTCCCCCGAGCCGTTATTTGTTGATTCTAAGCGGTATACCCGGGCTGCCAGCGCTTTCCTTAAGACCAGGCAATGGTAGTTATCCATTTGGCATGAAGCCTCTGCTGCCAAGTCAAGCAATTCTTTCTTGGTAATTCCGGGCGCCGGTAGAATGTCCGCCACCTGGTATGATGCTTCTGACAGCGTCTCTACGCTGGTGAAAACAACTGTGTTTACAGCTGAAAGAAGCTCAAGTGTATGCTCGTCCCGGTAAAGAATACCTTTTCTCCCGGCTCCGGCCATCGCCGCGGTAGCCGCGGTAGGGGCGGCAAGGCCGGCGGGAGACGGATTGGCCGCCAGCAGCATGGCTAACCCTCTTTGGAAGCCGCCGGCGCCGCCGGCTAATCCAGATAATGAAGCCAGCCCGAATACCGGCAGCACTGCCCTGCGGCCATACTCTTGTCCGGCCTCGCGCCACCGGGGAATTTTTGCTCTCTCTTGTTTCTGCCCCGGTTCTCCTTTTGTTTCCGGCAGTTCCGGCAACGCGTTGCGATAGCTCCGAAGCACCAGGGACTGTCCAAGGGCGGTCAGGTTGGTCAGCCAGATTACCAGCAGTCCGGGAATGCTTTCTCGCAAAAAAATGGTGCTCAAGGCTATTGCGCTCATCAATAAATCGTGATTGATCCTGCCTCTAGCCAGGCTTTGCAACCCGCTGTACAAAACCGGATAACCGGAAACGATGGCAGTGATTGCCGCCAGGTTGAAAATACCGGAGCTTTCGGCCAGAGGGGTGCGGCCGAACAAGACGCGCTTTAAACCTAAATAGGCCAGTATTCCTCCCCCCATGGCCACATTAAGCAGTTGCTCGCTGATAGGCAAATCTTCCGGCTCCCGGAGCTTCTGCCAAGCTAAAGCGGATGCCCCGTTGTTCTTTGGAGGCAGCTGGAACCCATACTCTGGGCAATTATTAATATCATTAATGGTTTTAATCAATTTGTTTGGTTTTACCTGCGTTTCGTTAAAAACTACCAATACCCGGCCTGTCAGCGGGTTTGCCTGCGCCCGGCGGACGCCGGCCATTTCGGTTATTCTCCGGTGAATGCCCGAGGCCATCAACCAGTTGCCCTTTAGCCCCGGCACCGATATCCTTATCCGGCCGGGCAAACGGTGAACTATCTCCGTCCCAGCAGCCTGCCCATAATTATTTTTGCTCAAATGCTCATTATTCACCCCCTCAATCGGATATTAACCGCTATTTTCTCCCGTTTCTTTTGTTTTATGTTAGAACAGTTTACGTTTAATTATGGAAAAGGCGATTAAGTATTTTTTTGTAAAAATCGTTAAATATGTATATCAAAACGGTTAATAGAAAAGATAAAATTCAGGATGTTGCTGTTGACTTAAGAGCAATCACATTTGTGTTATATTTATTGATATTAAAAACAGCTTTCCCCACAAGTGAGGAAAATGAGATAAATCTTAAATATAAAAACTTTAAATAAACACTGCAAAAAATATAAAAAAAATATATTAGACCTGAAAAAGATATTAATATAAAATAATTTTATTATTAAGGAAAGAGGTGATCATATTAAAAGAAGTAAAAAGATCATCCTGTTGTCCCACTGTATTCTCAATGCTAACTCAAAAGTTGAAGGACTAAGTGGTTATGCGGCAATAATTTCCGAAATAGTAAGTATGTTAATGGAAAAGGAAATTGCCATAATACAGCTTCCTTGCCCTGAAATGACAGTTTACGGTATTAAAAGATGGGGGCACGTAAGGGAACAATTTGATACTCCTTTCTTTAGGGAAAAATGCCGGGAAATTATTAAACCAATTATTTATCAATTAATTGATTATGTAAAAAATGGATATAAAATTATTGGCATAATCGGCATAGACGGAAGTCCGAGCTGTGGTGTAAGTAAGACATGCTCTGGCGACTGGGGAGGGGAATTATCAGCAAATATCAATGATGCTAAAGAAAAGCTCAGCACGGCAGCATTTATTAATAAATCTGGGATTTTTATTGAGGAAATTACTAAATTATTAAACAGTAACCATCTTTCTATGCCAATTGCCGCGATAGATGAAATAGATGTTGTGAGCTCGATAAACAATATTAAACAATTATTTGTAAAAATATTAATGAATGATATGAAATCAGGGAGGGGTTAGAATTTGGCAAAAAAAATATTGAAAAACACACTGTTAGTAGTACTTATTTTATCAATATCTGCCCTAATGGCTGCATGTTCTTCAAAAATCGAATCCGGTAGCCAGAATAACCAAGATAATTCTTGGCAAAGGGTTAAGGAAAGCAATAAGCTCATTGTTGGTCTTTGTGCGGCATATCCGCCATTTGAATCAAGAAACGAGAAGAACGGAGAGATTGAAGGTTTTGATATAGACCTTGCCGATGCATTGACTAAAGAACTCGGAATAGGTGTAGAAATCAAGGATGCGGAATGGCCGGCTCTTCTCGGGGGACTGACTAAAGGTGATTATGATGTTTTGATTACGTGTATGTCAAAAAAGGAAGCGGCAGCAGAAAATGTTAATATGAGTGACGTTTATTATAACCTGAACGATATAATAGTAGTACGAGAAGATGACAAAAATATTAATTCAACGGATGATCTCAAGGGCAAGGTTATTGGTGTGCAACTAGGCTCGGGCAGCGAGCAAATTGCAGATAAAATGCAAGGATTAAAGGAAATAAAAAGGTATAATTACAACCCGGAAGCTTTCATTGATTTGAAAAATAAAAGAATTGACGCGGTTATTGTTGGATATGCTTATGCCGTAAATCAATTCAAAGAACAGAAAGGCTTCAGGATACTGGAAGAACCTCTTGAATCTGCCGAGATAGTCATGGTTTTAAGAAAAGGGGAAGACAACCTTACCCAGAAACTTAACGAAGCTCTGTCTATAGTGAAGGAAAAAGGTGTATATAGCCAATTGATAGACAAATGGCTGAAAATATAGGTTTGATTAAGGGTGAACATTATGTTTGCCCTTAATATTTGAGTGGAGGGAGGTATGGATTTGAAATTCGGAGTTATTGCTGACAACTGGATATTTTTATTATCTGCAGCTTTGCTGACGATAAAGATAACAACATTTTCCTTTATATTAGCCTTGATAGTTGCTTTCATAGTCGGAACACTAAGGTGTGAAAAGTTACCTAAAGCAATTGAAAAGGTGTTATCTTTATACGTTGAGGTGTTCAGGGGTACTCCGCTTTTAATCCAGCTTTTCTTTATTTATTACGGCTTGCCTTCCATAGGGATCAATATACCTGGTTTCTTAGCGGCAATTATTGGTCTCGCGCTAAATAGTGCCGCTTATATGTCGGAAATTGTCAGGGCTTCTGTTAATTCTGTGCCGGTTGGCCAGAAGGAAGCTTCTTTTGTACTGGGGTACAATAGATTCCAGAGTTTGGTTTATATTATTTACCCACAGGCTGTACGAGTGGCCATACCTACCCTGATGAATTCATTTTCCACAATGTTAAAAGAAAGTTCCCTCGTTTCAATTCTCGCTATTACGGAGTTAACTAGAATTGGAAACCTTATTTATACTAGAACCTATAGGGCGTTTGAGATTTATCTTACCCTGGGGGTTATATACTTTATCATGACATATGCCGTATCCCTGATCAGTAGAAAGATTGAAAAGCGGATAAATAAGGCTTATGTTTGTTGAAAGGAATATATATTATGAAAGACATCCCAATATTGAAGATAATAGGATTGAACAAATCATTCAGCGGATTTAAGGTGCTACAGGAGATAGCGCTTGATGTTTATAAAAAAGAGATTATTTCAATAATAGGGCCTAGCGGTTCTGGAAAGAGCACATTGCTAAGATGTATTTGCAAGCTGGAGTTTATTGATTCCGGCAGGATATCATTAAATGGCAATTCCATTTACGATAAAAACTGTTCTGAAACAAAAGTAGGTATGGTTTTTCAACAATTCAACCTGTTTCCTCACTATACAGTTTTGGAAAACATAATAAAACCGTTAATGACGGTAGGGAGGGTTAATAAAAATGCTGCAATGGAAATAGGTCTAAACCTGTTGATCAAAGTTAAACTTGAAGATAAGGAAGACAGTTACCCCCATCAACTCTCCGGAGGGCAAATGCAGAGAGTTGCCATCGCCAGGGCTCTTGCCATGAATCCTAACATAATACTGTTTGATGAACCCACGTCCGCACTGGATCCCGAGCTCTCCGGAGAGGTTTTTCAAGCAATAAGGGACTTGGCCGGGGACGGCATGACGATGATAATTGTCACACATGAAATGAGCTTTGCAAGGGAAATTTCCGATAGGATAATTTTTATGGATCAAGGCAGAATAATTGAAGAAGGCTGTCCGGAAAAAATCTTTGATAAGCCGGAGATGGAAAGAACATTGTTATTTTTAAAAAGGATTAAATTTATTGATTAGCAATTTAATCTCAAAGCCAGTCCTCTTTTTCAAAGCCCGCCGTTTTGCCCCGATAACAAGGTCATGACTGCCCTGGCCTATGGGCTGCCTTGCTGGCAAAAGCAATCCTCCCTTAATGTACTTTGATTATCTTAAAATATCTTCATATTTCTTAGTTTTTCACTTTGTTTCCAGATAGCCCATCTCTTGATATTAACATCAATGTGTAATTATGGATGACAATGCGTATCTT
>NZ_JAKNBL010000054.1 GCF_022410535.1 Pelotomaculum terephthalicicum JT
CGAATTCCCAATTGGATGCGGATTTAAAAAAAATTCCTCTATGGTAAGTAGGAGGAATTCAATAACGATGGTTCAAGCAAAGCCTTGTGCCATCTGCCTCGGCGAATGCCGAGAGGCTATTTAAAGCAAACAAGAGACAGCTATTATAAATTAGCTCTCTCTTGCCATCAACAACTATTTTTTAAGCCATAGGTATAATATGCCGGTGTTTTATGAAGAAAACAACGCTTCTGCAAACTCCCCGGCATCAAACGGCCTCAGGTCCTCAATATCCTCACCGATGCCGATTAGTTTCACGGGAATATTCAATTCCTGACATATGGCTATCACCACGCCGCCCCTGGCGCTTCCGTCCAGTTTGGTCAGGGCTATGCCGGTTATGCCGACCGCCTCGCTAAACTGCTTGGCCTGATTGACGGCGTTCTGGCCGGTTGTGGCGTCCAGCACCAGCATCACCTCATCGGGCGCCCCGGGCATTTCACGGTCTAACACCCGGTTTATTTTTTTCAGCTCTTCCATTAAGTTGCTTTTCGTGTGCAGCCTGCCGGCCGTGTCAATAATTAAAACGTCGGCCCGGCGCGCTTTCGCGGCCTGCAAGGAATCGAAGGCGACAGCGGCGGGATCGGCCCCTTCCTGGTGCTTGATCAACTCCACCCCGGCACGGTTGCCCCAGACTTCCAACTGGTCTATGGCCGCGGCGCGAAAAGTGTCCGCGGCGCCCATAATAACTTTCTTCCCTTCAGATTTGCACAAATACGCCAGCTTCCCAATAGTTGTGGTCTTGCCCACCCCGTTTACCCCCACAACAACGATCACTGTCGTCGAGCCTGCGCGGTAATTAATCGATGAAGTGCCCTTGTCCAGCATGCCGCTAATCTGCTCTTTCAGAATTTCATTGATCTGCCCGGCGTCTTCCAGCCGCCGCTCCTTAGCCGCGCGCCGCACCCCTTCCACCAGCTCAAGGGCTGTATTCACCCCGACATCGGCCTGAATTAACAATTCTTCCAGTTCTTCGAAAAGATCTTCATTGATGGCTTTATGACGGTGAACCAGATTATCTATTTTTTCGACAAAACCCTGGCGGGTTTTGGTAAGGCTTTCTTTTAACCGGTTAAAAAAACCCATTGGCCCGTTTTTTGCCTCCCATGTTAGTAAATATTCGTTACTGTTCAGGTACTGAGAATTCAGTAGTCAGAATTCAGAATAAAAACCGGGATTATGCTTCCACCGTATTTGTTCTGTCATTCTGACTTCTGACTTCTGATTTCTGACTGCTCCTGGCTCCTTAAGATAATCACTTGTTCATTTTAAGCAGGGCTGATTTGGCCGCCTGCTGTTCCGCGTCTTTTTTCGAACGGCCGGTTCCCCTGCCGGACATTTGCCCCCGGTGGAGCACACCCGCTGTAAAGGTCTTATCGTGATCAGGCCCATCTTCTTTTAAAATAACGTATTGCACTGTTTCCCCGCTGTTCTGCTGGACCAGTTCCTGCAGTTCGGTCTTATAGTCCCGCTCCAACCGCCCTTCCATGACATCATTAATGACCGGCGCCAGGCACCGGAGGGCAATCTCAGCAGCCCGGCCCAGTCCCTGATCCAAATAAACGGCTCCTAACAGCGCCTCAAAAGCGTCGGCCAATATCGACGGGCGCTCCCTGCCTCCGGACCGCTCCTCCCCTCTGCCCATATTCAGACAAAGGCCTAGTTCCAAACCGCCGGCGACTCTGGCCAGGGAAGGTTCACAGACTATCGCCGCCCTCAATTTAGTCAGCTCTCCTTCATCTCTTTCCGGATTATTACGGTATAAATAATCGCTTACAGCCAATTCAAGCACCGCGTCTCCCAGAAACTCCAGGCGCTGATTATTCTCCGCCCCGGCGTGGCGATTTTCATAAGTAAACGAACTGTGGGTCAAGGCTATTGACAGTAAGTCATCATCCCGCCAGTCTATACCAAGCCGCCTTTTTAACCGGGACTGGCAATTCTTTATTTTTGACACCGGGATCACCCCTAAACCCCGTCAGGGTGTTAGTTTAATAGTATCGTTTGAATATCAAGGTGGCATTATGACCGCCGAACCCGAAAGAATTTGATAGAGCCATGTTTACTTCAGCATGCCTCGCCGTGTTGGGAACAAAGTCCAGGTCACAGTCGGGGTCAGGATACTCATAATTGATTGTAGGCGGTATAAGCCCGCGGTTGATGGCCAAAACACATACGGCTGCCTCCAAGCCGCCCGCGGCGCCCAGCAGGTGGCCGGTCATGGACTTCGTTGAACTGACGGCCAGTTTCCGGGCATGTGCTCCGAATACTTTTTTAATCGCTGTTACTTCAGCCTTATCCCCGGGGGGAGTGGACGTCGCGTGGGCGTTGATGTAGTCTATCTCTTCAGCTCCAATGCCGGCGTCCTTGAGCGCTTCCAGCATCGAACTGGCCGCCCCGCGCCCCTCAGGATCAGGCGCAGTGATATGATAAGCGTCGCATGAACTGCCGTACCCTGCAAACTCAGCATAAATCCTGGCCCCTCTGCTAAGAGCGTGATCCAGTGTTTCCAACACCAAAATAGCAGCTCCCTCACTTGATACGAAACCGTCTCTACGCGCATCAAAAGGTCTGCTCGCTTTTTCCGGCTCATCGTTATTGGTTGACATGGCTTTCATGGAACAGAACCCGGCCATTGCCAAAGGTGTGAGCGGGGCCTCTGTTCCACCGGAAACCATCACATCCGCCTGACCCCACTGCAGCAATCTAAGAGCGTCTCCCAGGGCGTTCGAACTGGAGGCGCACGCTGTAACGCTGGTGATGTTTGGACCATACAGGCTGTAATTGATCGCCACCTGTCCGGCTCCCATGTTGGCGATCATCATCGGCACGAAAAAAGGACTGACTCGCCCGGGACCTTTCTCAAGCAACAATTTAGCTTGTTCCTCCAGTGTTTCAATGCCGCCTATGCCCGACCCGAGAATAACGCCAACCCGGTTCCTGTTCTCCTTCTCCAGGTCAAGGCCCGCGTCCTCAAGCGCCATCCCGGTGGCCGCCACCGCGAATTGGGTAAAGCGGTCCATGCGCCGGGCGTCTTTTTTATTCAGGTACTTAGTGTTTTCAAAATCAACAACTTCACCCGCTATTTTAGTGCTATGGTTGGTCGCGTCGAACCTGGTCAACCGCCTGATCCCGGAAACCCCGCCGGCAATAGAGGACCAGAACTGTTCCAACCCAATACCTACCGGAGAAATAATCCCCAGGCCGGTAATTACAACCCGCTTACGCAATATATACCCTCCCTCTTCGAAAAAGTCCCGTGGTTGCCCCCGGGACTTACAGACCGACGTAAAATTATTGGCGATCCTGGATATATTTTATCGCTTCGCCTACAGTACGTATTTTTTCTGCGTCTTCATCGGGGATTTCCAAATCAAATTCTTCTTCCAGAGCCATGACTAATTCCACAATATCCAAAGAATCAGCTCCCAGGTTATCGACAAAGGACGCCTCCGGTATAACTTCATCTTCCTCCACACCTAATTGATCAACAATAATGGCTTTAACCTTGTCAGCTATCGACATGATGAACACTCACCCCCTTTCGGCACTCTAACCAGATCAGTTTGTCGCATACCTATATATTACCTACAAAATATTACATGCAAACCATACCGCCATCCACGTTTATTGTTTGCCCGGTGATGTATCCGGCCGCGTCCGAGGCCAAAAACGCCGCCAACTCAGCCACTTCTTCCGGACAGCCGAACCTTTTTAAAGGAATCTGCTCCAGCATTTTTCCTTGAACACTTTCCGCCAGTCCCTTGGTCATTTCCGTGTCGATATAACCAGGCGCTATGGCGTTAACAGTAATATTACGCGAGCCAAGCTCTTTGGCCATGGCCCTCGTCAGGCCGATCAGGCCCGCTTTAGCCGCGCTGTAATTTGCCTGACCGCTGTTGCCGGTCAAGCCGACCACCGAACTGATATTTATGATGCGCCCGTAGTGGTTCTTAAACATGCTTTTGGCGGCAATTTTGATGCAATTGAAAGCTCCCTTGAGGTTCGCCCCGAGCACTGCGTCCCATTCCGCGTCTTTCATGCGAAAAACCACGTTGTCCCTGGTTATGCCAGCGTTGTTTACCAGTATATCCACCTTTCCGAATTCAGCCAGGGCAGTTTTTACCATGGCCTCCACTTCCGTCTGGTTGGATACGTCGGCCTGGCAAACCAACGCGCGCCCGCCGGCGCTGCTGATGGCTTCCGCCACTTCCGCCGCCGCGTCGGCCCTGCCCGCGTAGTTGATCAACACCGCCGCCCCTTTTTTCGCCAGATTAAGGGCAATGGCGCGTCCAATGCCGCGGGAAGCTCCTGTGACAATGGCAGTTCTGCCGTTAAGAACCATTTTAGCCAACCTCCCCGACAAGCGCAAGGGCTTTTTCCAAAGAAGCCCGGTCTTCAACATTGCCTACCTTCAGCTCCCGGCTAATTTTCTTCACCAAGCCGCTTAAAACCTTGCCTGGGCCAATCTCAACAACGTCCGTTACTCCGGCGGAAACAAGCAGGCGCACGCTCTCCTCCCAGCGCACCGGGCTGTAGACCTGCCGGACTAATAAAGCCCTAGCCTCCGGCCCGGTGCGGACAAAATCAGCCGTAACATTTGCCACCACCGGCACGCCCGGATCAGCGACAGAGATCTTGTCCAGGTCGGCGGCCAGTCTTGCACCGGCGGGTTTCATCATGCTTGAATGAAAGGGGGCGCTAACCGTCAAGGGAATAAAACGCTTGGCGCCGGCTTCCTTGGCCAGCAACGCCGCGGCTTTCAATCCGTTATTGTCCCCCGCCACAACCACCTGGCCGGGACAGTTCAAGTTAACCGCCTCCACAATCCCGGCGCTGGAAGCTTTCCGGCATACTTCCTGAACCTCTTCGCCGGACAGGCCCATGACGGCGGCCATCCCTCCCGCACCGAGGGGAACAGCTTCCTGCATGTACTGGCCCCGCTTGCGCACCAGCCGCACAGCGTCTTCAAAGGATAACGAGCCCGCGGCCACCAGGGCGCTGTATTCACCCAAACTATGCCCCGCGACTGCCGATGGGACCGGACCGCCTGCCCGCTTGATTATTTCCAGGCAGGCCACACTGACAGTCAGAACCGCCGGCTGGGTATTGATTGTTTTGTTCAATTCCGCTTCCGGCCCGGCGAAACACATTTCAGAGATGGAAAACCCCAGAGCCCGGTCAGCCTTTTCAAAAACAGCGCGGGCTTCCGGATAGTTTTCGTAAAATTCCCGGCCCATTCCCACGCTTTGAGAGCCCTGGCCCGGAAAGACAAAAGCTACCTTCACGTTTTTTTCACCACCAGTCTGCTGATATTGCCAATTACTTGTTGGGCTTCCTGCAATGTTTCTAAAATAATATCACGGGAAGTTTGAATTTTGCCGACCATGGCGCAAACTTGCCCGGCCATCACCGTACCGTTTTCCACATTCCCCTCAACCATGGCCGCCGCGAGGCTGCCCACGCCAAACTTTTCAAGTTCATCCACCGTTATACCCTGCTTTTCCAGTTCCTTGTATTTCCTGGTGAACTTGTTTCGCAAAGATCGCACCGGGTGTCCAAGTGAAGCGCCGGTGATCGTCGTGTCACGATCTTTGGCTTTAATAATCGCTTCTTTTACTTTTGGGTGGATTGTACATTCACTGGCACACATAAAGCGGGTGCCCATCTGCACTCCCACCGCTCCCAGCGACAGCGCGGCCACAAACCCCCGGCCGTCAAAAATACCGCCGGCCGCTATCACCGGAATATCAACAACATCCACCACCTGTGGAACCATGGCCATGGTAGTTATATCTCCGATATGCCCTCCTGATTCCATCCCTTCGGCAATCAGGGCGTCAACACCGGTGCGGGCCAGCCTCTTCGCCAGCGCCACCGAAGATACCACCGGGATCACTTTCGTGCCCACTTCCCGCAAAGAAGGAACGTATTTTCCGGGATTTCCCGCACCTGTGGTAATCACCGCCACAGGCTCTTCCCTGAGCAGGAGCATTATGTCTGCCAGATAAGGTGAAAGCAGCATCACATTGACGCCGAAAGGTTTTTTGGTTAATTGTCTGGCCAGACGAATTTGCTTCCTGAGCCAATCGGCAGGCATAGTGCCTGATCCGATAATTCCAAGCCCGCCCGCTTCAGAAACCGCAGCAGCTAATTCGGCAGTGGACACCCTGGCCATACCGCCCTGAATAATTGGATACTCGATATTCAACAAGTCACATAACGCGGTACGGAACAATACCCCCGCCCCCTGTATAATATTTTAAATAAATATAAAAAAAATATACCATAAATAACCTTACATGAAAAGTATTACCATTTAATTGCTGCCGCTCCCCAGGTCAATCCGGCGCCGAAACCTACCATGACAACATGGTCGCCTTTATTAATCCTGCCGCCACGCACAGCTTCTTCCAACGCCAGCGGTATTGAGGCTGTCGATGTATTCCCGTATCGATCCACGTTGACCATTACCTTTTCCATAGATATGCCGAGTCTTTTGGCAGCCGGCTCAATAATCCGGATATTCGCCTGGTGGGGGATAAAAAAGTCAATATCTGATTTATTAAGCCCGGCCTCGGCAATTACTTCTTCAGCGGCCTCCCCCATAACTCTGACCGCGAATTTAAAAACTTCCCTGCCGTTCATTTGCAAATAATGAAGCTTTTCGTCCAATGTTTCACTGCTGGCCGGACGCCTGGACCCCCCGGCCGGAAGCAGCAGGTGGGGCCCTCCGGCACCGTCGGAGTATAGCTTAGTGGCTAAAATACCCTGTCCGGCAGGCACCGGCCCTAAAACCACCGCGCCTGCGCCGTCCCCAAAAAGCACACAGGTGCTCCGGTCTTCCCAGTTAATTACTCTGGACATAGTTTCGGCTCCGATCACCAGTACTCTCCGGCAGGTGCCGGCAGCAATAAACTGGCTGCCTACGGCAAGCGCGTAAACAAATCCGGTGCACCCGGCCGCCAGGTCAAAGGCCCCCGCCTTTTTTTTAATTCCGATCCGGTCCTGCACCAGGCAGGCGGTAGCCGGAAAAATCATATCCGCCGTGTCTGTGGCGCAAATAACCAGATCAATTTCTTCAGGTGCTGTCCCGGCGTCAGAAAGCGCCCGTCTGGCAGCATTTGAAGCCAGATCCGAAGTGGCCTGCTCCGATCCGGCAATCCTTCTTTCGGATATTCCACTCCTGGAACGAATCCATTCGTCGCTGGTATCTACCATTTTCTCTAATTCTGTATTGGTAAGAATTCGCTCCGGTACATAGGTCCCAATCCCCAAAATTCCGGCGTTAACCACTTCCCTGTGCATCGGCGCAATCAACCTCTTTCTTTTCAGCAATCGTAATGCTATCCCTGATAGCATCCACCAGAGAATTATCAACTGATTCCATAGCCACTCTGATTGCATTTTTTATCGCTTTGGCCGTGGATCTGCCGTGGCAGATTACCGACACCCCGTTTACTCCCAATAAAGGAGCGCCGCCGTATTCGGTATATTCAATCCGCCTTTGGAAACCCTTCAAAGCTGCCCCGGCCATAACAATTCCCAATTTTGCCAAAAAACTCTTGGCAATTTCCTCTTTCATGATGTTAAAGAGAGATTCTGCCAACCCCTCTCCAGCCTTTAAAACTATATTTCCAAGAAAACCGTCACAAACCAGCACGTGCGCCGTACCCCGAAAGATTTCGCCGCCTTCCACATTGCCGATAAAATTAATTCCCGCTTTTTGCAGCAATGGAAACGCCGCCAGTGTTGCTTCGTTTCCTTTTGTTTCTTCCTCACCGTTGCTCAAAAGGCCGACTCTGGGATTGTCAACTCCGAGAATCTTGTGAGCGTACAGATGGCCCATCATACCGAACTGAAACAAGTTATGCGGTTTACAGTCCACATTGGCTCCGATATCCAAAAGCAAGGTAAAATCTTTCTCACTTGGCAGCACCACGGCTATGGCCGGGCGGTCGATACCTTTGATCCTGCCGAGACTCAGCAAAGCCGACGTCATGGAAGCGCCGGTGTTGCCCGCTGACACCACAGCGTCGGCCTCACCTTCCTTGACCAACTGGGTCGCCCTGACAATAGACGAATTTTTTTTCCGCCGCACGGCTACTGCCGGGTGATCTTTCATTTCAATCACTTCAGGGGCGTGCACAACATTCACCAATCCGGCTGCCTCGCCGCTCCCGAGTTCGGCGCGCACCTGATTTTCGTCCCCCACCAGGGTAACAGCCACCCCATATTCCTCAACAGCCTGAAGAGCACCCTTGACTATTTCCCCCGGGGCATTGTCACCACCCATAGCATCCACAGCGATTTTCACTGCGGTACCTCCTCCGCTATCGCAAAAACAATAAATTTAGCTTGGAACACAACTTCTCCCTTAACATAAGAGACAACTTTTACCATGTATTTATTTCCCTTGTTTGATTTTATAACCGCTTTAGCGAGCACTTTTTCTCCGCAGTAAACCGGCTGTTTAAAACTTACCCTGGCGATACCGGTTAAAGCCGCTTCGGCATTAATTACCGCAACGGCAAGCGAGTTAGCCTGCGCAAAAAGATGATGGCCCCTAAGAACTCTAATTTTGCTGAGCGTCATTTCAGGGGTTACATCCAGGATTGACGTCCCGTTGCGGCCGACATCCAAATCCAGCAGTTCCCCCACTATTTCCCCTCCGGACAGCGTTCTGAGCGGTGCTCCCATTCCCATGGCCACATTTTTTAATCTCTGTCTGTGCTCAGGGATTTTTAAAACCGCTCTGTCCAATCTAATGGTCTGAACACTGACATTAAAAATTTGCGCCAAGTCTTCATCAGTCAAGAAAGGGTCGCTGTCCAGATACATCGCAAGACACCGCAGTCTCTCAATTTTACTGGCGCTTTCCCGAGACACAACCCCTCACCCTCAAAAATGACTATTAATTAGTACCAGGTGCTAAAAATAGTATAATGTACAGAATGCTAATTGGCAAGCAAATGGAAAAAAATAAGCTTAGGTTTGGCAACCTGAAGCTTATTAAAAAAAAGCTAATTTTTGACCTATTTCATCTCTACAACTTTTCTGGCTTTGTAATATCCGCATTCCGGGCACATATGATGAGGCATAATCAAAGCGCGGCACTGCGGGCAATTCACCAGTGCCGGAGCTCCCAGTTTCTCATTGGCTGCGCGCCGCTGTCTCCCCCGCTGTTTGGATGATTTCCTTTTTGGTACTCCCATTTTAACACCCCTAATCCTTTCTCATGTTTTACCAAATAGCTTAAAATTATTACTTCCTTCAGGCCGGAATCCGGCTGTGGAAGCTACTGATTGGTTCCTTTCAACAATTTCTTTAAAACACTTAAACGCGGGTCTGTTTCATCGTCTGAACAATCACACCGGCTTTCATTCAGGTTGCATCCGCACCTGGGACACAGACCCCGGCAGTCCTCGCTGCATAGCGCTTTCATCGGTAATGAGAGAATTATACTATTCAATACTTCAGGAGCGATATCAAGAATATCCCCGCTGAAAGTCACAACTTCCCCTTCACTGTCCTGCGCCGCTTGGGCATATGTTTCTTTAAAAGGAACATGAAAAAAATAATCGTAAGGTTCCAGGCAACGGCCGCAATTAAGCTTTAGCCCGCCGGACACCTCTCCCTCAACCACTAACGCTGAATCGACGTTGCTGACAATCAGACTGGCTTTCACCGGACCCAGAAAACCTAAATATTCCCCCCGCAGTTCAAAAGGAGGCAATTCCGCCGACAAATTAAAAGGCCCGAAATCCCCCGGCGCCTTCTTTATCGCGCCGACATCCAGCTGCAGCATAAAGTTCCACCCCATATTCAACATGAAGAATTATATATAAGATATCGCGGCTTTGTCAAGATTTTTCCTGCCTTGCGGCAAATCGGCCTGCAAGATTCACCTAAACAACTTTGAAGCGCACGAAAAAAGTGGTGCCATGCGGATTGGTGTCAAGAGAAATTTTAGCGTTGTGCCGGTTAGCGATACTGTAGCACATAGACAGCCCCAGGCCTGTGCCGTTTTCTTTTGTAGTAAAAAACGGCGTGCCGATTCTATCAATTATTTCAGGTGAAATTCCTTTTCCTTCATCCTGAACGGCCAAAATCACTTCTTCCCTTTCTGTAAATGTTTTTATCGTTATTTTTCCGCCCGGAGACATTGCCTGCAACCCGTTGCAAACAAGGTTCAGGATCAACTGGCGGATTTCTTTCTGATTAAGAAGTATTTCAGGCACGTCACTTAAAAATATTTCAATATAATTATCGTGTTTCATGGCGTTTGCCTGAATCAACGGGTATAGCGCTTCAATAATGGTATTTATGTTTTTCTTTTGCAAATCAACGGCTTTGTTTCTGGCCAAAGATAAAAATTCAGTAATTATCGAGTTTGCCCTATCCAACTCTTCTATCATAAGAGAAAAATGGCCGCTGTGTTCTGAAAATTCCTTTTTGCCGGACAGCAATTGCAGAAACCCTCTAACGGTCGTCATTGGATTGCGCACCTCGTGGCCGATGCCGGCGGCCATTTCACCGACGAGGTTCAGTCTATCCAAGCGGTCCAATTCTTTTTCCATCTTCTTTTGCTCAGTAATATCAACCGTTGACGCGAGTATGCACTGCTCGCCGTAAAGTTCTATGACAACAGAAGACATAAGCCCGAAACCAAGTTCTCCAGACTTTGCGTGAAAGGCTAGTTCCACGTTTTTAGCAAATCCATTTTCCTTTATTCGTTCCATCATCTGCGAATATTTTTCTGGTTCCAGACAAATTTTCAAGTCCGCCAGGGTGCGCCCGATCACTTCTTCCCGTTTATAACCGGTAAAGTTTTCGAAACTTTCATTAACATCGACATAACTTTCATTTCTCAGTAATTTTATAGTTTGTATGTTTGGGTTGGCCTTAAATGCTTTCAAAAAGCCTTCTTCGCTCTTTTTTATTTCTTCTTTTTGCTTTTCCATCATTTTTCGTTCTGTAATGTCATGTATAATTACCGACAATCCCTCGGGAGAAGGATAAGCGTGAAATTCAAAGCAAGAGTTCAGAAAATTTGAATAATAATTCACCTGCAAAGGCTTTTGCTCTGCCATTGTTTTTTGCAGAGATTGCAGCAATTCTGATTTGTTCGCATCCGGGAACAGCTCCCAAATAGTCCTTCCAATTAATTCTTTAGGTGACTTTTTGCCGATACGCTGCGCTTCTTTATTAGCGTAGGTAACTCGCCAGTCCTTATTACAGCTAACAAAGCCGTCTGTAATTCTTTCAAGTATTTCAGTTTTTTGGCGGTTGGATTTCTCAAGCTCCTCCTCAAGCCTTTTTTTATCGGTTATATCCCTTGCAACGCTACATATTAAACCGCTTTGCTCATCCTGCACCACGTTCCACTCAAGCCATTTATATGTTCCGTCTTTACAACGCAACCTGTTTGTAAATTTATTTAAGCACTCATATTGTGCCAGTGAATGCATTTTATTATTAGTTGAAGGCAAATCCTCGGGGTGAATTAGGGTCCGGAAGTCAATCGAGCAAAATTCCTCACCGGTATAGCCAAGGATGCTTTTTACCGAGGGATTAACCATTTTAATTTTATTTAAATCCCCGATGCACAAAATATCGCTTACAGCGTTAAAAAGAGTTCGCAGATCATTTTCCAACCTGAAATGGCCATAAACATGCCGGGTGATATCTTTTACAGTAAGCAACAAGCCGCTGAAACTCCTGTCAACGTCTTTAACACACCATATCTGACAATCCCAATACAAATATTTATTAAATTTTGATTCCTGCGGCAAACCATGCAATTCAAAACTTTTTCCGGTAATAAGAGTTTTTTTGCACTGGTCAATGAGTCTTTTTACATCTTCCGCCTGAAAATAATTAGTCAAATTATCTTCCATATATTTACCAATTAATTCTTCAGGTCTGTGGCCGGTAATTGAAGCCGCATAAATGTTGATTTGACTGTATTTTAAATCCGCATCCAAAAGAACCAGACCGACCGGCGCCTGTTCAAAAACACTTTGAATAACCACAGCTCTTCGCTGCTCCAACATTTTTAAGCTTAGTTCAATTAATTCACTATTTTTTAGGGTGGCATTATCTTTCAACATACCCGCCTCCATCCACAGAAAGCAAATTATTGTTCATTCCATTTTTTCAACTTTTTATTAACATTTTCCTTCAGAAATTTTGTCGAAACCTACCGATTGACAAAAATATTCAAGAATTTCACTCACGGGAGCTTTTTTGAATCCTTTTTTAATAAAACATAACCGGGTGAATTAGTTAATAAATTATTAATTATCAAAAGAAAGAGGCTTAAGAGTTAGGAGTGAGGTGAGTTATGAGGCACTTATATAAGCCACCAGGCCGGGCGAAAGATTATAATAAGCTGTTATGGACAACACTAGCGGTTCTTTTTGTCCTATCAATGATATTCCAGCCACGCGTCGCATTTGACGGCGCTGTTATGGGTTTGAAAACTTGGTGGAACATCGTCTTTCCTTCGCTCTTGCCCTTTTTTATCGCATCCGAACTATTGATGAGCTTCGGTGTGGTTCACTTTATGGGCGTGCTGCTGGAGCCGGTGATGCGCCCGCTATTCAACGTGCCCGGTGCCGGCTCTTTCGTTATGGCCGTCGGCTTCAGCAGCGGCTACCCGATTGGCTCCATGGTTACCGCCAGGCTCCGCTCGCAAGGGCTATGCACCAGGATCGAGGCCGAACGGCTGATGTCGTTCACCAATAATTCCTCCCCTCTATTTATGCTGGTCGCAGTCGCGGTCGGCATGTTCAACAACCCCACCCTCGGTTGCATTATCGCCGGTGCCCATTATCTATCAAATATTACCCTAGGCTTTGTCCTGCGCTTCTACGCGCGCAACGATGCCGAACGCGTACCCGAGCCGCCGGCCCAAAGCAGGGGGCTGGCAGGCCAGGCTTTCCGGCAGATGCTTCAGTTGCAGCGGCAAGACAACCGCCCGCTCGGGAAAATCATGGGGGACGCGGTGCGCAACGCCGTAACCAACCTGCTCAACATCGGCGGTTTTATTATCCTTTTCGCCGTAATCATCAAAATGCTGACCGCCGCCGGCTTTATTAACAGTCTGGCCGGTTGCCTCGGCATTTTTCTCCTCCCGTTGGGATTTTCCCCTGAAATTCTCCCAGCCCTGGCCAGCGGTTTTTTTGAAATGACCATCGGCTCAAAACTTGCCAGTGAAACAACGGCCCCGCTGCTCCAGCAAGTGGTTGCCGTTGGGATGATCCTGGCCTGGAGCGGCCTGTCCATACACGCCCAGGCGGCCAGTATGATCAGCGAAACCGATATCAGGATGCACCCCTTCATTATAATCCGCGTCGCCCACAGTTTTCTCGCCGGCTTATACACCTACGTTATTTTCCAATGGTACAGCCCGCTGCAGCCGGCCGCCGCGGCGATGGCAGCTGCGGCAAAGTGGCAAAATTGGAATTTTACTTTTTTGAACCTTAAATTATTCGGTGTTTTCATTATTTCCTTGGTTATAATAATTCTTATCGCTTTAATACTCAATCTTGTCAGCAACATTAAGATATTTACTTGTAAGATCAAGTAATATTGGCTATCCTCGGTGCTGCCAGAAGTACTATTGCTTCCACTCAGCGGATAGGTCTATGGGAACGTAAAGGTTCAGAACCAGTTTAACCTGGAAGACTGAAAAACAACTCTTAAGGAACCCTGCGCATATTGCTGCCCAACTGGATTATTTCGTCCTCGCTAATATTGCCATCCATAGAAATAAAAACCTCACCATCAATCCAACTCAATGAAACAAGCTGCTTTTTATAAGCAACTAACGTTGCTTCTTGTCCATTAATTCTAATTCTCTTAAGAACGGCATCCTCGTTGTCAAAAGAAAGACCCTGGCTAAAGCCTTTTGTGATGTTGATCTGTTGAATGTCAACCTTACGGTTATCGTCTGTAGCCAATTTTATTGAAACGTCGGTAGAATCACCAAGTTCTTCCGCTGTGAAGGAATTAATGTGATATTCGTTCAGATAATCGACGGGCAAAAGAATCTCAAATGGAACAGATTGAATCTTTTCAATAATATCCGGGCTTAAGCTATTTATATCTTTGCCGGCAGAATCTTTATTCGCATAATTGATGCCGACAGTTTGAACTTTTCCAATTATAAATGATTTAAAAAATTCTAAAGACTTTAAACTTATAGCCTTGGCCTGTACAGGAAACAATAAACTTAATAAGATGCCAACACAGAATAAAACGGGAATTATTATAGCAATACTTTTTTTTACAAAATAATAGTTTCTTCGTGGTAAATATTTTTCTTTAAATTTAACCCATTCTCCATCCAGATTGATCTCTTTTGGCAGCTCTTCGTTAATGTTTGCCTTTGCTGCTTGTTCAATTAAGTCGTCCATTGCGGTTTTAGGATTCATTAATATCTTCACCTTCTTCCTTTATTCTTCAATAAATCCTCTCTTAATCATTTCTCTCTTAATCTTATCCCTACTCCGATACAAAATGGACTTAATCGTTCCTTCCGATATGTTCAATATGGATGATATTTCCTTTATTTTCATGTCTTCACAATAATACAAAACAATTATAGCATGATAAGGTTCTTCTAAATTTCTAATAATTTGTCGTAACTCTTCAATGATTTCTTTATTTTCGACTATAAAAAAAGGATTGATTTGTGTGTCCTCAAAGTCGTTAATATCATAAGTTTTTTCTTTAATCATTTTTCTAAGTATGTCAAACACAGTGTTTTTTGCTACAGTCTTTAACCATGATTCCAACTTATCCGGTTCTTTTAGTTTGTCAAAATTATTTATAGCCTTGAAAATAGTTTCTTGGGCGGCTTCCTCAGCTATAAATTTATTATCACAGTATCTGTAGGCTATATAATAAGCAGTTTTATAATAATTTTTAAAAATAAATTCCGCTATATCATCATGAGTTTTATTTTTATCAAATGGGAAAATACTCAATAAACTTTCCTCCTCAATTTATCGACAATAAGAGATAACTTCGACAATTTTCTGGGGCATCCTTTAATATTTATGAAAATATTGTGCCCTTGAGCTTTTCAAATGTACATTTGTTGAATAATGTCGAATTCAGTCAAATAATCATATATAATTAAAAAGATTTTCTATGTCCTGCAATTAAAGTGAGCAATAACGTAAATAAATAATATTTAAAAAATTTTCACATTATGCAACCATAATTGATATTAAACGTCTATTATTTATAGAGACATATTTAAGGAGGGTCTTTATGAAAAGACGTTTTTTGTTTATGCTTCTAGTATCAATGTTGTTACTATTGCTATCATCTGGCCTTGCTGAAGCAAAAAACGGAGGGGACGGTGTCGTTACTTCAATTTCATTTGATTATTTATCAAAAGCCCAGAGCTCAATATTGGTTAATACTAATAATACAATAAGCGTTAAAGGAGAAACCAGAGCATATACAAATGTTGAAAAAATCGCAGTTACTGTTTATCTTGAAAAGAAAAACGGCAGTAACTGGACTGTGGTAAAAAGTTGGTATAATTGCAATTATGACGATTCAAATGTCATTTCCATAGGAACCTCGGGAACTCTTTCCTCCGGTACTTATAGAGTCAGGAGTTACCATCGAATAGATACTGATGGTATTATTGAAACAACAGATTCATATACAAACCAGCAAACAATTTGAATATTACCTTTCTAAACTTACTATCTCTGAGGGGGGGGGGGGGGGATGAATCCATTTTCAACAACTCATATGGGGGTGGAGCCAATGGACAAATTATAAGTGGTTCGTGAGGCAATCCAGGGAAGTCCACAACAACTAGCACCTGCATTTAGCCTACACAAACCACTATTAAGTATTATATCATACAGGATAGTATCAGGTATATAGGTATAATCCTCAGTTTTAAATTATGTTACTGGTTATTTCAAAAATTTATTTTGGAGGAATTTATTGTGAAAAAACTCTTCAAATTATTACCAATTATTTTTGCACTATGTTTGCTTTTTTCATCAATACCAGCATACGCAAGTACTACTGATGCAAATATAGCTCAAGATCAAGATTTAGTGCTGGATCTATCAAAAAATCCTGACGGGGCTACAGTTACTTTTCAAAAAACATCAGATGGTAGTTATGAATATGTTCCAGATAATAAATTAGATACCTTAGATAAAACGACAGAAATAGTTACTTTTCATGTTGGCCTAAGGAATTGGATAGGTAGCTGTGGAGATTTATATTGGGAAGCTACAAGTAATTTACCTAGTATAACATCTGTCTCTTGCAAAATGTATGTTAAATCGACTAGCATTCTATTTCCTGCAACATATGCTAGTTTTAATGTGAGCGCACCTGGTTTAGGAGGTGTTACATATGCTACTGATGTAGAATATGTAACACCTATACCTGAAAATATTACAGCAGTATGAGTATACCGGGTAAAACTGAACAGTTTGACCGCTAAGATTAAACAGTGTCCCCGTTTGAAACTGAACACCGGTTCCGAAGAAGTTGAACACTGGATATGGCCCTTCTGCTAAATTGAATTTATG
>NZ_JAKNBL010000055.1 GCF_022410535.1 Pelotomaculum terephthalicicum JT
TTTTTTAATTTCCCCATAGAAACTAGCGTCAGCGCTTTCGTCCAATGAAATTATCCAAAGTCAGCTCACGTTTTCGTAGAGCTATTTTTTGTTTTATTGACTTTGGATAATTTACTATTCATTATGTTTTATAAGTGGATTCCCCAAGAAAAGATTGAATAAGCACACTAGAGTAGCACTAACACAACATTTCCGTATTACTGGTATTGCCTCAACATGTTATTGGTATTATGCTTTATGGGTTTCTGTAGTAATGTTTAGTCACCCAGTCGAAGTTAGGTTCGGCAAGCCAGTTAAAGAAATTCTTGCATAGGAACCAGCGGTCCATAGCTACCCACAGACGTTCATCACATGTACTGCGGAGATCCAGGAGCATTTTCCGTGCCAGCTCCAGCTTGGTTTGCTTATCATTCTGATTCTCGGTTTTACGCCAGAATCGCCAGAAAAGTGGGTATTCCAGGCCGTTTTTTAAAACGGCAAAGGTGGAAATCAAGTTCATACACCAAAAATATGATTCCTGGTAGAACTATCCTAACAACCACCACAGGAAGGGAAGTATTCAGCGGGTTATCGCAGCCATGTGAAGGATTTTACCTGATGACTGTAGAATATTTTCATTACAATTCAATTATATCTCTGTAATAAGGAGATTACTATGAAATATGTTGTTTTGTTAGGCGACGGCATGGCTGATGAACAAGTAAACGAACTGGCCGGAAAGACACCATTACAAATTGCCGCCACGCCAAATATGGATTACCTAGCTGCCAACGGTGTAATAGGTATGGCCAGAACAATCCCGGAGGGACTGCCGCCCGGCAGTGATGTCGGCAACCTTTCCATTTTGGGTTACGACCCCCGGAAATACTATAACGGACGCTCGCCACTGGAAGCTGTAAGTATGGGTGTCGACCTGGGGGAAAACGACGTAGCCTTTCGCTGTAATCTGGTTACCTTGTCCGAGCATGGCGAATATGAAGAAAAAACATTGATAGATTATAGCTCTGGCGATATCTCCACACAGGAAGCAAGAGAACTTATCGAAGAAATAGATAAGCGCCTGGGTAACAACATTATTCACTTTTATACCGGCATCGGCTTTAAAAATCTTTTAGTCTGGGAAGGCGGGCCTGAGCGAAGCGATCTTACACCTCCACACGATATACCAGGCCGGCTTATCGCTGAATACCTTCCAAAAGGCGAAGGACATGAAACTATAATCAGCTTGATGAAAGAGAGCAACAAATTTTTACCGATTCATCCTGTAAACTTAAAAAGAATAAAAGAAAGCCACCTGCCCGCTACTTCGATTTGGCTATGGGGGCAGGGAAAAAAACAGGCATTGCCTAGGTTTTTTGACAAATACGGACTTACGGGCTCAGTGATTTCCGCTGTCGATGTGATCAAGGGAATTGGTATTTGCGCCGGCCTGGAAGTGATTGAGGTAGAAGGCGCCACTGGCAACATTCATACAAATTTCCGGGGCAAGGTAATGGCAGCCATGGATGAATTGCGGAAAGGTAAAGATTTCGTCTATATTCATGTTGACGCGCCGGACGAAGCGGTACACCAGGGTGAACTGGCAAACAAAGTTAGAGCAATCGAAGAAGTGGATAAGATGCTGGCTGAGTTGTTAAAAGGGCTTAGTCAATTTAAGGATTATAAAATAATGCTCCTGCCTGACCATCCTACTCTAATGAGAACACGCACTCATTCAAGCAACCCGGTCCCCTTTGTTATATATACAAATGGAATTAATACTAATAACAAAATCACGTCATACAATGAAGAGACCGCGGAACAAAGTGATTTAATTATATCCAAAGGACACGAGCTTATGGATTATTTTATCAAAGCATTTTAACATCCAATGCAAGGGTAAATAGCAAGATTAACCAAGGGCAATCGTCAGATAATTTACTATCCTTCCGCGTAACTCATAGTCTGTTCGATTGGCAAACGTTCGGTCATATCCAATTTAAAAATGCCGTATGGATTCACGTGTAAGTATATTAAGGGAATCAATCCCCGTATTCAGGGCTGCTAAATTAGACTATCTCTACAATACGGTTTAAAAGGGTAAGAAAGTTTTCTACATCTACCGTATGCAATCCGGCCGAGGTTCATCTATCAGATATAAATCCGGAATTATTAAATTTAAACATATTCTTCGCAATAATCAGGTCTATAGCCACTTCAGCTTGAGCCGCCGTCCAGCCGGCTCTCGGACTGCCGGGATATGCTGTTTTTACCGTGCAGGAAATAGTACAAGAAGATCGTGGCGCAGACAAGGACAGCTATACTTACATATAAACCGCGATAACCCAGGGCAGGAACTAAAAATCCTAACATAAAAGGCCCCATGCCAGCTCCTATGTCCGCCATAATAAAAAAGGTAGCGGTCGCCAGCGCCTTGCGATGCCGGGGTGACACTTTAACAGCCAGCGCCTGAGCACTGGAAAAGAAGTTACCATAGCCAAAGCCAACTATAACACCGGCCAATAAAACTGAGTAACCTTGATGAGCCCGGCCAAGGATAATCAGGGCAACCGCAAATAACAAGAGACCAGGATAAATTACAAAATTCTCGCCTTTTTTATCAAACCAGCGGCCGGTAAAGGGTCTGGAAACTAAAATGGCAGCGGCATAGAAAATAAAGAAAAAGCTCCCTGCATCAATTAAGTTAATTTCTTTCGTGTAAGCCGCAATGAAAGACAGAATACTCGAATAACAGAAACACGTCAAAGCTGTAATCACAGCAATGGGTACTGCCTTAGGTTCAATAAAGTCATGAAAATAAAATCCCCTCATGCTTTTGCTTTCGAGTTTCTTATTTGCAAATTCCACTTTTGGAACTTTTAAAGGAAACGCAAAGATAAAGCCGACACCCAGGGTAACAGCACATGCGATCAAATTTAAATTAAAGCTCGCATGCTGATTGAGAAACATTCCAATAAAAGGCCCGACAGCTGCAGCAATAGTCATACTCAGAGCATAATAGCTGGTTCCTTCCCCGCGCCGCTCATTCGGAATAATTTCCGCTGAAATAGTTCCCGTAGCTGTCGAAGCCATGCCGAAAGTGGCCCCGTGGAATACCCGGAGGATTAACAGGAAAGTTATACTATTGACTAAAAAATACAAAAGTGTGGTCATTAAATAAAACGCAAAGCTGAGATAAAGCATTCTTTTCCATCCGAGCCGGTCAATTGAACTTCCGGCATATAAACGTCCCCCAATTGCCCCCAAAATAAAAACGCCTGCGGAAAGGCCGGCTACACTTGGGGAAGCGTTAAATCTGCCCGTTGCATATACCGCTATGATGGTAATCAATAGGTAGTAGGTGAAGTAAACAAAAAAGTTTTCAATCGAAATAATCAAAAAATCCTTAGTCCATAATTTAGGCGCATTCAATTTTTTAACCCTCTTTTAATTACATTTGCAGTTTACTGCTGAACAATCAATTAGTTTTACATTCACCCCACCCGGATAACCAGATACCTCCTATTAAACATAACCTAACTGAATATTTGCCGGCAAAATCAATCGTACCGGCTTTTGCAGTGAAATTCATCGCCCGGCCTACCCTGTTACCAAAATACTTCACCAAAACTGATTTCACAGCCCATTAAAACTACTACTGTCGGCTTAATTTTATGGCGTTGCTTATGCTAGCTCCACGCTCTGCGTATTTAACAATATCCTCCAGCTGGTTCAGGCTCAATTCTCTAAACTGCTCTATGTCGCAATCGCCATAGATGGCTTTAATCTTTTGCAACGCCGGTTCTTTTTCCTGGATCAATTCAGCCTCCGTCGGGCTGAGCAGGGTAACTTTTCCGAAACCCAGATAAAATCGACTAACTTCATCCTTTCACCAGCTCCCTTTCTATCACAAAAATAATTATAACATATCATCGTGGTGTACCTCAGCCGGTAACGGGTAATTGAGGCACGGACCAGCCCGCGGGCAAGTCTAGGCCAAATTACAGGCAAATTAACGTTTCTACCCTCCGCCAGATAGTTTAAGCAAAACCACAGAAACAACCGTCATATAGCGACATTGTTAACACCACCGGCATGATAAGCCAAGTTATATAGTTTTAGCTTTTTCCTTAATAACTGAATTCGTTTTTTCTCTGGCTCTTATTTAGACGTCAATAACTACTTCCACCCCCTCCCGGAGAAGTTATTGTGAAATTGCATAATTTTAGGGGCACAAAAAACAGACGCTTTGTCTCCTAGGGTTCAACTACCCAATCTCGTATATATTCAATAATAAGTTGATCATCAAGAAAAAAGAACATCTTGGATGATGCTCTTTTACTACAAGATTTTAATTTTAAAGGTCAGGGGTACCTACAAATTTGAGCGAAACCACTCAAACAAATTAATTCTGTTTTACCAAAACAGAAGAGGTTATTATCATGTGTCTCAACATACTAGTTTCTGATCAAATTCCATAGCCTTCCAAAGTCACTCCCCCTATGATTATACCGCAGCCAGGGGCAGCTCTGAAACAATTCACTGCAGTGTCCATGGAGGCTTCTTCTTTCTCCTCATGGTTCGATATATAATTACCCAAGGGATACTGAAAATAGTATAATATATTAGTTAACCAGGCTACTGACAGCACCGGCTAACGATGGATGGGATTTTGAATGGAAAAAACCAGGAGAAAGTGGTGGTTTGAAAAAATGGACGTGGAAAGTGGTAAAAAACGGTTGGGGAAAGATTCCCTGGCCCGGTACCTTGGTATTGAATTAACCGATATGGAACCGGGATACGCTCAGGCTGTTATGGAAGTAAAACCGGAATTGCTGAATGGCGTAAATATTACCCACGGTGGCGCGATTTTCAGCCTGGTAGACGTTGTAATCGCCGCGGCGAGTAATGCCCACGGTCCCGTGGCGCTGGCTTTGAATGTAAGCATACATTTTATCAAGGCTACAAAAGAAGGCGTTATTCTCACCGCCACTGCCCGCGAAGACAATCTAACCAGAAAGACTGGAATTTACCGGGTTGAAGTTCGGGATGAACATAATAGTTTGATTGCTTTGGCGGAAGGGTTGGTTTATCGCCCCTCGGTGGACTAGATATTGTTAAAACGGGCCGGCGCAAACGCTCTCCGGAATTGGTGAGCCCGGAGGCGTTTGCGCCGGCCTGCTTTGACAAAAAGCTATTTGGAACCCTTATTTTTTAACTTTTGGTTAACATTATCCTCACAGGTTGTGTCATCGCAACTTTCGCAGGTTGTCTCCGAACTGGTTTCGCTCAGAGCTTCATCTGAAACCCTGTTTTTTTTGGAAAATGGACATTTTGCCATCTTTATTCCCCCTCGTGAGAATTTATTAATGAAATATCCGGGAGCAATTTTTTATACTGTCGGTTAATTCACCTCCTGATTTTATTTTGGCCAATAATAAACCACAAAAAACAAGGGAGATGATGGATCAAAAATAAAAAAATATCATGCGGCGGTACCCCTTCTAAGGTATTAGATATATTATAATTGAGGTGTTTAAATTTGGATCCTTGGGAAGGCAAGCATATCTGGATTTGGGAGCTTGAGCAGTGCGGCGCGCCTCAGGATGTGGTAAATAAGGCCGTGGCTATCGGTCTGGCCGGACTCTTGGTTAAGGGCTGGGACGGTTCCAATTACTGGTCACAAGTGGAATCCATTGTTGAAAAGGCGCATAATGCTGGTTTGATTCTCGGCGCTTGGGGTTATTCCTATGGAGCAAAACCGTCTGGCGAGGCTGAAGCCGCCCAAAGATGCGTTGCCGCCGGTGCTGACTGGCTGGTTATTGATGCGGAAGTTGAATATGAACATTATCCAAGCCGTGCGCAGGCTATTTTAAAAGCATTCAAATCGCTTGGCGTTCCGTTGGGTTACTCCAGCTTTGGGCTACCCAGTTACCACAGTGGTTTCCCGTGGCGAATGTTTTCTGATGCCTGTGCCGTGGCAATCCCGCAAATTTATTGGGACGATTTTGGAATGACCGTTGACAGCGCGCTCTCCAGGTCACTGGCTGATCTGAATGCTTACGGGTTGCCCGTGGCTCCAGCTGGCCAGCTGTATGGAAGTGTGACAAATGACTCTATCGCTAGATTCGCGGACATTTGCCAAAATGCCGGATTGCCGGGGATAAGCTATTGGAGTTGGCAACATGCGGGCGAAGCAAGACTGGCGGCCGTCGGAGCGGCGTATATGAAAAAGGGAGGAATAACGTGAGCGATTGGGCAAAGGCATCGTGGGATAAGGCGGTGTCAAAGGGCATCATGGATGGAACCGAGCCGCAAGGGACCGTAACGCGGGAGATGCTGGCTGTAGTTTTGGACAGATGCGGCCTGCTGGATGCTGTTAAGGTTGCACGGAAGGCAGCAGGCATGCTGGAACCGCAAGATTAACAACAGAGATAATACCCAAGCCCTGCTCCCATGGAGTGGGGCATTCTGCTTTTTACCCGTACATAAAATGTTCATAGAATATAAACAAAAACTACACAATATAAACACAATATAGTAATCATTAAGTGGTAGTATAAAATTAAAAGGTGCACCGGATTTAAAAATATGAAAGAGGGTGTTTATTTGAAATTAAACAAAATGCGTGTTGGAGCTATTCTACTGGCTGTGGTCATCCTTACCGGGGCTATTGCCGGTATGTCCTTCGCCGCTACCGACCAAACGGGCAGCACCACCATCGATGATCTATACCAGAACTTTGTATCAAAACTGGCGACGAATCTTGGTGTAACTCAAGACCAGGTGACGACAGCCTTAGAGGCCACGAAGCAGCAGATGCTCGACGAAGCAGTTCAACAAGGCAAAATAACTCAAGAGCAGGCTGATAAAATTGCCGCCGGTAAAGGTTTTGGCTTAGGTATGTTCGGCATCAATCATGATAAGGGGCAAGGCCGCAACCTTGATAGCATGGCAAGCGCACTTGGCATTACCACAGAGCAACTTAAGACCGAAATACAGGCGGGTAAAAAGATTCAAGATATTGTTACTGAATGCGGCATGACCATGGAGCAATTTAATCAAAAAATGCTTGAATTAAAAAAATCTGAAATTTCTCAGGCGGTCGCAGATGGCGAGATGACCCAGGAGCAAGCCGATAAAATGCTGCAAAGATTAGAACAAGGTTTTAATGGCCAAGCTTTTGGAAACTGCGGTCATGGATGGATGGGTAGTAGTAATGAAAACGATACATCAAATAATAATGAATAATAAGAACTAGCCTCCTTCAGGAGACCAGTTATAAAGAAGTATTGATTTTACAGGAGACGGTGCAGCCGAAAGGCTATGCCGTCTCCCGTCTTTGTCAATCATTATGGATTACTTGATGCTAAATTTACGCTATTATTGCTGATATTCCTTTCAGCTTCCGAATAAAATTGAGATAACCGCCTCTGCGTTGGTGAAAAGTGGCTGCGCCGGAATTTACATAAAACAGGCTAATATATCATACAAATATATTTGTGTTAATTTTGAAGGAGGTGTGCTCAGTACGAATAATAAATATTTTGAGGAAGATAACCCAATAAGCAGTTATCAGCTGACACCTGAACAACTTACTGAAATACACGTCAAGTATGGCTTGCCGGGTGAACTGTCACCAGGTCATAAGGCTAAAAAAAGTAGAAGGCATATGAATATTATGTCGAGATGGGGTAATCAAAAAAATAAGACAACGATCGAATAGGGAGAGGACCGGACAGAACAACGGGCGTAACTACCGACAGAAGCAGCGGAGCCATCGGAGTGGATACCAACCCCCGATGGCTTGGGCGGATACATACAGACCACCAAAAAAAGCGGCCGTTGAAACGCCTGGTTTCCTGGAAGTATCGCAGAAAACAATTATTAGCAACGGGGTAAACCCTTTGTTATAAAAACAGTTTTGTATAACAAAATCTTTTTTGCTTGCAGGAAAATCCCATCACGATGTTTAATCATCCTATACCCTACAAAGAGGAGACTTCATCCATGCCTGATAATAAAGAATTGGTAAATATGCTCCGCGCCGTCATGCAGGAGGAAATGCAGTCCGTCAGGCAAGAAGTCCGAACCATCGTCCAGGAGGAATTGAAGCCTATACGCCGCAGTCAATGATTTAAAGACCATCAACCGTAGGTCACACAAGGAAGTATTTAGTCGACTCAATGCCATTTGGGATGATGTTAAACGCATCGACAGCTGTCTTGATGTTCAAGAGAAAAAGGCGATTCGATAAGTACCCGGCCACAGCGCCGGGTTTTTGCTTTTCCTGGTCCTTTTTCCTAGTGGTTCTCAGGCCGTATATTTTGTTTGTTGCTCCTTCTAAAATGTTTGGCACATTTTCATTAAAAATCCTCCGGATTAAAACCCGGAGGTCTTGATTTTTCTGGCCTCCCAGACAGGATTCGAGCTTGTGACCTACGGATTAGAGTAGTTTCATTAATTCTCTGAAGATATCTTGATATAACATAAAGTCCTGCCGTACCTGAATTTTTATATGGTAAAAATGTTAGCTAGAGCCTGTTGATAGAAACCGATTTTCTCAATTTCGAGATTCGATTTTCTATGTTAAATATATTTAAAAGGTTAAATGCGCTTATAAAAAATCTAAAAGCGACACAATCTGTCGAAAACGCATGTAAATCACCTAAAACAGAATCCATATTAACAATAGATCAAGCATTATTGAGTTAACTAACAAATTAATTACTCTTAATAATACTTTTGAAGAAACTATTATGTGTATTGAAGAACAAACTGGTGAACTAAAATTGTTTTCATAACAAGATTTATTCTCGCTATAATCTTATAAAACAGGAGGTTAAATATGATTCGTTTAATAAACTCTTTTGTTTTATTTCTTTAAAATTACATTAGCTTTTGCAGCAGCTTTTTACAGCAATAAATTGTTCCGAAAGAAAAATTATGCAATTAAAACAAGAAATACAACTTAATAATAGATGTTTAGAAAATCTTGAACAACTTGTTGACATTAATAATAAATATATAAACTGCCAATTATTACAAAATTCAAGTTCTTAATTGTTAATTAAATTATTTTATGCTAAAATAAATTTACGTGAAGAGGAATAGTAATTCTTAGTAATATGATAATGAAAGAAATCCACATTAAACGAACTTTAGTTTTTTTTAATATATAAAAAAGAGGTAATAAACTTATGCGTAAATTGATAAAAGCGTACAAATATTGGTTATGGAAAAGACGCTGGAAAAAACTATTAAAAGAACAAAAATATTTTACCGTTAATAAAATATTAAAATGTTAAAGATGTCCTGGACAGGACATCTTTCTTTTCGTCGTTTGAAAAAAATTACACTATTAATGCAGAAAAGTTAACATTGGGGGGGTTCCTTGACCGTTGGTTGAATGACCCTACTAAAAACAGAGCTTTAAAAACTACAGAAGGATACGAATGTATTATAGAATACCATTTAAAGCCGCATTTAGGAAATATTCTATTAAATAGACTACGTCCTGCTAACTTACAAGAATTTTATGAAAACTGCTGCTTGAAGGCAGGAAAGATACGAGCACCCAAAAGCAGTTAGTGAGAGATTGGGCCATTCAAAGATTGGAATTACAATGGATCTATATACACACGTCATACCGGGTACACAAAAAGCTATAGCTGAAAAAATCGATAGCCTTTTAATCACTGAAAATACCCCGTCTTTATAGAACGGCGGTTCGTTTTCTCAAATTTTTCTCAATTTACTCATAAAAGCTAAATGGCAAGGACTTCTAATTCCGAGATCCTTGCCATTACTAATTTTCTCTGGCCTCCCAGACAGGATTCGAACCTGTGACCTACGGATTAGAAGTCCGTTGCTCTATCCAGCTGAGCTACTGGGAGAAGTTTTTTCTCTGCATATTTAATAATAGTCATTTGCTATCAAAGTGTCAAGTTTTAAGGAGTAGAAGGATCCAACATAAAAAACGGCTTAAGTTTAATATGGGTTGCAATATGGAATTGAGTTTTTTTATGCTATAATATACAGATACAAATTTTTTTGTAGCCGGTTTGCCGGTGGGGGGAGGGAAAGTCTATGTTGCCGGAAAAGTTTGAACGCACGGGACTGACTTTCGACGACGTTTTGATAATTCCATCTGCTTCGGAAGTACTGCCTAATGATGTAAACACCTGCACCAACTTAACCAAGTCAATAAAGCTGAATATTCCTCTCATGAGCGCGGGAATGGATACAGTAACCGAATCCCGTCTGGCAATTGCCATGGCCAGGGAAGGCGGCATTGGAGTTATCCATAAAAACATGTCTGTTGAACGGCAGGCTCTTGAAGTCGACCGGGTTAAGAGATCTGAGCATGGAGTTATTACCAATCCGATTTACCTTGAGCCGGATAATCTTGTCCGGGAGGCGCTGGTACTGATGGAGAGATACCGGATTTCCGGTGTGCCCATCACTGTGAAAGGAAAGCTGGTGGGCATCCTCACCAATCGCGATCTTCGTTTTGAGCAGGATTTTTCTAAATATATTAGTGAAGTAATGACCAGGGACAATCTGATCACTGCCCCGGTAGGGATTACTATGGAACAGGCTAAAAAAATTCTGCAACGTTACAAGGTGGAGAAATTGCCGATTGTGGATGACGACTTCAACTTAAAAGGACTCATAACCATCAAAGACATTGAAAAGTCGCGCCAGTATCCCAACTCAGCCAAAGACAAAGGAGGCAGGCTTTTGGTGGCGGCGGCGGTGGGCGTTGCTTTCGACACGGATGAGCGGGTTGAAGCGTTGGTCAGGTCTAATGTGGACGTAATTGTAATTGATTCGGCGCACGGACATTCACGGAATGTCATGAACACAGTGACAAGAATTAAGGAAAAATACCCTGAGGTTGCCGTAATTGCGGGAAATGTTGCTACTGCGGAAGGCGCTAAAGACGTGATTGAGGCAGGTGCGGACGCTATTAAGGTGGGAATCGGCCCCGGTTCGATTTGTACAACCAGGGTGGTCGCAGGAATAGGTGTGCCGCAGATTACCGCTATCTATGATTGTGCCCAAGTTGCCGCGCGATACGATATACCTGTCATTGCCGATGGAGGTATAAAATATTCGGGAGATATCACAAAAGCTATCGCGGCGGGCGCGGATATGGTTATGCTTGGCAGTCTCTTGGCGGGAACGGAAGAAAGTCCTGGAGATATCGAGATATACCAGGGGCGGAGTTTTAAAGTGTATCGCGGAATGGGTTCATTAGGGGCTATGAAAGGTGGCAGCAAGGACCGCTACTTCCAGGAGTCGACAGCAAACGAAAAGCTTGTGCCCGAGGGAGTGGAAGGCCGGGTGCCGTTTAAAGGTTCGCTTTCCGAAACGGTTTACCAGTTAATCGGCGGGTTGCGGTCGGGTATGGGTTACAGCGGGTGCCGTAATATCCTTGAATTAAAAACAAAAACAAAATTTATGCTTTGCACTACCGCCGGGTTGAAGGAAAGTCACCCGCACGATGTGATGATAACGAAAGAAGCACCCAATTACAGCGTGTAATTTAAACAAAGCCTGTAACCAACTGTCGCATTGGAGTTACAGGCTTTGTTTTTGGCCGACATACTTTTTGCCCCGGTTTTTTATATTTTTAAATCTTGGCGGTTTTCAAACAGCATGTTTTCAAACAAGAGAATATCTTCTTCACTAACATTCCTGCCTATGCGCGCCGTCAGCACGTTGGCGGGGTCTTCCAATATATCGGGATCATCAGTGGCCCGTTTCATTAAACCGACTTTTTTAAAGGCGTTTATCATCATTCTGTGATAAGCCAGCAAACTTAGCCCACTGCCTCTCAAATCCCAGTGCCAGCAAAATTCAATAGCCACGACAATATATTCCTCAACTACCCGATTGGTAAACGCTTTTTGCAAAAGCGCCGTGCTGATTCCCTTTTTGCGCCAGGGAGCACTAACTTCAATGCCGCCAAGCTCCAGAACACGCGGGTGTTTGCTCCACCGGCTGTATTTACTCGGGTAATGGAAAGTCAAGTAGCCGATAATTTCCTGGCCGATTCTAGCAACGTAAATCATTCCTTCAGGTAAAGCCGTGATTTTTAGCAGGGCTTCCTTTTGTCTGTCCGCCGGCCGGAAACTTTTGAGTCCTTCATTCATGTACATTTTTTCAAGATCAGCCGTGTTAACCGGCCCCTCCACTAGCACTTCACCAATATTTATGTTTTGCGAATATGGTTCGAGATTGGCATTGTTCATTAAATCATCTCCTTTAAGATTTGTGGTCAGATTGATTTTGTTTTTTTATTATATCCATATTTTTATAAAAGTCGATATTAGAAAAAAAATTGTTGGATATGGTTGTAATTAATTGGAAATAATATTTAAATTTTCTATGGGAAAAAAAGGTATTTTGAACTTAATGGGTAAATATTTAATTATAAAAGTTTTCATAAGCGAGGTGTAAAGTAATCATTATGGGTGGGCGACTGAATTCACTAACTGATGTTTTAAAAAAAACACTCTTCTTTTTTGAAGCACTTTCGGTAGCTGAGCTAATACCTTATGTTCATCGAAAAATGCTAAAAGATTATTCTTTGCCGCAGGTGGAAGAGAAAGTTAACCTGTGTCTCAGTCAGCACCCGTGTTTTAACGGGGAAAAAGACATCTGGCATTTAAATTTGGAAGGACTGCGGGAGAATGATCAGTTTTATTCCCTTTTACTTAAGCGGGGTCAGCCGTTAAACCTCCGGGATCTTTTGAAAAACGGCAATACGAAAAAAAGAAAAACAAAAAAAATTTTGGCGGAGGAGATTCTATTGATCTCCGACGGAAGATTTATTCAGCTTGATAACGGGTATTGGGGACTTACCGAATGGGAAGTTGAGGCAGGCAATTATTCTCTGAAGCACCTGATCATCAAGGCTATGAAAATGCATCCGGGTGGTTTGTCAACACAGCAGCTATACGAAATAATTAACGCGTGGAGAGCCACGGGCATAAAAATTATTGAAGGAGTGCTGCTAAAGTTTCCATATTTTGAACAGATTGGGGAAGGCGTTTGGAGCTATAATCCGTCTTCTCAAATTATTTATGAAGATTTATTGAAAAAATTTATTGGTTTGGTTGGCAGGCAAAAGCAGAGGTGGCACAGGGACCGGTCCCGCTGGCGGACGAAAATAGATTCTTTGCAGCAAAATCTTCAAGAGGCCATGGCCGGTCAAGCAGAGGTTGCGTCTGCCCTTGCTGAAAAAATGGAGTTGGCCGGTCAACATGATTATATGCTTTCCCAAATGGCGGAAAAGGACCTGTTGCTTTCACTGCGCAAGCGGGAAATAATGCGTTACAGAGAACATTTGAAAAAGTTGGAAAACAAGTCTGACAGTATTTTATACCAGTGCCGTCTTTGGGTTGCGAGAGCCAGGGAGGCGGAAGAAAGTGTGGCAAAAGTGAAGGCTCTGCTGGTTAAAAATCAGAACAGCCTCGAAGGCCTTTTTACCAAGCTGCAGCACTATAAAGAAAAAGACCGTGAAAACAAAGCCAGGCTTGTCGAATTGAAAGAACAGCATACTATTAAAGTAGCTGAATTGCAGACTGAGATCGTGGAATTAAAGCAGAAGATTGAGAGAAAGAGAGCTTCCACGGCGATGGAAGAGCGAAGAATGCTGGAGGAGATAAACGACTTGAGCAATGCTTTGAAAAAAGCGCTCAAAGTAGAAGAAGAACAACAAAGGGCATACTCTATGGTTCAGCAAGAACTGGCGGCGGCCAAAGAAGACCGCAAGAAGCTTGAAAGGCAAATGAGAAGTCCGTTTGTGCGATTGATTATTAAAATAGCATCATATTTTAGCGGACATTCTTAAGATTTCTTCTCATTTTTAACAAGTAACAAGTATAGTATCATACTTATTATTACTGCAATGATGATATAAAACTCAGAACAATCCATACGAAAAAAAATAAAGAAGGGTTTTATTTTTAGTTTGGAGGAGTGAAGAGTGCATGCAGCAGATTCGTTTGTTGGCAATGTGTGAGAACCAGGCGGTGCGCCGGGGCCATCAGCTGAAGCCAGCCTACGGTTAAAAGTCATGTAAGCAGTATTTTGCGCAAGATGGGCTTGAACACCAGAACCCAACTGGTTTTTTGGAGATGCAGAATATAAGTGCAGCTCAAAAGCTGCTGGGAATGAGCGCAGAGAGGGGTATTAAGGCAAACGGCGCAATTGAATCTGCGGTAGAAGCAAGAGCTTCGTTGTGAAATTTTCAATATGAAAATGTTCAGTATGGGGAGGGTTCCAAGTGGGTTTGGTTAGTGTGGGCCTCGTTTTGTTTGCTCTTATTCTGTTTGCAGTGACTTTAGCTCTATCTTTTAGGATCCCGCAAAAATTTAGTTTACATAAAAAATTTGACGGCCCGACACAAGGAGCTTTTGAGGAAAGCAAGCAAAATGTGATTATCCTGAAACTGCCTGACAATGGTAAATATCCTGATAATTGCAACATAGATTTTAAAGTCTCCCTGGTTAACAATAAAAAAAATGAGCAAGATGAGAAAGAAAATGGGATTAGTGAACAGAGGAAAAAATTTTACCGCAGATTGGATGAATACTTTTAGCCGAGAATGCTGCCAGTCATTGATGTTAGCGCAGGAGGAAAGATTATACTAAAGCTTCAATTGATCATGCTGGTTTATCGTTCTTAATTTCATACTAACGGATAATATTCATTCGTGCGTACTTCTGGTAATGTTTATCTGAAAGAATAGAGGCGTTGCTTGCAACAAAAGGAGGTAGCAGGTTGAACAATGCAAATTTTTCGTGCGGGACGGACGAGCAGGTCATAGACATGAGGTTCCTAATCAGGGTATTCAAAAAATACTATATATTGATCACACTGGTTACACTGCTTGCGGTCATCGCCAGCGGTTTTTACTGCTATTATATGCTGAAACCTTTATACAGGGCCAAGACCATCTTGCTGGTGCCCCAAGCTACTGAAACTGTGAACAAGTCCCAGCTAACCGCTCAGAAGGACGACTTGAATTCTATTCTCAATTCCCCTTACCGCACCCCCGTCTTGACCATGAACACTTATGTCGGGATTGTCAAGAGCGAGATTTTGATGCAGAGAGTGATTGAAAAACTGCGTCTGGATGAAATAGGCTGCACACCCCGCTCCCTGGCCGGCCAGATCAACGCCACGGCTGCTAAAGACTCCTGCCTGCTCGAAGTGACCGTCAGCAGCGGCGACCCTGATTTAGCGGTCAGCATAGCCAACACATTGAACCAGGAATTTATGGCCATGATGTCTGAAAAAAATCAGGAATTAATGGATCACTCTGTCGAGTTTCTGCAGAACCAGATGGGAGCAATCAAGAATCAGTTGGCGAACATAAACGAACCAAATGAGCAGAATCGCCTGAACAGTGTCATCACCCTCCTATCCGAGGGGATTGCCAAGACCCAGATTGCCCGTAACATAGATCTGGGTAACCTGGTGCTGGTTTCACCCGCCATGTCTTCCTATCTTATAATGCCCAAGAGGTTTCACATCATAACCGCGGCCTTTATCTTAGGTCTCGTGTTTTCCGCAGGGCTGGCCTTTCTGCTGGAATCTTACGGATAGCAGCAACGTCAAGCGGACATATTCGTGAGTGGCAATGTTAAGTCTTATCAGTCCAATATTCATCTTGAGCATGGTCTGAATGGTGTTAAATGACGGCTGGATATGACTGCACGGCAGCGCAACGTTGAGCTTTGGGCAAGGTGTGAGCGCCATAATCGCAACTTATTTCTTTAACTCACCGGTTCCACGCGTCTTGTTGTCGTTTCGCACTGGGCTTATGCCATCCTGCAGGCGGGAGGAGCCAGGGTGTGGCCCGGCTCCTCCCGCCTGGATGAGTGTTTTAATATTTTAACGGAAGTGTGCTCTTAATGTTCTAATGGATAATATTATCCCCGTTATTGAAAGAATAATTAAGCCAACAGCTGCTATATCAAGAAGAATAGAAACGTCCGTATTGTTTATTTTTCCGGAATGGAGATTCTTGATAAATCTCATCAAGTTATTTTCTTTGTTGGCGCTTCTAACATCGCCTTCTTGTAACGCTGTTTCATCGGCAGGTTTGCCATATTCTTGCGTTTCCCTGCCAAAATTCTCACCTGTTTTTTCAAACTGCATTTGCTGCCCTGCTGACGGCTTGTTTACACCAATGAGCCACGGCTCAATCATTAATAGACCGGTAACAGCTTCTACAAGTATTAGTATGGAAGTAAACAAACCAATCCATAAATGTAGTTGACGACATCTTTTCAACGTTTATCCCTCTTTTTTATTCCGTAAATTACTTTTCAAAACGCAGCGCCTCAATGGGGTCCAGCCCCGCCGCTTTCTTAGCGGGGTAATAGCCGAAGAAAATCCCGATTGCCGCTGAAAAGCCGGTGGAAAGAAGAATGGAAGAGAGCGTGATC
>NZ_JAKNBL010000056.1 GCF_022410535.1 Pelotomaculum terephthalicicum JT
CTTCTTTGCCATGCCCATTTTTAGGAATGTCGTGAAAAGGACAGTCTTTTTAGCCTGGCATGCCAGAATTTCCAGTTGCTTTATTCCAGATTTAATGATTCCTCCCATCTAATGCCGAGAGCCTATTAAGGGGACCTTTCCTAATTGGGGAATTCCATCGGGTACATTCCTCATCAATATAGGAATACTCAATATAGAGGTGTGTCCCCATCTACTAATATTAACGATTAAGTTATACTAAATGCTACATGAAAATCCTGGTAAATGGGGGTCAGGCTTTACTTTGTGCAATTCTAGAATTGCACAAAGTAAAGCCTGACCCTTAGCCGGTTCGTTCAGCCCACCGTTGGCTTCCATAATATTATAGGCTCCTTTGATAGTTACCGGCACAATGGGTACCCTCCGCCTAAAGGTACCCCCGCCTAAGTAGCAAGTTTGAAACTACCAAACTTAAATACACCTAATTGATCTCCGCAGCTTCTAGTACCTTCAGGGGAAATTACCTAAGAATAACCATGAGGACTAAATGTAGTTGAAAGGCCTTTCTAATAATGATAGCTCATTCCCACAATAATGCCCTCAGCTGTCCAATGTCAAGGGCTGACCCCAATAGACTCAAGAATCTCGACAAACCCCTGCGTACCGTCCACGCGTATCTTTTGGCCATCCTGGATTTTGCGAGTCGCGTTATCCACCCCTACTACCGCGGGGATACCGTATTCCCGGGCCACAACCGCGCCGTGGGTCATCAGGCCGCCGACTTCCGTGACCAGGCCAGCCGCAAGCGGGAATAACGGCGTCCAGGCCGGATCGGTATAGGGCGCCACCAATATATCTCCTTTATCCATTTTAGCTTCTGCCAGCTTCAACACGACCCGGGCGCGGCCTTCTACCGTTCCGGCCGACACCGGGCTGCCGGCCAGCGCGTTTGGCGGAACGTGGACACCAGGCTTGGCGGTAATGATTTCTCCTTCGCTGGTTATGGCGCGGGGCGGTGTCAACTGCTGATCACGCTGGAATTTTTCCTTGCGCATGGCGATAATATCATGGTTTACACGCCGTGTTTCAATTATGTCTTTGATTTCCTGCAAGGAGAACCAAAAGATATCATCCGGACGCTCCAGAATTCCGCCCGCGGCCAGTGTGTCCGCCTCCTGTAAAATTGCCTGTTTGATTATATCGAAATTTTGCACGATGAAATATTTCGGATGTTCCCTCATCCCGATCAACGAACGGTGAACCTTGATTAAACGCCGCATGATCCTTGCCTTAAGAGAGCCCATGGACTTTTGACGCAGGCGCTCCAGCAACCTGCGGGCGCCGATTTCGGCCTCCTCCTTGCCGGCCTGGAAATCGAGGCGGTGCCGCCCGGGTCTGACCCCTCCAATGTGACTCAAAATAGCGGGAACCAGCTGGGTCGGGGCCTCACGCCAGCGCGGCCGGGTCAAGTCGATTTCCCCCGTCCCCCGCATCCCGTATCGCTCAAAGTAATTCAAGAAAACAGGCAGAACATCTTCACCGCCGGGAACAGACCTCAAGTCCTCCCAAAAGGTCTTATCCGCCGCGTGCTCCAGGTATTCAATCACTGCCGGGTGATTGCGCACGGCGTCGGCAACATCCCCCAGCGCCAACCCCATTTCGGTTGTCACATTACCCGGCGGGGATTTACTGATACTGCCCAACTCGGCCGTGTCCCCCAGCCACTTTTTGGACAGGCTCTCGATTAGCTTGTAAGTGCCTATCGCCGCGGGGAAATATTGAACTATCCTCATAAAAATCATTGACAACATGCCGTGCAATATTTCCTGAATCATTGCAATTCTATCCGAGCCTGACACTTCCTGCAGTCTTTTTCTGTTTTCCCTGACTTGCTTGTCGATAAACTGGTTCAACTGAGCAATGGCATGTTTATTATCACGGTACAAGATATTTTTCAGGACGTTGAAAGCCGTCGGGAAAGCCTTTATAACCAGGGCGAATTCCAATCTTTTGCCCGGCTGTTCATTTGCCTGGAATTCCTCTCTATCCATGAAGTCCTGTACCGCCCGGCTGATTAATTCATCAATATTAAGCAATATTACAGGCAGCAGTTTTCTCAACTGTGGATATTCAAGCAACCGGGTGACAACGTCGGAATACAATCTGCCGCCCGCTTCCACCAGAAGATCGCTCTCCGCCCGCGGCGAGCTTTTGCCCAGCGGCAGAAAAGTCCTCAACACCGATATGCCAAGGGGCTTTATGACCTCGGTCATCATTTGCACGTGACCGAACGACACGAAAAGGTGAAGCTGCTCATCGGCGACTGCGGGAACGGGATAAAGGGTTGTAATAGGCCGGCTCTGCACAATGAATATTTCGTTGTCAGCGAGGCACCACTCTATATCCTGCGGGCTGCCGAAGTGTTTTTCAATGCTTCGCCCCATCCGGGCCAGCCTGACCGCGTCTTCGTCCGGCAAAGCCTGGGTTGTTTGCCTCTCTTCCGCAATTTCCACTTTGGCCGTGCCGCCCTCGGGTTTGGCATAAATAGCGATCTCTTTCCCGGCAATTTGCTTATTGATCAATTTATCTGCTTTTACTTGGTATAAATCGGCGGAAACAATGCCTGAAACCAATGCTTCGCCCAAACCGAAACTCGCGTCGATGGACACGATCTTCCGGTTGCCGCTTACCGGATCGGCCGTAAACATGATCCCCGACACTTCGGGAAAGACCATCCGCTGCACGACAACGGAAAGCAATACTTTATCATGGGCAAAACCATTCTTCCGGCGATAAGCGATAGCCCGGTCGGTAAACAAGGACGCCCAGCATTTCCGGACGCAGTCAAGGATGTTATGCTCGCCTTTAATATTCAAGAAAGTGTCCTGCTGCCCGGCGAACGACGCTCCCGGCAGATCTTCCGCAGTCGCGCTGGAGCGAATGGCGTAAGCGTATTGACTGCCGGTCATACGCCAGGCCCGGCCGATTTCCTGTCGGATGGCAACAGGAATGTCCAGGTTTTCCAGGTGGGCGCGCAGGCGTTCTCCTGCTGCCTTTAGCTCTTCAAAGGATTCAATATCGATTAATTCCAAGGCTTTAAGCAACTCGGCAAACTCCTTGCTCTTATGCACGAAATCCTGGTAAGCCCTCGTGCTAACGCAAAAACCCGCCGGCACGGCAATCCCGGGAATATGGCACAACTCACCCAGATTTGCTCCTTTGCCCCCTACCCTAGCCAGACTGGATCTATTTATTTCGTTGAAATATAACACGTACTCACTCATGTCAGATACCCCTTTGCTTAATTCAAAACACCGCTTTTATTTTCAATATATTACGTTTTGCATTTTTCCGCACCACAGTGCCGCCTTTCTTTATAAAGGTTAACGCTGATGATAAAAGTCCAAGATAATCAATCAATTCTTTTAGTGTTTCCAGAAATTTTGCGTTCATTAAATTAACGATCTGATTTCCCCTAGCTGTCGGTTTAAACGATGACAACGTATCGCCGAACCCGCCAAACGTTCCACATAACGCTCTCCTCCAGGGAGCTTATCATATGCGTGACGCCGGCCGGAGTAATTTGCGCCGTGTGCGGGGGACTACCTTAGCTTTCATATCGCTAATAACAGGCGATAATAAAGTAAAAAAGCCGGTTTCCCAGCGTTTACATGGAAACCGGCCTTATGCAAAACTTTACCCATCTTTTATCGTTCTTGCCTGGCTGCAAAACGAGGGTTTTGCTCACTTGCCCGTCCCAGCGACAATACCGTCTACAATCAGGAACTTTCCGGGCCTGATTATAATCTTATTAACTGCTCGCTGAAAGAGAAGCGGACAAATCCTTACCTTTTATACTCAGACCGAACAACCCGGCCAGGAGAGGCAGCCAGATGAGCATGTGGATAGTGTAAACAATGCCTACGTGCTCCGCCAACAGCCCCACCAGGCCGACCCCCAGGCCACCCATACCGATACCGAAGCCAAGTATCAGTCCCGCCGCCATGGCGGCGTTTTTACTGATGACTTCCTGGGTAACCACGATTGTCACCGAAAAAGACGCCAGCAGGCAGGCGCCGGCCAAGGCCAGGAACAGATAACTGATCGGGCCGCTTGCCCCGAGGAATAAGTAAAACAACGGGCTGGCCGTGACCAGGGACCCGACAATGACGGCCTTCCTACCGATAAGATCGGAGAGATATCCGCCTACCAGGCCTCCCACTGCTCCTGAGAACAACATCAGAAACAGAAGACGGCTGCCGGCCAGGAGAGAAATATTCTCATGCTGAAGATAAAGGGGGAGGAACGATACCAGGCCGAAGTAAGCCAGGGAACGACAGGTAACCACCAGCATGACTTTGGTCAACTCGGCCCAAGCGGCGCGAAGAACCGGCCACAGCGGGGGCGGAGCAGCCTTTGCGCCTGCCGGTACGCTGGGCGCGGTGAACCAGAGCAGGACAGCCACCAGCACTCCGGGCAGGGCAAATAGCGGAGTCAGCTTTAAACCGTACATCTGAGTAAAGGGAACCACCATCAGCGGAGTCAGTGCCCACCCGATGTTTCCGGCCGCCATAAAAACAGCCTGATAAAAACCTTTTCTATCTCCGCTTACTGCGGCGACCATAGCCGAGGCCTGCGGGTGAAACGCCGCCGTGCCCAGGCCGGCCAGAGTCACGGTGAGCACCAGGAGCGGATAGTTTTGCAGCACGCCCACCAAGCTGATCAGCACGGCCATCCAAAGTGTGCCCGCATAAACCATCCAGCGCTGATTTTTCTGGTCCACCAGGTAGCCGGAAAACGGCTGAAGTAATGAAGAAGTAACCGTAAAGGCGGAAACAAGAAAAGCCCCCCGGCTTATTCCAAGTCCGGCGGCCACCATGAAAGGCAACAATGTTTGAATGTAGTTCATGTACCAGTCGTTAAAAAGGTGAGCCGCGGCGATAGCTAGTATCTTCCCCTTGCCGGGCGGCTTAGCTGTCAATATAATCATTCCCTCGCAATACACATACACATAAAGCTACATTATTATAATAACAACCTTTTAATTAGGTCAAGGGGGGGGGTATAAATACCGTTTTAAGCAATTAAAATTACATTATAGAATAATTAACAATATTTAGTAACAACCCCGAACCGTATTGAATATTATTTACTATAAATAAAGAGCCGGTAAATAATGCAAAGCCTTGACAATACTATATTTACTGCTGAACACCCAGCGATTCAAATTATATACCGTCTCTAAGCATAAAAATTTGGAGGAATAAAAATGCGTAGAAAAAGTACGTCAATCGAAGCATCGGATTGTCCGAAAAAGTGTGCCGCCGTTGATACCGAAACCGTACCATTTTGTGACAGTGACCCGGTGAAGATGAAGGACCTGGAAGATCATTGCGTAACAGACTGGAAGAAGAAAAAATTGGTAAAAATACCCGTGGTTCTTGCCGAAGTGGATGTGCAGATCGATCTCTTTTCAGAAATCACCCTGCCTACGCCCGCAATTGAAATCAAGCGAATTAAAAAACGTTTGAAACTTACACAATGCAGGCTTATCCAAAACACCAAAAAGTTATTCCTGGAAGGATTCGTCCGCAAAAACATTGAGTTTGCTGAAGCTGACCTATGTGTAGATTCCGACAGCGTATGCGGCACCATAAGTCACTGCACTCTTGACACCCCCTTCAGATGCGTAACAGAAATTGAAGATTTCATTACTCCACCATGCCCTGTCATACCCAGTAAAACCAAAGAGTTTGAATACTTCTCAGCTACTCCTCTTCCATCAGATTTTCCGGAAAAGGAAAAGTTGCTGGCCGGGGATTTGTCTGAGTTCAACCAGGAGAGTTTTGAATTCTTCAACGAGCTTCCATTCTGCGAATTGCTCAGCAGCACCATTACTGAGTTCGATGAGTTCATCAACCGTGAATCAATCTCCGGCGGTCCTTTTGAAGAAAAAACCTTCAAGGAATTTGACGAAAAAATGGTGATCAAGCTGAGATTCAAACTATTGCAAAACCAACAGGTTTGGGTTCCTGCTTTTCATCCCTGCCCGGATCCCTACCCATATGATCATAAGTAATTAACAGGTCACCGGCGGCAATATGGCCAAAGCATCCTGAAGCTTAAGAGTCCTTGATACTTCCCACTGATAGTATCAAGGACTCTTTTGGGCAACGTCTTTTATATGTCTTGTATAGGTCTTAATGTCGCTCTCGCTTTAATTGAACTTACTTTGACAGCCATTTTGGCTGGCGCCGGAACAGGCGGCTTGTTTTCCGGTCCAACTTTCTGGTGCCTGTTTCTCCTTCGGTTCACCAACAGTTGAAGATCCATTTTAATATTAGAAACTTTATCCAGATCCTGACTATTGATATCTATTACCTTCTCTGCCTGAAATTTATTTTCTTGCATGTTCTACCCCCCTATTATATATTTTATTAATTTATTTTTTTCTGGCTCACCTGTAACATATTATGATTACATGCCTATTTTTGACAATAAAAAATATGCTTTACATGTAACGTCTTTATAATCTACTGAATATTTTAAAGGCAGAGCGTATCTAAACATATCCTAAATTTTCTTTTAACAGTTTTTAATATTATAAGGAGGTATTGTAATGGCTTGGGTATCGGGAGCTATTGAATTCGAAAAACCATCGGAGAATCAGCGTCATTTTGAGGGCAACATCGTGTTGAAAAAGGTGGACGATCTGGTTTTACATGGTGTTGTAATGGAGACTGAAGGGAAAAAACCGGTTCCGGGAGCACTGGTCATGGTATATGCCCGTATAAACGGCGGCAAAGAAGAGCCGCTTTGCCATACTTTCAGCACCAGCGACGGCTATTACCTGCTGCAGCTTGATAAGAATAGAATATCAGAGGATACCACCGCAATTATTGTCAGGGCCAGCGCCAATGACTATTCATCCGTCACCGTCTAAGTTCCGGACAGGTGATTTAATTCGACCTGAGCGGAGTCTCTATGATAAATGGCGGCTCCGCAGGTTGAGTTTTACCCGGGAGGTTTACAATCTTCAGTAAAGGTGGGGATTGCAGCAAAATAATTTTGGGGGAGCGGATATTTATGGGTAACAGCTTAATAAGACCGGACCCCGGAAAGTTTTTTGCGGGTCAAAAAATGGATGAGTTATTAAATTTTTATGGTGTGGTCAAGGATAATGACGCTGCAACTGTTGAAGGGGCGGCTGTTATCGTATTTGCCAGCTCCGTTGACGGGACTGAAAGATTACTGGGCTCCACTTTCACCGACCGGGAAGGCGGGTACTTGATTTCCATACCGGTGTTGCCGGATTATCATGAATTGCTTGGGTTTAAAGTAAGAGCCGGCAAGACATACATACTGTCTGAGGGTGTTGATAGCCCAGGTAATTCAAGCGAATATCCGGATAGAGAACGGATGCCGGAACAAGCACAAATTCTTAATCAGGAACACATGACAGGACAAGAAAAAAGTCTGAATGTATCACTAAGCCAGGTTGATTACAACTCTCTCCCGGTGGTAGTTGTGCCTACCGTTCAAACAGACGCTGCCACAAATGTCGGCACGGACTCTGCAACTTTGAATGGGAGTATAACTGATACCAGCGGGGAGAATTGCGACCAAAGAAAGTTTCAAATTAGAGCACTGGGCAGTGAAAACTGGAGTGATGCCGGTATTGAAACTGGTTCATTCGCTCCCGGAGTGTTCAGCTTCACCATCACCGGGCTTACACCCGGCGGCACCTATGAGCTCAAAGCAATGGCGCACAATCCGGCAGGCTGGGGTGAAGGGAATTTAACGACCGTTACAGCAGCCACCTTCCCGGAGGAACTGGCGAAATTGACATATGATAGCTTGGGCGGCAGCCAAAGTACCCTGAAGGAAGAATCGTTGCCCGAAAAAACCTCATATGATGATTACCGCTCTACCTACTGGCGCTGGCTGCGACGGTGAAAAGCGCAAGCGAACAAAATTAAAGCCCTTGTTCCCACCGGAAGGCGAGACCAAGGGCTTTAGCTAGCGATAAATATTCCGGCCATCCGTTGAAAAAACGATTGTACCTATTTGATCGGTACGGAGGACCTTTATCACGGCTTTTCGCAGCTTGTTTAAAATGACTTGATGAGGATGATGATAGTCGTTCCCGGCGCCAACCGATATTACAGCATACTCAGGATTTACCGCTTTCAAGAACTCCGCTGATGTGGACGATTCGCTGCCGTGATGCCCCACTTTCAGGACCTGGGCCCGGACATCGGCGCCGGCTGCCAGGATTTCCTGCTCGGAAAGCGCCTCGGCGTCGCCCGTCAGCAGAAAAGCCACGTCGCCGTACTTTATCTTTATCACCGCTGAATAGTTATTCAGACTCTCGTAAGTGTCGCCGCACGGTCCGAGTATATCGACCGACAGGTTGCCGTCGCTGATGACGCTCACTCCGGCTTTTGCCGTCGTTGCCCGGAGTCTTTTGTTTTTTATCGCCGCCAGTACGTCACGGAATGTTTTGGTGTTGGTGGTGGCCTTGGGCATCAGCACCTCGCCGATCTCAAAGTGATTGATCACCGCGTCAAGCGAACCGATATGGTCCTCGTGGGGATGTGTGCCAACCAGATAGTCCAACCTTTTTATGCCGTTGCTGTTTAAGTAGTTGATTATTGTCGGCGCACTTTCATTTGCGCCGGCATCCACAAGCATGTTTTTTCCGTCGGGAAACTGGACAAGTATGGAATCACCCTGGCCGACATCCAGAAAGTGAACTTTCAAGTTTTCCGTTTGGGTCCCGGAAACGGCGGGGGAAGCCGGCTTATTTTTCGTATTTACCTTTTGGATTATCGGATTGGAGCAGCCAGCCAAAAATAAAACAGCCAGCAAAAGCAGAATAAATCTTCTCATAATCTACTCCCCGTGTAATCTAATCTTGAAAAAGATCACTCGCCATTTTACTGACCTCAGTATTTAATTTTTTCGTAATCCCGGTGTCTACTTTTACACTGACGATTATTACATCTCCCTCTTTCGCGCCGGCGGGAACAAGAAAGCGGGGCAAATTAAAAGTCATCCTTTTGTTATATTCAACCACGGCCCAGTCACCCTCGAAACGGTCAACTATTAACATAAATGTGTCCCTCCAATCACAATCATGCTAAATCACCAGACCGAAACAAAATATCACATCAGCAAAAGTTATGCAAGCATTCATATAATTACTGCCGGCCGTTTTCGCTTCGGATCAGTTATAATATAATAAGAAATAACCGGCTTGAGGTGCTGACAGTATGGAAAAACTTCTCGATAGAATAAAAAATTATCCCTCGTACAGAGGTCAGATTATCCACATAGAAGAAATAGAATCTCAGCAAGCCCGGTACAGCAATTTAGGCTTCGCCCTTCACCCGGAAATCGGCTCCGTGCTGCGCGGGCGGGGAATTGAACGGCTATATACGCACCAGGTGGACGCGATAAAAAAGGTGCGCGAAAATAAAAGCATTGTTGTCGTGACACCCACCGCTTCGGGAAAAACCATGTGTTATAACCTTCCGGTGCTGGATTCCATATTGAGAACGCGGGGGCAGACCGCTCTTTACCTTTTCCCGACCAAATCGCTCGGGCAGGACCAACTGGATTCCATCCTGGAGTACGAGGTCCGGATTAAGGCCGGCGTCTATGACGGCGATACCCCCGACGGTGAAAAGACGTCGCTCAGGGACAACGCGAACATCATCATTACCAACCCTGACATGCTGCACTGGGGAATATTGCCGAACCACCTAAAATGGCACCGCTTCTTTACAAACCTGAAATATGTCGTCATCGATGAAATGCACAACTACCGGGGGGTTTTCGGCACACACGTCGCCCACATTATCAGGCGGCTGAGAAGAATTTGCCGGCACTACGGCGCGGACCCCGTTTTCATCCTTTGCTCGGCGACCATTGCCAACCCGCAGGAGCACGCCTCCCGCTTGACCGGCCGGGCGGTTGAACTAATTGCCAACAACGGCGCGCCCCGGGGCAGAATGAAATTCGTCCTGTGGCGGCCGCCCGCGCACACTCCGTACATCCGCGAGGTATCCTGGCTGCTTGCCCTGTGCCTGGAGAACCGTTACCGGACTATTGCTTTTTCCAGGGCGAGGCAGGTAACCGAGCGGATCTTGCGCTTTACCCGGGAAAATTTTAATGAAGAAAAATACGCCGGCAAAGTGATGGCATACCGCGGCGGATACCTCGCGGACGAGCGCAGGAAAATCGAAGGCGCCCTTTTCAGCGGCTCCCTGCTGGGCGTTGTTTCAACCAACGCGCTCGAACTGGGCATTGACGTCGGCGACCTCGAAGTCTGCCTAATCGCAGGCTTTCCGGGTACTATCGCCTCTACCTGGCAGCAGGCCGGCCGGGTAGGCAGGAGCAACAAAGAGTCGCTGGTGATCTTCATCGCGGTGGAAACCCCCCTTGACCAGTACTTCATCCGCAATACCGGAGCGCTTTTCGCCCAGCCCAGCGAGCAGGCCTTGATCGATCCGGACAACCCGTATATTTTAATGGGACACGCCCTCTGCGCGACGCATGAGATGCCGGTCACACCGGAAGATTACACCTTGTGGAGCGGCACTTTCGTTGACCTGCTCACCTTGCTGGAAGAGGATGGTGAAGTTGCTTATTCGGGGGGAACTTATTTTTACAACGGCCAGACCTATCCCGCCGAAAGAGTAAACGTGCGGTCCAGTTCTTCCACACTGTTCCACCTGCGGGACACCGGCGGGGGAAACCGCCTGCTCGAAGTGCTGGATGAGAACGCGGCTTTTTCGGAAGTCTACCCGGGGGCGGTATACACTCACCAGGGAAGCACTTATGTGGTGAACAGCCTTGATCTGAACACCGGCACGGCCTTTATGAAGCAAATGGATGTGGACTACTACACCATGTGCGGCAGGGAAAAGAATACCGAGATTCTTTCCACCGAGACAAGCAAGGAGCTTAACGGCCACCGCCTGTATACCGGACAATTAAAGGTAACAACAAGAGTAACGGGGTTCGTGAAAAAACATGAAAAGACCGGCCAGGTGGTCGGCGGCGACCGGCTTGCTCTCCCCGAGCGGGTAATGGAAACAACCGGCATGTGGGTGGTTATTAATGAAAAGGCTGCCGCCCGGGCTAAAGAATACGGTCTGCACTTGATGGGCGGGCTGCACGCGGTTGAGCACGCGTCAATCGGGCTCCTGCCCCTTTTCGCCATGTGCGACCGCAACGACTTGGGCGGCCTGTCCACAGTAATGCACCCGCAAACGCAAGGGCCAACCATATTTATACATGATGCGTGCCATGGCGGCGTGGGATTCAGTGAACAGGGATACGACAAGGCTTTTGAATTATTTGAGGCTACTCTTGAAACGATCACTTCCTGCCGGTGTGAGGCCGGTTGCCCAATGTGCATATACTCACCCAAGTGTTCCAATTTCAACCGCCCGCTGGACAAAGAGGCCGCCGTATACCTCCTGCATTCGCTGTTGGGCAAGACATACAGTCCGGTCCTGAACCCCGACAGCAAGCTGGAAAGACCGATGCGTGAGCGTTTGAGAAAAGCGTTAAAAAATAATCGCCAGGGGATTATTCAATGAGCTTGTTCGAGCGGCTAAAAAATGTCAGAAATAAGCCCGCGCGGCAAGAGTCCGGGATTAGCCCCGTGATATTGCCGCAGGGGCAAGAAATATCTTCGAGGTTTGGGAATTACTTTTTGCTGGAAAGCGAGCTGCCCGGCAACCTATTTTTTCCCGCTGATGAGTACTCTGTTCTTCAAACAAACCTTCAGTTGGTCAGGGGGATCGGGCCGGTCACGGAAGAAAAGCTGCGCCAACAGGGATATACGAGTGTTGCAGACTTGTTAAACCATCCCCGCTGGAACGAATACGCGGTCAAGGTAATCAACCTGATCCAGAACCAGCAAATTAATGAACTGCAAATGTTAGGAGCAAGACAATGGGAGCTGCTTTCATATTTTGAGCCCGAAGATATACTCTTTATTGATATAGAAACCACAGGCCTGTGGGCCAGCCAGCCCCTGTTTTTGATTGGATTATTGTATTACAGGCAGGGTAAGTTCTTCATCAACCAGTTATTCGCCAGGAATTATAGTGAAGAAAAAGCGGTTATCGCCGCCGCCAACGAGGTGTTCAGGAATTTTAAAGTATTGGTTTCATACAACGGAAAGCGTTTCGACGTGCCGTATATTATCGGCCGGAGTATTGAACACCGGCTGTTTTACAGCTACCCGCACTACCAGGTGGACATGCTCTTTCACGCCAGAAGACACTTTAGGGGCACCCTGCCTGACTGCAAACTAGTGACCCTGGAGATAAATATTTTAAATTTTCAACGTGAGGACGATATTCCAGGCTATTTGATACCTAAGACTTATCACCGTTTTACGAAGAAGCAAGATGCCGGACTGATTTGGCCGGTCCTTAAGCACAACCGGCTTGATTTATTATCTATGGCCAAGCTCTTTAAGCCGGTGGTTCATGGCCCCGGCAATGACTAATGTTAAAAGTACACCTTTGCTCTTCTAATTCTCGCCCTCCTGACATATTGTACTAATAAGTCCTTCAACATAACCTGGCCTAAGATCTTCAATGGGAATTGTGGACATAAAACCCGGTGATAAAAAGAACAAACGAAAGGGTGGGAATTTTGCCGGTTTACAAGGAACAGATGCTCCTCCTGGCGCAGCAAGCAATAGCTGAACTTGAGGATGAAGCGTTAAAGCTTGAGGATGAGCTCGCAGTTATACGCACACGAATCAAGGCTCTCAGGTTATTCCTGGAACCGAACCCGCCAGTATTATTGGAAATAATTGCAGATTATGAGGATCTATACGAAAAAGAAAAGCCCACGGCCGCAAAAGAACCAACACCTAAAGTAATCCACGCTCCAAATACTGAAGTTCTCATTGAGCAAATTGTAAAAAACCTTGTTGAAAAGTGTTGGCTATCCCTTGACTCTCAAAACACCAGTCAACCATAATGAGGTTAATCCCATCCCAATGACCCCACGCCGGGGAGCAGCTTGCTCCTTTCCACTTGCCTGACGATGCCATCCGTCAGCCTTTTTTCGCATGCGGGCAACTCCGCTTCCCGCATGCCCGGCAGTTCGTTGGCCACCACCCGAAGCCCCGACGCCGGGGATTCCATCGTAACCAGTGAGAATTCCTCATGAAAAATATTTAAACAAGGTTTTTCGGTCTCTTTTTATGGCAACTGATTTACCCTTGTAACAAAGGAAAGCATGTTTTATAATCTGAATAGACAGAAAATTAACGGGAGCAGCCTTTCCCGGTGGTTAATTTGTTAACCAACGAGCTGTTAATAGAAAGGTGTGAACCTGATGGCAAAAGAAACTCATTTGCGCCTAAATCGTCAGACTGTAAAATTAGGGCTGATTAAAGTCACTCAAGACCTGTTCCCCGGAGAGACTTTAAAAACTGATTATTCCATCCATGAGGGAGTTTTCTGCAAGCTTGCCGGCTCTTCGCTCTCTGTTAGAGAAGTAAAACAGATTGGCGCCAAGCTGCACGAATGGGCGGATTATGACAATTTGATCCAATTGCTTGACCGGGAAGGAGGATATTACCATTATAAGGTGGGCAATACCATTATCAAAGCATTGTATCCGGCGAATAATCGTTCTTCAAAGATTGACAACTTTAGATTAATCCCCTTTTCTTCGGGTTTTATTATAGACTTTACGGAAATCAATAAAGAAGGAGTAAAACCTTTTACCCTGCCCCAAAAGTTGGCTGAGACATATGATAAAACCCGCAAGTGGCTGGATAATCTTGAATTAGAATTTGTTCCCGACGTGAATAAATATATCGCATCTGGACACAGCATGGAACTGCTCAGCATTGCGGAAGCCTTGCAGGAAAAGGAAATCTCCGATATCGCCGATACGATTATTCAACAGCGCCGCGCCGTGCAAGTGATCCTCATCTCAGGCCCTTCTTCATCAGGAAAAACAACTTTTATGCGCAGGCTCTCCACTCAGTTGCGGGTCAATGGATTAAAGCCGATTCCTCTTTCACTGGACAATTATTTTTTAAACCGGGAACAGACTCCGCGCGATAAAGACGGCAAGTATGATTTTGATGCCTTGCAAGCGCTTGATCTTAAGCTAATGCAACAACAGATAAAAGATCTCATCAAAGGGGAAACTGTGGAAACCCCAATTTTCGACTTTGTATCCGGCTGCCGCAGCCACAAAACAAAAACCATGCAGCTGAAACCTGATGAAATTCTCTTGATTGAAGGTATTCACGCGTTAAATCCCAGCCTGCTGCCCAACATAAGCAGAAACCTTTTTTTTAAGATCTACATTAGCGCATTGTTCGAACTCAACATCGACATAATGAACAGGATTCCCACCACGGAGGTTAGGATGATCCGCAGAATGGTCAGAGACGACCGGTTTAGAGGATTAAATCCCGATACCACCTTCAACCAGTGGGACAATGTGCGCAAGGGTGAAATCAAGAGCGTCTTTAAATACCAGGAAGAATGTGATGTAATGTTTAATTCAAGTTTGCTCTATGAGCTAAACGTCTTGCGCCCCTTCGCGGAGGCTTCCCTGGAGAAAGTCAGTAAAGATTCTCCTCATTATGCTACAAAAGAGCGGCTGATGAACCTGTTGTCATTTTTTAAGCCGATGGATTCTGCCAAAATTCCTTTCAATTCCATTCTTAGAGAATTTATTGGCGGGAGCATTTATTCAGATTGATCCAGAGATTAACTACCTGCCCCCTGGACAATGCAACCATATTTTTATATGGCTTACCCGCCTTATCTATTTTTTTACTATCATCCTTACTCCCGGATATTAGACAAAAAATTTTTCGTCAAATATTATTTCCAAGTCTGTAAATAATATTGTTATAGAAAAACTCAACTAAACTACCGAATCAAATGGGAGCAGGATATTTACGAAGGAAATATTTAACTCAATTTTAATTCAATTTTCTTTAGTAAAAAATATTGAAAACAATTATTTATGGCAAAAAATCCAAGAACAAAACGGGGCTCTAAGAAGCTCCCTCTTAGAGTTATGGTTAAAAGAAGCTGTATTCTCCTTTAGCTGGTGGGCTGCAGTAATAACGGTTATCTTCTTTATTATCGCCTGGTGGATATTGGTTGATAAAAAAAGGTTGCTCCGGATTGTAACCTACGGGCTTATGGTGTCCTTATTTTCCAATATTTTAGATGTCGCTGGTTTCGCTCTTGGATTTTGGCGATATCCGATTATGATTTTACCCTTATTACCACCCATGATACCTGTGAATCTAGTATTTCTGCCAATGATTTACATGCTGATGTATCAATATTTCCCCAAGTGGAAATCGTTTATTTTCGCTTCGATAGGAATATCTCTTTTAAATTCTTTTGTTTTTGAACCTATTTTAGTGTGGCTAGAACTATATGAGCCAGTTGTGTGGAAACATATTTATTCATTACCAATTTATATTTTTATGGCCGTTTTTCTAAAATGGCTTTTAGAATCAATTGTCAAGAGGGCTCAATAATTGGAAACGTAACTAATTTCAAATCATTAACCTTATTTATGAGACTTTGCATGAAAACGGGGCCGGGGTCAGGTTTATCCGCATAATATTCGCTTATATTTTCTTTCCACAGCCCTGCTTTTTTAGTGCGGTCTTGCTGGTAATGCCCAAGCAAATATTTGATTGACGGATAATTACTTGTTAAATGTCGTACAATCTTTTCATTTGATTCAAGCTGTGCGTCTGTTAAATCCTGGTTACCGTTTACGCCCCCGACATTTTCTATTCCAATTGAACACCAGTTCAACCCTATCGCGTGCCGGTTCAGATTAGTTTCCGGTGTTAGCTGATAAATGGTCCCATCTCTATCAACAAGATAATGTGAAGTTAAATTTAACTTTCCGTATTCCCGATCCGTGCTTGCTTCCTCGCCATAAAAATAATTGTAAACTGCTTGCATGCTATTTGATGCTGTCCAATGGATTACTATAGCTTGAGGTATAATTGTATCAAATGGCTCACCGTAGTGCATTTGGGCATATTCACGAGCTAACTGCTTGCGATAATCAGTTAATAAAACCGGCTTATAGATAATTTGCAACCCAATATCAGATGGCTTTGGCTGGTTGACATCATTAATCCTATTAACCGGGATATTATCAATTGGTGTTTGTGCCGGGTCCTCTGAATCAGGCTGTGGGATATTCGCTTCAGTTGTCTGAGGAGCTTGATTTGATATATTGCTTTTAAGATATAAATCGTAGTATATAATTCCTCCCTTAATGTACTTTGATTATCTTAAAATATCTTCATATTTCTTAGTTTTTCACTTTGTTTCCAGATAGCCCATCTCTTGATATTAACATCAATGTGTAATTATGGATGACAATGCGTATCT
>NZ_JAKNBL010000057.1 GCF_022410535.1 Pelotomaculum terephthalicicum JT
TCTTTGCCATGCCCATTTTTAGGAATGTCGTGAAAAGGACAGTCTTTTTAGCCTGGCATGCCAGAATTTCCAGTTGCTTTATTCCAGATTTAATGATTCCTCCCATCTAATGCCGAGAGCCTATTAATATAATTATAAAAGTATCTTACATCGGTTTAGGATTTTTCTGATTCTTATCTGCTTCATTTTTTAGTTTCGCCTGACACATTAAACAAACTACTGATGATTTCTTTCTGACAATTAGCTCATCCTCGTCATAGTCGTCATCATGTTGATCAGCTATTGCCACTTCTTCCTCAAACAGCTTACCGCATAACATACACCGTATTTTCATATCACACCCCCGCAGTTTAATTAAGCAAGGTAAGATATTCGCCGTTGCCTCTCATAAATCCTGCCCGTAAAATTAGCGGAGTCTTATAGGGTGTGCAAATAATTAACTTATAGCATAGTTTACCCCAATTGATAAAAAATAGTTTTCATCTCAATTCATTAACAATAACCACTCCGGCGCTGGTGCCAATTCTGTCGGCCCCGGCTTCCAACATGGACAGCGCTTTTGCCAGATCGCGGATTCCTCCCGAAGCTTTGACGCCTATCCGGGGTCCGACTGATTGTCTAATTAATTTTATATCATCGACCATAGCGCCTTCTTTATTAAAACCAGTTGATGTTTTGACGAAATCGGCGCCCGCGGCTACGGCAAGCCGGCAAGCTTGAACTTTTTCTTCGTTTGTCAAAAGGCATGTTTCCAGGATTACCTTGACAATTGCTTCAGGCTTTGCACACTTCGCCGCGCTAATTACACCAGTTAGATCCTCTTGAGCTTTTCCGAGCAATCCACCTTTAAAAAACCCGATGTTCATTACCACATCCACTTCTGAAGCACCCGCCCTAACCGCCGCAGCCGCCTCAGCCGCTTTTACGGCCGGCTCGCTTGCGCCCAGCGGAAAACCAATTACCGCGCAAATACCAATCTTTGTATTTTCCAACTCCCGGTATGCTAAATCAATATGGCACGGGTTGATGCACACCGACTTAAAACCGAAATCAACGGCCTCCCGGCAAATACCGATAATATTCTGACAAGTAGCTTCAGGCTTGAGAAGCGTGTGGTCAATCACACCGGCTAGTCCGGCTCTTGATATACCCATCTATATTCCCTCAGCTTCCTAATTATTATTTAAGGCAAGTTGAATTATTTTCTCAACCAGTTCGGGGAATTCAATTCCCGCAGCGCGGGCGGCATCCGGCGAGAGGCTCGTGGCGGTCATGCCGGGAATTGTGTTTAGCTCCAGGATATACGGCTTTCCCCGGCGCTCAACAATAAAGTCCACCCGCGCCAATCCGCGGCAGCCTAAAGCCTTAAAGGCGCGTACTGCCAAATCCTTAATCAAAACCTGCTGTTCCTCCGGAATACGCGGCGGGATAATATGGCTGCTCATACCGGTGGTATATTTGGCCTCATAGTCGTAAACACCAGTGGCGGAAACGATTTCAATCAGGGGAAGCGCAACCGGCTCGTCATTACCCAGCACTGAAGCAGTTATCTCCACACCTTCAACAAATTGTTCAATCAGGGCAACCGGATCGTGCTGAAAGGCCAGTTCCAGGGCTGGAATCAGAGCCCGCTCCTGATGCACAAAAGTTATACCGATTGTGGAACCTTGCGTGGGCGCTTTGACTACCAGAGGCAGGCCCAATTCACCGGTAATTCGCGCCGCTATGGACGGCAGGTCCTGAAGTCCGGTTTCTTTCTTACCAACCAAGACGAACAAAGGTGTCGGCAGCCCTTCAAAAAGCAACATTTTTTTGGTAGTGATCTTATCCATTGCCATAGCACTGGCTAAAACACCTGAACCGGTATACGGTATGCCGAGCATTTCCAACATCCCTTGCATCGTCCCGTCTTCGCCGAACTTGCCGTGCAATGCCAGGAAAGCAAGTTCTATCTTTTCCTCTCTGATTCTGTTTACTACGTTGTTGTCCACATCTATCTTCACACACGGATAACCTTTCAACCTTAGAGCGTTGTAAACAGCCTCGCCTGTACGCAGGGACACATCCCGCTCAGCTGATTTACCGCCCATTAAGACCCCAACCTTTAAAGCCAAAATCCATTACCTCACTTTAGATTTTATAATTTGTTCTAAAATTATATTCGCTTAATAACGAGAAAAACCTACAAAAGAGTTTTCCTTGACGTAATAATTTGATTATTATATAATAACGAACGGAAGAGTTGCAATACAGGGGAGTAGCTCAATTGGTAGAGCATCGGTCTCCAAAACCGAGGGTTGCGGGTTCAAGCCCTGTCTCCCCTGCCAGTATTCTCAAGGGTTTTAACCTTTGAGATTTTTTATTTGCAAATGCTTGGACAGATTTTAAGCAGATTATGGCAATAAAGGTCGGCACTGCCGCTAAGATGAACGCGTCAAAAACTTGAATAAAAAAATCGCAGAAATAATAATCGGTTGGTGAATAAGATATATTGCAAGTGAGTTCTTACTTATCGCTGATATATATTTATTTTCATAATTGAATTCATAAAGACTCTGCTTTTTATAATAATACATTTTATAAGCAAGAACACCTAGTAAAAACATCGAAAGATACGGGCTTAGAGGATAATAATCAACTGTAACGAATTCTTTGTACACAGCGCCAAAGGGAAGCAGCAAACTTGTTTTGACCATAGTATTTTTCAGCGGTATTGCTGTAAGAGCTATAACTGCTGAACTTATGAACAGAAGCATATTATTCATTTTTTTGAATAAAGGGAAAAGAATCATACTTATTCCTAATAAATGCAGGATACCGAATCGAACATATTGTTCTCTAAAAAAAATGTACGTAACAAGAGTAATCATCATCCCATATGCCAGTACCTTGCTCCCTCTGCTTATAGAATTATTACTAAAACCGCTGCTTATTCCTGCAAGAAATATAAATATCAAAGCTGATGTTTTGCCTTCCCAGTACCAGAATCCGCTTAAATAATTAATCCCTATACCAACAAACCGATTCAAATCAAATACCGTATGAAAAATAACCATAAGGATTATTGCCATAACCCTGAAAAAATCTATTTCCCAAATTCGTCCACTTCCCATTTTACGACCTCTTTTTTACCTTATAAAAATGCTTAAATAATGAAAATAGCCCTGCCGTAAAACAGGGCATTATCAAGATAATTGAGTTTGCATCTTCTGCTTTATGCCTTTGCACCCTTAAGCCTGCCGCGTTCTTCCATCTTTTTGAAATCATACCAGATTGGGCTGGCATTGAAAATTGACGAATAAGCGCCGCTTGACACTCCGATCAGCAAAGCCAGAACCATATTGTGGATAGTCGCGCCGCCCATTAAGAAAAAGGCCACCAGGACAAAGATAACTGTCAGCCCGGTATTAATTGAGCGGGCCATGGTTTGCCACAGGCTGTTGTTGATAACATCCTCCAAAGCCTCGCCCTTTTTCCTGTATAACATATTTTCACGAATCCGGTCAAAAATAACAATGGTGTCATTTATTGAATAACCGATAATTGTCAGGACGGCGGCCACGAAGGTACTGTCCACTTCGATTTGAAATATCGAGAAAATCCCTAATATTACTAGAACATCGTGCAATATGGCGATGATGGCCGCGATACCTTGCTTGAACTCAAACCGCCAGGCAATATAAACAACCATCAGGACTGAGGCCACACCCAGCGCCAACAGGGCCTTTCTGATCAACTCCTGCCCGATTACGGGACCAACCCGCTCATTGCGCTGCACCGCAACACCACCCAGCTTTTGGTCCAGAGCTTGCAACACTGCCAAGTTTTCATCCTCGGCCAGTTCTTTGGTTCTAACAATAAAATCGGTTTCACCGCTGCGCTGGATCGAAGCACCCTCCAGCCCAAAATCAGCCAGCACCCCTCTAACCTGCTCAACGGCGGTTGGCTGGTTGAATTTCAAATCCAACAGGCTGCCGCCCCGGAAATCAATGCCCAGGTTGAGTCCCTGGCTGAATAGCGATATGATCCCGGGCACGATCACCAAAATGGATATTACGTACCATATCTTTCTTAGTTTAATAAAGTGAAACGGTTTTTTATCTCTTAGCATCAACTTTGTCTCCCCCTATGCCCCGTACATTTTAACGTTGCGCACCAAGTTGCTGCCGGCCACCAGGTGCAGCAAGTATCTGGTCACGGTGATGGCAGTGAACATGCTTACCAGGATACCGATGGACAATGTTACGGCAAAGCCTTTAATCGGTCCTGTGCCAAAATAGTATAGAACGGCCGCGGCAATCAAGGTGGTAACGTTGGAGTCAAAGATAGCCACAAAAGCCCGCTTGAAACCGGCGTCTATTCCCGACCGCAGGGTCTTGCCGGCCCACAATTCCTCCCTGAAGCGCTCAAAAATAATCACGTTCGCATCCACCGCCATGCCCAGGGACAAGAGAAAGCCGGCGATACCGGGCAGGGTCATGGTCACATGGAGGGCCGCGAAAATCAACAGCACGAGCAAGGCGTAGACAACCAGTGCGAAATCGGCGACCAGTCCGGGCAGCCGGTAATACAGGACCATAAAAACAAGAATCGCGGCAAGGCCGGCAATACCCGCCTTAATTGACTTATCCAGAGAATCCGCTCCCAGGGTCGGCCCGACCGTCCGCTTCTCCATCACTTCCAACTTCACCGGCAACGCGCCGGAGCGAAGCAGAATAGCGACATTGTGCGCCTCCTCAAGAGACGCATAAGGTGAAATCCGCGCCTTGCCGTCTGGGATAGGCGTTTGTACATTCGGGGCTTGAATAACCTGATTATCCAGCAGAATGTAAATAGGCTTGCCGACATTGGCTTTAGTGACCTCAGCGAAAATCTTGGCGCCGTCGGGCTCAAATTCCAGGTTTACCTCAGCCACCCCGCTTTGGTCTGTTCCCTCCGTGGCTGTCTTCAACTGACGGCCGGTCAGCACGGTTGTTCCGTCCTCTGTTTTAAACTCCAGGTAAGCGGTTTTGATCATGTTGCGCACCGCCTCGTCCGGATCGTTAATTCCGGCCAGTTCCACGATAATTCTCCGGTCGCCCTGCTGCTGAACAATAGGTTCAGCCACTCCATAGGCGTTGACCCGGTTTTCAATAATGGCCATGGCCTGCTTAACGCGGTCGGACGTCACCGGCGATTCGGGAGTGTCTTGGGCTTCGAGCACCACGTGTACGCCGCCTTGCAGGTCAAGACCCTGTTTAATTAATTTAGCAAAAGGGAGCCACTTGACATCAGGGAAAACTGGTTTTACCGCTAATACGGCTACAACAGCCACGATTACTATTATACCCGCCAGTTTCAGAAGCTTGTCCCACTTCATGCCGTTCAATTTCCTCCTCTATGGTCGTATAAATCAAAAGATACTATTACAACAACTTCGCCCCGTTAATTACCAGTTCAAAATTGCCATTCAAGAAGCTTGCGGCCCTGCGGCACATAATCATCCGGCTCAAGAATATTTCAAAATACTCCATCACGGGGCAAATGTCAGTGTCAATGGTCAACTCCATGGTAATTGCCCGTTTATCGTCTGCCACCCACAAAAATGAGTGCTCTACCGCATAGTTCACCCGGTCATGAATATCAAAAGTGGCGAAATCCTGGTTTCTTACCCTGGAGCGGTGCACATCAGACTTATCCGCCACAATCAGGGCTGCCGCAACACTGTTTACGGCATTTCCGTTTTGTTCCTCGTGGTTGCCTATAGCTGAAATAACTGTGGCTATTTCAGCCGCGGGCATCCCCATTTGCATTAGGATCTGATAAGCGATTACCGCCCCGGAAATACCGTGTTCGGTGCGGTTGATCACATTGCCCAGGTCATGCATATACCCGGCTATTGAGGCCAACTCAGCTTGCCGCTGCGGGAAACCCAATCTCTCCATAATATTCCCGGCAATTCTGGAAACCAGATGCACATGCCGGTAGCTATGCTCTGTATAACCGATCACGCCAAGGTACTCATTGCCTTTCCGGATAAAGGAGTCAAGCACGGGGTTTTTCCTGACATCCTCCAGGGTGATCATAAACAAATAAGCCCCCCCGACAGGGAAAAGGAGCGTATATCCTTAAAGCTTATAAATTTATCTTGCCGCTCGCACGCGAAATGTCCCGCGGCCCCCACTCCCTTTCCCCTCACTCCTTCTAATCCTAATCCGTTTCGTCGCTAACAACTTGACCGACGGCATTTTTCTGGAACTTTATGCGGACGTTATCGGATACTTTTATAATGAAGAAGTCATCCTTTATTTTATCTATTGTGCCGTACATTCCGCCCACAGTAATCACCCGGTCGCCGACCTTCAGATTATTAATCATCTCCTGAAGTCTCTTTTGACGCTGCTGCTGGGGCCTGATCATCAAGAAGTATAAAATCGCGAAGAGAACGACAATATACAGTATTGAAGCATATTGAGAATTGATACCCACTCTCGGACCTCCTTTCACATTATAGTGCAATAACTTAATTCGTTCATCATGCGAAAAATCCCTTTTTTAAAGAAAAGTTTTTATACAATTAGCCATACTGGTATTTTTCCATAAATTCATCTCTATATTCCACCATTTTCCCCTCGCGTATCGCTTCCCTGAGCTCTTTCATCAGTTCCAAAACAAAACTGAGGTTATGAATGGTTGTTAAACGGATGCCCAACACTTCACCGGCTTTAAGCAGGTGGCGAATGTATGCGCGGCTATAGTTCCGGCAGACATAACAACCGCATTCCGGGTCAAGCGGGTTTAAATCTCTCGCATTTCCGGCGTTGCGCACCACAAGCCTGCCCCGGCGGGTGAAAACCGTTCCGTTCCGGGCAAGCCTGGTAGGCAAAACACAGTCAAACATATCAATCCCTCTCAGCACACCTTCCACAAGGCAATCAGGCGAGCCGACACCCATCAGGTAACGCGGCTTTTCTTCCGGCAAAAATGGAACGGTATAATCCAGCAACTCATACATCAGCTCTTTTGGCTCACCGACACTCAATCCACCAATGGCATAGCCCGCAAAATTGAGACTGACTATCTCACCGGCACTTTTTTTACGCAAATCATGAAACACCCCTCCCTGGACGATACCGAATACTCCTTGCTCCTTCAGGCGGTGTGCGGCCAGGCACCGTTCCGCCCAGCGGCTGGTGCGATCTAGGGCTTCCCGCGCATATTCATAACTGCACGGGTACGGGGCGCATTCATCAAAAGCCATGGCGATGTCCGAACCGAGGGCCATTTGTATTTCCATAGCTTTTTCAGGACTGAAAAAGTGCTCGGAACCATCAATATGAGAGCGAAAAGTAACGCCTTCCTCAGATACCTTGCGCAGCGGGCCCAGGCTAAAAACCTGAAAACCGCCACTGTCGGTAAGAATAGGGCCGGACCAGTTCATAAAACGATGCAGCCCCCCTGCTTCCCGCACCAGTTCCTGGCCGGGCCGCAGATAAAGGTGATAAGTATTGCTCAAAATCAGCCTGCCGCCCACATCACAGACTTCCTCGGGAGTCATGGTCTTAACCGTGGCCTGCGTGCCCACAGGCATGAAAACAGGCGTTTCAACCGTGCCGTGCGGAGTATGCAGCAGCCCTAGACGGGCCCGTCCGTTTTTTTGTCTGTTTGTAACGGTAAAACTAACGGCCATTCAGTTCCTCCGATCTTATATTATCAACATCGCGTCGCCAAAACTAAAGAACCGGTATTTTAACCGTACCGCCTCGTTGTATGCCGCCATTATTTTATCCTTTCCGGCGAAGGCGGATACCATCATCAGCAGAGTAGACCTGGGCAAATGGAAATTAGTGATCAAACCTTCCACCAGCTTAAAACGATATCCCGGATATATAAAAATATCAGTCCAGCCCGAGCCAGGGCAAATCTCGCCTTTTTCCCCGGCAGCGCTTTCCAGGCAACGGGTCGTAGTAGTCCCTACCGCAATCAATCTACCTTTCCTTTGCTTGGTTTCGTTGATGGTACCGGCAGCCTTTTCCGAGATCTCATAATACTCCGCATGCATATGATGCTCCCGGACATCTTTTACCTGCACAGGGCGAAAAGTACCCAACCCAACGTGCAGCAGCACAGGAACTACGACCACACCCATGTTTGAAATCCGTTCCAGCAACTCCCGTGAAAAATGAAGCCCGGCAGTGGGAGCCGCCGCCGACCCCGCCTGACGGGCGTAAATTGTTTGATAACGTTGCTTATCTGATAGCGGCTTTTTTATATATGGAGGAACCGGCATCACACCAACCTGATCCAGTATTTCTTCAAAGATACCGTTATAACTAAACTCCAGCACCCGGCCGCCGAAATCCGTGTGCTCCAAAATCAGCGCTTCCAGGAGTCCGTCGCCGAATATAATCTTCGTGCCTGCTGCCAGCCTTTTCCCCGGACGTACCAGCGCCTCCCAGCGGTTCTTGTCCAGCTGTCTTAATATCAGGACTTCAACCTTCGCGCCGGTTATATCTTTTATGCCATAAAGGCGGGCGGGCATAACCTTTGTATCATTTATAACCAGAGTGTCCCCCGGCCTCAGGTAATCAACCAAATCCGTAAACCGGCGGTGCTCCAGAGGCGCCCCGTTTAGATGCAGGACCATTAGCCTGGAAGCATCCCTCCGGCTCACCGGTTCCTGGGCAATCATCCCCTCGGGGAGGAAATAGTCAAAATCAGATAGCTTCACCCGTTGCTGTTCAACTCCTCATTATCCCGCAAGTATAACCTTTGCCGTTAACAATAACATGAAACCTTTTACCGGCCATAATTTTCCGCAATTTTAATATTCGAATAATAGTATTTCAAAATTTCCTGGTAATTATAACCTTGCCTGGCCATACCGTTGGCTCCCCACTGAGAAAGACCCAGACCATGCCCCCAACCGCTTCCGGTAATATTCACTCCCGTAAGATTTTTGTCCTTATCGTACCCTTTTTTCAAAGTAAATAAAGCGCTTTTCAGGCCAAGAGCAATCCTCACGTTGTCCGCGTTCGCTATCTCAATCCGCAAAGGCTTGTCGTCGGTTCCCACACCACTAACCGTCAGTTTTTTCACCCTGGCGCCGGAAGCGGTATAGACCGTGTCAATACCGGTAATTTTCTTGAATTCATAACCGGATTTTTTGAACATTTCCAGCAACTGAGCGGCTGTATAATCAACCTGCCAGTTATAATGCAAATTGTTCTTATCGAACGGGTCTTTTTTGTATTTGATATACGGCAGGGCACTGGACCACACATCTTCGCTGTTTTCAGTATAACCGCCGCTGCTTGAGTGGAAAAAAGAGGAGATTAGCTTACCCCGGTTGAGCATAACCACGCCACGGGTATCCTCAACCGCCTGGTCCGTGGCGGGCACTTCCTTGTCATAGCCTAAATAGACCTGACTGGACTGGTCATTTGTCAAATTATAGCTGGCACCACTGGTGGCTTCGACTCTTTGGAGGGCGTAATTACGCGCCACGACCGCTTGGGCTTTCAGCGCCTCGGCCGGCCAGGACGACGGCATTTCCGCCGGCACTACCCCACGCAGGTAATCCTCAATATTTAACTCGTTTATTGCCACAAGGCTGCCGCTTTCCACACGGAATTCCATATTGCCCCGGTAGCGCCTGTATTCCGTTCCCTCCAGCAATGAAATCAAGTTTAATCCTTTGTTTGAGGCCAATTCGCTTTCATTTCGGGCGTTTCTCACATACAGACCGGTGTTTTCACTTATATCAACCGCTTCCCCCGAGGCGTTTAACGCCACCAGATCGGCCACCGGCGTTCTTTCCGCAACATTTCCGTCTGCGGCGATAATACTTACCCGGATATTATTCTCTTGAACCGCGACCGGCCCGCTAAAAGGACCGTATTTTTTCCCAGAGCTCTGGAGCATTATTTGACCGGCCTGCAATTCCACCAGCCAGCTTTCCTTGCTTCCTATTTCCGTTATTACCTTGCCGTTTGATAAATTGATTAGTTGATAATCACCATTTGTTTTAAAGCTCATCGATTCAGTCTGCTTTGCTAGAGCCACCCGTACCGTGTCAAACTTCTGAGCACCCTCTGCGCTGATTGGGGGTAAAAGAACTAAACAAGCCAACAGAAAAATTAAGAAACGCTTTGTTCTAATTTTTAATTCCACTTTTTTTCTCCCGTAAATTCTAAAATAAAGTACACAAATAAATTAAATTCGATAAATATTACCAATATCCTTCAATAAATTAAAAATTCAGATCCCACATATTTACCGGCGTATGAATAAATTCACAATTATCGTCAGTAGAATACTTAGTACGATACAAGTAACCACGGGAAAATAAAAGCTGAAATTTTGTCTCTGCACAAAAATATCCCCCGGAAGGTGCCCCAGCCCGAAGAACTTGCCCCCGATCAGGAGCAGTCCGCCAATTACAGTCAGAAACAGACCGAAGAAAAGCATCATCTTGCCGAATGACTCCAACATATTATGCCACCCACCTTCAACCATATGATCTAGACAACTTACTATCAGGCATTGGTACGGTTAGTACGGCACGTTTCTACACGGGAGATTAACTTGTAATATATGCAAGTTAGCTGTTTTTCCTGCCGCTCGGCTGAGAATCACGATAATAACGTTCCTTTTCGCTATATACGCAGCCGCAATACTGCTGACGATACATTCCCAGTTCCCTGGATAAACTAACAGCCTCCCGGTAGCCATTCCTAAAATCGGCATAGTAAAATGGGATCCCATATTTATCCCCTATCGCTTCACCGGTTTCCCTGATAAGTTCGTGTTTCTGGTAAGGGCTTACCAGCAAAGTCGTGCTGAAGCAGTCGAACCCCCCTTTTCTGGCCACTCTGGCCGCCTGGCTTAGACGCATTGAATAACAAAATTGACAGCGTTTGGATTCCCTATGAACTACCCCTTGGATAAACTCTTCCAATTGATACTTTTTATCAAAAATGACATTGAGGCCAATGTCCGCGGCATACTTCTCCAGAGTATCTTTGCGCTTTGCGAACTCGGTATACGGGTGGATATTTGGATTATAGAAGTATCCGTAAATATCCATTCCTGCTCCCCTCAAGTGCTGAATAGGGTATATTGAGCAAGGGCCGCAGCAAATATGCAGCAACATTTTCATAAAAAACCTCCAAATATTGACCATCAACCGCATTGTGCGCTATACGTCCGCCAACATATCTGTTTCGAAGTTAGTATAAACATTTTGCACGTCATCATGTTCCTCAAGGCTGTCTATTAGTTTTACCATTTGTTCCGCTTCTTGTCCTTCCAGCTTGACAGTGTTCAATGGAAGCTTCGTAACCTCCGCATAGGCTATTTCAACATCGGATTTTTCCAGAGATTCTTTTACTGCTGTCATGTCGCCGGGCTCAGTTGTAATCTCGTATGAGTCATCATCACTTACTTTAAAATCTTCGGCGCCTGATTCAATCGCTAACAGCATCAAATCATCCTCATTATATTTGCAGTTTGCTTTTTCAACTACGAGCAATCCTTTTTCCTGGAACACCCAGGCGACACATCCGGATTCCCCCAGACTGCCGCCGTTTCTTGAAAATATATATCTTATTTCACTTGCCGTGCGGTTACGGTTATCGGTCATTATTTCAATCATCACTGCAACCCCGCCAGGCCCGTAACCTTCATAGTTAAACTCCTCATAACTGGCGCCGCCCAGTTCACCCGCTCCTTTTTGTATAGCGCGCATAATATTCTCATTTGGGATGTTTGCTTCCTTGGCCTTTTGGATAGCGGTTTTAAGCTGCACGTTACCGTCCGGGTCTTTACCACCCTGCCGCGCGGCAACCATAATCTCTCTGGCCAAGCGCGTGAATAATTTGCCCCGTTGAGCATCTACTTTTGCTTTTTTGCGTTTGATAGTAGCCCATTTAGAATGTCCGGACATCAATACTCCCCCTTCTTGTCAGGCATACACTGCATTATATTAACTAGTATGAATATGTTTAAACTAAAAAAGCGCAAAGCGCTTAAATAATTCCTAAATTATTTTAGCATATAGATTATCCACACGCAAACGATATGTCTTCTATATGTTTTCTATCTGTTGTATTGTTCCCCTGCTCCCAACGCTTATCCGGTTTTTAAGCTTGCTGTTGCTTGCCGGTAAAAATACCAAGCATATGTTTGAAAGCTACGGTCTTCTATCTTCTAGGGCCAAGTCATTAACCATTTGCAAACGATCATAGGTCAGCGGGCCGACTATTCCGTCTGGATTTAGCCCCTGGTCACGCTGAAATCTAATTACTGCATCTTCCGTAACAGGACCGTAAAAACCGTCTAAGTCGCCACGGTAATAGCCGAGTATTTGTAAAATTTGCTGGACGCGCAACACATCCGCACCAGGGTCCACGCCTATACGTAGTAATCTTCCCGTAAAAGCATTACCTGTTATTTTTACTCTGGTTCCAAGCGGTACAATGTCGTATATCCGGATAACGTCGTCATTCCGCATGCGTACACACCCGTGACTGGCGGCAGTGCCAATAGATGCCTCGTTATTAGTTCCGTGAATGCCGTACCCCACACATGAATTGGAACACTGGTAACTACCTGCCGAAATGGGCTTGTATCAAGGGATATAAGCCTTTATTTTTTCTAAAACCTCATTTTATAAAATACTTATCCTTTTATAGAACTAAAGCCTTTTATAACAATTGTATATATAGTATAATTATGGTGCGGTTTTATTTGTAAATAATTTTTCCATCAGTATATTATTGTTAGTATCTATTTAAAGATAATACTGAGAAATTAATAGAATATAAGAATTGTGGTATAATTATTGTATAAAAAATAAAGGGAATGATATTCTATGAATAAGATATACACAATCGGTCATTCATCGCATAAATTAGAAAACTTTTTGCATTTGTTAAAAATCCATAGCATTAATTGTTTAATTGATGTTAGGAGTATGCCTCATTCAAAATATACACCCCAATTCAATAAAGATGAACTAAGAAGATTTTTGCTTAGCAATAGCATTCACTATATATTCATGGGGAATGAATTTGGCGCAAGACGTGAGGATAAAAGTCTTTACACTAAAGAAGGTTACTTAGATTTCGATAAGGTTACTAATACTAGCTTGTTTAAAGCTGGTATTGAACGGATTAAGACAGGTATAAAAAAAGATTTTAAGATTGCTCTGATGTGTACTGAAAAAGATCCTATTGACTGCCATAGAAACATATTAATCGCAAGGGAATTTCATAAACTAGATTATAGTATTGATAATATACTTGAGAACGGCGAAATTCAAAACCAAGATTTTATTGAAAAAAGATTATTAGATATGTATTTTCCTAACAGAATGCAGCAGACTTTGTTTGACATCATTGATGGTAGAAAAAACGATTCGGAACTAATAGATCAGGCTTATAAGCTAAGAAACAGAGATATAGGTTACAGTATAGTAGAGAAGGAGAGTTTAACGAGTTGAGGTTGTTTACAATAGGGTTTACCAAAAAGACTGCCGAAGACTTTTTTGCATTGTTAAAAAACAATCACATAAAAAAAGTTATTGATATAAGACTTAATAATGCATCACAGTTAGCAGGCTTTTCTAAAGGAGAAGATCTTAATTATTTTTTAAGAGAACTATGCAACATTAAATACTTACATGATATTGACTTAGCACCTAATAAAAAAATCCTTGATGATTATAAAAAAAATAAAATCACTTGGCAACAATATGAGTTGCTTTTTAATAATCTTTTAATCGAAAGAAATATTAAGGATAAATTAGATAAGTATTTTAAGGAGGACTTTGACTATGTTTGCCTTCTTTGTAGTGAAGCAACAGCCGATAAGTGTCATAGAAGGTTAGTAGCAGAGTACATAAAGCGAATTTACCATAATCTGAACATAGAGATAATTCATATATAGTGTCATTACTGAGGGGGATACTAAATGTACAAGGATATTATTCTGCTTACCACATCAAAAAAGATAAATAATTTATGTATTGCTGGCGTGGAAAAAGAAAATGGTAGCTGGGTTAGAATAATATCAGAAGATGAGGAAATACAACACGCCATTACTACTAATGATGCAATGTACGAAGATGGAAGTATGCCTCAAATAATGGACATTATAAGAATTAAGTGCAAGGGATATAAACCTAATTACTATCAACCTGAAAATTACGTACTGGACGATTCATACTATTGGGAAAAAGTAGGTACGGCTAGCATTAGAGAGTTATTGAGAGTACATCCTGTTGAAAACAACTCTTTTCTTTTCTATGATACTGATAAATGTATAGAAAGAGCTTATTTTAATAACTTAAATGATAAAGATAGATATTCACTAACTCTGATTTCTCCAGAAGATATTTGCGTTCACGTAAAGCAATGGTCTAAACATGAAAAGAAAAAGGTAACAATGAGTTTTAACTATAGCGGAAACCGTTATTGGTACATACGCTTAACGGATACAGAATTTGAGAATATATATCTGCAATATCAAGATGGAAATTATAATTATCGGGAAAAATGCTTGTTGGTTGTGAGTTTGGGAGACGTTAACCCCAAAGATAATAAGCATTATAAACTTATCGCAAAAGTATTAAATATAAAGTAAATTGTTAAACAATTATCTGTGTAAGTAGCCCTGATTCTATTTAGGGCTATTTGTTTTGGGAGTGTCACGGCTTCCGTGTAAATGGAATAATCTCACAAGTAATTGTACACACTTGCTTTTACTCATGCGCAGGATAGGGCAACGCGGGAGCGCGACCCGAGCGGCGCGTGAGGTTTGGCGAGGCGGCGATTCCGACTGAAACGTCGCTTTTTTCTGCTGCCTTGGAAAACCAAAGCGATAAACTCCGGGGGTTCGGGGGCAGCGCCCCCGATCACGAAATCATTTTACCTTGCAGCCGATCCTCAAAAAATATCATCAGCTGCCCAATTATAATGCCCCAATCACGAATGGGCATACTCCATTTTTTAGTGATTTCCTGTACCGAAAGATAGACCGATTTTTTGACCGCGTCGTCAGTCGGGTAAATCGTTTTGGTCTTGGTAAATTTGCGCAGCATCCGATGGAATCCCTCCACCGCGTTGGTGGTGTAAATCAGTGTCCGTACTTCCTGCGGATACTTGAAATAGGTGGACAGTTCCGCCCAGTTTGCGTCCCAAGACTTCAAAATCTGCGGATATTTTCTGCCCCACTTTTCACGAAATTCCTCCAGCCGATACTCCGCGTCCTCCAGCGTCGGCGCACCGTAAACCAGCTTCAAGTCTGCCATGACCAGCTTGATGTCCTTGTATGGTACATACCTTGTGGAATTGCGGATTTGATGAATCACGCAAAGCTGCTGTTCTGTTTTGGGGAAAACAGTCTCAATGGCGGTTGAAAATCCGGAAAGGTTGTCCCGGCAGGCAATCAAAATGTCCTGGACGCCGCGATTTTTCAATTCGTTGCATACAGTCGTCCAAAAGCTGGCGCTTTCGTTTTCTGACATCCATATGCCCAATATTTCCTTACGACCGTCCATGTTGATCCCTAAAACGGAGTACAGGCATTTGTTAATGACCCGGCTGTCCTTGCGCACTTTGAATACTATCCCATCAAGGAAAACAATAGGATAAACCGGATCCAGCGGCCTTGACTGCCACTCGGTAACGGCGGGCATTTTACTTTGAATATTCCCTTTTTCAAGATAAAAAATATTTTTGGTGAGCCCAAGAGGTTAAAAACCTGACGGTGCCGAAGGGAAGCCTTGACAGACGGGGTCCCTACATGTGGTACAATGGGAAAACTGACGGGGGTAATTTTTTATGTATGTCTTCGGAGCCACCCTGTCGGTAATTATACCAGCCACATGTGGGGTGGATGTCAAGGCCACTACCCGGATAGGTACAAAGAGTTTGAATATAGTCGCGCTACTTGTTAAGCGGTTGTCATGTAAGACAGCCTCACAAATGATATTATTAACAATGATAATATCTATAGCTTAATCATCTTCTCTTTCTATTACATCTGTATAAATAAAATCACTATATTTTAGTTTTGTCTTTTTATTCAACAAATCCTTCCTCATTGCTAGAACAATATTTCCTACCGCTTCTTTTCCCATTTCCTTACTAGTAGTTTGTTAACACTGAATCTATAATAAAACTTATTTTTATGTTATACTCTTCCCAGGAGGGAGGGGTATGCCTTGCCAAAAGTAAGATACCATGTCCGGCTTTCTGATGAGGAACGGAAGA
>NZ_JAKNBL010000058.1 GCF_022410535.1 Pelotomaculum terephthalicicum JT
TGAGGCAAATTATTAAATCAATGAAAAAATTAGGCTATTATCTAATGTAGAGTAGTTTCAATTCACCGGATTGAGAACGCTTGAGCAATGACTGAAAAACCAAAAAAGCTTACAAAGCAAAAAGGTCGAATTAAATAAATATTGCACAAAAACTGGAAATGGTGTAGAATAAAGATTATGATTGATGTTTTAATTTTCTTTCTCCGCCAAAAGCTATGACATTGAAGGGGTTATTGCTTTGAATAGCGATAATCCCTTTGCTCTTTATATGATGTTGATGGAAAAGATGGCCCTCGTGGTAAGACAGCGTTACAGTGGGATAAGAAAGAAAATTAAATGGGTATGCTATAGTTAACTATAGTTAAATATGAAAGTGATTATCAGTTAAATTACACTAGTAAAGGGGAAGATAAAAGATTGGCGACATTTAGTGATTTTGGATTGACCGGTCCGGTGCTCCGGACTATTAATAACATGGGTTTCGAAGAAGCCACACCCATTCAAGAAAGGGCTATTCCCATGGGATTAGCGGGGAAGGATCTGATTGGCCAAGCCCACACCGGGACAGGTAAAACTGCTGCCTTTGGTATACCTATGGTTGAGTTGTTCGATGTCGAGCGGGAACAGATTCAGGGAATTGTCATAACCCCTACCCGCGAATTGGCCATACAAGTGGCCGAGGAATTAAACAAGATCGGCCAGGTAAAGGGTATCCGCACGCTGCCGGTTTACGGCGGGCAGGATATTACCCGTCAGGTCAGGGCGCTTAAGAATAGACAGCACATTATCGTGGGAACGCCCGGCCGTCTCATGGACCACATGAGAAGAAAAACAGTCCGCCTCAACCAGGTCAGGATGGTGGTTTTGGATGAAGCTGACGAAATGCTGAATATGGGTTTTGTCGAGGATATTGAGACCATTCTCAGGGAAGTTCCAGACGAGCGCCAGACCTTGCTTTTTTCCGCGACGATGCCCGGCCCGATCCAGGCTCTGGCCCGGCGGTTCATGAGAAACCCGGCAGTGATCAGGATTGAGGGCAGGCAGGTTACTGTTCCGAACACTGAACAAAGCTATATTGAAGTCGAGGAGAAGCAGAAATTCGATGTTTTCTGCCGCTTGCTGGACATCCAGTCGCCGGATCGTTCCATTGTTTTCGGTCGGACCAAGCGCAGGGTTGACGAGCTTTCTGAAGCACTGCTCAAACGCGGCTATTCAGCCGAAGCGCTCCACGGGGATCTGGCGCAATCCAAGCGGGACCTTGTCATGCACAGGTTCAAAGAAGGCATTATTGAGGTGCTTGTAGCCACGGATGTTGCCGCCAGGGGTTTGGATATCAGCGATGTGACTCATATATATAACTTTGATGTTCCCCAGGATCCAGAAGGCTACGTTCACCGTATCGGCCGCACCGGCCGTGCCGGAAAAGCAGGCAAAGCGATTACTTTTGTCACGCCGCGGGAGATTCAGCACTTAAGAGTTATTGAAAATATGACCGGAGGGAAAATAGCGCGGAAACCTATACCAACGATTAAAGAGGCAGTTGAATGGCAACAGCGTCTGGCTGTTGACAAGCTTCTGCTTGCCGTGGAAAACGGGGATACCGGAAATTACAAGGGGCTGGCGGAAGGCTTGCTGAAAGAAAATGACCCGGTTACTCTTCTTGCGGCGGCGTTGAAGGTCTTAACCAAAGAATTCGACCAGACTCCCGTTATATTGACCGAGGAGAGACCACTAAGAGTAAGACAGAATAAAAATGCAATTCCAGGTCAAAGAGAGAGAGGATACTATAGCAGCGGAAGCAGCAAAAAGAACAACGGGAGGGGCGGCGGATTTAAGGGAAAAAACCGGTTTAGCAATAATCGTACTTTCTAAATTTAAAATGACCACCGAAAAGAAATATGAGCCGTGTTCTATGCTCTCAAAAGTTACTGTTAATCAGGTCCTTGACGACCTCGCCCGCCATCAATAAACCCGCGACTGAAGGCACAAATGATATACTGCCCGGGATTTGGCGGCGAACGGTGCATTTTTTGGTCGTGCCCTTGGGGCAAATACAGTTGAAACGGCAGCTGGACCCTTCGGTTTCCATGGGTATGATCGGTTCTTCTTTCGAATAAACGACTTTCAGCCCTTTCACGCCCCTTTTTCTCAATTCCTTGCGCATCACCTTGGCCAGGGGGCAGACTGAAGTCTCATATATATCGGCAATTTCAAATTTGGTCGGGTCAAGTTTGTTGCCGGCCCCCATGCAGCTTATTATAGGAATATCCCGCTGTTTGGCGTTTACGATCAAGTCTACCTTGGCGGTTACCGTATCTATTGAATCAACGATGTAGTCGTACTCCGGTTTGACAAGCTCCGGGGCATGTCCTGGCATATAGAACGTTCGGCGGGCGGCCACTTCAGCCCGCGGATTGATCGCGAGGATTCTGTCCCGCATCACCTCGACCTTGGGCTTGCCTACCGTCTCCCTGGTGGCGTGAAGCTGCCTGTTGATGTTGGTCAGACAAATACAGTCGTCATCCACCAGCACAAACTTGCCGACACCGGCGCGTACCAGCCCCTCAACCGTATAGGTTCCCACACCGCCTATGCCGAAAACGGCAACCGTGCTCTGAGCCAGTTTCTCAATCCCCTTTTTCCCTATCAGCAATTCAGTTCTTGAAAATTCGTTAAGCATTTTACCTCACAAGTTCTATTTTTTTGATTATACCATGCTAAACTCTTGCCGCCATATTTGGAAATTGTCATTGAGCGGCGCATTCAATAAGCTTATCAATAGACAGCAGAGGAGTCTTTAAATTATGGGATATAGTATAGCAAAAGCTGTCTAATTCGCGATTAGCTTCTTGAAGCGATTCAGTTTGCTGCTTCAGTTTGATATGTGTTTTCACACGGGCCAGCAGTTCGGAAGTATTGAAAGGCTTAACCACGTAGTCCTGCGCGCCTAGTTCGAATCCATTCCGGATACTGTTCTCATCGTTTTTGACAGTTAAAAAAATAATGGGAATACTGCTGAAAGCACTATTGCTTTTAATAGTTTTACATAATTCAAAGCCGTCCATTTCAGGCATGTAAATATCCGATAGAATCAAGTCCGGCAGATGCTGATTTAATAGTTCCAAAGCGGCACTCCATTTCTTGGCAATTCTTATTCTATAGCTGTTTTCGCGCAGCACCGCCACAACTGCTTCAATATGTTCGGGTGTGTCTTCCACCAGCAATATTTCAGGCTGATTATTCTTTTGGATTATTTCCAAGAGGCTCATCTCCCGCTAAGTTACGGTATTATCCGCCTCCGTAAAAATACCGGATGATTAAATATTAAACCAAGTATTTTGTTAATGACAGTCTTTTTTCGTAATTTCCCTCAAATTCCCGGCGGGTGAGAAAAATCAAGGGAGCTTTATTTTGGCAATTGCAAAGGCTGTTATTGTGGTTTAAAATAAAATTTAAGGCAAAGTAGCTGTATTTGCAAAGTGGCAAACCAGCTTCTTTGCTTTTTTTGGGGGTATTGAACGTGAGATCAGAGACAGGCGTCAAACAATCAACGATTAGCACCCTGATTCTGGGAATATTTTTTCTTATAGCAGTATTGCTGGGAGGAAGTATTTTATATATGAATTCCAGCCTTGATGCCGAACACACCGCTGAAAAAAGAAGAACAGAATTCAAGCAGTTGGGCAACGACCTGGCGGACGCTTCTGATTACTTGACGGAGGAAGCAAGAAAATACGCCGTGACCAAAGACATTGCCCATTTAAATAAATACCGGGAGGAAATTAATGTAACAAAAACAAGAGACAATATTCCTTATGCCGGTTCAAGTTTTCAATCCGTATCGGAATGTTTTTTGAAAAGTGGTTCCGCGTTTGTGTATTCAGACATCTTTGCCTGCGGGAGGGCAAAGGGAGGAGAACGCTTTAAATTCAAAGAATACAGAAACTGCAGCAAGGTTTATTATCAGGGCGATTTGATTTATCTTGACCATCAAGTGCTTGTGCCGGGTTGCCAGGACCTGGAGGGAATTGGAAACACATGGAGCGCAAAGAAGATAAGACCCAGGCGGACGTCCTGAACTAGGCATCAATATGGCCGGTCAAAAAGAAATCCTAGGCATCTGGATTGGGGAACATGAAAGCGCCGGTTTCTGGCTCGGTGTCTGTAATGACCTAAAAAGTAGGGTGTTGAAGATATCCTGATTGCCTGTAAAGACGGCCTTTCCGGGTTTTCTGAGGCCATTAGCACAGTGTTTTCACAAACAGAAATTCAATTGTGTATTATTCACCAAATACGTAAATCTGATAAAAGAACCGTCCCCTTGTCTACCAATTTTTTCAGCATCATTAATACCGTACCGAGCCGAGCAACAGTATCCGGTATACTCGCCCTTGGCCCCGGCCCGCAGTTTTTCCACGCCGGGATAATGCGCAAACCTGGTTTCTTTATCGCTTATTCTACAGTTTAAGCACCGCCCCAAAACGAAAGTCACGTCCGGGCAATCTTCGTTACGCGTTGGCAAGCCCGGTTAAAAAAGAACAGGACCACCTGAGCGGTCCTGTTCTTGGAGCGTTGGATTAAACCAGGAGTTCTGTGAAATTTAATAATTTAATCTTTAAAGTGATTTTTGGGCCAATGATACTTGCAAAAGCAGGCAAACATCACAACCATCGCAATGTTAAGAAGTACTTGGTAAAACACGTGCCAGGGGATCCAGCCAAATACAATCGGGTAAATTGTGTTCCACTGCCAAAAATCCACATAGAGTAAAAAAGGCAGGAACATCATGATAAACCAAAATGTAACTTTCCCATTCATAAAGGGCAGCCTCCTTTTAATAGTTCAAACACCTAATCATTCTTTCAGCTAGTTACTGTACCCTATGCGTTTTCAGCCTTGAAAATGGTATCCAAAAAATCATGTTTTTCATCAATCGAACGTCTTTCCTCTTCACCGGATTTGGTTAAATAAGACACCACGATTAATACTAGCGTACTTATTGTAATTGCCGGGACACAAGCTTGCCAATTGCCAAGAACAGACGCCGGAATTATACCCAACATAAACAGCACCAATACTCCCTCGCCCGCCAGCACCGAGCAAATAATAGCGGCTGCGGTACTCCTCCGCCAGTACAGAGCGGCCAAAATTGCCGGGGTGCATACGGCATATCCGGTAAAGGCCCAGGTTACAATAGTCAATATTGCCGCCGGCGGACTAAGGGCGATGTAACAAGTCAAAAGGGCCAAAGAGAAGATAAACACACGGCCAACGAACACTTCTCTTTGCGGGCTAAGATTCTTGTTTATATATGGAATATAAAGATCTTTTAATAACATTGTGCTGGTGGTAATTAATTGAGAGGCAATAGTCGACATAATGGCGGCTATTACAGCCGATAAAACCAGGGCTCCGATCCACGGTGCGTAATAGTTTTCTAAAAGCATCGGAATTATTGCATCTGACGCCTTACCCTCAAGACCCGGGAAAACTATATTTCCGAACGCGCCGAGGAATAACACCGGAATATAGATCAAGATCATGGCAAGCGGATAAAGAGTCATGGTTGTCTTTAAAGAATCCGAGCTTTTGGCCGCCAGGTACTTGGTAAAAAGCTGCGGGAAAACAGGCACGCCCAGGCCGATAACCAGACCGAAGCTGATCCATTGCTCAATTGAAAAGTTCCCTCTCGCAAAAAGCTCCGGATTGGCAGTCATCAAACTCTGAGCTGCTGCTGAAGGGCCGCCGAGCTTTAAAGTAACTAAAATAAGCGCCAGCATAACACAAATCATCATTATGGACCCTTGTAATAAATCCGCGTAGGCAGTGGCCTTTAACCCACCCCAAAAAACATAAATTGTAATAAATACCAAAACCATTAACACGCCGACATAGGCGGGCACGGCGCCTCCGGTTACTGCGTTGATCACGTAACCGGCCCCGATGGGCTGACACAGCATGTACGCTATGGTAAAGACCGACAGCGCCAGTAACATAACCATGGTTACACCCTTACTGTTGTATATCTTCCCTATAAGTTGAGGTGCCGTCATATATCCATACTTGCTGCCAAGCAGCCAGGTACGATAGCCAATTACGTAGAAAAACACGGCTGCCAGGCTTGTAGTAGTCGCCAGATACCCGAAGAAGCCTACTCCCAGGTGATAAGCCCCGCCGGGGGCGCCCATGTAGGCAAAGGCGCTGATATTGGTTGCAAACAGCGTAAAAAACATTACATAAGGACCGAGTTCTCTTGAAGCTAAAAAATAGCCTTCAGATGACTTCGCGGATTGCCTGCCCGAATATATCCCTATACTAAGGGTAAGGGCTAAATAGAGCAAAATAACAAACATTGCCCCCATCGCTGGACCTGACATATAATATCCCCCTTATTATTAAAAGTATAGATTTTCATTCATAAGTTGTCTCAAACTTAAAAGCAGAAATACAGCCGTTATGTTATGCAATTACTTTAATATAAATCCCACTCAACATCCTTTCGCTAACGGTTCTTTGTCTTTGCGCCCTTACAATGCAATTGATATTATAGCAATAGATGGTAAATAATTATGCCATAATCTCACCTCCTTTAACAAATCAATTTTCCAAATTCCAAATTGTTAAGAAAAATCATGTATGTCAGAAAAGTCTGTGTATTAAACCGCTATATAATAGGCATTACTAATAGGCACTGCAAATCTTGTTCCTCTCGCGTCCTACGAGTAATTTTTTTTTTAAGATTTTGTCCACGGAGGACACGGTGTATGATTACCGGACAAAAATTTACTATTTAGGCAGGAATCTCTTACACTGCGTAGAAGATACTTTAATAGACAAGCTGCTGTCTAATGACAAAATATAGTTGCCAGGAATGACTTTTATTTACTGAATTACATTCTAATAGCTGAATAAAATGTTTATCTTCACGCCTTTTTATGTCCCGGAAACATACAGTGTTTGTTTAAAGGACACATCATATAATCTGAAGCGAGAGGTGGTAACTACATGCTGGTAAAAGATGTTATGGTGCCTACCACTGTAAGCCTCGAACCTCACAGTAAAATACGCGAGGCTATTAGCATTTTCCGGGACACAAGGCATAGCGCAATCCCCATAGTTGATTCAAATAACAGGCTCATCGGGATGTTCACACGTTCAAACTTATTTGATTGCTTATTAAATGGAATAAATATTGATACTGAATTATCAGGACATTTCATAACGGATATTATTTATTTTAGAGAAGATAAGCGATTTAATAATTTTTCCGAACTTAATCAATGGTTGCGTAAAATACATATCAGTCAGACACCTGTCGTTGATCTTCAGGGAAGCCCCATAGGTTTCTTTACGGACGATATTATCGTCTGTTACTTGCTTGACCACATCGAAAAATATTACCGTGACAAGCTCAAAGAGGATCCCCCAAAAATGAAATATGCAAACAAAGACAGCCATGAAAAGCTTTACAAAATAAACGGCACTAAATATGACATAGATTCAATAATCGGCGAAAGCAGCGAAATGGAAAAACTTAAAAGACTGGCCTTAATGGCGGCACAAACCGCTTCCACCATTCTTATTACAGGAGGCTGCGGGACGGGGAAAGAATTGTTTGCGCAGGCTATTCACAATGCCAGTAGCCGGTGGTATCAGCCGTTTATTAACATAAACTGCGCGGCTATACCAACTGAACTAGCCGAATCAGAGCTATTCGGCTATGAAGGCGGAGCTTTTACCGGCGCAAGCAAGCACGGCAAGCCGGGCAAGTTTGAATTAGCGGATAAAAGCACTATTTTTTTAGATGAAATCGGCGATATGCCCCTGCCGCTTCAAAGCAAGCTGCTGCGCATTATTCAAGAAAAAGAAGTTATGCGGGTAGGAGGGCTGCATCCTAAAAAAATTGATATTCGAATCATTGCCGCGACGAATCAAGATCTTCAAAAGCTCTATCACGAAGGTAAATTCCGGCAAGATTTATATTATAGATTAAAAGTTATATCGTTGAATATTCCGCCATTGAGTGCTCATTCTGAAGATATCCCAAATTTAGTCGATTATTTTATTGAGATACACAGCAAAGCAAATAATAAACATATCAAGGGAATTTCCAAAGATGCCATGCACTATTTACTAAGTTATGATTGGCCCGGCAACATCAGAGAATTAGGAAATGTGATAGAGAGGGCCATATTGTTCTGTAAAGACAAAACTATTCGTCTGGAAGATTTGGGTGTTACTAATAACAATGGCATTGCTGAAAGTGGGGCAGATGGTTTTTCACTATCGGATATTGAAAAAGATACTATTCTTAAAGCGTTGCAAGCCACAAACGGAAATAAATCCAAAACAGCAAAAATATTGGGTATAAGCCGGTCAGCTTTATATGAAAAGTTGAAGTTGCTTTAAATTAACAAGATTATCCTAGCGATATCCCAATAAAGCGAAAGGCGTATGGAAAAACCACACGCCTTTTCTTATTCATCACTCAAGAACAAGTCGAAAAAATGGTTAGCATTACTCTCAACTGATTTAGAACTGACCGATGAAGAAATTATTCGGATTTACGGAAAACGCTGGGACATGGTAAATTCGCTATGACCGGCGCAAAATATGATAGCCAGGGCTATCATAATCAAATAATTACAGCAATTTTTTCAAGCTTTCCTGCCGATACAGCCAGTTCCTGCATGCTGGCGGAGATTTCTTCGGTAGCCGCTGACTGTTCCTCGCTCAACGCCGCAGCATCAACAACTTTTTCAGCCATTATTGATACGTTCTTATTTATGTTGGCAAGGATATCCCTAATTTCCTTGACAGCCTGGGCACTTTTTACAGACAGTTTCCGAATCTCCTCGGCTACTACCGAAAAACCCCGGCCATGTTCTCCGGCCCTGGCTGCTTCTATTGCAGCGTTTAGGCCTAAAAGGTTCGAGGTATCCGCCACTTCATGGATAAAACCCAGGATCAAATCGGTCTTCTTCACTTGTTCCAACACGTCCTTGCCCAGAGTCTGCAGGATTTCTTGATTGCTTGCCAGTTGTTGAGCAGACGAGGCAAGTTCCTCAATAGTAGCTGAAGTCTGTTGCGTTGAAGACGCAACCAACTGTGCCACGTCCATCAACTCTTCCTGATTTTTCAGGCTGATGCCAAAAGCTATCGCTCCTACTATATTGCCATTATTATCCCTTAAAGGCATACCTCTTGACTTAAAAGAAACACCGTAAACATCCTTTGGCACAACAGTGTCTATCACCTTACCTGTAGTAATGGCTTTATGCAGACCACTTCCCGGCACAACCGGTTTTTCGTCGGCATGTAAATTAAGATCCTTTCCAGGAAGGTAAAGAATATGTTTCTCCTTATTCGCCACACCAATAGTGCAGTCCAGGGGAACCATATCCTGGATCATTGGGGCGAAATTACAAATAAGTTGCAATATATATTCATTATTCTCTATATTAGTTTCTTTCGTAACGGACAACTTATAAAACCTCCTAATTTAAACATATGTAATGTGTTAATTTAAAGACCACTTGAGTCCACTAATTTAACACGTCATATAAAAATCATTTTATTAGATTAATTCTTTTTTAAATAGCGTCATATAACCAGTGAAACCGCATAGATACAATTATTCAGGCTTCCTTTAAATAACCATGCCCTTAAGTGAAGGATGGCGCGGGCAATTATGCCCGCGCTCTCAATATCGCATCTTCGGCTTTTTCAAGTGCTAACCAGCGCCACTAATTTACAGCCAATGATAACTTTTTGTTTTTACCTGGTTTTGCTTAAATTACTTTTGCGGTATATTAATTAACGCCCTCGATCTTCACTCTCTCGCGCAGTTTATAGCGCTGGATTTTACCGGTTGCTGTACGCGGCAGTTCCGTAACAAATTTGATCCAGCGCGGGTACTTGTAGTGGGCGATATTTTTACGCACAAAATCCTGAATGTCTTTAACAAGCCCGGGAGATTCCTCATAACCTTCTTTAAGGACCACATAAGCCATTGGTTTAACCAACTCATCCGTATCGGCTGCCGGAACAACACCACACTCTGCCACCGCCGGGTGGTGCAGAATTGCATCTTCGACTTCAATGGGTGACACCCAGATGCCGCCAGCCTTCAGCATATCATCAGCGCGGCCGACACCATAATAGTAGCCGTCTTCATCTTGATAGAACTTGTCACCGGTAATAAACCACTCACCAATGAAACATTCTTTGTTCTTTTGGTGCTTGTTCCAGTAGCATTGCGCCGTGCCTTCAGCTTTAATCCACAGGTTGCCGGTTTCTCCCCTGGGCACTTCGTTCCCTTCCTCATCGCATAACTTACCTTCATAATTGGAAAGAAGTTTGCCCAGACTACCAGGCTTTACCGCCCCGGGCACGGCAGAAAGATAAATCGCGCCTACGTCACTCGAGCCGAGGCCATCTAAGATTTCGATGCCAAACAATTCTTTCCAGCGATCAAATATAACCCTGGGCAGAGCTTCCCCTGCCGAAACACATGCCCTCACCGAAGAAAAGTCATAGTCAACACCTTTTACACCTTTATCCATAAGGGCCAGCAAGGCCATATAGGAACTCGGCACACCGTAATAGAGGGTGGGCCGGTACTTTCTGACCACTTCGACCACTGCTTCCGGTTTCGGCATGCCCGGGAACAGGACCACCGCCCCGCCGCTCAACAATACAGTGTCAAACGAGTTGTTGCGGCCATAAGAGAAATACATCTTGGAAATCGAGAATGAAATATCCTCCGGAGTCGCTTGTACTGCATCATCACAGTGCCCGTTCAGATACATGAGGTCGTGCTGCAGGTGTACTATACCCTTTGGCTGGCCGGTGGTGCCGGAGCTGTAAAGCCAAAAAGCCGGATCGTCCTTATTGGTGTCGGCAGCTTCCAGGTCAGGGGATGCTTCTTTACAAATCTCACTGAAGCTTAATAGTCCGGGGCCCGCATTACCGATTACGATCATGTGCTTCAAATACTTGAATTGATCCTTTACTTCCATAAATAATGGCAACACACTCTCGTGGACGATCGCTGCTTTGGCGCGGCTGTCGTTTACGAAGTAAAGATAATCTTTTGCTATAGCCATGGTGCTAAGGAGCACCGGCACTATTCCCGTCCTCATTGCGCCCAGAAAACTATAGAAAAATTCCGGCATATCCGGCATACAGAGCAAAACACGGTTTTCCCTCTCAATACCTAAATTAAGCAGGGCGTTGCCAAGGCGGTTAACTCTTTCCGCAACTTCGGCGTAGGTGATCTTTTCGTCTTCATAGTAAATGCACACATTGTTTCCACGACCCTCTTTTAAGTGCCTGTCCATTAGATAAGTGGTGACGTTAAACTCAGCGGGGACTACCGGTAAACGAAGCATCCTATTTCCTCCTTTTTTTTAATAAAGGGGATATATCGCATATCACCCTCATATAAAATAATTAATTTTATTTATTTTACTAATTATTGCAATAATTGCTGCAATTTTTATGCCATTAAACCTTGCTCCCTGCATTCCGAAAGACGCTCTGTTAAAAGATCAGTGCTGCAAAAGCGCCGTCGAAAAAAGCTGAAAGACAATTTCCGGCTGGAAATTACCGGCAGATAGTTCCGCTTATAATGAAGTTCTTTCGGATTAACAATTAATTTTTTGTCCACGGAGGACACGGTGTATGATTACCGGACAAAAATTTACTATTTAGGAAGGAATCTCTTGCACTGCGTAGAAGATACTTTATATAGACAAGCTGCTGTCTAATGACAAAATATAGTTGCCAGGAATGACTTTTATTTACTGAATTACATTCTAATGGCTGAATAAAGTGTTTATCTTCACGCCTTTTTATGTCCCGGAAACATACAATGTTTGTTTAAAGGACACATCATATAATCTGAAGCGAGAGGTGGTAGCTACATGCTGGTAAAAGATATTATGGTATGGTGCCTACCACTAGTAGGCCTCGAACCTCACAGTAAAATACTTTTTATCATACATTGTGTGATTGTCATACATGTTTCTGACAGATTTTTTAGAAAAGTAGTTTCTTAAACGCACATGTGTCCATACCTTGCGCAAGATCATTGGACGGATATCTGTTTTCCTGAAATGTGGAAAGGTGTTGCCTGGCAGGTCGGATTGGCAATGTGTTGCCCTAAGGTGATCTTTCTTGATATGTAAAATCGGAGATTGATTGGGCATAAGAATTGCGTGTTATAAAATTAAAATTGAAAATTTCTCCGAGCCTTTTTGCCTAAAGGATATATCTCACGGCAAACAGGCTCTTCTTCCATTTTATGGAAGTCTTTTTATGGTTAAGAGACACCCTTTTAATGCAATGAGCGATATATATCTCAGAAGGCAGATAATTTTACGCGGGGAGATTTTTAAGCCGCTTTAGCGGCTATTACCAACCAACCTGCTTCAGCAGGTTGTGGTTGAGTTATAGAATTGTTGCGGCTATCTGGAAAGGAGGTATGGGTTTCTGAAAGCTGGTAATAGATCTGCGGCAGTGCAAACTGACTTAGGAAGGCAAGTCCAAACAATTCAGGGGGGATTTAAGGATGGAAAAAATTCATGAATGGGTTATCTGGCTGCTGAGTTGAAAAAGTTTAAAGAAGCTGTGGGAAAATGGGTAGGTAAGAAGATTAATGACACCGGCTTGCTTGAACGCCTGAAAAACACAGTGCCTGAACTTGAGTGCGGTACAAGGCTGATGATCGTCGGCAGTGAGAATGACGACCGTATATTTATGGAAATGTGCGAATCTGTTGGCGCAACCTTTGTCATTGAGGATCATTGCACCGGCAGCCGTTACTTCTGGAACAGTGTTGTGCCCGGTGAGGACAGACTGGCTGCCATCGCCGCCAGATATGTTGACCGCCCCCGCTGCCCGACCAAAGACTGGCCCAATCGCGACAGGCTGCCGCACATTCTGTCACTGGCAAGAGAGTGGAATGCGCAGGGAGTCATTGTTATGTACAGAAATTCTGTGACCCGCATGAAGCAGACATCGTAGCCATAACCAAATACTTGAGAAAAAATGGTCTCAAGACCCTGTTCCTGGAGTTGGATGCGACAGTGCCGGTCGGCCCGTTCCGGATCCGGGTAGAAGCCTTCCTGAGATGTCGGCCGAGGAAGACCTGTTCTAGACATGTCAACCAGTTATCCTTATTATGGTTTCAGCTGGACGGCGGGATTGAAGTCATTAAATTAGACGAACTTGTGTAATGTTAAACGGCAGAACCCTGTTATGCTACTCAAGATGGGAATGCAGAAAGAAGGCCCGAAGGATGGGAGAAGGTGTTTTTACCTGAAACTGCATGAACTATCTAATGAAAAGTGCTTGTATGTGCTAACAAGGTATGCTAATATGAATTTAAAAGCCAAGAGTATTACAGTAATGGTGGTGTTGAAAGTGAGAATCATGCTAGTCGATCCAAAGTATTTCCAGGAGCTTCTTTCAAGTAAAGGGTTTACACCGAGTAGCATTATAAGGGCAGCTGGTTTACCTGAATCATATGCTGCCAAGATAGAAAATGGAAAAATAAGCCCTAGTCCTAAAGAGGCGGGGAAAATATGCGAAATATTAAACACTCCTTTTGATAATATTTTTTATGTCAATCATGGAATATTGAATGGAACGAAGATGGGTGATTTTTCCTTTTATTGATTATTCCATATATAATGATGAACTTTCAGCTGACCGATTTAAGGAAAATGAATCAGGCCAGACTCTGACTCTCGGCAAGTCTGAGCTGGCCTTTAACATACCCTTATCATATGTCCTGAGAGAAACAATTGGCTTGGGTTAATACCTATTATTCCCCCATAACAAGTAACCCTTTTACTAATTCTGCGGTAAATCCCCATAACGGTTAACTCTTTTACAAATTCTGTAATTTAGCGATAAGTCTAAAATTGCCGCAAGCTCTGCTCCATTAGGTGCCATTGTGTATTCCCCGTTGCGAAGGTCAACAACATATTTTATGTTGTTTGGTTCATCATTATTTGCCTCGATAAAGGCGGCATGATAAGCATCCTCAAAGCTCATTCTTACTAGTTCTTCTTTGTTTCTTACTCTCACTTTTGAGACTCCTTTCATTTGTTTTTTTTTAGCATAGCATAGGTTACAGGTTATTATCAATAACATATATTGTATATTTTAAAGTTTTATCTATGTGCGAAAGGTGAGTAATAAACAACATATAGAGTGATGTGAACGGTCAATAAAAATACAGCATTTTCGGCCATTTAAAATGCAGCACTTGGCCACATATTTTACTGGAAATTTATTAACTTCTTTGAAACTGCCGGTATAGGCGGGATGGAAGGAGCCCGTAG
>NZ_JAKNBL010000059.1 GCF_022410535.1 Pelotomaculum terephthalicicum JT
CTTTATCAGGAAAGCATGAGAGGTCAAGAGAATCAAAGATTTTTGTATAGAAAACGACTTTGGATTGAGGAGTAAAGAAGTCAATGATGTTCATTATTAATTGTTGATGCATAGGGGTTCCTCCTGTTTTTGTTGGTTTTGGATTGTGGCAAATACTTAATTCGACATTTATGGGAGGAAATCCTATCATATATTGAGTGATAAGCAAATTTAGTGTGCATCAAATCCAGCTATATCAACGGATCTGAGTCATGCACATGGCTAGTTTTATTAAATTATGGGAGGTGTATAAAATGCCAAGAGGAGATGGAATCGGGCCGCTGGGCCGGGGTCCGGAAGCAGGCAGGCGCTTAGGCCCGTGTGGTACTGGTACTGGTGCCGGACAGAGTCAGGGGCAGGGCAACGGATGCTGTGGCCGTGGTGGTGGCCGGTGAGCCAGGCAAGGCCAGGGGCGTGGTGGTCAAGGTAGGGGCTGCTGTTAGATTTACAAAAACTAAGGCAGGGAGGTAATGTATTTATGCCGGGATTTGATGGGACCGGTCCATTGGGTATGGGTATAATGACAGGACGTGGACGCGGATTTTGTATAAGTAATATTCTGCCTGGTAATGGTTTAGCTCAAAGGCTTGGCCGTGGTGGCAGGCGCGGCTGGCTGTGCTCTGACTTTACCGCTGGAATGCTTGTTGGACTTGGCGGATACTTTGCCCATTCCTTAATGACAAAGCATTTTACAACTCCGGGTAGCAATGAGAATGAGTTAAACCTCCTTAAAGAAGAAGTTGGCTACCTGGAAAGTACCCTTGAACAGGCTAAAAAACGCATAAAAGAATTAGAAAATAAAGAGTAGGACACCCTTTAGGGGGAATTTAATGACAGTAGACATGACAGTCGCCGTGGCAAGCGGCAAGGGAGAGACAGGCACTTTACCAGTGGCAAGAGCGCAATAATCATCCCCGAGCAATTTTAGAAGCGGTTGAAAAAGCTTCGGCAGAAAAGAAAATAAGCTGGCCTGAAGCCAGGAAATTGGCGGAAGAGCTAAAAGTGCCACCTAATCTTATCCGCGAGGTTGCCAATAAATTAAAAATAAAAATCATAGCTTGTGAACTGGGGTGTTTCTAAGAAATTAGCAATATTAAAGATAAGTTAAATGAAGGCTTCATTAACCCCTTTTAGCCGGTAAAAAGCCAGGAATAAAGTTAAACTAAAATAAAACAGTGAAAGGAAGCAAAAAAATGAAAATTGCACTACCTATCGCAGGAGACCAGTTATGTATGCATTTTGGACATTGTGAAAGATTTGATTTTTTTGACGTCAACCCTGAAACTAAAGAAATCCTGAAAAAAGAATCATTTACACCTCCTCCGCATGAGCCTGGTTTGTACCCAAGATTACTGGGTGAAAAAGGAGCTAAGATTATCATTGCCGGTGGTATGGGGCCGCGGGCACAGGAATTGTTCAACCAGAATGGCGTAAATGTAGTAATTGGCGCTAATTCGGCCTCAGGTAGTCCGGAAGATATCGTCAGGCTGTTTTTGGCCGGCAATCTAGAAACAGGGGATAATGCCTGCGATCATTAAAAAACTAAGGAGGAATTAAAACAATGCAACAAAATTCAGATTCTGCATGCGACAATGAAAAAAGCGGCGGATGTGGTCATGAAGGCAATGCCGGTATTGAGAAATTGACCGGAAACGAATTTAGCAATATCAGGAACGTTATCGCTGTCATGAGTGGAAAAGGCGGTGTGGGGAAATCTTCGATAACATCTATACTTGCTTGTGAATATAGAAAAAAAGGCTGTTCGGTGGGAGTACTGGACGCGGATATCACCGGCCCGAGCCTGCCAAAGATGTTTGGCATAAAGAGTGGGGTGAAAAGCAACGGCTCCGCGTTATTCCCCTCAATAAGCAAAAATGGGATAAGAGTTATGTCACTAAACTTATTGACCGCCAATGAAGATGACCCGGTTATTTGGCGCGGTCCAGTAATTTCCGGTACAGTCAAACAGTTTTGGACAGATGTGGCCTGGGGTGACCTTGATTATCTTTTTGTTGACTTGCCGCCCGGCACTGGTGACGTACCTTTGACTGTGATGCAATCCCTGCCATTAAACGGGCTGATTGTTGTATCTTCACCACAAGATCTTGCGGTTATGATTGTGAGCAAGGCAATAAGGATGGCCCAAATGATGAATATACCCATAATTGGACTGGTTGAAAATATGAGTGGCGCCGTTTGCCCGCATTGCAACGAACATTTTGAGTTGTTTGGACCTAGCCGGGGTGAAGAAATTGCTCAAAAGTTTCAGATACCCTATATTGGCGGCTTGCCTGTAGACCCCAGTTTTTCAAAGCTCTGTGATCAAGGTAAGATTGAGGAATATAATAGTAACCTTTTTGCCAATTTTATCCCTGAGAATATGACTCAATAGGAACACGTCTATAATAGCCATCTATTACTTCACAGATAAACTTGTCATAAGAAATAAGAATACCTTAGTTTTAATAACTAATCGTTTTGAATAATTGGCAACAAAAATTATCCATATTAAATAATTAATTGCTAGGAAATATTGATAATGTGTTAAAAAGAACTGCGCGGAGGATCAAATAATGGAAGAGTTCCTTAACGACCTGCAGGAAAGCTTTTTCACTTGGTGTAATAATGTAGTCAAAGACCACATGGAGCGTGAAGGGACCATGCTTAAACGGTGGCGGCCGCGCAAGAATCCTGACGGCAGTTATGATTTAGTCTGCAGACTGATTGCCCGTGATGAAATCGCATCGAAGCTTACAGTACCTATACCAGAGGAGTATCACGAACTTCTTGAGCGTGAGTATTTCATCACTCACCCGCCGGACGAAGATGACGAGAGCCAGTAGTTGATTGAATACAACAACACAAATATTCACTTGAAGTAAAGATAAAAACCCGGGAATAAAAAGAGTTATGATAAAGTTCCATATCTTATGCGACAATTATTCAAAAAGAAGAGGATTTCTTGCGGAACACGGACTATCCGTGTGGATAGAAACGGATGACGGGAATATTCTTTTCGATACAGGCCAAACGGATGTTTTTTCCTGGAACGCCGAAACATCTGGTGTAGATCTTTCAAAAGTAAATGCTCTGGTTATTAGTCATGGTCATTATGATCATACGGGTGGCGTGCCGTATTTTTGCAGACTCAACACATTAGCACCAATATATATGCATCCTAAGGCGTTCAATGAAAGATTTTACATGAGTGATGGAAAAACCCAGAATAGAAGTATTGGTGTTCCATGGAGCAGAGATGTTTGGAAAAAACTTAGCGGAAGAATTAATTCAACGGTAAAAACGAAACAAATAAATAGCGTGGCTGTAGTATCGCCAATGATCCCAAGAGGTGTTGCCTTTGAGGATGTTCCCCATTATTTTTTTGTGCGCAATGAAAATGACGAGATTTCTCGTGATCTTTTTATTGATGAACAAATCCTTGTTTTGAAAGGAAACAAGGGGATTTATATTTTTGTGGGATGTAGCCACGTAGGAGTGGTAAACTGTCTTAGGTATGCGCAAAAGTTATTCCCGGGTGAAAAAATAGCCGGTTTAATTGGTGGAATGCACATGGAGAGTGTTCCAGATATCAGAATTGAATTAACAATCCAGAGTTTTTTGAATTATAGGGTTGAAACTATCATTCCGCTGCATTGCACCGGAATGATAGCTATCTGTGAAATGAAGCGTTTTCTTAAAGAACGTTGCCATATCTTTTCAGTTGGGGATGAAATTGTTCTTGAAAGATGATTCAATTTGGAGATGCATTTACACAATGGGTGGAATTAATATTGCTATAGATGGTAACTGTGGAAGTATCCATTGCCGTGATTGTTGGGCAAAACTTTACTGTTCAGGTAGTTGTCATGCAAATTCTTATTATGCAAGCGGAGATATTATGAAGCCTGAGGAATTGTTTTGTACAATGCAAAAAAGCGTTTAGAATGTGCCATTATGATTGAAGCATACAAACAATTAGATGCATAAAAAACGAAATTTGTTAGCTAAACTATCTTTGGAATTGTTCTATATAACATTATTTCATAATTACCTGGAGGAGGTTAGTTAAATGAAACCAATAGTAGATAGTGAAACATGCGTGGCTTGTGCCATATGTTATGATGAGTGCCCTGCGGATCCAAAGGTATTTGAAATAAGCGATATTGCCAAAGTTGTTCACCCAGAAGCTTGTCTGGGATGCATGACTTGCGAGGAAAATTGCCCTACAAACTCAATCACACTAACTAAATAATAAATTAAAACAGGGTTTGAGCTAAGGTATGTTCAAGGACTCTAGGTAAGAGCTAGGTCTATTAAGCTGGTTTATCTAGCTAATTTTTTACCTGTGCTGTTAAGCTTGTTGTAATATCACTGATTGATCTGGCTTTTGAAGAGTGTTAACAGGTTCCTAAAATGTTTACAGCCCAAAGTGAGCCACACCCTGTGTTAACATTTGAAAGAATTTACCTGCTGTTATTAGGTTAATACTGACCCTGACTATTTAATCATATAAATTAGCCAAAGAGATTTAATAAAAGAAAAACCACTTGCCATAATCATTGATTGCAAGATGATTCTAAAAGATAAAACATGCTAAAAGACATTTTGCTATAAGAATTAAACTAAATTTTTAGAAATCCATACTAAACCATGAAGGCGGCTAATTATGAATAAACTTACTGATGCAGGTCAAAATGTTTTTAACGCTCGTTATGCGTTAAGAGATGATTCAGGCAACATTATAGAAACATTCGAGGAAGCAGTTTTTCGCCTTGCCCGAGTGGCGGCAGGCGCTGAAAAAGAAAACCCAAAACACTGGGGGGAGAAACTCGCTTCTATAAATTAGGTGAGAAATAGGTGAGCCTTTATTTATTCCATCGACTCCCATTTGGGCTAACAAGGGTAAACCCGACCGGCCATGGCAGCCTTCTGCCTGCTTTGTCCTGGCTGTAGAAGATTCGCTGCATTCCATGTACGAGACACTGATGTCGACCGCTTTGGTTTTCAAGTCCGGCGGCGGATACAATATAAAACATTAACACTTTGAAACATCTATCTTCAGGAACCAAGGTGCAACCGCAAACCAGCATTATTGAAGCCGAAGGTGACGCAGAGAACCTGCATATGTCCTGGCGAGCATCCATGAATATTTTAGAGTATGCTTCAGGCATTGCTACCAGGACAAATAAAATATTGACCAAGGCCAGAAAGGTAAATCCTAAAATTGAAATTCTTGCGACGCGCAAAATATTCCCCGGTACGAAGGAACTATCCGTAAAAGCTGTCATTGTCGGAGGTGGACTTCCCCATAGGCTGGGTTTATCAGAAACCGTTCTTGTTTTTAAACAGCATTTGAACTTTATCGGAGCGATAACCTTGTTATAGTAATTTGGCATTAAACGTACGAGACAGTAAAAAAGAACTTACTTATAAAAAGTAATTTATGTGCTTGTCCAATGTCAAGGGCTGACCCCTTGACTCTCTTGACTCTTTCCCCTTGACTCTTTGACTCTCCGGAATAACAATGAGTCAGGCTTTACTTTCTTAAATAATAATCTCACAAAGTAAAGCCTGACCCCACTTTTCTTTATCCAAGAATCGCTTCTAAATCCGCTGCCGGCGTGCTGATCGGCTTGATGTTGAATTTTTCTGCCAGAACGTTCAGCACGTTCGGGGAGATAAACGCGGGCAGTGTGGGACCAAGGTAGATGTTTTTAATATCCAGCGACAGGAGCGTCAGCAGAATGCTCACGGCTTTCTGTTCGTACCACGAGAGAACGAGGGTCAGGGGCAGCTCGTTAACCCCGCAGTTGAACGCGCCGGCCAGGGCGACAGCCACCTGGATGGCGGAATATGCGTCGTTGCACTGGCCCATGTCCATAATGCGCGGCAGGCCGCCGATTTCACCGATGTCCAGATCATTGAAGCGGAACTTGCCGCAGGCCAGAGTCAAGATGACGGTGTCCGGAGGGGCCTTTCTGACAAAATCGGTATAGTAGTTTCTGCCCGCCCTGGCGCCGTCACAGCCGCCGACCAGGAAGAAATGCTTGATCGCGCCGGCTTTGACTGCTTCAATGACTTTATCGGCAATGCCGAGCACAGTGTTGCGGGCAAACCCGGTCATCACTTCCGAACCGCCGTTGATGCCGGTGAGCTTCTTGTCTTCCGCCCAGCCGCCCAGTTCAAGGGCCTTGCTGATTAACGGAGTGAAATCTTTCCTGCCGTTGTCTCCCTTTATATGTTTAATGCCCGGGTAGCCGACGGCATCGGTGGTGAAGATTCTGTCGGAATAAGAAGGCAGAGGCGGCATCAGACAGTTGGTTGTATAAAGAACAGGGGCCGGTATGCCGTCAAATTCCTTCTTTTGGTTATGCCAGGCGGTCCCGAAGTTGCCCTTGAGATGCGGGTATTTCTTCAGTTCGGGATAGCCGTGGGCGGGCAGCATTTCGCCGTTGGTATAAATGTTTATGCCTTTGCCCTCTGTTTGCTCAAGAAGCTGCTTCAAGTCATGCAAGTCGTGGCCGGTGATCATAATGAACGGCCCTTTTTCAACCGTGGTGGAGACCTTGACGGGCACGGGATGCCCATAAGTTGAGGTGTTGGCCTCATCAAGCAGGGCCATGCACTTGAGATTGACCTGGCCGAACTCCATCAGCAAGCCCAGCCACTCCTCGACTGAATGTTCCTCGCCGATGGCGCGCATCCCTTTGTATAGCCATGATGTTACTGCATCGTCTTTTTTGCCCAGTACACAGGCGTGCCACGCGTAAGCCGCCATGCCGCGCAACCCGAAAAGAAGGGTGGAGCGAAGGGACACCATGTCTGGATCACCTGCCCAGAGAGTGTCGAAGGCCGGGTCTGCCACCCCGCCCAGCTTTGCTTTTTCAGCTTGAATAAGGTTTTTGAGCTCGTCGATGCGGCTGCCGTCAAAGTTGACGTTGGTGAGTGTCGCGAAAAGCCCTTGCATGACCAGCGCGTCCGTGTTCTGGTCCGGTGTCCGGCCTTGCGCGGCGCGGGCTAGTCCGACCATGGCACAGGTTAATTCGTCCTGCTTGCCGGCGAGATCCGGCTGCTTGCCGCACACACCCACTTTGGTGCAACCTTTGCCGCCTGCCGTTTGCTCGCATTGAAAACAAAACATCATGTGTTACCTCCTTGGTTTATTTTTGAAGTAATGAACCTATTCTTCCGCAATTTTTCCGTCGGTGGTGATAGTGACAATACGCCACGGAATCATTTTACCGCTGTTTATGAGCGCCTGTTTCACCGCGTTGGCGATGCCGCCGCAGCAGGGTACCTCCATGCGGAGCACGGTGACGCTTTTTAATTCATGCGCCTTCAATATTCCTGTCAGTTTTTCGGTGTAATCGATATCATCCAACTTCGGACAGCCGATAATGGTAATTTTATTGTGCATGAAATCATTATGAATGCCGGCATAGGCGTAAGCTGTGCAATCGGCGGCTACCAGCAGGCCGGCATTGTCGAAGTAGGGAGCGTTCACCGGCACCAGCTTAATCTGGCAAGGCCACTGGCGAAGTTGTGATGTTGCCGGCGCGGGATTTCCTGCAGCGGGGATAACAGGCGCCGGGTTCCCATTCTGCTCGATTATCCTTGCCAGAGTACCGGGGCACCCGCAGGCAAGGTTTTCAGGTATAGGAATTTGTCTATCGGCCGTGTGTTTTTTTACAGCTTCTTCGTCAAACGCAGCTGCGTCGCGCTCTTCCAAGGTTATCGCGTCGGCCGGACATTCCGGAAGACAGGCTCCCAGGCCGTCGCAATAGCTTTCCGACACAAGCTTTGCTTTTCCATTGACAAGCTGCAGGGCGCCCTCGCCACAGGCATCGACGCAAAGCCCGCAGCCGGTGCATTTTTCTTCGTCTATCTTGACAATTTTTCTTTTCACCTGAAGAGACCCCCTTTAAATATTTTTCTTGCGGCTTTTGTAAAGTTATTTTATTATATTGGCAACGTTAAATCGGTAGCCATGGTTACCAAAAACAAGGGTGAGTAAAAATGTATATGAAATGGATGAAAGCTTTATCTAAGTGCGAATTATTTAGGAGGATAAGCCCGGATGAATTGAATATCGTGTTTGAATGCCTGAAGCCGAATGTGAACAGCTACGGAAAAAATGAGTGGGTGGCCGTTGCCGGTGAAAGATTTACCGGTCTGGGGGTAGTCCTTTCCGGCGAGGTAGTGGTTGCCAAGGAAAACGCGGCCGGTAGCCGGGTCATTATAGCGGTAAACGGCCCCGGGGAGATGTTCGGCGAGATGGCCGCGTTTTCGGGAGACGGCGTCTGGCCGGTAACGGTAGCGGCCAGGACAGCCTGCACAGTAATGTTCCTGCCGGCTGGAAAGATAGTCGGCAACTGTGAAAATTCCTGCATGAGCCATAGGCAGCTGATCACGAACATGCTGGAAATTGTATCGGGCAAGGCGCTTATGCTTCACCAGAAGGTAGAATACCTGGCGATCAAGAGCCTGAGGGAGAAGATCAGCACTTTTCTGCTGGAACAGTATAAAAGGACGGGCAGTACCATGTTCATGATGCCTCTGAAAAGGAACGAGCTTGCTGACTTCCTGAACGTTTCCCGCCCGTCTCTGTCACGCGAGATGTCCAGGTTGAGGGATGAAGGAGTAATAGAGTTTCACAGGGATTCCATGAAAATCAAGAAAGTGGATGCTTTAAGGAGTATGTCCAGCTAGAAGGTGGAGCCGGTAAAAAAGTGAGCGGTGATCATAAAACCGCCCACTTTATTTATAAGGTAATTATTTAAAGGTAATCATGCTTTTCTTGATTTATAGACAAGTAACCTTTGGGTATGCATCAGCGGCAAAAAGGTCTGGCTTAAACCCGTTGAGCCAGGGTTTTAATTATGTCAGCGCGGCTGATAATGCCAATGACAGAGTTGTTTTCAACCACCGGTACTCTATTTATGTCATTATCTACCATTAAAGCAGCCACCCGTTCAATTTCTATATCACCGCCGACAGTGATTACATCAGTAGTCATTATTTCCGACGCTCTTTGGGCGGCTAATTTTTTAAAATCCTCCCGGTATCTTTCCAGCCCGTTAATGTAAATAAAAGCACCCAGTATATTCAGAAAACCTGGTGTTCTGGGGTTTGTTTCCTTGTGCAGCAGGTCTTCTTCGGTAACAATGCCCACTAAATTCCCTTCCTTATTTAAAATCGGTGCCCCGGAGATGTTGTTTTCCGTTAGTATTCCGGCCACTTCTTCAATGGCGGCATCTTCTTGTACGGTAATAACATTTTTGTTCATAATATCCCTGGCCAGCACATCAATCACCTCAATTTTTATGGATGTATAGATACAATATATATCATGCGCGAAATACGCTCAGCCTATGAAGCATTGGATTTCTGACCATCGGTATCTGTTTAAAATGATTTAATAATCAATGGCAAAAAGATATACGCCGATAACCTACCCCACGTGGAAAACATAAAAAAATACACCCGATCAGGTGTTTTTGTTCGACAAAATATGATATATTTTGCTAAAGATTAATTTACATGAAAGACTGAACTATGATTCTTCCTCAAAAGATTAAGTTGGTGCCGCAAGATTCGGTGTTGAACGCCCTAGCGCTTGCTTTTATTTTTACTTGGATTCTCTCATATCCCATGCACGGTCCGTTGTTGGAGGAGATATTCGGGCCGCAGGCGTATATACTGGGACATTTTTTTACTTTTAGTCATGGCCTGGGTATGATTATTTTTTCCTTTTTGCCTCCGGTCGTGTTGAATGATAAAAGATTAGTGGTATCTTCCGGCGCGGTAATTTTCATTCTAACATGTATATGGACCTTTATTCCTTTAAATAATCCAAATGTCATCAGCGTCATACTTGGTCTTATTTCAGCTTATCTTGTCCTGTCCTGGATACCGGTTTTCTTGAATGAAAAATCTCCTGTGATAACGATTGGTCTGGCCATGACCACAGCGAATGTATTGCTGGGTTTGACCTGCTTTACCCATTTTTTATCCTATCCTTTTGTAAAGATCGCCGCTTCTCTTACCGGACTGGCTCCGCTTCTCGGCGCGCTCTATATCGGCAATAGACATTTTGCATGCAACCTGACTAAAAAAGAAGCGGGAAACAAAAAAATTAAAACCAGTACTATTGTCAGCATCATTGCTTTTTCATTGGCCGCTTACTTTTCCGGAGGATTCTGGTTCAGGGCGATAGTGCCCCTTTTTTATTCCCAATGGCCGGCAGTTATAGGAATAGACTCTTTTCTTTATGCGGCAATCTATCTCGCGCTTGCGGTTTATGCCCGAAAATTCTCGTATTTATGGCTGGGACCTGTAGCGTTAAGTTTATTAGGTCTTGGTCTGACAATCGCTATAATCAGTCTCGACCGTCCGGTAGAAATTATTATTACTCTGCTGTTGATAATTGCCGGACTTTGCGCAACAGATCTCTATTACTGGCTTACCTTGCGCGATTTGTCTAAAATACTGAATACCCGGGTTTTCGGACTCGGGCTCGGCCTGTCTTTGTTTTTTATCACAGCGCCCGGGATAGCGTTGGATACGCAATTGCTGCCCGGTCCTTTGTTAAGCCCCGCTACAGCGGTGCTGGGCGCCTGTCTTTTGTTTATGATTAACCCGTTAATAATCTGGTACCTCCGGCCATTACACCAGTATGAACAGGTTAAAGCCGATTTGCCTAATAATCTTGATGAAAAAACCTGTAACGATACCGGTTGCAGAAACTGATGACGAGAAATTGATCCGGGAAATGCCAGCTTTTGGTATAGTCTTACTAATAGTGAAAAAAAAGTTTATGAGCTGATTTACGGAAATCCGGCACGTCGAATCGCAAGGAATTGCTGCAAAAGGTTAGAGGTAATTTTTAATCATTACTTTGTTGTATCGGATTGGCGGGAGACTTCGCGGACACGCGCTTTGCCTTCCGTGCCGCTTCACTCAATAAATATTCAACGTGCGCGTTTACGCTGCGAAATTCGTCGGCCGCCCATCTTTCTAAAGCCTCGTATAATTTGGGGTCGATACGAAGTAAAAATTTTTTTTTATCAGACATGAGAGGCCACCCGATTTAATATAGGCTGCCAGTATTGATAACCGGCTGGGCCGCCCGGTCTGAAACGATTGCCACCATCAAATTGTTGATCATAGCCACTTTGCGTTCTTCGTCAAGTTCCACAATATTATCCCGCTGGAGCTGATTGATAGCCATTTGCGCCATGCCGACCGCCCCCTCGACGATTTTTTGCCTGGCTGCCACTATCGCTGACGCCTGCTGGCGCTGCAACATGGCGCTGGCGATTTCAGTAGCGTACGCTAAGTGAGTCAGGCGGGCTTCCATGACTTCGACCCCTGCCACGGCAAGACGTGTTTGAAGTTCCTTGCTCAGTTCATCAGCCACTTCTTCAGCATTGCTGCGCAGGGAATATCCTTTTTCTTCAAAGCAGTCATATGGATACTTGGTGGCGACATGCCGCAACGCCGTTTCACTTTGTATTTCAACAAATTCCTCATATTTATCGACGTCAAACACTGCTTTCGCGGAATCCACTACTTTAAAAACAACAACAGCCGCGATTTCAACGGGGTTTCCTTCGACATCGTTGACTTTTAATGTATTACTGTTAAAGTTACGCACCCGCAATGAGATCGTTTTGCGTGATGTCAACGGTATGGTCAGCCAGATGCCGCTTTCCCGCACACTTCCCATATAGCGGCCAAAAAAGGTGACAACTCGCGCCTGATTGGGTTGCACTATAACTATTCCGCTAAAAATTAACGCGGCTGCTATAAGCATGAGCACCCCCGCGATGGGATTCCGTTCCACCAGAATATAGGCTGCCAGTCCCGACCAGACCAACAGCAGAAGGAGCGCCAGAAAACCATTGAAAACCCAGGCATTCTTTTCTTTCATAATCATTCATTCTCCTGTCTATTATTATTTTGATATTTATATGATATCACTTGCGGATATAAAAGTAAATACATGTTAAGATGATATCTGATACCAGGATTATACTGCGGGATTATATCCTCGCAGCGGAACTGGTTGTGATAACGAAAAATATAAGAGGTTAAGAATTGAGCTAATTGCGATGTTTGAGAAGCCAGAGCGTACAAGGGTTGAAAGGAACAAAAAAAAAGATTTTACCCCAAAATAAAACGGGGAATAAGGGTTTGAAGGGCAGGAATCATGAAAAACTGAGA